>SPPL01000010.1 GCA_004570955.1 Jeotgalicoccus nanhaiensis
AATCCACCTTCGCCATTTAAATAATCTGTTACGACTGTTAACTTAAATTCAAAACTATGTTTATTATTTTTCATACAAAAACTCCCCTTAAGTTGAATAGTAAGTACAACTTAAGGGGAGCACGTCAGTATCCCCCGGCTTTTTTTATGTGTATAATGACGGTATCAATAGTGAAGGTGACGAGATGAAAATAAAAATTATGATGCTTTTGACAGCAGTGCTGCTGCTGACAGGCTGTTCAAGTTTTAGAGAAATTGATATATCAGAAGATGGAGAAACAAGACGGATTACAACCGAGGATACGAATGAAATTGATATTCCGGCAAACCCTGAAAGCATTGTGCTGTTCCGTACAATTGATCCCGGCAATGCCGCTCTTTTAGGTTTTGATGTAAGCGGTATCAATGAAGGCTTGGAAAATAACGGCACTGTAGAAGATGCCTTCGGCACAGAAGTGACTTATCTTGAACCTGGAGATTTGGAGTCCCTTAAAGAAATTAAACCGGATTTAATTGTTACATACTCGCCGGATGAATACTTTGAGGAATATCAGAAAATCGCTCCGTCGATCAGGATTACTTATTCGTCGGGGATTATGAGTCCTTTCAGTCCGCGTGCATATTTGACGCAGCTGTATTATTTAGGGGTCATTTTAAATAAAGAAGACGAAGCGAACAAAATTGGTGATGAGTGGGAAGCTGAGACAACGGTGCTGAAACGTGAATTGAATGAACAGGCCGATGATAAACAGGCACTTGTGGCTGTAGAACATGAAGACGGCTATCTTCTATATAATGAATACATGAGCTACGGTACAGAAGCTGTTTACGATGTGCTCGGTTTTCAAATGGATGAGTCAGCGAAAAACGACTTGCAGGAAAATTTATTCGATGTAAAACAGCCGGAAAATTTCAATGCATTTGAAACGGATTATATATTTGTGAACGTGGAAAATACAGCAGATGAAGCACTGCAGCAGCAGTTTTCTGAAGCGCTCGGCATTCCGGCAGCGCACGTTATTTTATTAAACCGTGATGATTATATTACAAATGATTTAATATCTGTCAGAAAGCAGACAGAGTATATTGTTGATAAAGTAAATGAGGCCGAAACGGATTAGTTTTGAAGATTTTTAATTTGACCGAAAACAGGAAATACTTTACGGAGGGAATAATATGAAAAAAATTTTATCGGTATTATTATTTTTGAACATATTTGGAGGTTCTGATGAAGAGCCGCTGGAAGCCCGCACTAAAGAATTTAACAGCATAAATAAAGAAGCGCTTTTTGAGAATCTGAGTCAGTATCTGGACAGTTCTTTTACTTTTGCTGCGACGGGAGATATTTTGATTCACGACTATTTATATGAAGATGTCGAGACACAGGACGGCTACGATTTTACATCCCGTGTTGAGAGCGTTGCGCCTTATCTGCAGCAGCAGGATCTGGTGTTTATGAATCAGGAGACACCTATCGGCGGTGAAGAACTCGGTTTAAGCGGCTACCCGACGTTTAACGCGCCGGAAGAAGTTGCGGACCTGCTGAGTTACTTTGATGCGGATATTGTAAACTTTGCTAATAACCATACGCTTGACCGCAGCACTGACGGAGTACTCGCTACAGCTGAAAACTTAACTGAACGCGGCATTGATTATGTCGGTGCAAACATCAGTGAAGAAGATATGAACCGCGACAGGATTTTTAATGTAAACGGCATAGATGTCGGCTTCTTGGCCTATACATATGGAACAAACGGCATTCCTGTACCGGAAGGTCAGGAGTATTTAGTAAATATTATCGATATGCCGAGAATTCTATCGGATATTGAAGCATTAAGAGAGAAGGTGGATGTGCTGATTGTCAGCTACCATCAGGGTGTGGAATACGATGAATTCCCGCGCGAAGAGCATGTGCCTGAATACCGCACGATGGCAGATGCAGGTGCTGATATTATTGTCGGATCGCACCCGCACACGTTGCAGCCTATTGAACATTATGAAAGAGAAGACGGATCAGAAGCAGTTATTGCATATTCAATGTCGAATTTCTTCAGTGCCCAGCAGTCATTAAATACACGGCTCGGCGGAATTTTGGAAGTGAGCGTTGAACAGTCGGGCGGCGAAACTGATGTTGGCGCGGTGCGCTTTATGCCGACTTATGTCGACAGCAATGAGTATGAAGATTTTTATCTTCATCCGCTGGCGGATATGGGGATGGATGATGTGTACGGTGATGTGGAAGAGCATATGACATCATACAGTGACCAGGTCGACATTGTACCGTACCTGGATTAATCATCGGGTTCTTCCTTTTTAATAATGGAAATAATCGATGCGGCACCGAGTACCAGCAGCAGGATAACTAAGGGAATGTTCCATGAAGGACTAAGAAAATCCTGTGCAAAGTAATAAATCATACCGAGTGCTATGACAATTAAAATAATATTTAAACCTTTGCTTATTTTAAACATAACGGTCACCTCTAAATGTTTGTTTTCTATAATGTATAGTATCATAATGGTAACAGAAAAGATTTTGAGGAGAGATTTAAATGAACTATTTGATGAGTATTCAGGTTTTGCCGTATCATCCGGGCGATGCTAAACTGTATTCGCATACGACAAGTGCAATCGAACTGATTGAAAGCAGCGGTTTAACGCATTTTGTTGGGCCGCAGGAAACGACAGTTGAAGGCAGCATCGACGAACTGTTTAACTTAGTTAAAAAGATAAATGCTCATTTATCAAACGAGGGCTGCGACCACGTTACAACTAATATAAAACTCGTGCAGTCTAAAGAAGAAAACAGCATTAAAGATATTTTAAAAGATTACTATGAATTTGAAGATGATGAATAAGAAGAGCGAACGCGCTCTTCTTTTTTGTTATAATTACGCTAAGAAAACATAAAGTAAGGTGATGTCATGGGAGAGTGTCCGTATTGTAAACACCAATGGACATACAAGGAAAAACTGCTCGGCTATGCCCTGAAACCACGGACACGCATTAAATGTCCAAAGTGCAAAGAATATCTTGAGCCGTCTACATTATCAATTATATACGATTATATCGCGATACTCAGTGTGGCGCTGTTTATCTTTATCTTAATTCCGATTATGGGCTGGCCGATTGTGCCGTCTCTGTTAATCAGTTTTATAATGTTTCTGCTCTATTTACTCTTATTCCAGCCGCTGACCGTGCGTTTTAAACGATATGAGTACAATGTAAAAGATAAACCAAGGGGGAAATAAAATGTTTACTTTTAATAATCCTGCAGAGGTGCACTTCGGTGCCGGTGTGCTGCAGACAATAGATACAGTATTAGAGAAATACAGCTACCAGTCGTACGTTGTAGCTGCATCAAACTCGCAGGTGAAAAACGGTATTGCTGAATTGCTCGAATCACTCCTGCCGGGTCAAATTAAAGCGGTCATTTCCGATATCGAAGAAAATCCGACGGTCGGCAACGTAGATGATATTATCAATGCTGCTAACGAACACGGTGCTGAAGCGCTGATTGCAGCAGGCGGAGGTTCAACGATGGACGCCGTGAAAGCAGCAGCTGCAGCAATTGTTAAAAACGTGGATGCAAGAACAATTATCCAGGATAGAAATATCACTGAGGCACTGCCGGTGATTGCACTGCCGTCAACGAGCGGTTCAGCGTCAGAAGTGACACCGTTCAGCGTAATCAGCGATAAAGAAAAAGGTATCAAGACATCTATCAGCGGCAAAGTGCTGTATCCTAAAGTTGCGCTCGTAGACCCGGAGCTTACATATACGTGTCCGCCGTCTGTCACGGCAATTTCAGGTATTGATGTTATCTGCCATGCGCTCGATTCAATCGGTGCGGTAAACAATAATCCGATTTCCGACGGACTCGCAGTTACTGCGCTGAGACTTGCCTTTGATAATCTCGAGACCGCCTGGCGCGAGGGAGCAAATGCCGAAGCACGGTCCAATATGGCGCTTGCGAGCACTACTGCGGGTATTGGTTTCAGCCAGACTGCAACGAGCGGTTCCCATGCGATGAGCTACTATTTAACTTCGGAGTTCGGCATTCCGCATGCTGAAGCGTGCGCTTTCAGCCTCGATCAGTGGATTCTGCACAATGCAAAAGCCGATTCCAGAATTGATAAAATAAGCATTCAGCTGGGCTTTAAAAATACTGAAGAATTATCCGATGAATTAAATGCATTGAAGGAACGCCTGGGTCTTCGCATGACGTTTGAAGAACTTGGTATCGACCGTAAACATATTCCGGAAATTGCCCGCCAGACGATGGCAGCAGGGAACTATAAAAATAATCTGGCTCAATTATCTGAAGATGAAATTATTAAGATGCTCGAAAGAAAGTAAGCATCCGGAGGTTTTATTATGACGAAAAAATATATAAGAGTTGTTGGTGCAGTAATAGAAGATGAAAATAACTCTATCTTATGTGCACAGCGGCCTGAAGGAAAAAACTTAGCTTTTAAATGGGAATTTCCCGGCGGGAAAATCGAGGACGGGGAAACACCGGCAGATGCATTAAAACGCGAACTGGTCGAAGAAATGACACTCGATATCAGTATTGGGGAAAAGATTACGACGACAGTATATGAATACGATTTTGGCATTGTCGAACTGACGACATACTATGCCAAAATACTTGCAGGGAAAATCCGTCTGCTGGAACATGTTCAGATGAAATGGGTAAATCCTTTGGAAATTGAAAAGCTGGACTGGGCGCCTGCAGATATTCCTGCAATTGAGATTATAAAACAAAAAAGTGGGAATAGAGTAGGAAAGTGTTAATTAAGGGGGGATTGCTATGGAACTTATTAAGAGTTTATTAGGCGTGTTATTTAAAGCTTTTGTAATCTTATTTGCGTTAACTGCTGTGGCAGCAGTTGTACTGGCATTTATACTTAAAAAAGATGTAGACGAAATCCGCGAGTTTACAGAGAATATTAAACACGATTTATACCGCGGCAAAGAGTAAATGTTAAAAAAATCTCCTGAGAAGAGTTTCTCAGGAGATTTTTTATTTGCTGTTGAGTGCTTTATCGAGTGTTTCGATATTTTTTTTCATCATCGACTGGTATGTCGCATCGGAAGGGTCTTCAGATGTCAGTGACTCTAAATTGTTAAAATAGAGCGGTTCTGTATTTGTCTCACTGCGGATGACATCTGTGACGCTCGATACCACGTTCGGTTCGTAAAGGATATAGGGGATATTCTCAGCTTTGATGTTCTCAATAATTTCAGCAAGTTCCTGCTGTGACGGCTCTTGATTATTAAGACCACTGATACCGACCTGATGAAAACCGTACTGATGGGCGAGATAGCCGATTGATTCATGCGAAATATAAACGTCTGTATTAACAGGGTTTTCTGTAATTGCTGTCAGTTCCTGATCTATTTCTTCGATATCATTTTTCAGAACTTCAAAGTTCTCCTCATACATATCTGCGGATTCAGGATTATGTTCAGCCAAGGCAATCTTTACAGCTTCCGCCATTTCTGCTGCGAGTTTCGGACTGAGCCAGAGGTGAGGGTCCAGACTGCCATGACTGTGGTCATGCGAGTCTTCTTCATGATCGTGTTCATGCTCATGGTGGCTTTCAAGGAAAGCTTCTGTGTCAATATCAGCTGCTGCCTCAATGATTTCGGTATCGCCGCTGATCGTTTCTGCGATACTCGCTGCGACCGGATCGAGATCATTTGATGTTGTTATAAATAAATCGCCATCGGAATAGGACATCATATCTTTTTGTGTCGGTTCATATGAATGCATATCGGCGCCCGGCGGGTAGATGGATTTTACGTTTACGGTGTCGCCTGCAATCTGCTCGACGAAGCTCGTCAGCGGAAATACTGTTGTATATATAGTTAATTCGCCATCTTCTTCATTCGTCTGGTCATTGCTGCAGGCGGCAAGTATTAATAATAAAAGTAAAGCAGGAAATAATTTCTTCATAGGAAAACCTCTTTTTATCGTAATCATTACGATTTAAAATTATATAGGAATATAAGAAGATATGCAACTGTATATTTTAGAATAAGAAAGACTTGAAATTTTTCCGGTCTGCTAGTAAAATAGATAAGGTGATTTACAAAAGTATATACCAATCATCTATGTGCGTGGATGATCAACTGGCCAGTTGATTCGAGTATATTATCATTTAATATCGATTTAACTTAATGAAGGAGGCGACAGAAATGAGAGTAATCGTTACATTAGCTTGTACAGAATGCGGAGACCGCAACTACAGCACTAAGAAAAACAAAAGAAACAATCCAGAGCGTATCGAAATGATGAAATTCTGCCCTAGATTGAACAAGTACACACTTCACCGTGAAACTAAATAATTTCTTATAGCTATCATCTTTGGATGATAGCTTTTTTTTATATTTGTTTTAAATATGGTACAATTATCGATGGGTAATTAACCAGAAAAAGTAAGGGGAGTGCTTTTAATGACAGTAATTATGGACGGAAAAAAAGTAGCAGCACACTTATCTGAGGAAATTAAACAGGCACTGGAAGTTTCTGAAGAACACGGTATTAAACCTAAAGTTGCATTTGTCAGAATCGGAGACTTATCAGATTCAATTTCCTATGAGAATGCTGCGGTAAAACGTTTTGAGAAACTTGGGATGGAAACAGCCCAGTACCATTTTCCGGAAGATGTTTCGACAAAAGTATTTTTAACTAAATTCAGAGAAATAAATGAAGACTACGCAATTCACGGTATTCTGCTGCTGCAGCCGCTGCCAAAACATATTCCTATGAAACGCGTTGCTGAAATTATGAACTCGTTTAAAGATATCGACGGTATGAAAGCATCAAATCTCGGCAAAGTACTGACAAACGATCCGGATCGCCTGGAACCGTGTACACCAGCAGCAGTTATGAATATGCTCGATTATTATGAAGTTGATTTAAAAGGCAAGAACGTTACAGTTGTTGGTGCAAGCGCAGTGGTCGGAAAACCTTTATCATTATTAATGATGAACAGGGAAGCAACGGTAACAACCTGCAACCTTTACACTGACAATCTTGTTGAAAAATGTAAAAATGCTGATGTGATTGTCAGCGCGGCCGGTGCAATTAACCTGATTGATGAGGAGCACGTTAAAGACGGCGCCATCGTTATCGATGTCGGTATTAACTTTACAGAAGATGGCAAGATGGTCGGAGATGTAAACTATGAAGCTGTAAAAGACAAAGCCTCATTCATTACACCGGTACCGGGGGGAATTGGTGCCATTACAACGACAGTCCTCGCATATCATCTTGTGAAAGCAACAGAACATCAGAAAGAGCCGGTATTATTCTTAGAAAAATAAGATTAGCCCGCGGGTAATATAAATATATCCAATATATCGATAAACGGCACGAAAATGAAGTCTTCAGTATCGTAAATTTGACCAATGAGCATCATGCTCCATTGGTCTATTTTTATAATATGAAGAGAAATACTGAAGCGGCCTCCGTCGTAATAGTAGTCGACTCTTACCGGCAGCCTTTCTTTCACTGCATATTTCAGAATGTGTTCAATCTCATCCAGCCGGTCATCCGACAATACAGGACGTTTGATTTTCGACTGGCTGTCCATCAGTCTGCCGACATTTTCAAACTGTTCGGGCATAGTTGCAAACGGCGCCCACTTAACCATACCGCGCCCCTCGGGTATATCACCTTGTGAATTTTCAGAAGGATAGCTGCGGAACTTCATAACAAATCCCTTCTTTCCTGACTCTTAGTTTTTATTATACGAACATACGTTCGATTTTTCAAGCTGCAGATTTATGGTAAGTTAAAGAGGATATAAAAAGTAAGTGAGGAAACCAGATGAGAAAGAAAATAGTATGGGGGATTATTACAGTAATTGTACTTGCTGTACTGCTGCTCCCGTTAGCAGATAAAACAAGCGGCACAACACGCGTTATTGTCGATCATACGAATAAGGAAATTGTCGCTCCATCGTGTTACGATCAGGCCGATCTGACAAACTGGATAGATGAAATGTCATTCGGCAACGCGCTGCATGAACTGGAATATGACATCAGAGATGAATGTTCTAAAGAGTATCTGAAGGAAGGCAAAACGAGTGTGCTGATGAGAATATTTGAATAGATTTGTGGGAGACACCGGGGCCGGGAAGGTTCCGGTTTTTTTGTTGTCGAAAATGTTTGGGAGACTTCAGTTTAAGAGGTTTTTTTCGTTGGGATAAAATGTCAAAAGTAGGCATGTTTGTGTAAAAAGTAAACCAGTTTTGCTATTTTTGTGTTTAAGTAACTTTTTTAAAAGAAAAACGGCTTTTTCGCCTATATATAGGGTAGAAGGATCTTTTTTTAAAAGGAGGAAATTATATGTATTTAAACAGCAGAAACACACCGCCGGTTCTTTTGCATTACCGGACATTGAACAGGAGGATGGCTTTGGGGGCGGAGGAAAAGATTAAGATGAAAATGGCTGAACGGGGTTATGAAGGAGAAACTTTATATGATGAAATATTTAACTCTATTGGACATGAACAGGTATATATTTTTAGAGATGTTTATCTGAAAATAGAGAACTCCCTAACACAGTACGACAGTATTATAGTCGGTGACAGCGGTGCAGTTGTGAATGAAATTAAAAATTATTCTGGTGACTACCGGTATGAGAAGGGACAGTGGTTCAACGGTTCACGTCGATTATCGGATGACGGAATTACGCAGGTAACCCGAGCGGTAAATAGACTGTTGAAACTTAGTGAAGGCAGAGGACCGGCATTTGATGTAAGCGGAAAAGTTGTTTTTCCGAATGATGACTTCAGAATGACAACGGATGACGATAAGGTATGGGGGAAAATTGTGGTGCGTTCCAACTTGAAAAAATATTTCCGCAGTTTCCGGTATGGAAATATTGGTGCAAGGGCAGAAGCAATTGTAAAGCTAATCGAGAACAGCATCGGTGAAAATATGTATTTTAAAACGCAGACTGATATAGACAGACTACGTAAAGGGCTGTACTGCGGAAAATGTGGAGAATTTAATCTTTTGAAAGCTCGTTACCATCGTCAGTGTGGAAGCTGCGGCGCAAAAGAGTCGAATGAAACTCATATGCTCCGTGTAATGAGTGATTATAAATATTTGTTTTATGGAGAAAGTATGACGAAAAAAAGATTGATGACATTAATTGGTGATGATTTACATCCAGAAGTCGTTAGGAGAGCATTTGCGAAGTATTGCTATAAAAACAGGAAAGGAAAAAGTACAGAGTATACTTTTAAATATCACGATTTTAACGAGGCAATGAAATACCTTGACTATACTTCGAAATATAAGAATTATAGAGAATGATTTTTATATTGTAGTGTCTAAGTGTTGTCGTTTGAAGGGACGACGACGTTTACCCGAGTCTGGATGTTGTCGTTTGAGGAGACGACGACGTTTACCCGAGTCTGGATGTTGTCGTTTGAAGAGACGACGACGTTTACTAGCACCACCCCTCCCCAAATATACAAAAAACCCGCCACCAGGGCGGGTTTCATTCATCCATTTATTATTATAAATCAGATAATGCTTTTGTAATGTTAGGCACGACTTGTTTTTTGCGTGAGACAACGCCTTCCAGGACTGCTGTATTTTGATCCAGTGCAACATCAAATGCGCGTTCGACCGAAGAGAATTCAGGGCCTAAGGCAAGTACTTTTGAGTTGGAGTTCAAAATGTCTGTCACGATGAGCGTGAACAGGTCGTAGCCATCGCGTTCGATTTCTTCGTTAATGGCGATTTCGAGTTCTTCGCGGCGTGAGAATACTTCGTCTACGTCAACGACGTTAACCTGCGCAATTCGCACACTCTTTTCACCGATGTCGAATGTTTTCGCATCGCCTGTAATTAACTGACGGGCTGTTTTATCGGAAGTTGATGCACCGGCTTTCAGCATTTCAAGGCCGTATTCTTCCAAATCAACGCCCGCAATGTCTTTAAGTTCAGATGCTGCGTCGATGTCTTCTTCTGTCGTTGTCGGTGATTTGAACAGAAGCGTATCCGAAATAATTGCAGACAGCATTAAGCCTGCTGATTCTTTCGAGATTGTTAAGCTATTTTCTTTGTAAACTTTGTTCAGAATTGTCGCTGTACAGCCGACCGGCTCAGCTCGGTAGTAAAGCGGGCCTTCTGTTTCAAAGTTTGCGATTCTGTGGTGGTCGTATACTTTTGTCACCGTTGCGTTTTCAATGCCGGGGGCGGACTGCTGTTTTTCATTGTGGTCGACTAAAATAACTTCTTCGCCTGCACCGACTTCATTTAATAAAGCAGGCGCTTCCACACCGAAGTGTTCTAGTGCGTATGCAGTTTCACTGCTTATTTCACCCAAGCGGTACGGTGCTGCATCGTTGCCGAGCTGAGTTTCAATGTCAGCAGCTACAAGTGCTGATGTGATTGTATCTGTATCAGGATTTTGGTGACCGAATATTTTTTGTGTCATTACTGTCTGTCTCCTTTTTCTTTGTATTAAAAATATATATGATTACATTTTAACATTACTGCTTTTATCTATCTATATCTTAGTTTTTAAAGTCAGTATATAATAGTGCATTCAAAGCGCTCATACAATAAGTTTATATGATAAAATTAAAGCAAATATAATTGTTAAATGCACAGGAGATGGATGTATGTATCAGTATCAGGATGACAGCTTCATGCTGCACACGGATTTATATCAGATCAACATGGCAAAAACGTATTTTGAACAGGGTATACATGAACGTCAGACAATTTTCGACGTGTATTTCCGAAAGATGCCTTTTGAAAACGGCTATGCGGTATTTGCCGGCTTAACACATATTATCGATTATCTGCAGCACTTGCACTTTTCAGACAGCGACATCGAATATTTAAGTACGCTCGGTTACAGTGATGAATTTTTAAATTATTTAAAAACAGTACGTTTCACGGGAACGCTCCGCTCAATGGCTGAAGGGGAGACTGTATTTAATAATGAACCTCTCGTGCAGGTTGAAGCGACACTTGTTGAAGCTCAGCTGATTGAAACAGCGCTGCTTAATATCGTTAACTTTCAGACGCTGATTGCAACAAAAGCAAGCCGGATCAGACAGCTTGTACCGGACGACAATTTAATGGAATTCGGCACGCGCCGCGCTCACGAATTCGATGCCGCTTTATGGGGAGCACGCGCCGCTGTTATCGGCGGGTTTGATGGAACGAGTAATGTCCGGGCAGCGAAATTATTCGGCTTGAAACCGAGCGGGACACATGCTCACGCAATGGTGCAGGCATACGGAAATGATTACGATGCCTTTAAAGCATATGCAGAAACACATACTGATTGTGTATTTTTAGTAGACACCTTCGACACACTGAAATCAGGCATACCGACTGCTATTAAAGTGGCAGATGAGTTCGGCAGCAGAATTAACTTTAAAGGAATCAGAATTGACTCCGGCGATATTGCATATTTAACGAAACAGGCTCGCAAGATGCTCGACGATGCGGGCTATACAGATGTGCAGATCATCGTTTCGAACGACCTCGACGAAGTGACAATTTTATCCTTAATGTCACAGGGTGCGAGAGTCGACGGCTGGGGAATCGGTACAAAACTGATTACAGCTTATGATAATCCGGCACTCGGCGCGGTCTACAAACTTGCAGCGATTCAGGATGAAGCGGGCGAGTGGCAGAACCGGATAAAAATTTCCGGCAATGTCGAAAAAACGACGACACCCGGCAAGAAGAAAGTTTACCGTATCATCAATAAGGAAACAGGAATGTCAGAAGGAGATTATATTGCACTTCACGATGAAGTCCTTAATCCTGAGGAGCCGCTGTTAATGTTCCACCCGGTGCATACGATGAAACGGAAATTGGTTAAATCGTTTGAGCCTGTTGAACTGCTTCAGGATATTTTTATCGACGGCAAGGTTGTTTACACTTCTCCGTCTGTCGATGAAATGCAGGAAAACTGCCGGCAGAGCCTCGATACAATTTGGGAAGAAACGAAACGTTTCTTAAACCCGCAGGAATATCCGGTGGATTTATCGGCTGAATTATGGAATGTCAAAAATAATCTCATAGAAGAACTTTCAAATAATATATTGGAGTGATTTGCTATGGATAAACTGCAGCAGCACATAATAGAGGAACTGCACGTTAAACCGGAGATCGACCCGGCAGCGGAAACCCGCGAAATAATTAATTTTTTAAAAGACTACGTTAAAAAATACAGTTTTATAAAAAGTTTTGTACTCGGTATATCAGGCGGTCAGGATTCTACCCTGCTCGGCAAAATTGCACAGCTGGCGACTGATGAGTTGAACGAAGATGGGCACAGTATTAAATTTTACGGAGTGCGCCTGCCTTACGGTGAACAGCGCGATGAAGATGATGCGCGCGATGCGATGGAATTTATCAGCCCGAGTGTTGAAACAACAGTCAATATTAAAGAAGCTGTTGATGCAGGTGTTAAGGCGCTGGCCGACAGCGGCTACGAATTGAGCGATTTTGTGGAAGGAAACGAGAAGGCCCGTGAGCGCATGAAAGTGCAGTACGCTATCGCAGCCCATACCGGCGGTGTGGTGCTCGGAACTGATCATGCGGCGGAGGCACTGACAGGATTTTACACGAAACACGGCGACGGCGCAGCTGATCTTGCGCCGCTGACCGGCCTCAACAAACGCCAGGGACGCGACATTCTGAAATATCTTGGCGCAGCAGCTCATCTGTACGAAAAAATTCCGACAGCAGATCTCGAAGATGATAAACCGCTCTTAAGCGATGAAGAAGCACTAGGCGTGACCTATGATCATATCGATGATTTCTTAGAAGGAAAAACAGTGCCTGATGAAGCATATGACAGAATTAAAACCTTATATTACCAGTCACAGCACAAACGCGATTTACCTTATAATCGCTATAATTTACCAGTTTAAAAAAGAAAGAAGGATAGATTAAATTATGCTTCAGGCAATTTCAGATAATCCCATGCTGATGATATTAGTTATATTCGTAATTAATATTATCTACGTTACATTTTTAACGATGCGGACCATAATGACCTTGAAAGGTTACCGCTTCGTCGCGGCTGCCTTCAGTATTTTGGAAACATTTGTTTACGTCATCGGCCTCGGGCTGGTGCTCGACAACCTGGATCGTCCTCAGAATATTGTCGCTTACGCGCTCGGATTTGGTGTCGGGATACTGGTCGGCACGAAAATCGAAGAAAAGCTGGCGCTCGGCTACACTGTAGTTAATGTGACTGCGGCGAAAAAAGACATCGATCTGCCGAACGACCTGCGCAATTTAGGCTACGGAGTAACGCACAGTCATCAGTACGGGCGTGACGGCCAGCGTACGGTAATGCAGATTTTAACTCCGAGAAAATATGAACGGAAACTGATCGAAACAATTATAGAGCTCGATGACAGGGCGTTTATCATTTCGCACGAACCGAAAAATATTCACGGCGGCTTCTGGACAAAAGGGCTCAGCAGACGCAAGATGAGCAATTACCAGCCGGAAAATGTTGAAGAAGTACTTGAAGAAGTATATGAAGCACAGGAGCAGGGTGAGGTTCATGACACAGCACAAAAAACCGAAAAAAAAGAAATTTAAAGTAGAAAAAGACGGGTCGCTTACGGATGTGCTGGCGGCGATGAAAGCCGAAGGCTACCAGCCGGTAAGAAGATTCGAACAGCCCGTTTTCAAAGAAGAAAACGGCGAGATTACCGTCTCGCATCAGGAGATTATGTTTGAAGGCAAATTAATGAATGAGGATGAGCCAAAATGATAAGCAGATATTCAAGAGAAGAAATGACGAAGATTTGGACAGAAAAAAACAGATTTGATGCGTGGCTGGAAGTTGAAATTCTTGCATCAGAAGCATGGGCGGAGCTCGGTGTCATTCCAAAGGATGAAGTTAAAAACATCCGTCCCAATGCCCGTATTGATGTGGACCGCATTAAAGAAATCGAAGCGGAAACGCGTCACGATGTTGTGGCGTTTACCCGCCAGATTTCGGAAACTTTAGGAGAAGAAAAGAAATGGGTTCACTACGGTCTGACGTCTACTGACGTTGTCGACACTGCCCAGAGCTACATATTGAAACAGGCAAACGAAATTATTGAGCAGGATTTAAATAACTTTATCGAGATATTAGCTGATAAGGCGCGCGAACATAAACATACACTCATGATGGGACGCACGCACGGCGTGCATGCAGAACCGACATCTTTCGGTATTAAGATGGCTCTGTGGCATCAGGAAATGGTGCGGAATCTGAAACGTTTTAAAGATGTCCGCGAAGAAATTGAAGTCGGTAAAATGAGCGGCGCGGTCGGCACCTTTGCCAACATTCCGCCGGAAGTTGAAGGATACGTTTGTAAACACCTCGGCCTGACGCCTGCACCGGTATCGACTCAGACGCTGCAGCGCGATCGTCATGCTCACTACATAGCGGTGCTGGCACTGATTGCAACATCAGTTGAGAAGTTTGCTGTAGAAGTGAGACACTTGCAGAAAACAGAAACACGCGAGGTGGAAGAAGCATTTGCGAAAGGCCAAAAAGGGTCAAGTGCCATGCCTCATAAACGCAACCCGATTGGCAGTGAAAATGTGACGGGAATTGCCCGCGTCATCCGCGGCTATATTTCAACTGCCTACGAAAATGTACCTCTGTGGCATGAACGTGATATTTCGCATTCATCTGCAGAAAGAATTATGCTGCCGGACGTAACGATTGCATTGAATTACATGCTGAACCGCTTTGGCAGAATTATGAAAAACCTGACGGTGTTCCCTGAAAATATGAAGGCCAACATCGACAAAACTTTCGGTCTTGTATACTCTCAGCAGATTATGCTGACGTTAATTGACAAGGGACTGTCACGCGAAGAAGCTTACGACTTAGTTCAGCCGAAAGCCATGGAATCATGGGAAACTAAAGTACCTCTGAGAGAGCTTGCTGGAAAAGATGAGCGTATTCAGGAAGTGCTGACGGCAGAAGAGCTGGATGAGTGCTTTAATGAAAACCACCATCTGAGCCGTGTCGATACTATATTTAAACGTGCAGGTTTGGAATAAGATGAAAGTATCAAGATTATTAATCACAGTACTCATGGCATTTTTGCTGACAGCATGCAGCAGCGGCGCACCGGAGGAAATCGAAGCGGCGGGATATACGAAAGCCTATGAACCGCTGACCTTCACCAATCTGGACATTCCGGTTAACATTGAAGTCGTCGACGGTGTGACTTACGCAGACGGCGTGTTAATAGTAAACAAGGAAATACCGCTGCCTGAGGATTACAATCCTGAAATGCAGCCTGAAGTAATTGAGGCTTACACGCAAATGTTTGAAGATGCCGAGGCAGAAGGACTTTATTTTGAACTGGTAAGCGGTTTTAGAAGCTACGACTACCAGGCAGAATTGTATAACAGCTATGTGGCGCGGGACGGCAAAGAAGCAGCAGACCAGTACAGCGCAGAACCGGGACATTCCGAGCACCAGACAGGACTTGCTATCGATGTCGGTTCTTATGACAGTGCAGTGCTGCTCCAGACGTCTTTTGAATATACGCCCGAATTTCAGTGGCTGAAAGATGTGGCACATGAATACGGCTTTATTATCCGTTACATGAAAGGCAAAGAAGATATTACCGGTTATATGTACGAGCCGTGGCACTTAAGGTATGTCGGAGATAAAGCGCCCGCTATATATGAAAGCGGCCTGACACTTGAAGAATACTTCGATCTGGTTTAAATAACATATCAGCCCGTATGCAAGCTTTCCGAGGGAGAGCCGGCGTACGGGTTTCTTTATATTCACTTTAAAATTATCTTTTAAAGCTTATACTTCCATCCTCCTCCTTTAATGTTTTTTGGAGGTTAAAAATGATATAATCATCTTATGAATTTTATAAAGGATATGGTCTTATGACGCGACATGCAAAGCATATATTTAAACTGGATCCGGCTAAAGAAATCAGCGGCAGCACACTCGAAAAAATTGTGAACTCCGGCACGGATCTGCTGCTGGTCAGCGGTACTGATAACGTCACTGAAAAAAATGTTTCAGAGCTGCTCAGGCGCATAAGAAACTATAACGTTCCTGCAGCACTTGAAATCCCTCATCCCGATGCTGCTGTTCCGGGTTTTGATCATTATTTTGTGCCGACGGTAATTAATACGGATGATGTCACTTTTACACACGGCATGCTGGTGCGTGCACTGATGGAGTATCATGACTTTATCGATTACGACAGTATTTCACTCCTGCCTTATATTATAATGAACGAGGACTGCAAAGCGTTTAAACATGCAAACTGCCATACTGTGAATGACGAAGAATTTATCGCGATGATTCATATGCTCGATAAGTTATACAAAATGGATTACATATATATAGAGTACAGCGGCGTCTTCGGCGACCGGGAGCTGGTTAAAGAAGCGTATGAAGCAGCGGAAAACGCAAGCATCGTTTACGGCGGCGGCATCGTCTCAAAAGATACGGCGACAGAGATGGACAGCGTCAGCGATATAATGGTTGTCGGCAATATTATTTACGACGATGCTCGGCAAGCATTAGAAACTATCATTTAATAAACTGGAGTTTTTATAATGGATTTATCTACGATGAATAAAGAACAACTGGAAGCAATTAAAACGACGGAAGGCCCGCTCTTAATTATGGCAGGTGCGGGAAGCGGTAAAACGCGCGTGCTGACTCACCGGGTTGCTTATCTGCTCGATGAAAAGCAGGTGCCTTCCTACAATATACTGGCAATTACATTTACGAACAAAGCCGCTAAAGAAATGCGCGAACGTGTCGATAAATTAATTGAAGAAGATGCATCAAAGATGTGGATTTCTACATTCCACGCAATGTGTGTACGGATATTAAGGCGTGATATCAGCTATCTCGGCTATGACACGAGTTTTTCTATTCTGGATCCGCTCGATCAGCAGTCGGTCGTCAGAGATATTTTAAAAACGCGCAACCTGGATACAAAGCAGCATAATCCGAGAAGCATTCTCTCAGTTATTTCAAACTATAAAAATCAGCTCATCAAACCGGAACAGGCTATTTCAGAAGCAGGCGGTTTTCAGGATGAGCTTTACAGTGAGATTTACAAAGATTATCAGGAAATTCTTTACCGTAACAGTTCTCTCGATTTTGATGATTTAATTATGCTCACAATTGAACTGTTTCACAAGGAGCCGAACGTGCTGAATTATTATCAGACACGTTTTCAGTATGTTCACGTGGACGAGTATCAGGATACAAACCACGCTCAGTATCAGCTTGTCCAGATGCTGGCTGCTAAATACCGGAACATCTGCGTCGTCGGCGACTCGGACCAGTCGATTTATAAATTCCGCGGCGCGGACATCCAGAATATATTAAATTTTGAAGAAGATTATCCGGAAGCAAAAGTTATCAAATTGGAAGAAAACTATCGTTCGACGAAAACGATACTGGATGCGGCGAACGCCGTGATCGATAACAACACAGAGCGCAAACCGAAAAACCTGCGAAGCAATAAAGGTGACGGCGTAAAAATTGATGTGAATGTATCGTTCAGTGAACGTGAGGAAGGGCAGCGGGTCGTCCAGAAAGTGCAAGAGCTTTCTGAAAAGTATTCTTACGGCGAGATGGCTGTACTGTACCGTGCGAATGCCCAGTCGCGTGCGGTTGAGGATGCTTTTGTCAAATCGAGTATTCCGTATAAAATGGTCGGCGGAACGAAGTTCTACAGCAGAATGGAAATTAAAGACCTGATGAGCTACTTAAAAGTCATTCAGAATCCTTTTGACGATATAAGCTTCCAGCGTATTATCAACGTTCCAAAAAGAGGAATCGGCACGAAGACAATCGATAAGCTTCGGGCCCATGCAGAACAATTAAATTCAAGCATATACGATGCCATCCGCGATGCGGACTTCCTGGGTATTCCGGCGAAAACTGTAGGGAAATTGATGTCACTCCTTCAGGTGCTGGATAATTTAAAAGAAAAATCGAAGTATCTGACAATGACGGAACTCGTTGATGAAGTGCTGGCTGATACAGGCTACCATGATATGCTGAGTTCCGATAAAACACTGGAGGCCAGAAGCCGGCTTGAAAACCTCGAGGAATTCAAGACAGTAACAAAAGAATTCGATAATGACAATCCTGTTGCGGATGATAATTTATTTAACTTCCTGAGTGATATGGCCCTTGTATCCGATCAGGACGGCATGGATGATACCGCCGGTGTAACAATGATGACAATGCATGCCTCAAAAGGACTTGAGTTTAAAGTGATCTTTATCGTCGGTCTCGAAGAAGGCATCTTCCCATCGCGCCGCGTGCAGTTCGATGATCAGGAACTGGAAGAGGAAAGACGATTGATGTACGTGGCCCTGACGCGCGCAATGGAGCATTTAATCTTGTCGCGTGCGGAATCGCGCATGCTTTACGGTAAGACCGAGAGTAATATGATGAGCCGCTTCCTGAGTGAAATACCGGAAGAACTGCTGGAATCGTCAAGCGTCTTTTCAAACAGTATGCCAGGCAGCAGCAGCGAAGGTTCATCTTTTTCACGCGGACCGAAAAAACGCTCGCGTATTATAAACACAAATACAGGCACTAATTTTAATGTTGGTGATAAGGTTTCCCACAAAGCCTTCGGAGAAGGTATTGTTTCCCAGGTTAAAGGAGAAGGGGACAATACGGAACTCGATATTGTCTTTAAAACTGCAGGACCGAAAAGATTGCTTGCCAACTATGCACCGCTTGAAAAAAAGGACTGATATAAATGAAAGAAAGAATTCGCGAATTACAAAAGCTGCTCACGCGCTATAATTACGAATACCATGTCGAAGACAATCCGTCGATTCCGGATTCGGAGTACGACAAGCTGCTCCATGAACTGATCGAACTGGAAGGAAAGTATCCGGAATACAAAACAGACACATCGCCGACAGTCAGAGTCGGCGGTGAAATACTGAGCGGTTTTGAAAAGGTTGAACACAGCTCGCCGATGCTGAGTCTCGGAAATGCCTTTAATGAGGAAGACTTAAGAGCATTTGACCAGCGTGTCAGAAATAACGCCGGCGAGGTTACATATATGTGTGAACTTAAAATCGACGGGCTCGCAGTGTCGCTGACTTATGAAGAAGGACGCTTCACCCGCGGCGCCACCCGCGGCGACGGAACGGTCGGAGAAAATATTACAGAAAATCTGCGGACAATTCATGCAATCCCGCTGACTGTGGATTCGGATTTAACTTTTGAAGTGCGCGGCGAGGCCTATATGCCGAAACGCTCATTTATAAATCTGAACGAAAAGAGAGCTGAAGAAGGAAAGCAGGAATTCCAGAACCCGCGAAATGCAGCGGCAGGCTCTTTGAGACAGCTGGATCCGAAGCTTGCGGCAGCACGTAATTTATCGGTTTTCTTATATAGTGTTACATCTCCGGAAGCACTCGATGCCGAAAGCCAAAGCGGCGCTCTCGACAAACTCGATGAACTGGGTTTTAAAACGAATAAAGAGCGCAGACTGATGACAAGTATTGATAAAGTCATTGAGTATGTCGATTACTGGACGACGCACCGCTCGGAACTCGCTTATGAGATAGACGGTATCGTCATTAAAGTAAATAATCTCTCTACTCAGGAAGAGCTTGGCTATACAGTGAAATCACCACGCTGGGCAATTGCGTATAAATTTCCGGCGGAGGAAGTGGTGACGGAAATACTCGATATTGAGCTGACAGTGGGACGTACCGGTGTTATTACACCGACAGCGATACTGGAACCGGTAAAAGTAGCAGGTACGACAGTCGGACGTGCATCACTGCATAACCATGAACTGATAGAAGAACGGGATATCCGCATCGGTGACAAGGTTGTTATTCGAAAAGCAGGGGATATTATTCCGGAAGTGGTTAAATCTTTAAAAGAAGAACGCACGGATCAGGCAGTGTACGAAGCACCGACAACTTGCCCGTCATGCGGTCACGACACAGTGCATTTGGAAGATGAAGTAGCAATTCGCTGTATTAATCCGGCGTGCCCGGCACAGCTCACAGAAGGTATCATCCACTTCGTTTCCCGCGGCGCCATGAATATTGACGGGCTCGGCGAGAAAGTAGTGCGCCAGCTGTTTGATGCGGGATTAATTACAGATGTTTCTGATTTGTACAAGCTTCAGTATGATGATTTAATCGATTTGGAACGCATGGGAGATAAAAAAGTAACCAATCTGCTGAACGCAATTGAAGCATCGAAAACAGCGCCGCTGAGCAAGCTGCTGTTTGGTCTCGGCGTGCGTTTTCTCGGCTCAAAAGCTTCAAGACTGATTGCAGAAGAATACGGTTCGATGGACGAAGTATTAAAAGCGACGAAAGAACAGCTGATTGAAATACCGGAAATCGGCGATAAAATCGCGGATTCAATCGTGACATATACACAGAATGAAGATTTTATCGAGCTTGTAAATAAGCTTAAGATAGCGGGACTTAATCTTACAGAGGAAAAAGAAGAGCTGTCCGGAACCGTGTTTGACGGGATGACATTTGTGTTAACCGGCAAGCTGGTTGAAATGACCCGGGGTGAAGCCAAAGGAAGTATTGAATCTTACGGGGGCAAAGTAACGGGCAGTGTGTCTAAAAATACAGATGTAGTTGTGGCGGGGGAAGACGCCGGCAGCAAGCTTGAAAAAGCGAATGAACTTGGTGTTACCGTATGGAATGAAAGAGAATTTATTGAGAAATTGGGGCAATGAGTTATGAAGTTTAAATCGATATTACTCACAGGTGCAGCCTTGCTGCTCCTTGCAGCCTGCGATGGTGCCAATGAAGCAGAAATCACCGAGCAGATGGGTGATTCAGCGCTCGACAATGAGGTGTCGAACGTGCAGATTGAGGAGCAGGATGACACGCTTACTTCAAGCAGCGAAGAATTTTACCGTTCTGTTGTACCGTATGAACTGTCGCCGGCCCGCGGGCTGTCGAGTGCCAATTTAGTATCTTCATATAATGTTGAAGAATTTGAAAAAGGACTTTTTTCAATCAGCCAGAATGTGTTTCCTACAAATGAATATATATTCCGCGAAGGACAGATTATTTCAGAAGAAATGATCAGAGGCTATTTAAGCCGTCAATACACGAATGAAGAGCTGGAGAATATGGATGATGAAGAATTGCTCAGTACGAATGCCTTCAGCAATCTCGGACTGAATCCTTCGACCAACGGCGAAACAGATCCGGAAGTTATCGCGGAAGAAGCGCCGCTTTATCTGTCCCATATACTCGAACAAAATTACATGACAGAGGATGATGAAGGCAATCTTTCATTTGACGGCATCACTATCGGTCTCGCCATGAACAGTATTCATTATTATCAGACAGAAGAGTACGGACAGACACAGGAACGTGCATTGGATCTTGAGACGGTAGAAGAAAAAGGCGAGGAAATGGCAGCGGAAATTTTAACGCGCATCCGTGCCAATGATCAGTACGCCGATAAAGAAATTGTCTTTGCAATTTTCATTCAGTCGGGTGATACGGATATTGTGCCCGGGAACTTTGTATCAGAGGCTGTTGTAGCACCGGGTGAAAATACGATTGAGTCATTTACAGATATCGATGTACAGAACTTACTACTGCCGTCGAGCGAAGCTGCGGAAATTTCTGAAGAGGCGAACAGCGAATACCAAAACTTCAACAGGGATTTATCGTCTTATTTTGAGAGCTTTACCACTTCTGTCGGCAGAGGGAAATTCAGAGATGGCACCCTCGATACGCTGACAGTCGAAATACCGATTGAATATAACAGCCGCGGTGAAATGATTGGGATGTCTCAGTTCGTTAGAGACCTCGTGAACGAACATTTCCCAGGTACGGATATCGAAGTGGAAATTAAAGATAAAGCGCAGGTTTACAGTGTGATCACACGTAAAGGCGACAGTGAAGCGAATCTTTATATATTTGAATAAGTAAGCACATGGAAAAGTGCCCCGGTTTTTGGTAAACTTTAAATGTTGTATTTATAGAAGGAGGGTCATTCATGGAAGAATTAGATTTAAAGAAAATTCAGCGTGTGGCTGAGTTATCTAAGATAGAAATTAAAGATGAAGAAGAACTTAAAAATTTATCGACAAAAATTAAAAGTATTGTTGCGCACTCGGAGCGCTTGAATGACTTGGATTTATCGGATGTAGAACCGATGACACATGCAATGCAGCTGCAGCAGGAGACTTCAGACTCATTGCGTAAAGATAAAGCGGGGGAACCTGTTTCACAGGAAGACGCGCTCAGCAACACAGAATTTACAGAAGAAGGACAATTCAAAGTACCTAGAATGATTTAAGGAGGGTTAATAATCGTGAATATAAATGAATTAACAGTAGAAGAACTATACAGTAAAATTCACAGTAAAGAGATCAAACCTTCTGAAGTAGTAGGTGCTCTTTTTGACAGAATCGAAAAATACGACGGCACAATCAAGTCGTTTATTACTTTAACTAAAGAACAGGCATTGGAAACGGCAGCGGAACTCGACCGTCTTCAGGAAGAAGATAAGATGGAGGGCGCGTTGTTTGGTATTCCTGCTGGAATTAAAGATAATATCGTTACCAAAGATATTTTAACCACATGCGCAAGCCGCATGCTGCATAACTTTAAACCGATTTATGATGCTACAGTAATGACTAAGCTTAAAAATGAAAATTCTATCCTGATGGGTAAACTGAACATGGATGAATTTGCAATGGGATCAACGTCGGAGACATCTTACTTCCAGACGACTAAAAACCCTTGGAACTTAGAATGCTCACCAGGCGGTTCATCAGGCGGTTCGGCTGCAGCAGTAGCAGCAGGATTCGTTCCTTATGCGCTCGGTACTGACACGGGCGGTTCAGTCAGACAGCCCGCGTCTTTCTGCGGTATCGTCGGTATGAAACCGACTTACGGCAGAGTATCACGTTTTGGCCTTGTCGCATTCGCATCGTCTCTTGATCAGATTGGACCGATGACACGTACAGTACGTGACAACGCTAAAGTGCTTGAACTGATTTCAGGCGAGGACAGCAGCAATGATATGACAAGTGCCAGAAACCAGGATGCTGATTTCTTAAGCGGTATCGAAAAAGATATCAAAGGCATGAAACTGGCACTGCCTAAAGAATTCCTCGGCGACGATGTCGATGAATCTGTAACTGAAGCAGTATTAAAAGCTAAAGAACGTTTTGAATCTTTAGGAGCGATTGTTGAAGAAGTGGAAATGCCAAATCTTCAGTACGTGGTAAGTTCTTATTACTTAATCGCTTCAAGTGAAGCAAGTGCAAACCTTGCGCGTTTCGACGGAATCCGTTTCGGTTACCGTTCAGAAAATGCGAATACACTGGAAGAACTATATAAAAAATCACGCGGAGAAGGATTCGGTGATGAAGTGAAACGCCGTATCTTACTTGGAACATACGTATTAAGTGCAGGTCACTACGATGATTATTACTTAAAAGCGCAAAAACTCCGCCGTTTAGTATCTGATGATGTACAGAGAATTTTAGCGGATTACGATTTAATTATCGGACCGACAACGACAACACCTGCACATAAATATGATGAAGTTAAAATCGAAGGTACGAAAGAATATAAAAATGATATCTTAACAATTCCTGCGAACCTTGTAGGAGTGCCTTCTTTAAGCATTCCATGCGGAGTTACAGAAGACAACAGACCTATCGGCATGCAGCTGATCGGCAACCACTTCGAAGAACGCAAAATTTATAATGCAGCGTATCAGTTTGAAACAGTATACAACCTGCATGAAGAACTTAAAAATCTAACGATGGGGGCGGAGTAATATGCATTTTGAAACAGTTATCGGACTTGAAGTTCACGTTGAATTAAAAACAAATTCAAAAATATTTTCTAATGCCCCTCTGCATTACGGCCATGAACCGAATACGAATCTTTCTGTAGTGGAACTCGGCTACCCGGGCACACTGCCTGTATTGAATGAAACCGCAGTAGAGTACGGTATGAAAGCTGCGATGGCATTAAACATGCAGATTGCCGAAGATACTAAGTTCGACAGAAAGAACTATTATTATCCGGATAATCCGAAAGCATATCAGATTTCACAATTCGATAAACCAATCGGAGAACACGGTTCACTGGATATCGAAATCGACGGTGAGAAGAAAACAATCGGTATTACACGTCTTCACCTTGAAGAAGATGCCGGTAAATCAACTCACAAAGAAGACTATTCATTAGTCGATTTAAACCGTCAGGGAACAGCTTTAGTGGAAATCGTTTCAGAACCGGATATCAGAACACCTGAAGAGGCGTATAAATATCTTGAGAAAATCAAATCGATTATCCAGTACACAGGCGTGTCCGATGTGAAGATGGAAGAAGGATCACTGAGATGTGATGCTAATATTTCAATCAGACCTGTCGGCCAAAAAGAATTCGGTACAAAAACTGAACTTAAAAACTTAAACTCATTTAACTTTGTCAGAAAAGGTCTTGAGCATGAAGTGAAACGCCAAGAGCAGCTGCTGTTATCAGGCGGTGTAATCGAACAGGAAACACGACGCTACGATGAAAAAACAGGTGAAACAGTGCTGATGCGTGTTAAAGAGGGCGCGGATGATTACCGTTACTTCCCGGAACCTGATTTAATGCATCTGCATATCGACGATGAATGGAAAGAACGCGTACGTGCAAGCATTCCGACATTGCCGGATGAACTTCGCGAGAAGTACATTAATGAATATGATCTGCCTGTATACGACGCTGAAATTCTGACGATGAGAAAAGAAATGTCCGACTTCTTCAGTGACATGGTTGAAACTCATAAAGCAGACCCTAAACTGGCTTCAAACTGGCTAATGGGTAACGTTAATGAGTATCTCAACAAAAATAACACTGAACTCGATGATACAGGATTAACTGCCGAAAACTTAACAGGTATGATTAATATTATCGAAGACGGTACAATTTCAAGCAAGCAGGCGAAGAAAGTATTCTCCGTGCTGATTGAAAAAGGCGGCACAGCGAAACAGGTAGCGAAAGATCTTGGCATGGAACAGATCTCAGACCCTGCAGTGCTGACAGATATGGTAACAGAAGTACTCGATGCCAACGACCAGTCAGTCGAAGACTACAAAAATGGTAAAGACCGTGCAATAGGCTTCTTAGTCGGACAGATTATGAAAAAATCAAAAGGACAGGCTAACCCTAAAATGGTTAACCAGATCCTTCTTGAAGAAATTAATAAGAGATAAAGTATATGTAACTAAAAATCGCACCTGTACTTCCATTTTGGAGGCAGGTGCGATTTTTTTGGATGCCGCCGGGCCACTGTGACTTCGACAATGACGGGATAAAAGAAAATAAAAAAGGAACCGGGAATTTTTCCGGTTCCTTTTTAAAATTATTGCAGCAGATAATTTGTAATATTGCTGATCATTTCATCTTCCAGTGCAGGATTAATCTGTTCGTTATCGTAATCGTAAGGATTTTCTGTTATCTCATCCTGATTATCGATATAAAAATAATCATTTTCTAAGAAGTACTCAGCATCGTTCTCAAGTTCAGCTTGTAAGTTTTCATGTTCATGGGCATTGGGATTCCCAAGTATAATCACTGTTTTGCCAGTGTTATACAGGTCCATATATGCATCAGTTAAATTTCTTAAGTTTCTTTCCGGCAGGACTTCATCGTTATAATCTGCAATCTGCAGTGCATCGATAATAACGACATCACTGTTTTCATTAACTGTCAGCTCATTCATCGCAGTTGTATTGGCCGGCAAATCGATCTGGTTAAGCTGAACTGTATTTGAACCGAACTGCTGGTTTAAACGTTCCGCAAAGTCTCCGCTGTAGTGTGCCGGAAGCAGTACATCGATAATAAGCTGCTCATTGCTGCTCACGCGTTCGTCATATTTTTCCTGAATAGCTGTTTCGTTGAATACTAAACCATTTGTACTATCAGCCGGTTCTTCTTCGCTGCTGTCTTCCTGTGATGTGCTGTCTGATTCCTGCTGTCCGTTTTCGTCATCTTCTGTATTACCGGCAGTGTCTTCAGTGGATTCATCCGTAGAGATTGACCCGGTATGCATGAAGTTGAAATATATTCCGGCAGCAAACAATAAAAATAGTATAATCACTAAAGCTTTTTTCATGGTATCTCCTCAAATAATAATATCTGAAAGCATTACATATGATATAATGTTGGCAACATAATACTTTTAAATATTATTATACATGAATTGCGGAAGTAAGACATTATTTTAGGATGATTGTATGAGTATAAATAAGTTAAATATAAATATTAAAGATAAATATATAGCACAGGCTTTTGAAATTTTAAACTTTTTCAAATCCATTATTATTGAAGTTCATCATATCGGTTCATCAAAGTTCACTCAAATTCCTCATAACTGCGATATGGATATTCTTTTTATCGTTAAATCATATGATGACGTGCGGAATCTTGCAGATATTTTAATTGCTGAAGGATATGTTCATGTCACTCAATTCTCTAATTACTTCAAAGATGATATGGTGATGAGAAAAGTCGTCGACGGACAGAATATAAATATGATTTTTATGAGCAGTGCAAGCTATAAGAAAAACGATATATTAATATGCACAGAGCATATGCTGATGAAAGGCGAGTACTTCACTCATTATAAAAAATTAAAAAAATCACTTCTTAAAAATGAAGTGACTGAAGCCGAATACGATGAACGTAAATATCGTCTCTTTCAAATGATTAAGGAAGAAAGAGATCATTTGACGAGCGTATAATTTCATATGTAGAGGAGATATTTATGAAAACAGCGAGAATAATTTACAATCCCACTGCCGGCAAAGAAAGTTTTCAAGACAAACTGCCTGCGGTGCTGAAGCGTTTCGAAGAGGCGGGCTATATTACGAGTACTCATGCAACTACAGGACCAAACGATGCAACTTATGCTGCGCGTTTTGCATGTGAACAGGGTTTTGATTTAATCGTCGCTTCCGGAGGGGACGGTACGATTAATGAAGTTATTAATGGTCTCGCAGAATACGATAAACGTCCGGAACTCGGCATAATTCCAATGGGAACAGTCAATGATTTTACCCGGGCTCTAAAAATTTCCAATGATATTGATGAAGCAGTCAGCATTATTTTAAATGGCAGAACAGGCAAAGTGGATCTTGGCAGTATGAACGGCAAATATTTTATGAATATTGCAGGCGGCGGAAAAATTACGGAAGTATCCTATGAAGCACCGAGCAAACTGAAAGCAGTTATCGGTTCTCTGGCGTATTACGTCAAGGGTATTGAACTAATTCCCCAGATGCGCAGTATTAATTTACGTATTGAATATGATGATGAATTGTTCGAAGGCGAAGTGATGATATTTCTGCTCGGTCTGACAAACTCCATCGGTGGCTTTGAGAGACTGGTGCCGAATGCAAAATTAAATGACGGTTATTTTACTCTCCTGATTCTCGAGCATGTCAATCTTGCGGAATTTGGTCATATACTGTCACTCGCAACACGGGGAGAGCATTTAAAACATCCTAAAGTACATTATTATAAAGCCCGGGATGTGAAAATTACTTCATTTGACGAAGTACAGCTGAATCTGGATGGTGAATTTGGCGGTGTGCTTCCTGCCCATTTTAAAAATTTAAAAGAATTTTTAAAAATAAGAGTGCCCGATGAGTTTTACAATGAGCTGTACAGTGAAGATAATGATTATAAGCTTTTGAATCAAGAAAACGAGTAAGTTCTGAGTACATATCAAATTTTGGGGTGAATATTTTGAAGCTGACGGTCTTTGCAACAACGGATGTGCACGGCGCAATTTATCCGTACAATTATTTTGATAATGAACCGAAAGAAAATGCATTATTAAAATTCAAGACTTATATAGATAAATATAAAGCGATGAACGGCAGCGAAGCTGTTATTACGGCCGACAACGGCGATTTGCTTCAGGGGGATGTCTGGAGTGAATATGACAGTGTAAACAGCAGCAGGGCTCTTGTTCCGGGTATTATTAATGAGATGTACGATGTTATCGGATTAGGCAACCATGAATTTAATTTTGGTCTGCCTTTTTTAAATGAATTTTATAATCAAGTTACTGTACCGATAGTGAATTCAAACGTGGATTTTCTGGATGATCCTTTAGAATCAATAATAAGAGCCTGTTATATTAAAGAAATAAAAACCGCTGACGGCCTTCTTAAAGTTGGATTTTTAAGTGTTGTGCCGACCCAAATTTTAAAATGGGATAAATTCCATCTGGAAGGCAGAGTAAAAGCAGAGCCTATGACTGAAGCGGTCAGAGAAACAACAGCGCAATTGAAAGATGGCGGCGCTGATATTATTATATTATTATCTCATACAGGTATGAGTGAGGCAGATGACGATTTAACACCGCTTGGTGAGAACCAGGCCGTCTTAATGGCTATGATGGAAGATATAGATGGTATTGTTTTCGGTCACACTCACGATGTGTTTCCAAGCGGCGATCTGCTGATTTCAGATGACCGTCTTGATATTGATACAGGAACATTCAATAAGATGCCAATGGTTCAGCCGGGCGTATCTGCAAGTCATCTCGGTGTGCTCAATTTCGATTTGGAGTACGACTCGGGTGTCTGGAAGGTCAGGCAGGCAGACAGCAGTTTAATCAGCGCAGAAGACATCGTTTTAAAAGATGATGAATTGGCAGACTACCAAAAAAAACATGAACAGGTGCTGGCTTATTTAAATATACCAATCGGCAAAACAGATTATCCGCTGACTACTTACTTTACAAGAGTAATACCATCACGCGGTGTGCAGTTTGTCTCGGAAGCAACAGTATGGTTTGCAAAAGAGCGGGCGGCGTTGAAAGAAAGCAATATACCGATTATCGGTTTTAACTCCGCAGTAAAAGTAGGGCGTGACGGGCCTCAGGATTATACTGCTATTCCTGCCGGAGAAATGACCATCGCAGACAGTATCGATATTTACAAGCATGCAAATACGCTGCTGATTATTAAAATTACGGGTAAAGTACTGAAAGAGTGGCTCGAATGGGCTGCTTCCTCGTTTAATGATTATGAAGGCGATGAAATACTGCAGCCGAATAACTCACGCTACGGTTTCCCGGGCTACAATTTCGATACATTTTTTGATTTGGATTATACTTTTGATATAACAAAACCGGCACGCTATGTCAGTTCAGCACACCGTCTTAATGATTCGGAACGTGTGATTAAAATGTCGTACAAAGGTAAGCGGATCAAAGATACAGATGAATTTATCGTGCCGGCAAATAATTATAAGGTGGCATATGTGCCATTTTTACGAGATGCTGAGATATTATATGAATCGGATATTTCAGTACGGGATATCGTGACAGAGTATGTAAAAAGCGGAGAGACTTTTGAATATCATAATCCGATGACGATTATTCCGCATGGAACATATAAATTCACGACGGCAACAGCGGCGGCGGAATATACAGACGGGCTGCCGGTAGAACATTTAAAAGACTGCGGCGACGGTTTCAGTATATTCAGCGTAAAGCTTTAAAATTAATGATATAAGAGGTTTTAACATGAAAGCAATAACTAAAAATAATAATTATGAAGCAGTCGTAGAGGACTATACACATGAAGGCATGGGGATAGTTAAAGTCGACGGCTATCCGGTATTTTTGCCGGATGTTTTAAAAGGTGAATCGGTAGAATTTAAAGCAGTCAAGGTAAACAGCAAATATGCTTTCGGCAAAGTTTTAAACATTCTTGAAGCCTCACCGAACCGTCAGACGCCGCCCTGTGAATATTACTTCCAATGCGGGGGCTGCCAGATACAAGTAATGAACGATGCCGAACAGGCATCATTTAAGCGTCAGGTCGTTGCCCAGAACATTAATCAGCAGGCAAGACTGAACCTTCATATTAACGATACGGTAACGGGAGATCCGTTATACTACCGCAATAAATCACAAATTCCCGTTCAGAAAATTGACGGTCAGGTAATTATGGGCTTCTATAAACCGCGTTCACACGACATCGTTGATATTGAACACTGTTATATTCAAAAAGATATTCATAATGACATTATGCTGTTTATAAAAGATAAACTGATTGAAGAGAATACATCGATTTACGACGAGAAATCACATCAGGGGCTGCTGCGTCATATCGTAATCCGTTCAAACAGCGATGATAGCGAAGTGCAGGTAGTCTTTATTACGAACGGCAAGAGAAATGAATTTTTATCGATTGTAAAAGCATTAAAAGAATCATTTCCGAATGTGAAAAGTATCGTGCAGAATATTAACGATGAAAAAACAAACGTGATTTTCGGCCAGCGTTCAATCGTTCTGCTTGGTCATGATTACATTACAGATACGCTGCTTGGAAAATCATTTAAAATACGCGATCGTTCATTTTATCAGGTAAACCATGAACAGACAGAAAAGCTCTATCAGATCGGGCTCGACATGGCCGATCTAAGCGGTGATGAAACAATTATTGATACGTATTCAGGCATCGGTTCAATCGGTCTTACAGCATCGGACCGTGTCAGCAAAATTATCGGAATTGAAGTTGTTGAAAGTGCAGTTGAAGATGCTAAAGAAAATGCGAAACTGAATGGCATCGATAATGCAGACTACTATTTAGGGAAAGCAGAAGAAGTAATGCCGAGACTCGTTAAAGAGGGCGTTAGCGCTGATGTTGTCTTCGTCGATCCGCCGAGAAAAGGATGTCATACAGAGTTCCTTGATGCACTGATAGAAGTTGCACCGAAGAAGATTGTATACATCTCATGTAATCCGAGCACACTGCAGAGAGACATGAAGTACCTGGAGAGACACGGCTTTAAAGCAGCGGAAGTTACACCGGTTGATCTTTTTCCTCAAACTAAACATATTGAGGCAGTTACTGTGCTCGAAAAACAACAGGATGTTATCAATTAGGAGGAAGTATTTTGAAGTTTATTTCATGGAATATCGATTCATTAAACGCCGCTTTGACCAGTGATTCTGCGAGAGCGTTATTATCACGTAATGTATTAAAGTCACTTCAGGAACATAATCCCGATGTCATTGCGATTCAGGAAACTAAATTATCGGCAGCAGGACCGACTAAAAAACATGCTGAAATTTTAAAAGAAGTATTTCCGGCTTATGAAGTTATCTGGCGGAGTTCCGTAGAACCGGCGCGTAAAGGTTACGCTGGAACGATGTTTTTGTATAAATCAGAGCTGAGTCCGGAAGTATCATATCCTGTAATCGGGGCACCGAAGCCAATGGATGCTGAAGGACGCATGATGACACTGGAATTCGATGATTTTTACATTACCCAGGTGTATACTCCGAATGCGGGCAGCGCCTTGAAACGACTTGATGAACGTCAGGTATGGGATCAAAAATATGCAGATTATTTAGAAGCACTGGATAAAAACAAACCGGTATTTGCAACTGGTGATTTCAACGTTGCTCACAGGGAAATTGATTTGGCAAATCCAAAAGGCAACCGCCGTTCTGCAGGTTTTACGGATGAAGAACGTCAGGGATTCACCAATCTTTTAAACAGAGGATTTACCGATACTTTCCGTCATATCCACGGTGATGTGACAGGTATTTACTCATGGTGGGCTCAGCGTGCAAAAACGAGCAAAATCAATAATTCAGGCTGGAGAATTGATTACTGGCTGGTAAGTAACCGTATTGCCGAAAAAGTCATTAAATCAGAAATGATTGATTCCGGCACAAGACAAGATCACACTCCTGTGCTGCTTGAAATAGAAATATAATCGGAAAAACTGTACATTTGCTTTGGAAAAAGCTGATGTACAGTTTTTTATCTTAATAATATATCTATAATTATCTGTTAATTGAAATTCACCTGGAGTAGAATAAGAGTAACTTTACATAAGGGGGATTTAAATGGAAGAGGTGACGAGTCTCATACATCCAGAGAATTATTGGGTGCTGTGGGCAATTTTAATAGGCTGGGCAGCTATTGCTATTATTTTAGAGCAGAAGTACAGCTGGGCGTCGAAATTATCGGGAGCAATTATTGCATTGGTCGGTGCGATGCTGCTCAGTAATACAGGAGTCATACCGCTGGATTCACCGGTCTATGATACAGTATGGACTTATGTAGTGCCGCTTGCGATTCCGCTGCTTTTATTTCAGTCGAATATCGTAAAAGTATGGCAGGAGAGTAAACGGCTGCTGATTATATTTTTAATCAGTACTGTAGGAACAATTTCCGGAACAATTGCTGCTTTCTTCATACTTAGAGAAGTTATTCCGCAGCTGAACTACATCGGTGCAATGCTGAGTGCATCCTATACGGGCGGCGGGGTAAACTTCGCTGCCATGGCTACACGTTTTGATGTGCCGCAGGACACTGTGTCATCAACAGTGGTAGCGGATAATCTGCTGATGGCAATTTACTTTTTTGTACTTATTCTGATACCGACTGTGTCTTTCTTCAGAAACAAGTTCGGTACGCCGCATATGGATGAGATGGAGAAAAATGGTACCGGTGACAACCAGGCTTCCAGCTACTGGGAACGTAAAGAAATATCATTAAAAGATGTCGCAAAAGCAATCGGTACAGCATTTGCAATTGTCGCTGTGTCATTCAGTCTGGCAGGTTTCTTTGCTGATCTGATACCTGAAAACAGCAATGTATTTCTAAGTATCCTTCGCGGTATCATCGGTGATGACTACTTGATGCTGACAACTTTAACCTTGCTGCTTGTCGCCATTTTCCCTAAATATTTCGAGAGCATCAGAGGTTCTCAGGAATTTGGAACTTTCTTTATCTATATCTTTTTCGTAGTTATCGGTGTGCCGGCATCGATTCCGTTAATTGTGCAAAATGCACCGTTAATATTAGTATTTGCTGCAATTATTGTATTGATAAACATGCTGATTTCATTTGGTTTCGGACGTCTGTTCAAGTTTAATCTGGAAGAAATCATTCTCGCATCTAATGCCAACATCGGCGGACCGACAACAGCAGCAGCGATGGCCATTTCACGCGGCTGGACAAAACTCGTCGGACCGATTTTAATCATCGGGACATTGGGTTATATTATCGGCAACTATATAGGCACTACACTTGGCTTGTGGTTCACATCATTAATGTAATAATAAAAGCAGAATCTCTCCGGAGCATACCAGAGAGGATCTGCTTTTATATTTAATACTCAGTATCTCTAATGGAGCTGAGCTGATCAAAACCAAGGTTGCCGCCGGTAATCACAAAACAGATTTTATCTTCAGGTTTTACTTCAATCTCTCCGTTAAGAACGCCGCCAATCCCGATCGAAGAAGAGATTTCCGCAAGTATTTTTGCTTCCATCAGCAGCAATTTCTGTCCTTTTTTCATAGCTTCTTCACTGACTGTATAGAATGTATCCACGTATTTTTGCACGATAGGGAAGTTCTTCTCACCTGGAATAATACTGACCAGGCCGTCTGCGATTGTACCTTTATTCTCTACCTGTGTAATCTCATTATTTTCTAAACTTGCAGCGAATTTAGGCAGATTGGCAGGTTCGACGCCGTGTACTTTAACATTATCAGCTGATTCTTTGACAGCTGTTGCGATACCGCCGACTAAACCGCCGCCGCTTGTCGGAACGAATATGTGATTTATATCCGGGAGTTGTTCTAAAATCTCAAGACCGACAGTGCCTTGACCCGCCATTACACGGTAGTCATTAAAAGGAGGAATCAGCGTATAGCCGTGTTCTTCTACCAATTTTTCCTGTAACTTAAAGCGTTCTTCTACAGTTGTCGGAATAATTTCAGCACCATGCTCTTTAATTTTTTCAAGTTTGAATGGCGGGGCAGTATCTGGAACAGCGACTGTTGCTTTAATGCCCAATAATTTTGAAGCGTAAGAAACCGCGTGACCATGATTTCCTGAAGATGAGGTAACTACACCGCGTTCCAGTTCTTCATCTGTCAGCTGAAGTATTGTATTCATTACACCGCGAAGCTTAAAAGCGTTTGTGCGCTGCATATTCTCTAGTTTTACATACACTTCACAGCCGAGGATTTCTTCAAGATTACGAAGTCTGAGAAGCGGAGTTTTAATAACATAAGGCGCAATTCGTTCACGCGCTGCTTTGATATCTGATAATGATAAAGTCATATGTACATCTCCCTTTGTTTGATTATCTTAATAATAACTCTATTAGAAGAAAATATAAATATATGATGTTTGGTAATATTATCTGACTCCACTTATAATGATACTAGTAGATAAAGTTTTAGGAGTGTTTATATGTACGTGGACCGTAAACCATCGATGGATTTAGAAGAGTTAAAAGAAGCAATGACTAAGAAATTTCAGACGAATCAAAATTTCAATTCACTTGAATATTTTGATGAAATGCTGAATTTCGTAGAATTAAATCATATATACTCTTCAGCTTTGGAAGAAATATCAACTAAACTTAAAATACTGGACGATGAATTCCAGGTCATTCATAAACATAATCCCATTCATCATATGGAACGGAGAGTTAAAGGAACACGCAGTTTACTGTCCAAACTGGAGCGTAAAAGTCTGCCTGTGACAGTTGAAAGTGCCAAGGATAATATATTCGACATCGCGGGTATGCGCGTAATCTGCAATTACATAGAAGATATTTACGTACTGGAAAAGCTGCTGTTGAAACAGGAAGATATTAAATTATTAAAACGCAAAGATTACATCGAGAAACCGAAAGAAAATGGTTACCGCAGTCTGCATATTGTTATTTCTGTGCCTGTGTTTTTATCGGAAAGTGTAGAACACACACCGGTGGAAATTCAAATCCGTACAATCGGCATGGACATGTGGGCAAGTTTCGAACATAAAATGCGTTATAAAAACACTAAAAAAGATACTGAAGAGTATATGACACTTCTCAAGGAATGTGCATTTGAAATATCAAATGTTGAGAACAAGATGCAGGACATGCATAATGATATTAAAGATTAATAACCGATACGGTAAATTTGAAAAGCAGGGGAATTAAATGTCGCTAAACGAGTTTATAACAGAACTGGAAAAAGAACTTGATGCATTGCCGGATAATCGGCGTGAGGAGCTTGTAAAAGATTTTGAAATGCAGATACAAAAAGCGATAGAGCTCGGGGATACTGAAGAATATCTTTTAAAAATACTAGGAGAACCCCGTAAGGTAGCTGAGAAATTTATCGCAGAAGAAATTGCTGAAGAAGAAGCGGAACCTGAACAGGAGACTCGAAAAACCGGTTTGCAGCCTGTCACAGGAAGTTTTGCCTCAGACTTGAAAAACTTCAGCATCAATCAGCTGGCAATCAGCGGAGAGAGCGCCGATATCAAAATTGAAAAAGGAAAGAAGCTCAGTATTAAATTTTTAAGCTATACCCATAAAGGGAAACTGGAATATGAAACTGACAATAATCAGCTGACAATATATCATACAGGCTCAGCAGGCGAAGTGAAATTTAATACAATTATTGATTTTATGAAAAAAAGAAAACAGCTGAAAAAAGATGAATTAATAATTACCTGGCCGGAAACTCTCGATATGCTGACAGTGAATAATCAGATCGGCAAAGTAACTATTAGTGATATCGAAGCAGAGGAGTTTAAAATAAAAACAAAGGAAGGCGCAGTAGAAGCTGCAGGTCTGACGGGGAACTACGGAGAATTTCAGTCGGAGATGGGCGCCTTGAAAATAGAATCGAGTGACTTCAGCAATCTGTACATGAATACAGAAATGGGTAAATTGACCGTTGCAGGAGTAAAATCGGAAAGGTACGATTTACTTACGGAACTCGGGAAAATAGCATTGAATAACTTGACACCGGACAGCGATCTAAAAGCGCTCAGCAAGATGGGATCAGTCAGTGTAAATTATCGCAAACAACCGAAATATACAAAAATAGTGGCGCGGGCAAATGTCGGTAAAGTAAAAAATGCATTGGCAGATAAAAAAATAGAAAAGCAGCTTTACAGAGCGGAATATATGAGCGAAATGGGATCTGTTAAAATAACATTATCTTAAAAGGGGAGATTAATTTGGCGCGCTGTACGAAATGTCAGACGGAATGGACGTTTAAAGATAAGGCTGGAGTATTTAAAAGCCTGTCGGGTTCTGTAAAGTGTCCTTACTGCAGGGCAGAACAATTTCTTAGTTTAAAAGCGCAAAAACAGACAGGCCTCGTAAACATGATTATTCCTGTAACCATGCTGCTGCCGCTTCCTTTCGGTCTACCTTTACCGCTTCATATAACACTGATTGTGCTCGGAATAATTACAGTAGTTATATTGAATATCACACTGGTAAAATTAAGCGGAAAAAAGGAATATATAATCTGAAAAGAAGGTATATGTAACGAGCCGTTATAGATATAAGCGGCTGTTATATTTATGAAATTATCAAAAGCAGAACAGATACACGAAAAAGATCCGCGGAATTTACTTCCCCGGATTTTTTTATATTAATAGTCTCTTTTTTGAATTTTTATCAATCCGATTACTGCAATCAGTATAATCCCGGCCGCTGAAGATACATAGTGTGCGGACAACCAATTATGAGAACCGGTGACTTCCGGAAGGAAGTAGAGGGGCAGGTATTCTCTAATAAATGTATTCACCCATTCAGATAAACCGTCCCACATCAAGATTCCGTCTAAGAGGGAAGGGAAGAGCATGATTGACAGCAGGACAATGATAAATAAAGCAAGCACATTACTGTAAAATGTACTGATTGTTAAAAATAAAGTGCCGTAAAATAGAGTATAAAGTACAAAATGCAAAATGATTTGCCACATCAATTCTCCTGGCATTTCAAGCCCAGCATAGGCTGCCAAAAAATAAGTTGATAAGCTGCCGGCAATGCCGAAAATTAATCCGACAATACCAATAGTGATGACTTTGGCAATATAATATTTCATTCGGTTTGTTTTTGTATTCATCATAAGAGTGATTGTATTCTGGCTGATATCTTTTGTGAATGGCAACATCGCGTTAATTACAACAAGCAGTGTACCGAAAAACGCAAAGAAGTATGTCAGCTGAATGACTTCAAATGGACCGTTTAAATTTGCGACTGAATAAGCGATTCCAAATGCCGGAAGAATACATAGGACGAGTGAGAAATAAGTAATCCAGCTCGTCATTATATTTTTAAAATCATAGAAGACAAGTTTACTGATTCTCATTCTGACCGCCGCCTTTCATCTGATTGAAGTAGTAATCTTTAACCGATCCCTGGTGTTTGTTAATATCTGCAGGGTAAACACTTTCGACACTTAAAGCTTTTAACATATCCTGAAGTAAGTGTACAGAAGTGGTAGATATAATATTTTCCGTCTGTTTTGCTGATTCATCAAACTTTTTAATCACGCCAAGAGCATACTCAATATCATCTTCATCAAAAACAAACGACATGGTCACAGTTGTACTCAATCTCTCAACATTTTCTTTATTGCTGAGTTTTCCCTGGTCGATAAATACAATGTCATCACTGACTGCTTCAATGTCTTCAAGTTTGTGACTCGAAATCAGCACTTTCATACCGTAATCCTGAGCCAGTTTCCGGATAATACTGAGCACTTCGATTGAGCCGTCGGGATCCATGCCGTTTGTCGGTTCATCGAGAATTAAATATTCCGGTTTTCGTGCAAGCGCAATAACAAGACCGAGTTTCTGCTTCATTCCCATCGAATATGTTTTCATCTTTTTATTTACATATTTTGTCATACCTAACTGTGCGAGCAGCGAATTAATAAATTCTTTATCGTAATTACCCGTGTATATTTTTGTGAAATATTCGATGTTGTATTTACCTGATTTGTTTTTATAGTACTTCGGTTCTTCGATTAAGTAACCAATCTCGGCATTATTGTCTTTAGCGACTGTGCCGGAATAGTTCTGAATAACGCTGCACATAATTTTCATCATCGTCGTTTTACCGGCGCCGTTTTTACCGATTAAACCTGTGACGCTGGAGTCGAGGGTAAAGTTAATATTATCGAGCACAGTATTACTGCGGTATTTCTTGGAAATGTTGCTTAACTTCATTTAAACATCCTCCTTGATACGAAATTGTTAATTTTCTTGTTCAAGTTCTTTTTTGGCTTTGTCCATTCTGTAATAAGCAATGAAAAGTATAATCACCGTTACCGGGAAGAGTACTGCCGGCAGAATTCTCATCAGAGCGAAGGGCAGTTCAAACAGAAATGCTCTCCAGAATTCCATGCCTTCTAAATCCCATAAACCGGGAGTTAAAAATATCATTCCGGGTCTGTCCGGCAGAAAAAGCATCGAGTAGAATAAAAAGAGAATTGCCAGCCCGCCTGTCATTTTCATATACCTTTTATAATAATTAATTTTTGACTCGCGATCCGAAAACAATTCATCGTTGCCGTCCGGTTTTTTTGACCAGACTTGTGTCATCGCGCCGAAACGTCCGCCTCTAATATGTTCCCAACCGAATTCTTCATGAATACTGAGGTATTCTTCGTATTTCGGTATGCTCATCATCTCCTGATAATCTACTCGGGTAATATAATCTTCAGAAGTTTCTTCGAACTTATAAATGAAATCCATTGAAATATCTGTTAAACGATAACCTTTATTTTGCATTTCGTTAATCCACTGTTCTGCCTTCAACGGGTCAAGAAAAAATTTGCACTTATTCATTTGGACCATCTCCATTTTCATAAAGGGAAATAAATTTCTTTAAACGCATATTTTCGATTGCGAGTATTTCTTCTCCTAGTTCTGTAACCTGATAAACTTTCCTGCGTTCTCCAGGATTAGAAATCAGTTCTATATAGTGATGTTTTTTCAGATTATCCAGGGCCCCGTAAAGCGTGCCCGCAGCAATATTAACTTCTCCGTCCGACATTTCGTTTACGAGCTGCATAATCGCGTAGCCGTGCAGCGGCTTTCTTAAGGCCAGCATTATCAGATGCATTGTTTCTGACAAAGGTAAAAGCTTCGGTCTCATATTATTCACCTCTAACTATATCGTCTAACTGTATAGTTCAAATATATAGTCTGACTGTATAAAAGTCAACTGTATATTATTTATGAAAATCAGCTAATAATTTAATCTTTTTATCATTTTACTCTCACTTAAATTTAGGAAAAGATATATAGAATATATGCAACGGATTATTTTGAACGTGTGGAAGGAAAGATATCTATGTTATTTAAAATGTACAGCCGGGCATATCAATGGATAATGAAAAATACTGCACCTTTATTGAACTGGCAGCCGCCGGCAGTAATCAACTGCGTAGGGTGTATTGAAAAACTGGCACCTAAATTAACGGAAGAGTCTATAAAAAAAGTACTGATTGTAACTGATGAAGGCATTGTTAAAGCAGGTCTGCTCGATAAAATGCTCGACAGTCTGAGCGAAGAAAATATTATTTATTTTATCTATAAAGGTACAAAAGCGAACCCGACAACGAAAAATATAGAAGAAGCATTAAAGGTTTTTAACGAGCAGAATTGTGAAGCTGTAATCGGATTTGGAGGTGGTTCGGCAATTGACTGTGCCAAAGGCACCGGTATCGCTGCAGCTAAAAATACGACGGATTTTAAACGATTTAAAGGCGTCTTAAAAGTGAGAAGTAAACTGCCTTACCTCGTTGCGGTTCCGACAACGGCGGGCACCGGCAGCGAAGCAACCATCGCCGCAGTGATTACCGACAGTGAAACCAGGGAGAAATATGCAATTATAGATACAAAACTGATGCCGGATGCGGCGGTATTAGACCCGGAGCTGCTCCTCGGACTGCCGCAGGATATGACGGCATATTCAGGCATGGATGCTTTAGCACATGCTGTCGAAGCTTATCTTAACCGGAGCAATACGAAGCAGACGAAAATGCTGAGCGAGGAAGCAGTTGAGCTGATCTATGACAACTTATACCCGTCGTATAAAAATGGTCAGGATATTCAGCTGCGGACGAATATGCAGCGGGCTTCTTATTTTGCAGGCAAGGCATTTACCCGGGCTTATGTGGGAAATGTTCATGCCATGGCGCATGCCTTAGGTGCTGAATATAATGTCCAGCACGGCCGGACTGTAGCTGTGATTCTCCCGTACATATTAGAAGAGTACGGCGAAGCGGTTCACGGCAAGCTCGCACACCTTGGTGATATTGCAAAAGTGACCGGGACAGAGGACAGTGACGCGGTTAAAGCAGAGAAATTTATAGCGAGTATTAAAGATTTAAATGAGAAAATGAATATCGGGACATCTTTCCCGGAATTGAAAACCGAAGATTTAAAGAAATTGTCTGCAGCAGCTTATAAAGAAGCAAATCCTCTCTACCCTGTACCGGTCATGTTCAGTAAAGCTGATTTTAGTCAAATGTATAAAAAATTAATGACTGCAGAATCAAAAGAAGGATAGTTCCTCCAGGGAGCTATCCTTCTTTTTTACGGGGCGGCGTGTGTATCGATGCTTCAATTGCAGCGCCGCCGCTGATGCCGAGTGCGATTCCGGCAGCAATCCAAAAAGCAGTGTATCCGAAAATTAAACCTGTAATAATTCCGAGGATAATACCGATTGCGGCGCCTATAGCCATGAACCGGTTAACGGAATTAAAATCGCGATGTCTGTATGCAGTCATACTATCATCCCCTTAACGGCAAAAATTTTCTCTTTTTATTTATATACCACGATAGTGAAAAACGAAACGATAAGTGAATATTACTACAGAATCGTAATGTATATTTTTTATTAAGAACAGTTGACTTTGTGTGTCATAAAGCATAAAATTTTATTGATAATGATTATCAGTGTCAATATCTTATAAAAATTCGAACGGAGAAAATAGATGAAAAAATTAGCGGTTTTAATGCTCGGAATATCAATTTTTGCTGCAGGCTGTTCAAATGATGAAAGTAATACAAGTGAGCAGGCATCTGAAGAGAGTGCAGCTGAAGAGCAGGTACTTACAGACGATGCAGGAAATGAAGTGGCAATTCCTGAAAATCCGGAACGTATTATAGGAACGTATCTTGAAGATGATTTACTTACACTGGAAGAAACACCGGCAGTACAATGGACAATAGGTGAAGACAGCGTTCAGGAATACCTTCAGTCTGAAGGTCTTGATGGATTGCCTTTAATGCCTTTCGATTTACCGTTTGAAACAGTTATCCAGGAAGAACCAGATTTAATACTGCTCAGTTCAGCGGACCTTGCAGAAGGTGAGAAATACGAAAGCTACTCTAAAATTGCGCCGACATTCATCGTTGAAAGCGGCAATTACGATGATTGGAGAGACCGTCTGACACGTGTTTCTGAAGTGTTCGGCAAAGAAGATTTAGCCGCAGAGAAAGTGGCTGAATACGATACACTCAGTGAGGAAACAGCAGCTGATCTGGAAAGCGAAATCGGCGGTGAAACTGCAGCCGCAATCTGGTGGACTGGTGATTCTTACTTTATCTCAAATAAAGATAAGTCGAGCGGTGAAGTATTATATAACGATTTAGGTTTAAGTGCACCTGCCCTGGTCGAAGAACTTTCAGAGGGTAATGAAACGCCGTGGATTGAAGCCTCGCTTGAAAGCCTGGCTGAAATGGAAGCTGATCATATTTTCTTTATCGGCAATAGTGAAGGAGACAGTGAAACAGCATTTTCAGATGATGTATTTAAAAATATTCCGGCTGTAGAAAACGGAAATGTTTATGAATATACTCGGGAAGACAGCTGGCTGTACAGCGGCTATATTGCAAACAGTTTAATCGTTCAGGACGTCGAGGAAGCATTAGGTTCTAACTAAGGAGTGTATTTTTAATGACGGACAATATATATGATGTCACAGTAATCGGCGGCGGACCTGCTGGCCTGTTCAGTGCATTTTATGCGGGCCTTCGTGAAATGAAGACTAAAATAATTGACGGGCAGGATAAACTCGGCGGCAAGGTGCATCTTTATCCTCAAAAAATGATTTGGGATATCGGCGGAACTGAGCCGCTGGCAGCTGGGAAATTGATAGAGAAATCGATTGCGCAAGGGTTAACGTTTGAACCGGAAGTGGTATTGAATACGATAGTGACTAATATTCACAAAGACAATGATGAGTACTTTACGGTTGAGACGTCTGAAGGAGATAAGCATTACTCCAAAAGTGTGATTATTACAATCGGCGGCGGAGGCATGATTAAGCCTGTCAAACTTAATCTTGAGAATGCCCATCTGTTTGAGAATAAAAATCTTCACTACGCAGTACCCGATATTAAACGGTTTACCGATAAAAAAATACTCATTACCGGCGGCAGCTATTCAGCAGTAGACTGGGCAAATGATCTGTCGCCGATAGCGCGTGAAATTCATATTATCTACCGGGGCGATGATTTGACAGCACATGAGGCGGATGTCAGCCGGCTGCAGAAAAATGGTGTGAAAGTCATGACAAAGTCTGAAGTCACTGGAATCAGCGGCGGAGATTTGATGGAATATGTCGAGATTACTAATAATCACACTGGTGAAACTACCAGCGATGCCTATGATGAGCTGATTGTGAATCACGGCTACGATCAGGAAAATCTCCTGTTCAGAGAAAATAATCTTGGTCTTAATCTTGAAAATGACTTTTTTGTTAAAGCAGAACCGACGGGGCTGACTAATGTCGAGGGAATCTTTGCTGCCGGAGACTGCATCAGATACATGGGCAAAGTAAACTTGATTGCGGGAGCTTATGCAGATGCTGTCAATGCTGTTAACAATGCGAAAACTTACATCGATCCGAAAGCTGATCAGTTTGCGATGGTGTCGTCTCACAACCAGCGTTTTAAAAATAAAAACAAAAAAATAATGTATTAAAGTTTAGACGGCTTGAGAATCTGTATTTTGAGATTTTCAGGCCGTTTTTGCTTCGGGGGTTGGTATGATCGGGTTTCGTGTGTACCCGCGGGTGCTGGGGTTGGTATGATTGGGGCTAGTGTGTACCCGCGAGTGCTGGGGTTGGCATGATCGGGTTTCATGTGTATCCGCGAGTGCTGGGGTTGGCATGATCGTGACTCATGTGTATCCGCGGACTCTGGGGCTGGTATGATCGGGTTTCATGTGGATCCGCGGGTGCTGGGGTTGGCATGATAGGGGTTCATATGTACCCCAGCCAGCGGTTTAGACTTTTATCAATTTTGCTTGCAACAATTCGTGTCTATAAGTAAAATTATATAAATGAAGAGATGTGTGAGGAGATAAAAGTGGCTAAAATTAACAATGAACATATTGAAACATTTACAATAACTATAGATGATTTGGATAAAAAGGGGTCTGGCCGGGGATATGCCTTGCGTGATCACGGCGGCCATAAACCCCGTAAGCTGAACCTTGCTGTGCCGCAGACACTGAGAGGGGAAACAGTCACAGTTGATGTGCCAAATCCGACCCGAAAACGCGCAAATGTACTACCGAAAGAAATAGTCACAGCGCACCCTGATCGGGTGACACCCCCGTGTCCGCATTTTGAATTATGCGGCGGCTGCGTATGGCAGCATTGGAGCTACGAAGCTCAGCTGAAAGAGAAAACCGACTTAGTTAAGCGGGAACTGGAGAAGAATAATTTTGACGCTTCTGTGGTGAAAGATGCGATAGGAATGGAAGAACATCCTTTTGAATACCGCAATAAAATGGAGTTTACATTCGGTAAAAATGGTGAGCTCGGCATGCACGAACTTGGCAATTTCCGTAAAATTATCGATCTTAATACATGTTTAATTGCTAACAATGAAATGGTTGAAGCAATGCTGCTTGTGTCTAAATGGGCGGGAAAACACGAGCTTCCAGGGTATGATAAAGAAGACCACAGCGGTCTGCTCCGACACTTAATGGTCAGACGCTCTCAGGAAACTGAAGAAATGATGTTAGCGGTATTTGCGACTGATAAGCCGGATGGTGAACTAAAACCTTTAATCGATGAACTCGTTGAAGAACTGACGGCGAAATTTGCTAATCTTAAAAGTTTAATGTGGATGGTCAATACAGACATTGCGGACCGTACACAATCTGAAGATACGCATTTACTTTTTGGCAGGGATTATATCCATGACGTGATGTACGGATATAAATACCGCACCTGGTTCGATACCTTCTTCCAGACGAATCCGACTCAGGCGGAAAAACTGGTTGAACTGGCACTTGAAATGGCAGATGCGAAAGACCATGAACGTATGATTGATCTGTTCTGCGGTGTTGGGACATTCTCGCTGCCGTTTGCTAAAAGAGTAAAAGAACTTGCAGGTATTGAGATTGTTGAATCATCTATTGAATCGGCGAAACGCAATGCCGCAGATAACGGTATTGATAATACTTACTTCCTTGCGAAAGATGCGCGCCGGGGCATGGATGAAATACTCGAAACGTGGGGGATTCCTGATCTCCTGATGCTGGATCCGCCTCGTTCAGGTGCAGGCGGCAAAGTAATGCGCCGTATTGCAAGGCTTGGAACAGACAGAGTAGTCTATGTTTCTTGCAACCCGGAAACATTTGCAGAAGATATTACATGGCTGAGAGAATTCGGCTATGAATTAAAAACTGTGCAGCCTGTGGATTTATTCCCGCACACGGTGCATGTTGAAGTAGTGAGCCTATTGGTTAAAACCATTTAAAGATAAAGAAGCCGTTTGAAGAATGATAAAAATCTTCAAACGGCTTTTTAGTATATTAATCTAATGAATCCGATACTTTAACAATCTGTTTTCCGAAGTTGTCTCCGGTAAAGAGGTTTCTGAAGGCTTCCGGAATTTTATCGAATCCTTCGGCAATCGATACTTCGGATTTAATTTTACCTTCCTGAACCCACTGGGCAAGCTGCTTACTTGCTTCTTCAGCTTCATCTTCGAATTGAGCGACGAGAAATCCCTGCATCAGGGCTTGAGATTTAATCAGCTGCTGTTGGACGCGGGGACCGTTATCTTCTTTACTGTTGTAAGAAGAAATCGCTCCGCAGACAGGAATTCGTGCAAAACGGTTCAAGTGTTTAAACACTTCGTCTGAAACAGTGCCGCCGACGTTTTCAAAATATACATCAACACCATCGGGCACTGCAGCTGCAAACTGCTCTTTAAAATCATCTGCTTTATAATCGACACCGGCATCAAAACCTAATTCTTCAGTAAGATAAGTGACCTTTTCCCGGCCCCCGGCGATGCCGACAACTTTTGCACCTTTAATTTTAGCAATCTGGCCGACGACAGAACCGACCGCACCGGAAGCAGCAGAGACAACGACAGTTTCCCCTGCCTGCGGTTTACCGATATTTAATAAGCCGCCGTAAGCAGTGTGGCCGGTCATACCGAGTGTGCTTAAATATAAATGAAGCGGAACTTCCGTTGACGCTACTTTACTTACACTGTCAGCTGATACCGTATTATACTTTTTCCATGACAGATGACCTGTTACGACATCATTTTCCTTGAAACCGTCAGCATTCGACTCTACAACTCTGCCGAGCACGTGACCATTTAGTGGTTCATCTATATCAAAAGGTTTCGCATAGGATTTCGTATCATTCATGCGGCCGCGCATATAAGGATCGACTGAAATATAAACACTTTCAATTAAAAGTTCATTGTCTCCGGGCGTGTTAATATCAATATCTTCGAATCTGAAAATATCGTCACCAGGCATTCCTTCCGGGCGTTTTGCTAAAACTATCTGTTCATTTTTCAAAATAATCCTCCTCAAAATATTGTTTAAGAACATACTTAAATATAATACCCGGAAAAGGATGGGCTAAATTACTGTATAGAGAATTTTATTTAAAAGGATAAAAACCCATGGACTTTGTGGAAGATACAGAGTTCGTGAAACCATCTGCATGTACTTTGTTAAATCAACAACGTTCATAGCCTGATTTGCATGAACTTTGTCAAATCAACAACGTTCATAGCCTGATTTGCATGTACTCTGTCAAATTAACAACGTCCATAGCCTGATTTGCATGTACTCTGTCAAATTAACAACGTCCATAGCCTGATTTGCATGTACTCTGTCAAATCAACAACGTCCATAGACTGATTTGCATGAACTTTATCAAATCAACAAAGTACGTAGCCTAGTCTGCATGGACTTTGTTAAATCAACAACGTCTCTCAAGCACAGAATACACTAGTCTTCATCTGCCAGCCTGCGCAGTTCATCCCGCGTTTCTTTTGGCAGTCCTTCACCGTAATCCATCATGCGGACAATATCTTTAAATGCTGCTTTCGGTATTTTCAAATCATCCAAGTCATCAATAGTAAATTGCAGATCTATTTCATCTTCACGGCCGTCGCGCAGTTTCGTGACAAAATCCGGCTCTGTAATGAACGGGCTGGAGGCACCGACCATGTCTGCATATTCCAATGCTTCCAGTGCTTTGTCCGGTGAATTTACACCGCCTGTTGCCATCATCGGAATTTCTCCTTTTACATGTTCGTAAACGACTTTATTAACAGGTTCACCCTGGTGCGGACCGGCTGCACGGACTTCATTCTGATAAATATTGCGTCCCCAGCTTGCGATAGCGAGGTAATGGATATCTGTAATTTCCCGGGCCCAATCGACGAACTGTAAAAATTCATCTACGCTGTAGCCGACGTCATCGCCGCGGGTTTCCTCAGGCGTGCCTCTGAAACCGAAGATAAAATCTGCAGGCGCATGTTCTTTAATTACGTCACTGACTGCTTTAATCACTTCGAGGCCGAAACGGGAACGGTTTTCGAGTGAAGCTGCGCCGTACTCGTCCTCACGTTCATTCGAAAATTTAGAGAAAAATGTCTGGATTAACAGACGCTGGGCTGCTGATACTTCCACACCGTCAAATCCGGCATCGATTGCCCGTCTTGCAGCATCTGCATACTGCTGAATAACTGTATCGATTTTACGTTTTGTCATCGGCAGCACCTGGTGTTTAATTGGTGTGTTTAATTCCATAAAGCTCGGGCCGTAAACCACTCCAAGATCCAGTATAGCCTGATTGGAAAACCGCCCGGCGTGGGTTAACTGCAATATCGCTTTAGCACCGTCTTTTTTCATCGCTGCAGCGAGTTTTTTCAACCCCGGCACTGTCCGGTCATCACTAACGCTGAAGCCGTATTCAAACAGCTGGCCGTAAGGTTCGATATAAGCAGCTCCTGTTACTTGAATCGGTGCTGATGCTGCTCTTCGTGCATGATATAGCTCATCTTCAGCGGTAACATAGCCGTCGACAGTCGATGAGTTTGTAATCATCGGCGAGAGGACGAAACGGTTTGACAGTTCAATCCCGTTCGGTAAAAGTAAAGGTTTAAATAAAGGCGAGTATTTTTTATTCATCATGCTTCTCCTTAATATGTACGTTCTTTTCTTATTACTTTCAAAGTAGCAAGGTATAAAATTAATGTCAATCAGCTGGTTGGAAAATCGCATCAGTATCATCCTGATATTGATTATGAGCAGCCGTGCTGAGTCCGTTCAGTTACTATGATACAATCATGTCAGTATAAAAAATAGTGTGAGGGTAAATAAATGAAGCAATTACTGGATGTCTCCGATATTGAAAATATAAAAATTACCGGCGTGTCTTTTGTCGATGATATTGTTGGCCTCGGTGAGAAAAGAATCACAATTGATGTGAAACATTTTAACCGTCTGGAACTAAAAGAAAATGAGGCTGAATTAGTTATTAACCGTAAATCCCTGGCCGATTACCAGGATGAGCGGAATAAGGCACTTCTTGAGCGCGAGAATTATGCAGAATTCGACCATATGAACAGTATGCTTGCTATGCTTGAGCATGATTTTTTCAGCATTGACCGCATCAAATTATTCTATCGGAACGCTGATAACCTTTCCGGAGAATACGTCATCGATACTTCAGATGAAAACCTGGTCGCCATGAAGAGTGAAGTGCATAATGGAGAGCTGCTTCTAAAAGTGTACTCTAAATGATGGATAAAAAGGATGAAGCGGCTTTATTAGCTGTTCCATCCTTTTTACTTAGGAAAACGCTGAATACATAATGGTTTAACAGGCACGGATGTTGAGCATTACAATTACATTGACGATAAAATTTAACACCGATATAATAAGTATAATTTGGAATACAAATGTGCCTTAAAGGATTTGTTCAAATGATTAAATTTAGCGTATTGGATTATGCTGTTATAGATGAGGGGCAAATGCCGGAAACTGCACTGAAAGAAACTGTTAAGCTTGCCCAAGCTGCTGAGAGTTTAGGCTTTCAACGGTTCTGGATGGCGGAACATCACGATGTGAATGCATTTGCGAGCAGCAGCCCTGAGCTGTTAATGATGCACATACTCGGCCAGACATCAACTATCCGGCTCGGCTCCGGAGGGGTAATGATTCCGCATTACAGCCCTCTGAAAGTTGCTGAGAATTTCAGGGTAATGGAGAGTTTATATCCGGGCAGAGTAGACCTTGGTGTTGGAAACACGCTTGGGACCCCTGCGGTTAACAAATCGATGAACGAAATGCGTCCGCGAAAGCAGCGTTATGAAGAAAACATCAGTGATATAAAGAAATACGTTACGAATACCGATGATGAGAATCACCGTTTTAATGAGGTTGCTGCAAATCCAAAAGGAGAAACGAATCCGGAAATGTGGGTGCTCAGCACGAGTGTCCGCACGGCGGAACTTGCTGCCCGCCAGGGTATTGGGTATACGTTCGGCCTGTTTCCTCATACTTCAAAAGATAAAACTGAGGTCGGTAAAGAAGCAGCGCGTGTATACAGGGAACATTTCGTGCCGTCTCCGGTCATGGAGAAGCCGAATGTTATGATCTCACCTTTTGTAGTCATTGCAGAGACAAATGAACAAGCGTCTAGATTCGCAAAGGCTTTAGATCTATGGCTTCTCGGCAAAATGAATTTCAGTGAATTTGAACGTTTTCCATCGGTTGAAACTGCAGAGAAATACACTTATACTGTAGAAGAACTGAAAAAGCTGTCGGCAAACCGCTCGCGTATGGTGGTGGGAGATGGAAAGAGTGTAAAACAGCAGCTGGAGACACTTGCAGAAACATTCGGCGCCGACGAACTTCTGCTGATTCCGCTGATGCCGGGTGCTGAAAACAGACAGCGTGCACTGGAATTAATATCATCAGAATTCAATTTAAAAAATAGAAAGAAGGATAACAATGAAAAAGGTTGCTAACTATTTATGGGTTGAAAAAAACGGCGAGGAGTACACGCTTATCATGACTCCGGAACTCCAGGACGATATCGGTACTGTAGGATTTGTAGAATTTACAAAAGCTGAAGAGGTAGCTAAAAACGATTCGCTGCTTGAGCTTGAAGCATCTAAAACAGTTCTTGACCTGGCATCACCGCTTGCTGGTAAAATTGTTGCAGTTAATGAGAAGGCAACAGACGAGCCTACACTGTTAAACTCGGCTAAAGCAGATGAAAGCTGGGTTGTTAAACTTACCGGTGTTGACGAAGCTGAATTTAATGCGCTTGCTGATGCTTAAATAAAAGCGGAATATATATTTTAAGGCTTGCATTCATATGTGCTTACATAGGGTGTAAGTCTTTTTTTAGAATTGGGTGAAATTATATGATGACTCAGACAGACAGACTCCATTTTTTAATATCTTATATGCAGCAGGAAAAAAATATTGAACAGTCGGTGCCGGACAGTTTTAACGAACGTTTTGAAGTATTCCGGGGACTTGCCAACGAACGTCCCGCAGTTAAAATCAGCAGGGAATTTCTCGATGTGCAGGATGCGTTTTTATCAGAATATAATGCTGGAAATGTGACGGAATTTGAATCGCTGAAACCCGTGAAAAAGCAGCTTTACATATGGCAGGGAGACATCACGGCGCTGAGAATTGAAGCAATCGTCAATGCAGCCAATACTGAAATGCTCGGCTGCCTGATTCCTAATCATAACTGCATCGATAATATTATTCATACGAAAGCAGGAGCGGAATTACGTCTTGAATGTGCGGAACTAATGAGAAAACAGGGCAGAAAAGAAGCGGTAGGCAGGGCGAAAATCACGTCCGCTTATAATCTGCCTGCTGACTATGTTATTCATACAGTAGGGCCGGTAGTTCAGGACGAGAGAGTATCTCAGATGAAACAGGACCTGCTTGCTAAATGTTACAGAAGCTGTCTTGAACTTGCCAGGCAAAAAGAAATCAAAACAATTGCCTTCTGCAGTATATCTACCGGGGTCTTTGGTTACCCGAAAGAAAAAGCTGCAGAAATTGCAGTAAATACTGTACAAGAATATTTAGAGGAGACGGGGTCTGAAATTAAGGTTGTATTTAATGTATTTAGTAAGGACGATTTAAAAATCTATAAGAATCTTTTGACTTGAGAGAGGTTGTATTTGGATGGACGCTTGGATGACACTGAAAGAGAAAAAAACAGAAAGTGAACTGCTCGCCGGACTAATCGGTGAAGCTGATGCGGTAGTCGTCGGTATCGGTGCCGGAATGTCAGCAGCTGACGGTTTTACATATATCGGGGAGCGCTTTAAAAATAATTTCCCGGATTTTATCGAAAAATATAACTGGTTTGATATGCTGCAGGCAAGTCTGTATAAGTTTCCGACCTGGGAAGAATACTGGGCGTTTCAAAGCCGTTTTATAGTATTAAATTATTTAGATCAGCCGAGAGGCGAAGCTTATACTGCGCTCAAGAAAATGATTGAGACAAAACCTTATCATGTCATTACGACGAATGCCGATAATGCTTTTTATGCTGCCGGCTATAACATGGATAAAGTACTTTATTATCAGGGTGAATATGCCTTAATGCAATGTTCGCGTTTCTGTCATGATAAAACCTACCGGGATGATGAACTGATACGGAGAATGGCTGAAGAGCAGCAGGATATGAAAATACCATCAGAACTTGTTCCGCACTGTCCAAAGTGCAGTGCACCGCTTGAGAAGAATAAGCGCACCGCAGAAAAAGGGATGGTGGAAGATGAAAAATTTAATGCAGAGCGCGATACTTATAATGCATTTTTAAAAGACCATCAAAAAGGTAAAGTTATGTATCTTGAAATAGGTGTTGGTCATACAACGCCTCAATTTATAAAACATCCATTCTGGCGTCAGACGCGTCAAAATGAAGATGCACTGTTCGTGACAATGAATCAGAAATCTTACAGAATTCCGGAAGCTATTAAAGCACAGACAGTTTTTTTAACAGACGATATTCAAAAGACGATTTTAAATGCCCATAAAAATTAAGAGGTAAGGGTGACTATAATGTATTTAATCGAACCATTCCGCAATGGAGAATATATTACAGACGGTGCTTACGCACTTGCGATGCAGGTTTACGTTCAAAACAATATCTTTTTGGACGAAGGAATTATATTCCCTTATCACTGTGCCCCGAAAGTAGAAATCGGACGCTTCCAGAATGCTGTATCTGAAGTAAATCAGGATTACCTGGAAGAAAATGATATTCTTCTCGTCAGAAGAGATACCGGCGGCGGCGCAATTTTAGTAGATGACGGTGCAGTTAACGTTTGTTTCTTAGTGCCGGAAGACACAGGTGTTTACGGAAATTACAAAAAGATGTATGAACCTGTAATAAAAGCTTTGAATAATCTCGGTGTAAAAAATGTAGAACAGAGCGGCAGAAATGATCTTGTTATAGACGGCAAAAAAGTATCCGGCGGAGCGATGACAATGTCAAACGGCCGGGTGTACGGCGGATTTTCACTCCTGCTCGACATTAACGTTGAAGCAATGGTTGCTGTACTGAACCCTAACCGCAAGAAAATCGAGTCTAAAGGAATCAAATCAGTACAGAGCAGAGTGACAACTCTGCGTGAACATTTGGCGCCTGAATACAAAAATGTGACGACAGATGAATTTAAAGATTTAATTATTAAAGAATTCCTGTCAATCGATGATGTCAAAGATGCAAAACGTTATGAACTTACTGCTGAAGACTGGCATCAAATCGATAAACTTGTTGAAGAAAAGTATAAAAACTGGGACTGGAATTATGGTAAATCTCCGCGTTATTCATATAATAGAGACAGCCGTTTATCGGCAGGAACAGTAGACATTTCTCTCGAAATTGAGGGAGGCAGAATTGATCAATGCTCAATTTTCGGCGACTTTTTCGGACAGGGTGACATTGCAGATGTCGAAGAAGCTCTGAAAGGAACAAGGGTGGTCAGAGAAGACCTGAATGAAAAACTGAACTCACTTGATCTAAATCATTATTTCGGCAAATTGGAAGCATCGGAACTGACGGATTTAATTTTAAGTTAAAGTAAGAATAAATTGTACTGATTCAGGGTATCTTCATTTGTGAGGATACTCTTTTCATTATGAATTATGGTAAACTGATAGAAATGGAGTATGTGTGACAGGAGGGTGTTCAGTGCAGCAGTTATATGCCAAAGTTATCGACGAAGAACAACATCAGGGTGTAACGATTTTAGATAGTCATAATAACGTTGTCGGAGATGTGTTTGCTACAACGATATTAGGCTGTGATGAGAAGAATACTTACGGTTTTCAGCATGTCAGCGGTACTGAGATTTTGCTCGGTCTTCAAAGAAGAAGATTTAAAGACTTAAATGTAGCAAAATATACAGTTGAATATATGGGCAAACGATTTACCTTTAAAGAACGTAAACTTCATAACTTTATGAATTTCAGAGCGGACGGCACTGTACTCGAGACACCTTACGTATTTAAAGATGATAAAGAGGTCACATTAACAATGCACCGTGAAGATAACTTAATCGGCTCGATGAACGACCATAAAATATATGTTGATGACATCTCGGACATTGAAGCGGGTCTCTTGATACTGATGTATTTTATGTTTAAATTATATAAACGGGAAGATTATCATATTGCCCGTATTCTGCACCGCAACTGGTAGCAGATAGTTATAAATTTTGTATAATGAAATTAATTATTTAGCTGAGGAGGCAGTATATGTTAAGAATATTTTGTGTGGCAATTCCAGTCCTGGTGTTACTGCTGCCTCTCTTTATGGATGCATCCGTCGTATGGATTTTAAATATACTTCTGACATCACTTGGAACACTATTCGGGTCTGTTAACTACAGGTATAGAAAAGAAAAACTGTGGCTTTTCGTATTAATATTCAACGTGATTTTATTCTTGTATTACATCTATGCAATGATAAATTTCTTCGTATAAAAAAAGACTTCCTTTTGGAAGTCTTTTTAATTTTGCGGTTCGGTATAGCTGTAGTCATTTAAATCCAGTTCAGTCGGCATACCGTTCAGAAGAAGCGCGACTTCCTTGCCGACAAAAGGACTTGCAGTTAAGCCTGTAGAACCCATACCGTTCACGACAAAAGTATTATTATCGACGTAGCCGATGAAAGGCAGAAAATCCCGGGTGTAAGGTTTTAAACCGACCCCCATTTCAGTAATCTCGACGTCTTCCGGTTTAAAATATTTATATAATTCATCGCGTAAATAGTTATAGCTTTCTTCGGAGGGTTCAGTATCGAAAGAATCAGTATCGATATGGGTCGTTCCGATAACGTACTTATCATTTTCCAGATGCACAATATAGGTTGGTCCGAGTGCCATCACGACAGGAGACTGCTGCACTTGCTGCTTTAACAATTTAAAATGCATAATCTCTGCACGCTGATGGGCAATTTCAGGTTTATATTTCTGCTCTTTCCCCCAGGCACCGGTTGTATAAATTTTAAAAGTATCATCATCAATGCTGTTTTCATAAGACTTCTCTTCCCATCTGCCTCCAAGTCCGATAAAAGCTTCTTTAATAGCAGCAAGCAGTTTTTGTCCTCTGACCTGGCCGCCGCCTTCTACTATTAGAGCGGGATACTCAGTCGTGAGCGCCGGATGCAAAGCAGACAGTTCTTCTTTGGTAAGCTGCCTTACTTGCCCGACATCCGGATTATCAACCGCCTTATCGCTGATTCTTTTCGTTGCCTTGTCAAAAATATTTTCTTTGAACAGACATATAGCACCGCTGTTCTTATATCCTGTCGACATACCGGATTCTTTTTCAAGCGTGCTGATAAAATCCGGATAGTAATGAGCGCTTTTTGTCACAAGCCGGTACCATTTTTTATTGCGGCGCTGGCTGATCCAGGGACAGACAATACCTGCTGATGCGAAGGTAGCCTGGCCTTTATCTTTGCGGTCGTATATCTTTACGCTGTTTCCCATTTTGACGAGATGATAGCCGATTGATGCTCCGGCAAGACCTCCGCCGATAATTGTTATATTCATTAAATCACTCCTGTGTTATGGCTGTTAAAATTATGATATGTTATTTACAGATGAATTAGAGAGAGGCATGTACATGGATAAGTTAGAACTGAATATTTTTGAAAATAAATCTGCCTTAAAAAGCATATCATGGATTCAAATTCTGGCAATGATCGGCACCTTTATATTGTTGTATTTACTTGAAGGACTCGTTATTAAACCGACGGGCAGCGCCCTTGTCGGCAGAGAACAATTTGGCATTGCCGGTGCAGTATTTTTTATTATCGCACTATTTTTTATTATTATCATTGTTCACGAAGCAATCCACGGCCTGTTTTTTAAAATTTTTAATCCGTCAGGAAAAGTAAAATTCGGCTTTAAAGCAGGAATGGCTTATGCGACTTCACCGGGTACTGTGTATACAAGAGGGCAGTTTTTTATCATTATCGTTATGCCTTTTGTAATTCTGACGGCGGTTATGATGACGATGATGTTTCTGCTGCCGAACCCGGCGTATAAATACTATATTGCTCTTCATACAGGCGCCTGTGCAGGGGATTTCTACTATCTATATTTAATTTTAAAACATAAGCATCTGTCTTATGCTGTCGATACCGAAGTAGGCATGAGCCTGTACGAAACTGAGAAACAGACAATTTAAGTGGTAGAACGTGTGTTCGTTATTTGCTATAATGAATTTGGGTGAAGATGATGGAAAAACGAATCATTCATATAGATATGGACGCGTTTTATGCCCAAGTGGAACAGCATGACAATCCTGAACTGAGAGGGAAGCCTGTCATAGTCGGCGGGCGTTCGTTTAATAGAGGTGTTGTCGCGACAGCAAGTTATGAGGCGCGAAAATTCGGTGTGCATTCAGCCATGCCGACCAAAACTGCTCATAAATTGTGCCCGGACGGTATATTTGTCCATCCGCGTTTTGAACGGTATAAAGAGATTTCAGCTCAGATCAGGGAAATATTTTTAAGTTATACAGAATTAATAGAGCCGCTGAGTCTGGATGAAGCATATTTAGATATTACAGAACTCGTCAATAGAGAAACATCTTCAAGAGAAATTGCATTATCTATTCAAAGCGATATTTTTGAAAAGACGGGACTGACTTCAAGCAGCGGAATTTCTTATAATAAGTACCTTGCTAAAATTGCTTCCGGCATGAATAAACCGAAGGCAACCACCGTTATAGATTATAATAACGTGCTCGAGATTCTGCATGTACTCCCCATAGGGAAATTTCCCGGCGTTGGCAAAGTGACCGAAGAGAAAATGCTCGGCATGGGAATCAAAACAGGAAAAGATTTATATGATTTATCTAAAAATGACTTAATACTGAAATTTGGGAAACGCGGTGAAAGTTTATATAATAAGGCACGTGGAATCGGCACAAACGAATTGACAGTGCAGCGTGAAAGAAAATCTGTCGGCAAAGAAACAACATTTAATTACGATAGAAACGACGATGCTGAAATATTAGCTGTACTGGAAGAACTGTCTAAAAAAGTGAGTACAAGACTCGACGACAGACAGCTTGCAGGCAGAGTAGTGACGGTAAAAATAAAAACCGGCGGCTTTGAAGCGCACTCAAGACAAATGATGACGATGGATCCTATATTTAAAAGTGAAGATATATATCATTATGCCTATAGCCTGTACCACGAAGTGAAAGAGCAGGATGTTCCGATACGTTTAATCGGAGTGACCGTTTCAGGAATTGAAGAACGGCTGTACAGAAATATGACCATATATGATTTTATAATGTAGCAACTTTGTTATACTGTTAAATAAGACTAAAAGTAAGAAGGTATAAAAAATGATAGTAAAAACACAGGAAGAATTAGAAAAATTAGAAGAAATCGGGCAAATATGCGGCCGTGTCTTAAAAGCGACTGTAGAATATGCTGAAGTCGGCATGTCGACTAAAGAGCTCGATGACTATGCAGGAAAACTGCTTGAAGAATACGGTGCAAAAAGTGCGCCGATCAGCGAGTATGACTTCCCCGGGTACACATGTATCAGTGTCAACGAAGAAGTTGCTCACGGAATTCCCGGCCCGCGAAAAATTAAAGACGGAGACATTGTTAACGTCGACGTATCAGCAGTAAAAGACGGTTATTATTCAGATACAGGAATTTCATTTATCGCTGGAGAAAATGAAGATCCGTTAAAACAGAAAGTCATCGATGTGACTGAAATGGCATTCGAAGAAGCACTGAAGAAAATTAAACCGGGTGCAAAAGTGAGTCAAATTGGCCGTGCAGTATTTAACACAGCACGCCAGAACGGACTGACTGTTATTAAAAATTTAACAGGTCACGGAGTAGGCAAAAGTCTGCACGACCAGCCGCAGCATATTATGAATTATTACGATCCGACGGACAGAACAATCTTAAAAGAAGGAATGGTTATTGCGGTAGAGCCGTTTATTTCTTCAAAAGCAACGATTGTGACAGACGGTAAGAATGACTGGGCCTTTGAAACAAAAGACGGCAGCTACGTTGCACAAAAAGAACACACAATTATGGTAACGAGCGACGGCCCGAAACTGCTGACTAAAATAGAAGACTGATTTTAAATGAAAAACCCTGTGCATCCATTGGATGTACAGGGTTTTTGGTGTGCGTGTGGATTTTTTGTGTGATGCGTAACAATGAGCGACGCTCATTGATTAGGTAAAATTTATCAACTATTAAACATAAAGAAAAACGGTACTGAATGCGAAAACGATTAATGTAAATAAGACGATTGGAATACCTGCTTTTATTGCCTTTTCTTTGGGATCCAAATTTTTATTATTTACAAAAAGTTCAATTGATAAAGTCATAAAGCTGAGTATTAAAGTAAGTGCGAAATGTGTCCCGACATTCTCTTTAAACCCATCCGTCATGGAAATTGAATTGATGAGAAACGTTCCGAGTATTATTATTGTTAAAAAGTATTTAGTGATAAAATCATCTTTTGGTGCTTTTTTCATGATTATGCCCCTTTAGTTTTATTATCAGTTTAGCAATATAAATTCTAACATTATTCCTGATAAAGAAAATAATCAACATCAGCGGACACCTTCACAAAATCCGCGACGTCGGCCGACAAGAAGGTTCATACTAAAATAACAAAAAACCGGACCCTCAAATGGGTCCGGCTTCAGAAAAATATATTATTTTGCTTTGTCGTAGCCGTTTATAACAAGATCAACTTTCCCTGTTTCAGGGTCGATAATCATGCCGTGCACAGGTACTGTTTTAGCCATCAATGGATGGTTCTTAACGTTATCGACTGTTTCTCTGACGCTTTCTTCGACGCTGTCGAATCCTTTAAGCCAGTCAGAGACTTCGATACCTGAGTATTCGAGTGTTTCGAAGACTTCATCAGTGATACCGCGGTTTTTCATTTCTTCAATAACGGGTTCCGGCTGGAGTGCCCCAAAGCCGCAGTCATGGTGTCCCATGATGTAGACTTCGTCCACGCCCAGTGCGTAAACTGCAACGAGCAGGCTGCGCATCGTACTTCCGTAAGGATGTGATACAACGGCACCGGCATTTTTAATTTGTTTGATGTCGCCATTTTTTAAGCCCAATGCTTTAATCGACAGCTCAGATAATCTCGTATCCATACAAGTTAAAAAAACTGCTTTTTTGTTTGGTGTCTTATCGGTTTTAAAAGCTTTGAATTCTTCATTTTTAACGAAAGCTTCATTTGCTTCGAGTAAATCTTCCAATAAAGTCATTTTAAACTGACACTTCCTCTTCATTACTTTGTGTTTGCTGTTCTTTCTCTATAGTGCGCTTGTATAAAATCGAGTTAATTTGCGCACCCAGAATTATTATAACACCAGTAATGTACAACCAGAAAATTAAAATGATTACACCGGCGATTGAACCGTATGTTGCTGAATAGTTACTGAAGTTAGATACGTAGAAACTGAATCCCCATGATGCAACGAGGAAAGCAACTGTCGTAAAGATCGTGCCCGGGATAACCGACTTAATTTTCAATTTAATATTTGGAGCAGTAATGTACATGATAAGGAATACAATGAATACGAGCAGTACTGGTAAAATACTTCTGACTAAGTTCCATACCAATGAGAACTGGTCGTCGAGTCCGATAACGCCGAACATTAAGTTACCGATTTGTTCACCGAATACGATGAGTACAAATGTCAGTATTACTGATAATGATAAAATAACTGTAAAGAATACTGACAATAATTTTGCTTTTACAAAGTTGCGGCTGTCTTCGACGTCATACGCGACGTTAAAGGCATTCATCAGTGCAGTCATACCGTTTGATGCTGACCACAGCGTTAAAATTAAACCGATTGATAAAATACCGCCGCCGGAGTTGCTTAACACGTCGGTAATAATACCTTCCAGCAGTCCTGAAATTTCTGAAGGTGCATAATCCTGGATAAATCCTGTAATAAGATCCGGTTCAATTCTGAACAGCGGAACGATTGATAACAGGAAAATCAAGAGCGGGAATATCGCCAGCAGGAAATAGTATGCAAGCTGTGCGGCCATCCCTGTTGTGTTGTCATGTGAAAACCTGAATAACAGCCGTTTGAAAAATCCCGCATCTTCTTTTAACTTGGCTGGTTTATTAATTTTAGAAACATACAGATGTTCATCCGGTTTTTTTGCATCTTTTGATTTAAAATTAGTCTTATCGACAAAGACATCGTTATTTTTATTTTCTTTCTCTTTTTCTTCTTTAATCTGATTCAGCAGATTGGATGATGTTTCATTTTTAGACATAACTTCACCTCACCTAAAACAAAAGGACTATAGTATCATAGTCCTGTTTATTTTTAATTTAGTTTTTTCTCTCTTTTAGCCTGGAAAGTATCCTTAGCATCCATAACCGCACGTTCAAGTTCCGGATTGTTGCGGCGGATTTCTTCTATAGTATCTTTCCAGAATAAAATTTCATCTTTAATCATTTCCACTTTAGATGGTTCACCTGACGGTTCGTTGAAACGCTGTTTAAGATCATCAGGATTCGTTGCGTAATGTTTAATACTCTTAGTATTTGAAACTACGGAATCGCGCGTGCCTTTATCGATTAATGCAATTAATCCGCCGACAGCGGCTCCAATTACTATAGCTGGTACTAGTTTGTTTTTCATAACTGATTCTCCTTTAGTTAGCTTTCTATTAAATATAACCTATATTTACTAAGTATAAACTTTTTAGTCTAAGAAATTAAGCAGAATAACAGAGAAAGCATTTTTTCTGTAATCTTGTAAGATAATATATATTTTTCTTATATTTTGTTAAGATAGTTTATAAGGAATGGAAAGGGGATCATCATGGATAAAGAACAGATTTTAAATGATATTGTAGAAAAGTTAAACGTCGTAAATAAAGGTGTTTTTAAATCTGAAGATTACAGCGATGAAAAAATTAGCGAATTAAATGATATTAAAGAAATGCTGGACTCGCGCCGCCAGATTTCAGCAGGCGAACAGTCAGCTATCATTGAAGAATTGTCAAAAATGAGAAAGCAGTGATTATATGATGAATATTGAAGACAAATTATATAAATATGCAGAGCTGCTCGTCGATGTAGGAATTAATATTACTGATGGCAAAAGATTATATATCAGAGCGACGGCCGATGCACTTCCGCTTGTCAGACTTGTTACGAAAATCGCTTATGAAAGAGGCTCAAAAGAAGTTAAGGTCTCTCTTTCAGACGATACTATTGCAAGGCTGAATGCGACTTACCGCACCGAAGAGGAACTCGCAGTTATACACGATTTCCAAGTTGCGGAGCGCATGTACTACAGCGATGAAAAAGCAGGTTTTCTGAGTATTATATCAAGCTCTCCTGAATTGCTTAAAGACGTATCGCCGAAAAAACTGCAGGCAATGCAGGTAGCAAACGGTCAGGCATTTAAAGAATTTTCGAGCCGCACCCAGAGTGATTTTCATTCGTGGTGTGTTGCGGGGTACCCGTCGGTCGAATGGGCACGCTTGGTTTACCCCGAACTTTCGGATGATGATGCTGTAAATGCGCTGCTCGAGTTAATACTTTACACAGTGCGTGCAGATGTCAGCAATCCGGTTGAAGCATGGATTGAGCATGATAAAACTCTTCACAGCAAAGTGGACTATTTAAATGATAAGCAGTTCACGGCTCTGCGTTATGAAGCGCCGGGAACCGATTTAACAATCGGATTGCCTGAAAATCACTTATGGGCAGGAGCGTCGAGTACGGATTCAAACGGTGATTCGTTTATGGCAAACATGCCGACAGAAGAAGTTTTTACCGCGCCTGACAAAAATCGTGTAAACGGCTATGTATCTAATACTCTGCCGCTAAGCCATGGCGGTAATATTATCGATGACTTTAAACTGACATTTAAAGACGGTGAAGTGGTTGAATACACAGCTGAAAAAGGCTACGAGATTCTGAAAAATATTATCAGCACGGATGCCGGTGCGAAACGTCTTGGGGAAGTGGCGCTTGTGCCATTTGATTCGCCTATTTCAAACAAAGGAATTTTATTTTATAATACATTGTTCGATGAAAATGCATCCTGTCATATCGCTCTCGGCAGTGCGTACGCGTTCTCGCTGCAGGGCGGTAAAGAAATGTCGCGTGAAGAATTGGACAGAGCCGGTTTAAACGATTCTATTACTCATGTAGACTTTATGATTGGTTCTGAAAAACTGAACATTTATGGTGTAGACAAGGATGGAAATGAAACGCCGGTCTTCATCGAAGGCAACTGGGCATTTTAAAAAATAAGGCTACAATTCACGTGGAAATATGATACAATTTAACTAATTGATATTTTGGAAAATCTCTTGAGGAGGATCTTTTATGGGAAGCTGGCTAATGCTTTTAGTCGTATTATCTTTTATGTTTGCAATTCTCGGTTTTTCAGCTGTGCTTTATTACTTCCTGGCACAAGCATTCCACAGTAAAGATGCACTTGTGATTGATACACCGGAAGAAGCGCTTGAGCGCAAAATATAAGAACTTTACTTAGAGGGGATGCAAATCTCCTCTATTTTTATTCACAAAGGGGATATTTAAATGAAAAAATTAATGTCTGAATCATATGCAGTGAAAACTGCCAACGTACTGCCGCCGGACTCCAACTCGCACGGCACTCTTTTTGGCGGCAGGCTGCTGCAGTATGTAGATGATATTGCGGCAATCAGTGCACGTCGCCACTCGAGGGCAGCGGTAGTGACTGCTTCTATTGATTCGATGGATTTTCTGCTGCCGATTAATATTGGAGAAATCGTTATACTTGAAGCTATGGTTACCCATACCGGACGAAGTTCGATGGAAGTCATGGTTAAAATATCAAAAGAAGATTTAACGAGAGAGTCAGGCAGAGAACTCGCTGCTTTTTCGTTTTTAACATTTGTAGCACTTGATGAAAACAACAAAACTATTGAGGTGCCGAAAATCGAGCCCGATAACGAACGTCTGCAATGGCTGAACGATACAGGTAAAGAACGTGCGGAACGCCGTCTGGAAAGAAAAGAGCACAGTAAATCACTGAGCAACTTTTTCGCATCTGATTTATTGGAGTGAGCTTAATGAAAATTAAACGCATTGTAAAACTGAAGCGGGAAATGTACGATGTTTTATTCGATGACGGACAGTCTATAAAAGTGCATGAGGAATCGCTTGTGCGCTATGTACTGATACCGGGAAAAGAGCTGGAAGAAGAAGAATTTAACGAGATTGTTCAAAATATCCAGTACGATCAGGCTTATGTTGCTGCGATTAAATATATCAGTTATAAAATCCGTTCCAACAAAGAAATGACTGATTATCTCAGTGAGGATTATGAAACGGAGATTGTCAGACAGACAATTTATCGTCTGCAGGACGAAGGTTACCTCAACGATGAAAATTATGCACGGTCCTTAAGAAATACGCTCTTAAATACGACTGACAAAGGGCCGGGCCATCTTCTGAGAGAGCTTAAAAAACATCATATTCCAGAAGACATCATCGTGCAGGAAACTGAATCTTTTGATGAAATGGTCGACAGTGAACGCATGAATAAATTAAAGAATAAATTCCTTCGCACTCACAGAGGCTCATATACTCAGTTTAAACAGAAACTGCGGGAAAAATTGACACTCCGCGGTTATAGCGGTCATCATTTTGAATTGATAAATTTTGATGATGATTACGATGAAGATGCTTATTTTGAGAAAGATTTTGAAAAATATTATAATAAGTATCAGAAAAAAGAAAGCGGATTTAAACTTAAGCAGAAAATGATTGCTGCTTTGATGGGCAAAGGGTATTCTTATGATAAAATCAGTGAAAAGTTAGGCGGAATAAACGATGGATGAATCTTTAAGTAAAATGACTCGCAAAGAGTTAAATCATTATATTCAAACTAAACGCGAAGCGATGAGACGTGCAGAAATGATGGGCGTTGAAAACGAATACCGCGTGCTGGAACGCCAAGTAATTATTGCGGAATGCTATCTGATTGATTTGTCTCAAATTGAGAATGGTAAAATTTATAAAGTAATCAGCCAGGAAGATCATTATTTTAAAGTGGAGTATATGAAAGGAATATTTGTCTGGGGCTTTTTCGTGAATGGTGATGAGAAAGAATCAGCTATTCCGGTCAGTATGCTGCAGCTTCCTAAACAGGTCAGATAATGAAAAATAAAATTTTGTTAAAAGGGCTGGATTTGTCTTACAGCAAAGAAGCGAAAGATTTTAAAAAGCGTATGCTTGGCAGAGCCGGACCGATACATCTTAAAAATATTAATATTCATTTATATGAAGGCGAAGTACTCGGCCTCTTAAGCGATACCGAAACTTTGTACTATATTAAAGAAGTGCTGTCCGGCACTTTGACTCCGACTGCAGGAAAAGTTAAAACTCACGGTGGTATTTTAAGTCTCGATGTGATGGATCACATTAATAATCCATTCAGCCTGGATTCTTTTATCGAAGAATTGCTCGTAGAATATAAAAGCGGAAAAGAATTAGGAAAGACTATTGAACTGTTGCATAACAAACCTGTAATCCGTAATAACCTGAGTAAGAAGCTGAAGGAATTAAGCCGGAAGCAGCTGGCGCATATTCTGCTGGAAATATCCGGGCTGATTGATGTTGAAATAATTATTTATACTAACTTTCATGAACATCTTGAGGATGTAGATAAGTTCCGCAGTATTGTGAATATGCATGAACAAAACGGCAGAGGTGTGCTGCTTTTAGAAACTTCGCTGGAACCGATAGAAAAGATGGCAAATTATTTTACCTGGGTCAGCTACGGACAGATTCGTTTTGAGGGCAGCGTGGAAAAAGGTGTAGAAATTTACAACAAGTATCTGCGTGATAAAAGCATGGTCAAAAATATAGAACAGGAATCCTTATTTGATCTTGAATGGAAAAGGCATGTTTATGAAGATGCGAGCTACAGTGAAAACTTTAAACGTCTCGGTAAACAGCAGGTTTCTGTGCTCGACAATATCAACATCCGAAAAATCATTATCACGCTCGTATTGGTCTTCATTATGGTGCTGTCAGCACTCGTGATATTTATGAATATTTCATTTATAGGAGAGTCGCCCACCTTCACAGAAGAACAGCAGAATTTAAATGAAGATGTAACATCAGAAAGATTATCATATGCATTCGTTGACAGAGACGGTCTTGAAATGGACGGGACGATGCTGCCGCAATATACACTCCTTGAAGTGACTGCTGCTGACGAAGAAAATTATACTGTGAAATACAGAGATTCTGAAAAAACAGTGACACGTGATGAAGTGCTGTACTTTAACCCGGCAAGTCTGTATACAGAAGAAGATTTTATGACCCTGCTTGAGTATACAAGTCCGGTAATTCAGAATAATTATCTGTTTTATTCAAATTACTTAAATGGCGAACGGGAATTCCTGGAACAAAATATTACATTTGATGTTCTTGATGAAAATCACGGCAGTGTGGCAGGTATTCCGATTACTTACCATTTCAGCGGAGATACAGTATTCTCCATGGAATTTGAAGGTGCTGAAAATAATACCATTACAGAAGATTTAAATCTGTCAGGCGAAGTTACTATTTTCAGAGTAGATGAAGGATTTATGATTTATGACAGCGTTCAAAATAACTGGAATTATTTGAGAAGGTAGGTGCGCGGATATGAATTACAGAGTCAGATACTTGCTTAGACGCGTATTCAGGCAGGCCGACAGATTTACTTTATTAAACTTGTCGCCTGTGCTTATTTACATTGCGGGCTTGATACTTCTTTTTATCGGCTTTATGACGATGGAAGACAGTACTATGGTCCGGGTTCTCTACGGAACGGTAGGTTTTATGGCTGCAGTGTGGATCTTCAGCATGGTAATTCTGAATAAAAATGAAGCATACGTTAAAGATTCCATTTTAAAAGTAAATTATATACCGCTGTATTTAAGAATATTGCCGACTATGATTTACCAGACGATTATGTTTATGATTTTTATTACTATGTACAGTGCTTTTACAGCGCTTTTTGTTGATAACTGGATGATGAATATATACTCGCTGCTGTATTATATCCTTCTCGGTGTGATTCTGGTCATACCTTTTACAATGCTATTTTTAGGCGTGTCGATGCACATCAATACAAATAAAATAAATCCTGTGCTTTTTGTTATCGTCCTGCTTATCGTGCCGGTATTTTATCTGCCGGAACAGCTGCCTTCCGCGGTTGAAAATATTTTCAGTCTTAATCCATTTTATTATGTGATTAACGGACTCCAGAATAATGCCATTCATCAGGCATGGACTGTTAACCGTCTGCCCTTTGATGTGCTTTACGTCACTCAGATGGCTATCTTATATCTTTGGATGTTCGAAGCATATAACAAAATGAAAATTCAATTATACAATGAAAAAAACAGCATGCCTGAATTCTAGGCATGCTGTCATTTAATTATTGGCTAATTTCTGCTGCAGCTTAGTTTCTGAGTATACCCACCCGGTATAGCTCGACTGCACTTCGTAATCGTCTTTGTCGAGATGCATAATACAAACGAAAGGATAATGTCCGTCTTTTAAATATCTGAGATCGATATATCTGACTTCCACTGTATCATTGCTGATTTCTTTAATTTCATATCTGTATATTGAAGAGAAGAAGGTAAATGATATAAAGTTTTTATCATCTTTAACCGCTTCAAATAATTCCCCTTCAAGCGGACCGATTTTTTCAAAACGGTCATAAAACACCACCTGGCCTTTAAAAGTACGGCCGACATAGTATGCTTTTTCTGCAACGACGACGACGCGCCATTCATTGAAGCGGATAGTCGGCAGACAGAAGACACGGGTAATTTCATCATCCGGCAGCCGTTCTTTAATTTTATTAACTAAATACCTCTGATAGATAAACCGTACAATATAATAAAGAATCATCACAGCGTATAATACAACGAACAGTGTGACAGGGTTAAAACCGGAGAACCACAGTATAAAGTATAGGATATGCATGACTATTATTGGAATATCGATGGTATTTATAAAGCCGAGCTGCAGCCATGTATGATTAAACGGCCGGAGAGCCTGGGTGCCGTAGGCGTTAAAAATATCCGAAAATACATGGAGAGAGACGGCAAACAGCGACCATAAGTACATATTGATAAAGGGAAGACCGAAAAATACGCTGCTTAATACAGCGAGGGTCAGCGGCCAGATAAGCACAGTAAACGGGAGAGAGTGAGTAATCCCCCGGTGATTTTTAATATATACAGCATTATTTTTCATTTTTAGGACAGTGTCGAGGTCGGGAATCAGTGATGCGCCGACAGCGGTCGTAATAAATCCGGCAGACACAGGATCTACTGAAGGATCGATATGGGCCAGACCGACAATCGTACCGCCCATTAAGGTATGTGTTAATGTATCCATAATGTCACTCCGTTTCAATACGGCATTTTATTTATAAATATATTTTAAAAGGTGAGTTTTTAAATGTTTAAAAGACCGGTATTTAATAATACATTACTTAATTGGTATCACGCAAATAAAAGGGAACTGCCGTGGCGCGAGACTTCCGATCCTTTTAAAATCTGGCTGAGCGAAGTTATGCTTCAGCAGACTCAAGTCATTACTGTAATACCCTATTATGAGAAATTTATAACAAAATATGAGAGTCTCGATGCTCTGGCAGAAGCAGACGAGCAGGATCTTCTGAAGGATTGGGAAGGGCTCGGCTACTACAACAGAATCCGAAACTTTCAGCATGCAGTGCAGGAAGTGCAGGAAAAATATGATTCAAAAGTGCCGGATTGTCCTGAAGAATTTTTTAAATTGAAAGGTGTCGGGCCGTACATCGGCGGAGCAGTGCAAAGCATCGCATTTAACAATGCTCTTGCCGCTGTCGACGGCAACGTGCTCCGTGTTATGTCGAGGCTGAACCGCGATGGACGGGATATGACTAAAGCAAGTGTACAGAAAGATGTTAAACATTTTATAGAAAAAGATATGCCTCTTGAAGCAGGAGATTTTAATCAGGCGCTGATGGAACTCGGAGCGACTATTTGTACGCCGCGTACGCCTAAATGTGTCATCTGCCCGGTAAAGGACCACTGCGAAGCGCTGAAAGCAAACGAAGTCATGCAGTATCCGCTGAAAAAGAAAAAGAAAGCGAAGCAGGAGTATTATTATAATGTCTATTTTATTTTGAATGATAAAGACGAAATTCTTTTAATCAAGCAGGAAGATGATTTATTAAAAGGTATGTATGAACTGCCGAGATTCGATGTGGATACGTCTTTAGAGTCAATTGAAGAGAAATATAATATTCATCTCAGTCAGCCGGGAGCACCGGTGGGCAGTCATAAGCATGTGTTTACACATAAAATCTGGTACATGGAAGGCTACATTGTTTATACAGTGAATGATAATGAAAACTTTATCCCCTTGAAAGATGTGAAAAAACTTCCAATGAGTGTTGCAATGCAGAAAATGGTTAACTTAATTAGTACAGTACCGGATTCCGAACTGTAAATTTTTAAAACGCATGATGCTGTGCTATACTGTTTACGTAAATAATAAAGGTGGTGGCAGTATTATGGTGATGGAATCCATCCCGGCAGAGGGAAGCAAAATGAGGATTCAAAGCTATAAACATGATGGTAAAATCCACCGGGTATGGAGTGAAACGACGATTCTGAAAGGAACGGATCACGTCGTTATTGGTGGAAATAACCGTACACTTGTAACAGAAAGTGACGGGCGTAAATGGGTGACAAGAGAACCCGCTATCGTTTATTTTCACAAAGATTTCTGGTTTAATGTTATCTGCATGTTCAGAGATGACGGTGTCTATTATTACTGCAACTTATCCTCACCATATGCCTGCGATGATGAAGCGATTAAGTATATCGACTACGATTTGGATATAAAAGTATATCCGGACGGCAAATATCATCTGCTTGATGAAGATGAATACAAAGTGCACCGCAGCAAGATGAATTATCCAGAAAGTATCGACGAGATATTAAAACACCAGGTCGATGAACTCCAGCAGTGGATAGAACATAAAAAAGGACCATTCGCTCCAGATTTTATAAAGGTATGGCACCATCGTTTTAATAATGAACATTAACCAATCGGCATATCGTTGATTGGTTTTACTAATTTAATGGAGGCACACTCATAGATGATCAGACGTTATATGCAATTCGTTAAGCCGTATTACGGTATTATCGGTTTAACGATTTTAATCGGTGTACTGAAATTTGGTATCCCGCTCCTTATTCCTTTACTCGTCGCCTATGCAATCGACAGCATTATTCTTGCTGACGGTCTGGCGTACGATGAACGCATTTCGATGCTTATACAGATACTTCTTGTTTTTGCAGTTGTATTTGTAGTTGTAAGACCCCCGGTAGAATTCTTCAGACAATATTTAGCCCAGCGCACGAGCAACAAAATACTTTACGATATCAGAAAAAAATTATACGGGCACCTGCAGATGCTGAGTGCGAAATTTTACTCCAATAATAAAGTCGGGGAAGTTATCTCACGTGTAATTAATGATGTTGAGCAGACAAAAGACTTTATAATGACCGGCCTGATGAACGTCTGGCTGGACCTTGTTACAATTATTATCGCCTTGATTATTATGTTCAACTTAAATGTAGAACTCGCATTTGCATCAATTTTAATTTTCCCGTTTTACATTTTCGGTGTTTGGTTCTTTTTCGGACGCTTAAGAGCGAAGACACGTAACCGTTCGCAGGCACTTGCGGAAGTCCAGGGTTTTCTGCATGAAAGAGTGCAGGGAATTAACGTTGTAAAAAGCTTTGCAATAGAAACTCATGAAGAAGAAAGATTTGATAAAACAAATAATAATTTCCTGACAAAAGCGCTGGATCATTCACGCTGGACAGCCTACAGCTTTATGGTAGTTAATACGATTACCGATATCGGCCCGCTGATTGTTATCGGCTACGGTACTTTGCTTGTGCTGAATGAAAACTTAACAGTCGGTGTACTGGCAGCATTTGTCGCATATTTAGAACGGTTATACGGTCCGCTCCGCAGACTAGTATCATCATCGACATCGCTGACACAGAGTATCGCATCGATGGACCGTGTATTCGGACTCTTTGATGTCCCTTACGACGTAAAAGACAAAGAAGACGCTGAACCGATTAAAGAAGTTAAAGGTCATATAGAAATCGACAATGTATCATTTAAATATGATGAAAATGATAATGATATCCTGAAAAATATTAACCTGGATATTCCTGTAGGTCAGACTGTCGCATTTGTCGGGATGAGCGGGGGAGGAAAATCATCGCTTGTGTCGCTAATCCCAAGATTTTATGATGTCACAGCAGGCAGCATTAAAATCGACGGTCAGGATATAAGAGATGTTACTGTCCGTTCTTTAAGAGACAATCTCGGTATTGTTATGCAGGATAACATATTATTTTCGGACTCTATAAAAGAAAATATCCTCCTTGCCAAACCGGATTCAACAGATGAAGAAGTGCTGCTGGCTGCACAGCGTGCCAATGCGCATGAATTCATTATGAATCTCGAAGACGGCTATGAAACAACGGTCGGCGAGCGCGGTGTTAAATTGTCCGGCGGACAGAAACAGCGTATCGCAATCGCACGGGTATTTCTTAAAAATCCGCCTATTCTCATTCTGGACGAAGCAACAAGTGCACTGGATCTTGAAAGTGAAAGTATCATTCAGGATACTTTAGATCAGCTGTCATCCGACAGAACTACCCTGGTTGTTGCCCACAGACTGTCGACCGTTACTCATGCTGATAAAATTGTAGTCATTGAAAACGGACAGATTTCTGAAATGGGTACACATACTGAATTGATGGCGAAAAACGGCGCATACAGGAACTTATACGATATTCAGGGACTGTAAAGGACTGATTCTTATATGACTTATTTAAATATAGATTTTTTAAGCGACAATACTCTCGAAGCTGCCAAACAGCTGCTCGGGGTTGAAATTGTTACAGAAATAGACGGAGAGATAACGAGCGGCTATATTACTGAAGTTGAAGCTTACCTTGGTTTAAATGATAGAGCAGCACATACTTTCAGCGGCAAAGTTACAAAAAAGAATGCCATGATGTTTGAACCGTACGGACATATATATGTCTATACTATGCATGGTCACAACTGTATGAACTTTGTCACGACGACAGATCGTCCGGAAGGAATACTGATTCGAGGAATTGAACCGCACCGCGGCATCGACGTAATGAAAAAGAGACGCGGCAAAGAGAAGGATTTAACTGCGGGTCCCGGAAAACTGACGAAGGCACTCGGTATTACAAGAGCTGAACATAATGGTGCAAAGATCAACGGAGAGATACTTCACGTGCTTGAAGGCCAAAAACCTGCAGCAATAGAAGAAACTAAGCGCATCGGTATTGATAATAAAGAAGAAGCTGTCGATTATTTATACCGGTATATCGTTAAAGGCAATCCAAATGTGAGCAGATTCAAAGGAAAAGCTGATATGAATAATGGATGGCAATAAAAAAACTGCGGAGATAGTCTCCGCAGTTTTTTTATATATCTAAAGTTTCATCCTGTATATCAATTTTGTTTTTATCTGTATGATAGCTGAAGAAACTGTTGGCCAGTCTGTCCACACGATCAATCGCGCGGGAGTATTCATGCATTGAAGTAATAATCTCCAGTATATTCTCATACTGAAGTTTATCATCTTCATCCGTGAGCTGTGAATAGTCGGTGAGGAAATGAGTCATTAAACTCATGTCAAAGTAGTTTGCACCTTCGACGTAAAGCTCGGAAGTTTCAGGTTTAATTTTTTCAGTAAACTTCATGAACACTTGCTCATGATAGGCCATCATTTCATCCATTTCAATACGGATATGATATTTTAAATCATCAGACAGATGATTGTAATCATTTTCGTAGCGATTAATCCGTTTCAGCAGATTGTAGGCCTGTCTCGTTGAAGCAATTAAATGTTTGAACAAAACTTTGCGTCTGTGATCGCTAAATCGCTGTTTCTTAAGAAGATTGCGTTCCTCCTTATACCAGGAATACATCGTTTCTAGTTTGGTTACCCGTTTTTGCAGCTGTTCGAGGTCTTTTTTAACATTCTGTGATTCAGTAACCGAATTAAGTTCAAGACGCATCCATTTGAAAATATCATTAGCGATATTAAAACAATTATGATACATCTTGGTTTCGTAACGCGGCGGTATAAAGACCAGATTTACAAGAAGCGATACGAGAACACCAAGCATTACAAGAGAGAAACGCGTACCTGCTGTAACGAGGAAATCTGTTGTGCCCAGCTCTGCGCCGAAAGGCACATCCATTATTGCAACAACAGTGATGACTGCAAGTGTAGATACACTTTGTAATTTAAAGAATAAAAGCATTGCAAGTACTAAAATTACAGTCAGTCCAATAATCAGTACATTACTGCCGAAAAGCAGCACCATAACAATTGCAGACATTGCCCCGATGGTATTACCTCTGAATTGGTTCCAGGTCGTTTCTAGAGACCTGTATACATTAGGCTGCAGTGCATTGACGGCAGCTATTCCGGCAATAAGCGCCGGTGTTAAGCCAATTTGATTTGTAATTAAAAAAGTTAATACAACGGCTATACCCGTTTTTAATACTCTAGCACCAAAACGCATGGCACCAACTCCTAAAGGTCATTTTTGAACACATCTTCAACTATAGCAAGTGTATCATCAATATCTTTATCCGTGTGTTCCGTTGTTAAGAACCATGCTTCGTATTTAGAAGGCGCGATGTTGATCCCCCGGCTGATGAGTCCTCTGAAGAATTTCGCGAAAATTTCCCCGTCGCTTTCCTCAGCCTGTTTATAGTTTGTAACAATTTCATCAGTAAAGTAAATCGTCAGCGCACCGACTAAACGGTTGATTTTCGCTGTAATATTATATTTATCGATTAAATCATTGAGACCATCTTCGAGTTTTGCACCCAGTCTGTCAAGTTCGTCATAGACTCCGGGATGCTCAAGCACTTCAAGACAGGCGATTCCCGCTGCCATTGACAGAGGGTTACCTGCCATTGTCCCGGCCTGGTATGCAGGACCAAGGGGCGCAACATTTTCCATAATATCAAGTCTGCCGCCGTAGGCGCCAATTGGAGTGCCGCCGCCGATAATTTTGCCCATGGCAGTTAGGTCGGGTGTGACTCCGACTATGTCAGAAGCAGAACCGTAACTGAAGCGGAAGGCTGTAATAACCTCATCGTAAATAACGAGAGAACCGTTTTCGTGTGCAATATCATTTACCGCCTGCAGAAATCCTTCTTCAGGTTCAACAATGCCGAAGTTGCCGACGATAGGTTCAACAAGTACCGCTGCAATTTCATCACCGAAGTGGCTGACAGCTGTTTTAAAATCTTCAATATTATTAAAAGGCACGGTAATTACATCCTGTGCAACACTTTTCGGTACGCCGGCAGAATCCGGTGTGCCAAGCTGGGATGGGCCGCTGCCTGCAGCGACAAGTACAAGATCCGAATGACCATGGTAACAGCCTTCAAATTTAATAACTTTATTGCGCCCGGTATAAGCACGTGCAACACGGATAGTCGTCATAACTGCTTCTGTTCCGGAGTTGACGAAGCGGACACGTTCCAGAGAAGGAATCGCTTTTTGGAGTTTACGTGCAAAATCTATCTCGAGCTGAGTAGAGGTTCCGTAAAGAATACCTTTACTTGACTGCTCGGTAATTGCTTCGTGGATTCTCGGGTGAGCATGGCCTGTAATAATCGGGCCGTACGCAGCAAGATAATCGATATATTTGTTGCCGTCGACATCGAAGAAGTAGGGACCTTCAGCTCTTTCCATAACCAGCGGCGCACCGCCTCCTACCGCCTTGTAAGATCTTGATGGTGAGTTGACGCCGCCTAAGATGACTTCTTCAGCGTCGATTTGCAGTTTCTTTGAATTCGTATGATTATACATAATTTCATCCTTACTTTTCGTCAGTTTTATTCATTCAATATAATACCATACATCGGAGAAATATTTAAGGAAGTAGAATGGTTTAAAGTATCCGGAGGAAAGGGTATTATAGAGTTATAGACGAATTAATGATGAAAAGGATGACTTATAAATGGAAAAATTTCCGAAGTTTGAACTAGAAAATCAGAATGGCGAAATCGTATCTAATGATTCATTAAAAGGACGGACAGTAATTTATTTTTACCCAAAAGATAATACACCTGGATGTACTACTCAGGCGTGTGATATGAGAGACAGCATGGCGGACTTGAATGAACTCGGTGTGACTGTATACGGAGTAAGCGGTGACAGCAGGAAGAAACACCAGAATTTTATAGAAAAGCACGGCTTAAATTTTGATCTTCTTGTCGATGAGGATTTTAAATTATCTTCTGAGCTTGGAGTGTACGGACCGAAGAAAGCATTCGGCAAGGAATTTGACGGTATTACCCGTACCACGTTCGTAGTAGACGAAGATTCAAACATTCTGAAACGTTTCGATAAAGTAAAAGCATCCGAACACGCAGAAGAACTGAAGAAATTTCTCAAAGAGGGGTAGACAGCATGAAGATTACTTCAACGGTTAAATTAAAAGAAGAGATGATTGAAAAAATAGGTAAAGAACATAGTTATTTATATGTAGAAAAAGAAAATATGACAGATGAAATAAAAGCTGGAACTGAAGTTTTCGTTACATACGGCGGTGATTTGACTGACGGTGAAGCGGAAAAATTTGAGAATTTGATTTGGGTCCACGTTATGAGTGCGGGAATTGATGAAATTCCAAAAGACATTTTTGATAAAGCGTTCGTCACAAATTCAACGGGTATTCATAAAATACCGATGACGGAATTTGCGGTTGGTATGCTCCTGCAATATTATAAGAAGTTTAACCAGCTGCAGGAAGCTCAAAATAAAAATGAATGGATTAACTATTCACTTTCAGAGGAATTACATGGAAAAGAAGCTCATATTCTCGGAACAGGGAGTATTGGCAGTCATCTTGCGAAAGCACTGCAGGTTTTCGGGGTGCGTACAGCTGGATATAATACAAACGGCCGCTCTATAGAAGGCTTTGATCAGACTTATCCAATCAGTGAACTGAATTCACAGATCGGCAGTGCCGATATCATGATTAATATTTTGCCGAGCACACCGAGTACAACGAACTTTCTTCAGACAGAGACATTTAAGGTTATGAAAGATGAAGCGGTATTTTTAAACATCGGCAGAGGAACTGTAATGACAGACGAAGTGCTGCTTGAAGTGCTGGAAGAGAAATACATTGCGCATGTTTTATCAGATGTATTTAATGAAGAACCGCTGCCGGCAGACAGCCCGCTGTATACTTTTAATAATTTGACTATTACTCCGCATTGCTCAGCGAAAACCCGCATGTATAATGTCAGAGCGTTTGAGATATTCAAATATAATCTCGAGCATATAAATGATAAGTCAAAAATGAAGAATGTTATAGATTATTATAAAGGTTATTAATAATAGTTTGACAATGATTTTACATTCAAAGTACAATGTATATATTAGGTATATATAAATAGAAGGAAGGATCAGTCATATGAAGATGATAGATACTCATCATGACCATTTCACAGAGTCTCTTGAGGCGCTTAAAGAAACAGGTGTGAGAATTACACCTCAAAGAAAAGCAGTCCTCAATTATCTTGTTGAAAGTGAAGTGCATCCGACTGCCGATGATATATTTCAAGCTCTGTCCAGCGACTTTCCGAATATGAGCGTCGCGACAGTTTATAATAACTTAAAATTATTTAAACAGACGGGTCTGGTTAAAGAACTGACTTACGGGGATTCATCGAGCAGATTCGATTTTAACTCAGTACCGCACTATCATATCATCTGCAGCGAATGCGGTAAGATTACGGATTTTCAATATCCGGCATTAGAAGAAGTAGAGCATCTTGCAGGTTTAGTTACAGACTACGAAGTCAGTCATCACCGTTTGGAAATATACGGTGTCTGTCCTGAATGCAGCAAAAATGAAGAAAGTGCTTCGCGCAGATAAAACCAGTTTCTTCTATATAAAGGATGTAAAAAGAACATCAATAAAAAATCCCGGTGCGAGACGCACCGGGATTTTTTATTTAATCTTTACCGTTTTCTTTATTGCGTATCTCTTCAATCTTTTTCTCTCTGCGGTGTTTAACATTATAATCAGTAGTGAACGCTTCGCCTTCAAGTTCCTGATCTAATGTTAAAGGCTCTTTACAATGCTGGCAGTAATCAACTCTGCCGAGAATCTTCGTATGACGTTCGCAGTTCGGACATTGGACAGTAACTGTGCGTGTACTGATCATACCGACCCAGAAATAGATAACGAAACTGAGCATAATAGGCAGTGTTCCCAAAACAAGGAAAATCATCATTGCCCATGGAGTTTCACGAAAGAATATACCCAGGTACATTACAGCCATACCTATGAATATCATAGCAAGAGCCCAGCCGCGTATACGCATTATTTTATTGCCGGGTTTTCTCATTTATGTCACCTCTAAAATTATTCTATACTTTCTCAAGCTTATATGATAGTATATATCAAGTATTCATTTTGCGTATTTAACACTTCGTTACGAAGTTGTAACATTTCTAAACAATATGTTAAATTAATTTAGAAAATAGTGTTGACGAAACAAAAGATACTTGATATGATATAAAAGTCGTCAAAACACGACGCATACAAAAATATCTTTACAAAACAACTTTGAAAAAAGCTGTTGCGTCTGTAATCGAGACGTGGTATGATATGAAAGTCGTCAAAACACAGCTCAACAAAAACTTAACAAACGCTTTAGATTAGTTATTGCATTTGAAACTTGAATGTGTTAAGATAGAAAAGTCGTTTCAAACACGACGTAACAAAAACTTAACAGAAACTTAAAAAAGCTGTTGCATCTGAAAAACAGACATGTTAAGATAATTGAGCAGTCAACGAGATTGACGCAAACAACACAAAACTTTACACAAAGAACATTGAAAACTGAATGACAATATGTCAACGTTTAATTCCGAATAAAAAAGTCTTCTATTAACTAGGAGCACACATTGAGGCGACCAATTGAAACGCAAACGAGATACTGTCAGCAGTATCAACAGAGCTTAAGTTTAAGTTCTCCAATCATGGAGAGTTTGATCCTGGCTCAGGATGAACGCTGGCGGCGTGC
>SPPL01000011.1 GCA_004570955.1 Jeotgalicoccus nanhaiensis
GCACGCCGCCAGCGTTCATCCTGAGCCAGGATCAAACTCTCCATGATTGGAGAACTTAAACTTAAGCTCTGTTGATACTGCTGACAGTATCTCGTTTGCGTTTCAATTGGTCGCCTCAATGTGTGCTCCTAGTTAATAGAAGACTTCTTTATTCGGAATTAAACGTTGACATATTGTCATTCAGTTTTCAATGTTCTTTAATTTATTTAAAATGGAGCGGGTAGACGGGATCGAACCGACAACATCAGCTTGGAAGGCTGAGGTTATACCATTTAACTATACCCGCATGGTATATGTTATAATAAGTTTTCAATGGTGCGGCTGAGAGGACTTGAACCTCCACGGGATTTAACTCCCACTAGGCCCTCAACCTAGCGCGTCTGCCGATTCCGCCACAACCGCAAATCTTATTATATGTATTAATCTTTTGTTACTGACTTTTTAGCGACAAGAACTAGTATATCTCATTAGCAAGTTGTTGTCAACTGCAAAGTTTATTTATTTTTTAACCTGTTAGTTGAAAGCTCAACCGGTTAGATTTTCTATTATACTTCAGTGAAAGCAAGAAGTCAATAGTTTGTTTTCAAAAAAATGATGGTGACCCGTACGGGACTCGAACCCGTGTTACCGCCGTGAAAGGGCGGTGTCTTAACCGCTTGACCAACGGGCCATCTGTTTTATACAACGCTTATTAATATACAGAGTAATGATTTCAAAGTCAACACTTTCATCGAATTTAATTTTACTTTTTATTAATTTTCTAGAACCTACTATATAATGGCGAATCGTGAACAGCTGTTCCTGTATTTTTTCGATTTCTCATTTAGAGCCCTCCCCTGTTCACTTAGCGGATAAAAATTTGATTTATACAGTTCATTTGAATTCGCTAAATAAATTATCTTATTACGGTTTCGAAACTTGCTTTTGTGCTTTCGGCTTGTTATAGTTTATTTATAATCATTCTAATTAATGGAGGCAGTTATTGATGACTAACAAAGACAACAGACTTACGACCCTTTTCGGCAACCCTGTAGGCGATCGTGAAAACACAATGACAGCTGGCCCCCGCGGTCCGCTTGTTATGCAAGACCCTTACTTCCTCGACATGATGGCTCATTTCGACCGCGAAGTTATTCCCGAACGCCGCATGCACGCTAAAGGTTCAGGTGCTTTCGGTACATTTACAGTAACACATGATATTACTCAATATACAAAAGCTAAAATCTTTAGCGAAGTAGGTAAACAGACGGAAATGTTCGCACGTTTCTCAACTGTAGCCGGCGAACGCGGTGCAGCTGATGCTGAACGCGATATTCGCGGATTTGCTTTAAAATTCTATACAGAAGAAGGTAACTGGGACTTAGTTGGTAATAACACGCCTGTTTTCTTCTTCCGGGACCCTAAATTATTCCCAAGTTTAAACCACGTTGTAAAACGCGACCCTAAAACTAACATGCATAACGCAGAAAGCAACTGGGACTTCTGGACTAACTTGCCTGAAGCACTTCACCAGGTAACAATTATTATGACTGAACGCGGAATTCCTAAAGGTTTCAGAAATATGCATGGTTTCGGCTCACACACTTACAGCATGATCAATGAAAACGATGAGCGTGTCTGGGTTAAATTCCACTTCCGCACTCAGCAGGGCATTGAAAACTATACAGCTGAAGAAGCTGCTGAACTGGTTGGTGTTGACCGCGAATCTTCACAAAGAGATTTATTCAACTCAATCGAAGATGGCGAATTCCCTAAATGGAAAGTATATATTCAGGTAATGACTGAAGAACAGGCGAAAAACCACCCTGATAACCCCTTCGACTTAACTAAAGTATGGTACAAAGGTGACTATCCTTTAATCCCGGTTGGTGAATTCGAACTGAACAAGAACCCTGAAAACTACTTTGCAGAAGTTGAACAGGCAGCATTTGCTCCGACTAATATTGTTCCGGGTATTGGATTCTCACCAGATAAAATGCTTCAGGGCCGTTTATTCTCATACGGAGATACTCAAAGATACCGCTTGGGTGTTAACCACCACCAGATTCCGGTTAACTCTCCTAAAGGTGCTGAAAATGTATGTCCATTCAGCCGCGACGGCGCAATGAGAGTTGATGGTAATGAAGGATCATCTCTCAATTATTATCCGAACAGCTACGGTGCTCACAATTCACAGCCGGAAGCTAAGCAGCCTGCACTTGACCTTGAGTACAGCTCAATTTACGAACACAACTTCCGCGAAGATGACGATAATTATTTCGAGCAGCCGGGTAAATTATTCAGATTGCAGTCTGATGAAGACAAACAGCGTCTATTCTACAATACGGCAAATGAAATGACAGGTACAACTACACGTACTAAACACCGTCATATCTATAACTGCTATCAGGCAGATCCGGATTACGGTAAAGGTGTTGCAGCAGCTCTTGGAATCGACATCAACGACGTTGATTTAGAAACTCCAGACTACTTCCACAACATGTAATCATACGCTTCATCAAAAAAACGGAAACGACTCAGTCGTTTCCGTTTTTCTTTTATACATTTTTCATAGTCAGCGATATTCTATTCTTCTGTACATCAACATCCATCACTTTAACTTCTACAATGTCTCCGGTATTGACCACTTCAAGCGGATGCTTTACAAACCGGTTTGAAATTTGCGACACATGAACCAGTCCGTCCTGCTTCACTCCGACATCCACAAAGGCGCCAAAATCCGTGACATTTCTGACGGTTCCTGACAGTGTCATACCTGCTTTTAAATCTTCGATGCCGAGTACATCAGATTTCAATAATGGTGTATCGTATTTATCCCGAATATCTCTCATCGGCGCTTTCAAACTCGAAATAATATCTTCCAAGGTAGGCACACCAATATTCAGCATTTCAGCAGTCTCTTTAATATTTAATGCATCGAGTTTTTCACTCATGCTGTTTTCTCCGAGATTATCTATAGTTAAACCGATTGTTTCAATAAGCTTATACGTATTTTTATACTGCTCTGGGTGGATCGGTGTCATATCTAGCGGTTCTTTTCCATTAAATATTCTTAAGAACCCGACACACTGCTCATATGTTTTATCGCCTAAGCGTGCAACTTTCTTCAGTTCGCTTCTCTTTTTGAAACCGTCATTTTCTTCTCTGAACGCCACGATGTTTTTACTGATAACCGGAGACAATCCTGCTACATGCTGCAGCAGTGTCGGCGATGCCGTATTTAAGTTAACGCCAACCTGGTTTACTGCAGTTTCTACGACGAAATTTAATGACTCAGTTAAAAACTTCTGATTGATATCGTGCTGATACTGCCCGACCCCTATGGATTTCGGATCGATTTTAACCAATTCACTGAGCGGATCATGTACACGCCGCGCGATAGATACGGCACTTCTTTCCTCAACATTAAAATCCGGAAACTCTTCTCGCGCGACCTCAGAGGCCGAGTAAACACTCGCGCCCGCTTCATTGACGATAATATAAGGAATATCCAGATTTTCTTCTTTAATCAGCGCACCGATAAACTCTTCAGATTCTCTTGATGCAGTGCCGTTGCCTATCGCAATTAATGATACACCGTATTTCTTTATTAATTTTAAGATAACTGTTTTAGCGGCTTCCTTTTTATTCACCGGCTTATGAGGATAAATAACATCTTTCGCTAGATACGATCCCGTGTCGTTGATTACAGCAAGTTTGCATCCTGTACGGTAGGCAGGATCCAGCCCGAGAATAACTCTGCCTTTTAATGGCGGCTGCAGCAGCAGTCTCTTTAAGTTTTCTTCAAAAACAACGACAGCATGCTTTTCACTGTTTTCTGCTAAATCAGCACGCACTTCCCTTTCAAGCGAAGGTAAAATCAAACGTTTCAGACTATCTTCAACAGCTTCTGTCAGCAGCTCTTTTGTTTTGGCACGTTCTTCTATAACCTGTTTCTTTAAATAATTCGTTATTCTTTCGGTATCATGCGTTAATTTAACTGATAAAACTTTTAATGCCTCGCCGCGGTTTAAAGCAAGCACCCTGTGAGGAACGATATTTTTAACTCTTTCTGCATAATCATAATACATTTCAAAAATACCCTGTTCGTCCTCAGCATTCTTTTTAACAGAGGAAACGATTTTCGATGTATCTTTAATAATTTTCAATATGTACAGACGGTATTGCGGATTATCCGATATAATCTCAGCGATAATATCTTTCGCGCCTTTTACTGCCGTTTCCACAGAAGTCACTTCGTCAGTTAAAAACTCTCCGGCCGCACTTTCTATATCACGGTGTTTACCTGCTAAAATAAGATTCGCCAGCGGTTCAAGTCCGAGACGTTTTGCTTCAGTCGCCCGGGTTTTCTTTTTCTGCTTAAACGGACGGTATAAATCCTCGACCCGGCTCTGTTTCGTCTGCTTTAAAATTTCGCTCTGCAATTCATCTGTCAGCATACCCTGCTCATCAATCAGGCGAATAACTTCCTCTTTACGTTTATTCAGATTTTCAAGGTACAGGTATTTAGTTTCAATTTCTTTAATTGCAACTTCATCAAGCCCGCCCGTCTGTTCTTTACGATAGCGTGCAATAAACGGTACAGTATTTTTCTCTCCGAGCAGCTCCAGTACTTTTTTGACATAATCTTTATTGATTTTCATTTCATTCGATATTTCTTTTACTAATTCATGTGTCATAACTATGTACTCTCCTAATAATAAGAACCCAATCTATAATAGACCGGGCTCATTTATAAATTTATTCAGCTTCCTTCACTGCTTCTCTCAGTTTCTTAATCGCAGAACGCTGCAGTCTGGACACATGCATCTGGCTTAAACCGATTTTTTCACCGGTTTCTTTTTGACTGAGACCTTCGATAAATGTTGATTTTATAATTTCCTGTTCTCTGTCACTTAAGATAGGCAGTACTTTTTCTAAAATCATACGCTTTTCAGCCAGATCATAATTATCATCCTGCTGTCCCATAACATCGAGTAAGGTTACTGTCGAACCATCTTTATCTGCTTCGATTGAATGATCCACGCTGAGCGCATTATAACTCTGTCCCATTTCCATAGCTTCCAGTACTTCTTCTTCCGTCACTTCAAGCTTCATTGCGAGTTCTTGAATTGTCGGCGATCTTTCGAGTTCATTCGTCAGAGCATCTGTCGTATTTTTTATTCTCGGACCGAGTTCCTTAATGCGTCTCGGCACGTGAACACTCCACGTTTTATCACGCAGATAGCGTTTAATCTCTCCGACTACTGTCGGCACTAAAAAAACTTCAAACCTGCGTTCAAAAGATGTATCAAAGCGTCTGATAGCCCCTAAAAGACCAAGCATTCCAACCTGGACCAAATCTTCGTGATGCGACTGGCCGCGGGAGTAACGGTAAGCGAGTGATTCCACAAGCTTTGTATAATTTTCTACTAGCTCGCTTTGTGCTATATCATCTTCACTTTCCTGATATCTCTTAATCAGCTCGTTAACTTCTTCAGGCGGCAGTCCGTAATTCTTATTGCGAGATCGTTTCTCCATTCGGGTGCACCTGACTTTCGTTAATATACTTCGTCATACTTATCGTCACACCAGGTTCTTTTCTGAAGGAAACTTTGTCCATCAATGTTTCAATAAGGAAGAGGCCAAGCCCTCCTTCTCTGAGATAATCAATATTGTCATCTTCATTGTACGGTCCGAGCTCTTCTTTAATTTTTTCATAATCAAAGCTTTGTCCGTTATCCGCTACAATAATCTCGACTTTATCACTGTATATTGCGAAACCTACAGAAATTTCACCCTGTTCACTATCTTTATAAGCATGTTTAACTGCATTTGTTACAGCTTCCGATACTGCAATTTTAGAATCCTCTATATCATCATATGTCGCTCCCGCTCTCGATAAAACACCTGAAAGTGTTAAACGGATAAGTCCTACATATTCTGCACTTGACGGAAACTTCATTTCTATAAAATCATATTGTGGCATCATTCTTCAGTCGACCTCCGACTTCTTATTAACATACATTAAATCGCGTAATCCTGTAATTTCAAAAAGTTTTAAGATTCTATCGTTTACTCCAAGTACATGGAGTTCCTTATCATGCTTATTAAGATCTTTAAGCGTGCCGACAAAAATACCGAGTCCTGTGGAATCCATGTAATCAAGTTCGCTTAAATCAACAATTAAGTCATGTTCCCCTGCCGCAGCCACAGGCTCGAAAACCTGTTTTAATTCAGGTGCAGTATAAACATCAAGTTCACCGCTCACACTGACTAAATATTCCCCGCCGTTTTCCGTAGCGTCTATTTTTATATTCATAATTATGTATGCACTCCAATCACGTTATCCCTATATTTTATACCTCAGTCTGTCTACCCTGTATTCTTCATTTTAAAACTTTTTAGCCGGAACATTTATTTTTTATTATAAACATTGTTAAGTCATCTTTGTAATTCTGGTTGCGCATGCGTGTCAGCGCCTCGTATATATACTGAACAATATCCTGAGGGTGCTGGTCGCGTGCTTCCCTGATCATCTCTTTAATGTCATCCATATTAATAAATGTACCGTCGTGTTTTCTAAGTTCGGATACTCCGTCGGTATAGATGAACAGCATGTCATTCTCTTCAAGTCTGGAAGATACTTCTTCATATTCAGTATCTTTCATGACCCCGAGTACAAGTCCTTTGCCGTCCAGTTCCTCAAATTCGTCATCTTCATAGTGGTAAAGATAAACAGGTTCGTGCCCTGCGCTTGAGAAGCATAAAGACTGATCTTTAAAATCGTACAAGCCGTAAAACATCGTTACAAACATATTTTTGTTGACGTTTTTTTCCACGAGTTCATTTAACCGTTTTAAAGATTTTGACGGCGGATTGGATGCCGACGTCAAGTCCATCCCGAACTTCAGCATCGACATGGCGATAGCAGCAGGGATACCTTTGCCGATAACATCAGCAACCGCGAAAGTCAGTTTGCCGTCACTGTGTTCGATAATGTTAAAATAGTCACCGCTCACTTTGCGGGCAGGCACACTGATTGCGCCAATCTCAACGTTTTCAATAGCCGGAATCTCAGTTTTTAACATGGTTTCCTGAAGGCTTGAAGCGACATCCATTTCTTGATCGTGACGCTCCATCTTATTGAGCATTGCTTTGTAATCCTTATATGTAAAACCAAAGCGGATCATTATTTCCTGCAGCACGTTGAGGGAAGCTTTTATGTCTTCATAACTCTTCAGCGGGATTGCACTGATCAGTTCAATATGAAGAGCAACCATCTCATCCGGTGAAATATCCAAGTCGATTGCTTTTTCACTGAAATCATGAGCTTTCGCCGCAAGCTGATCTTCGTTTCCCGATTTTATATAATCATTAATTATGCCTTTGTATTCTTCTACCAAATCATCAATATATGTCATATTAAACACACCTCCATCTTTAAAATAGACTTTTGTAAACAAAAGTCTATTTTCTGTTTGCCTTATTCTTTTTTCTTTTCTTTTTCGGTTCTAATTCCAGACTGACTTTCAGTGCGTCATTAACTTCGCGCATTTTGTCCTCATCCAGATATGTAAGTTTTTCCTGTAATCTGGTCTTATCGACCGTTCGAATTTGCTCAAGCAGTATTACCGAGTCCATATCCAGTTTGTAAGCTTCTTTTGATATTTCAACATGTGTAGGTATCTTCGCTTTATTTATTTTCCCAGTAATGGCTGCAACTATCACAGTCGGACTGTGACGGTTACCTACATTATTTTGGATAATCACAACAGGGCGTTTCCCCCCTTGTTCTGAACCCTGCACAGGTGAAAGATCGGCCAGATAAACTTCTCCTCTTTTCATCTATTCACCATCTTTACTATCGTTACATGCAGCACATTCCCGTTCCGTGACAGTAATGCCGATACGGTAAGCTTCACTTTCAGCATAAAAGCTTTCCCGTGCGATTAATAAATTAATCTCCGCCATTTCAATGTAGCCATTTACCAATGCTTTTTCGAACTCGCTATTTGCAGATGAATTAGACAAAACAGTCAACCCCATAAAAATCAGTTATTAATTTAATCATAACATTTGAGACAGCCCGTTGCTATAAATCGGCTGTCGGGCTGTCCATTTAATTAATTACTTCGTTATAGATTAACTCAATATCTTTACCTGCATAACGACGGGGAATACGGCGCCCGAAAGCACAGAGCGATTCATATGAAATAGTTCCCGTGTAATCACTGTAACTTTCCATAGACTGCTCAGACCTCGTAGAATCCTCGATTATAATAACGTTTTGTCCGGCATCGGTATACTCCGGAACTCTGATCATCAGTGCATCCATGCAGATGGTCCCTATGATTTCACATTCAGTACCATCTTCTAGTTTTACATTATACCCACTATGCCGCCTTAATAACCCATCTGCGTAGCCAATCGGCAAAGTCGCGACAGTTTCACTTGTTTCAGCTGTATATTTTCGGCCGTAGCTGACACTTTCTTCAGGTTCCAAGTGATGAACAGCTGCAATTTCAGTTGATAATTTAACCGATGGAGTGAGCATAACCGGAGTCGCTGAGGCCGTGTATCTGCTTGGGTAATAGCCGTAGAGCGCAATACCCGTCCGGACTGCAGTTGTAAACTCTTCTTTTAAAGTCAGGGCACCGCCGGAGTTTGAGATATGAACATATTCCGGACGTTCCACTTGACTGACAATCTCTTTAAACAGATTAAATTCAACTGAGGTGATGTCATTATCTTCATCGCTCGAAGTAAAATGGCTGAAAATTCCTTCATAAATAAAACGGTCAAATGAATTTATCTCAGTAATCATTTCCATAATTTCAGAAACGTCTGATGTGCCGTAGCGATTCATTCCCGTATTTACTTTAATATGAATCCAGACTGCTTTGTCGTACTTATCACTGACTTCATCCTTCGCTTTTTGCACCCACTGAAGATTCGGAGCCGTAACGGCGATGCGGTGCTGAACTGCTTTATTAATATGTTCGGGGCTGATTGTGCCGAGTACTAATATTTTCTGTTTAATGCCGTGCATACGGAGATCGATTGCTTCGTCCAATGTTGCGACTGCAAAAAATGAAACTCCCGCCTTGGCAAGATGTTCACTGATTTCTTTTGCGCCGAGGCCGTATGCATTCGCCTTAACAACCGCGATGAGTGTCTTCTCAGGATTAATCCCCTGAATTGCTCTGTAGTTTTTTTCTACGGCAGCAAGATTTACATCGAGTACTGTATTCCTGTAATATTTATCGCTCATTACTTAAGCCTCCTCAATAATAACCGTTGCGACAGCATAATCTCTTGAATGAGATATCGAAACATGGGCATTTGGAGCATTAGTAAGCGACGGTTTGCCGTTCTTGTCGTTCACGCAGTTAATATCAGTAAAGCTCACTGCTCCGCCGATGCCCGTGCCGAGCGCTTTGCTGTATGCTTCTTTAACTGCAAAACGCCCTGCCAGATAAGTGATTTTACGAGCTTCACTGGTCATATTTCTATAATGATGAAGTTCATCCGCTGTCAGAATCCGCTTTGCCAGACGGTCATCTTTGTTTACTTTATTAATACGTGAAATTTCTATAATATCCGTCCCGAGCCCTGTAATCATAACATTCCCTCATTCTGCTGTTTGCTCATGTTTTTATTAATCAGATTCCGGATATCGTGACGCAGCCGGTCCGCCTTATCTGTTTCCAATTCAGGTATATATAATTTCTCAGCCGAAGTCTGCAGCGAGATGCCTTTTAAGTTCATCCGCTTCATAATCGGTCCGACGGTCGTATCTATATTCTGAACCCTGTACAGCGGCACCGCTTTTTCAGACTTAAACCAGATACCGCTGTGAATCCGTATTTCATCCTCAAGCACTTTATACCTGAAATACTTATAGCGGAGTTTTGGGATAATCCATGCATGAACGATGACTATATAAATCGCTGCGGCAGCAGGGATTAAAAACACCCACCACGGAAGCCAATCAAAGAATATTTGGGCGATGCCGATTGCAGCTGCGATGATCAGCCAGACGCCTGCATTAATATGTTCCCTTATCCTCCACAGTTTGATCGCTTTCGGCGATATTCGTTTCATCGTCATGCCCCCTCTCTATAAAATTCCAAATTGTTTCTATATCGCGTTTTTCAATAAATTTAATTTCTGCCGACGAGCTCGCAATGCCGCCGGGGGTTGATACCTCGATATGTCCTAAATCCGCGCGGTGTAAAAATGGATTGCGGTGGTAAGTCGTGTCGATAATTTTATCCCGCTTAATTGCATAGTGGCGACGCGTAAAGAAGGAAGCCGTCATCATATTAATCTCGTCCTTATAAATGGCATAGCCGACATTTCTCGCGCTGTATATACCGCTTGCAATCAGAAGCAGCAGAATCACCGCGACTCCGATATATACGTATGTCATAAATGTTTCACCGTGGAAGAAATAAGCGAGTATTCCGGTGCCGATAATGAAAATCAGCAGTGTAATCTGGAAATAACGGCGTATTGCACGAAACGGCACAATACGCTTTGGAAGTTCCATGTGATAATTCGGGAAAATGTCTCCGATAATGCTGTACAGTTCTTTCTTCTTAATAAACGGCAGCAGCTGAACTTTCCCGTCGATCTGGTCGGATTCAAGAGAGTCGCTCGTAATCGATACCGACAGCGCATAATAGCCGATTAAGCGCCGAAGAATACTGTCGGAAATAATGACGTTCTGCACTCTGTTTATATTGACACTCTTATTCTTTTTAGAGAACAAACCGTATTCGACTGTCAAATCATCCCCGCTCTGCTTTAATGTATAATCGTAATTACGCACCATAATTATTACAGTACCGATAACGTAGCCGATAATTACAAAGATAAGAGAGGCGACAACGATGCCGAACACCAGACTTCTGACGAGTCCGCTGAAGTACTCAAAATAATTTTCAATCAAAATTTCGCCGCCGACTACATTCAGAACACCGAAAAATATCGCGGCAAAAACTCCGAGCCCCCCGCTCGTCATCGCCATTAGAATAAGTTCTTTGAAATTCATTTTCTTCAGTGTAACGAATTCACGTCCTGCTGCTTTTGTCCCGGATTCAAGAGCAGCTTCTCTCGGCCATGGACTTGAATCTCCCGGATTTACTGCAATTTCTTCACTTTCAATATCTTCCTGTGTTTCGTAAATCACTTTCTGAATATCTTTACCTTGCGATTTTTTAATCGTATCGATTTTAATACCGTCTCCGGGCGTTAAAATATCGAGCTGAACCGCGCCGAAAATACGATGGAAAAATGGTTCATTAAAATCGATGGACTGGATGCGTTTAATATCCAATTCCTTTTCATTTCGTGTAAATATCCCGTTTTTAAAAACAAACTTATTATTTTCAAGCCAGAATCTCGTTCTGTAAATATTGATCATATCGAAACCGGTGAATACTGCAAAAATCAGGAAGAGTATTCCAATACCGCTGAACAGCATCCACGGAGTAACCGAGCCCGAAAACAGTTCTTCCCTCATATTAAAGAAAATTATAATTGCCGGGAAAAACATCGTCTTAATTCCTTTAACGACACTTCCTGCATATGCAACAGGATGAAGTTTCTGAGGATTATACATCTGTACTTTCCTCCTTTACGATGTCAATAATATCCGATTTCAGACCGCGTGCTTCATCAATTTGAAGCGGCGGCATATCGATTCCGATACCTGCAGTTTTAATACGGACCGCAGCTAAATCATATTTTCTCGACAATGGACCTGTTTTAAATTCGACACCCTGCGCTCTTTTAATCGGAATCATCTGGGTTTTCACTGTAAAGAAGCCCTGTCTTACAACAATTCTGTCTTCGAAAAGCTCGTAAGATGTCACTTTCGTGTATATCCAGGGCCGTAAGATAACAAATCCCGCCAGCTCTAATAGGAGCAGACCGATAAAAATATAATACAGCCATACCGGCCAGGAAAAAAAATATACTGCAATGCCGGCTATAGTAAATATAAGTATACTGGTTACCCATATTAATAATGCTTTGACTGTCATGTACGGTCTGACACGCGCGTTTAACTCTATCATAAGCAACCCTTCCAACTGTTAGTTTATCTCTATAATACAACACTCGGAAAACATAAAAAAGCATTCACTGAAAAGTGAATGCTTTGTAAGAATCATTATTATTTCTGATGATCTTTAAATACACGGCCTTGCTTGCTTGTGCGTCCGCCTGATGACGGTTTTCCGCCCTGGCGTCTGCCGCCGCTGTTTCTTCCCGGTCTGCCGTTGTCGCGTCCGCGTCTGTTGCCGCCGCTTCTCTGGCCGCCTTTATTATAGTTCGGTTTACCTCTGCGTCCGCCGTGACCCTTGCGAGAAAGTGGTTTTTCAAATGACAGTTGAATGTTGTCATCTTCTTTGGCGTACAGAAGTTCGTTTACTAACGCTGCAATGACTTCGCGCGGCTCATGAGTTTTCATTAACCCATCAGCTACTTCGAAAGTATGCTGATTTTTGTTATCAGCTAACCATGCACCGATTTTTTCAAAGACTTCGTTTTCACGAGCTTTTTCTACTTCTTTTTTACTTGGTGGACGAAGTGTGTGAATTGGTTTCTTCTTGTCTTTTTCTATCTGACGCAGGAAGTCCATCTCTACAGGATTGACGAATGTTAACGCCATTCCTTCTTTACCGGCACGGCCGGTACGTCCAATACGGTGTGTATACGACTCAGTATCCTGCGGAATATCGAAGTTGTACACATGTGATACACCCGAAATATCTAAGCCCCTTGCAGCTACGTCGGTAGCTACTAAAATATCTAATGAATTGTTCTTGAATTTCTTCAGTACTTCAAGACGTTTAGATTGAGTAATATCTCCATGTAAACCTTCCGCACGGTAACCTTTTGCAATCAATGCACTTGTCAATTCGTCTACACGGCGTTTTGTACGGCCGAATACGATTGCAAGTTCAGGCTGGTGAACATCAAGGAATGATGTGAAAACAGAAAGTTTTTCCAGCTCTTTTACAATTGTATAGAATTCATCGATTAGCGGATCGGAATTGTTTTGGTTCATCGTTTTAACGATGTGAGGTTTGTCCATGAAACGCGTTACTAAATCCTGGATTGCCCGAGGCATTGTAGCTGAAAATAGAAGTGTGTGGCGGTTGTCTTCAGGCACTTTGCTCATGATGAACTTAACGTCATCGATGAAGCCCATGTTCATCATTTCGTCCGCTTCGTCTAATACAAGTGTGTGAACATCTTGCAATTTAAGTGTGCGGCGGTTGATGTGGTCGATCATACGGCCTGGTGTACCCACAATGATTTCGGGTTGTCTTTTAAGGTCTTTAATCTGACGGTCTATGCTCATGCCGCCGAAAATAACTGCAGTAGCTAATTTCTTTCTCTTAGAAAATGCTTTAATTTGTTCGCTGACCTGAACTGCTAATTCTCTTGTCGGCGTTAATATAACAACTTGGGTTCCTGCACCTTTAGTTGTATTTTCTATAATAGGGATACCAAATGCACCAGTTTTACCAGTACCAGTCTGAGCCTGACCAATGATATCTTTTCTCTCTAATGCTAAGGGAATACTTTCCACTTGGATTGGGGTAGGTTCTGTGAACCCCATATCAGTTAGCGACTGAATTGTATCGTCACTAATACCTAATTCTTTAAAAATCTTCAAACTTTAGTCTCCTTTGACTATTTCATTTCTCGCATGTACAACTTCTCTATAGTAACACTTAACACTTTAATCCACAAGATGTTTTAACTGGACGTCAAGAAATAAAAATCTTTCAGTCAGTATATTCAGCTTCAGCAGCTTATCTTCTGTATACATAATCAAATGGGGTGTGTGTTCCATAAGTACAAGTTTTGAATGCAGGATTTTTTCTTTAGCTTCAATGCTCGTCTGATACGGCACCAGCAAATCAATTTTTCCGTGAATAAGCAATGTTTCACACCGGATGTTTTTTAAATCGCCGATTTTCGCCTCGACAATTTTAATAAATTCCTGCATTGCCCTGAGGGGAATATTTTTCAGTCTGGGTCTGACCTTTGCTGCCAGATTCAGTTCAATATGGTCCCTTACTTCTACAGGAGACAGCTTAAGTCTGTTCAGCCGGCTCAGCTTAGTGTGGTCGAAGGCCGGAGCAATCAGCACCAGCTTGTCGACCTGGTACTTCTGTGCAATAAAACTCGCAAACACCCCGCCCATTGAAAATCCGATGACGAATATTTTATCGGCACGGGCAGCTAAGTTTAAATATGCTTCCTCCGCTTCCCGGTACCAGTCATCCCCCGTTACGTAAGATAAATTCAGCGTGGTTCCATGACCGGGATACTGGGGAAATTCATATTCAAAGTCGTAGCGTTTTTTTAAATACCGAAAGGTGGGCTCGAGCTCGAAGCGTCCGCCTGTATAGCCGTGCAAAAACAGTACTCCGATTTTAGATATCGTCAATCACCCTTTCCACTGCCATACCGCGTGATCCTTTCAGCAGAATCACTGTATCTTCATTAAAATGCGCCTGTACTTTGTCACGCAGTTCATCAATCGATGAGATATGTTCTTTATCTTCCGATGTTAAGGCGTCATGGATATATCCGGCGCCATCACCGAACGTGTAAATTTTCGTAAACTGATACTTTCCTTCATTAATAAAGTAGGCAACATCTTCATGCAGCTCCTGTTTGTAATCCCCAAGTTCCAGAATATCGGCCAGGACAAGAATTTTTGTCTTATGAGCCATACGGCCGACCGTATCGACAGCGCTGATCATACTCGCTTTTGAAGCATTGTAAGCATCGTTGACTATTAAGGTGCCGCTCTCGTGCATAATGCGCTCCATTCTCATGCTTGTCACTCTAAGTCCGGAAAGATTTCCCTGAGCTTCTTTCAGTGATACTCCAAGTTTTTCTCCAGCAAGTACAGCAAGGGATGCATTCAAGGCGTTGTGAATACCGAGCTGAGGAATATCAAACTGCACATCTTTAAAAGTAAAATGCGTGCCTTGTTCATTTTCTGTCACACTGCCAATCGTGTACTGATTCGCCTCAAGAAGTCCCGCAGTCTGAATGTCATATGCCGTGTCTTTCTTAACAATTTCATCGAGAAGCGGATAATCTCTGGAATAAATAAATGTTCCGTTATCTTTTAAATAATCAACAATTTCGTATTTTGCTTTGGCGATATTTTCTCTTGACCCCAGCATTTCGATATGAGATTCTCCAACGCTTGTAATTACAGCAATATCCGGCTCTGCCATTCTGCTTAGAAAATTTATATCCCCCACTTTATCCATACCCATTTCGAGAATAGATATTTCGGTATCTTTATCCAATTGTAAAATAGTCAGGGGCATGCCGATTTCATTATTGAAGTTGCCCGGCGTTTTCTGCACCTTGTATTTTGTGCCGAGAACACATTCGAGCATATCTTTCGTCGTCGTCTTGCCATTCGAACCTGTTACTGCGATAACTGCCGGCTTTACTGTCTTCAAGTATTCCTGTGCAAGATTCTGCAAGGCACTAAGGCCGTCAGTCACGTGAATAGCCGGATAATCCATATTGTCAGCATCATGTTCGCTGAGCGTGACGCCTGCGCCTTTTGAAAAAGCTGTCTCAATAAACTTATGCCCGTCGGCATGCTCCCCTTTAAAAGGCACAAAGACGTTGCCTCTTTCCAGAGTCCTTGTGTCAATTGACACACCTTTAATCATGGTGTTTTTCACTGCTTCTGCACGGTCGTTCATAACTCCTCCGCAAAATATTGCTATTTGTTCTATCGTAGCTTCTATCATAGTTTTTCATCCTAATTTTTTGTATTTACTGTTTATAATTATAAAATAGTTGTATACTAAATGTCATGATTTCTATATGAATTAGGTGACTTTCTTGAGTAATAATAAATATACACGACAAAATTCAAACTTTTTTGCACGCATCGACTGGATTCTTGTTATTTTAATCCTGCTGCTTGCTTCTATCAGTGTAATATCAATCAGCTCGGCTATGACCAGCGGCCAGTACGGTACTGATTTCAGCACCCGGCAGATTGCATTTTACGGTTTGGGTTTCCTGCTTGCCTTCGGCTTAATGCTGATACCGTTTAAGCTCATCAAAAACTATACATGGATCTTATATATCCTCGGCGTTTTAAGTCTGGTCATTTTGTATATTGCACCCGTATCATCGGTAACTCCGATTATTAACGGGGCTAAGAGCTGGTATCAATTCGGATTTTTCAGTATCCAGCCGTCGGAGTTCGTAAAAATCATATATATCTTAACAATGGCTTATGTAATCAGCCAGCATAACAAGTATAAGTTAACGAATACCTTATCCATGGATTTGAGGCTGCTTCTTAAGCTGATTTTAATTTCCATTCTGCCGATGCTCTTTATCCTGCTGCAGAACGACCTTGGTACGGTACTCGTAATGATTGCCATCTTCCTCGGACTTGTAGTGGTTTCAGGCATCAGCTGGTGGCTGATTATCCCGACACTTTCTGTGTCCGGAGCAACCGGCCTGGCGCTTATACTCGGTATCCTGTACCGGCCGGATTTACTGGAACGCTATTTGGGCATACATCCGTATCAGTTTGAGCGTATCTATTCCTGGCTCTCGCCGGAAGCGTTCCAGTCCGACAGCGGATTTCAGCTGACGAACTCGCTTATCGCGATTGGTTCAGGCGGGATTACAGGCAAAGGTTATGCCGATGGTATTATTTACATTCCTGAAAACCACACCGATTTTATCTTTACTATCATCGGGGAAGAGTTCGGCTTTATCGGCTCGACCATTGTCATCATTGTTCTGTTTATGCTGGTGATGCATTTAATCCGCATGGCCTTCATGGCAACTGACAGCTTTGCATCCTATTTCATTATCGGCTACCTTGCACTGCTCGTCTTCCATATTATTCAGAATATCGGCATGACGATTCAGCTGCTGCCGATCACCGGACTGCCGCTTCCCTTTATCAGTTACGGCGGGAGCGGTCTGTGGTCAAATATGCTCGCCGTCGGCATTATGCTCAGCATGTATTTCCATCACCTCAGTAAAGGTGCTAAAAATATATAAAAACTGCTCAGAGGGAACACCCTCTCAGCAGTTTTTATTTTAAATATTATTTTCTTTCAGTCTGAGCTGATCTTTATTTGCTATGCGATTCATAATTTCAAATCTTGACTTGGAAACCGTCACTTTAACACCGAGTTCATGCAGCAGCTGGACGACTTCTTTGACTTTGCTTTTGTCGTTTTTGCGCATATTGACACTCCCTTTTTATAGCTAACTTAATTGTACTTGTTTATGCTATAATTATCTATACTTTTCAGATATTAATTATTACAGACTTATTAACTTTTTTCTAAAGAAGGTGGACATTCGTGCAAATACCGTTTTTGGATATTTACATCACAGATGCGACGGTAATTACAATTGTTACTGTCATCCTGTTTATAATCAACTTCCTTTTAGCCGGCGGGCTTGTTTTTCTCGAACGCCGCAGCGCCCAAAGCGTCTGGGCATGGATTTTAGTACTATTCTTTCTTCCGATTGTAGGTTTCATACTTTACATGCTCTTCGGACGCACCATCTACCGCCAGGATCTTTTCAAATTGGACGAAGATGATAAAGTGGGGCTCGAGCATCTCGTCAGTGAGCAGCTGGAAGAAATTAAACATAACCGTTTAACCTTTTCAAATGCTGTTGCAGAAAAACATAAAAAGCAGATTCATATGCTCCTTTACAACAATCAGTCATTTGTGACGAGCAATAACGATGTCACTACTTTTACCGATATGAATAACAAATTTGCTCAGATGCTGAAAGATATAGAGAACGCGGAAGACCATATTCATTTCCAGTATTATATTTTTAAACTGGACAATATCGGCAAAGAACTTTACAGAGCGCTCTTAAAGAAGCAAAAAGAAGGCGTTTCTGTCCGGATTTTATACGATGACATCGGCTCCCGGTCTTTATCGCTTAGAAACTTCAGCGATATACGGGATGCCGGCGGTTTAGTCGAGGCATTTTTCCCGAGCAAATTGCCGCTGATCAATCCCCGCATCAACAACCGCAATCACCGGAAAATTGTTGTGATTGACGGTAAAATCGGATATATCGGCGGTGCCAACGTCGGTGACGAATACCTCGGACGCGATCCAAAAATGGGAGCATGGCGGGATACCCACCTCCGCATTGAAGGAAATGCTGTGAAATCTCTGCAGCTCCGCTTTATGCTTGACTGGAACTCGCACGATACACGCAATAATATGAAACATGAAGATCATTACTTCCCTGAAATAGATTCTGTCGGCGAGACGACAATGCAGATAGCTTCAAGCGGACCCGACGAGGATTACCAGCAGATAAAGTACGGATACCTGAAGATGATTTACAGAGCCCAGCATACGATTCATATTCAGTCACCTTACTTCATTCCCGACCAGTCAATAATGGAAGCGATACGCATTGCGATTTTATCAGGGGTCAAAGTCAAAATAATGATTCCAAGCTTCCCGGACCATCCCTTCGTTTACTGGGCTACATATTCAAATGTTGCATCCCTCATGAAAATGGGCGCGGAAGTTTATATGTATCAGCCGGGCTTTCTGCACCAGAAGGTGTTTATTATCGATGACGAAGTGGTCTCTGTTGGAACGACCAACATCGATAACCGCAGCTTTATATTAAACTTTGAAGTTAACGCGTTTATGTACGATGATGAAGAAGCGGTAAAACACCGTAAAATATTTGAAGAAGATATTAAACACTGTGAGATACTCACTGCTGAAAAATATGAGAAACGCGGCCTGTGGATTAAGATGAAAGAAGGCCTCGCAAATTTAATATCTCCAATCCTGTAATACTTATATGATTCGAGGCTGGGACATAAATGTTTACAGTATAAATAAGCCGTACGTTAGCTTTTCTGGGGCATCGCGTGAGCCTGTAGTCTCACGCAGATGCTATTCCTCTAGAAGTCTAACGTACGGCTTTTGAAGTTACGTTTTTCTTGGTAAATGTTTATCATCCTTCCTGCTTAAAACAAAAAAAAGAGCAGAACCTTCTTCCGGGTTCCGCTCTCATACTTTATCGATGATTTATTTTTTACGTTTTTTCTTAGGCTTAACTTTAGCATTTTTAACGCGCGCTTCTTTTTCAGCCTGTTCGCGTTCATGCGCAGCAATAATCGGTGCCATTTCTTCGTTGACTTTCTTGCGATAGAATGTGTTACCTGCCCAAGTCTGGAAGATCAGGAAGATACCGCCGACTGCCCAGTATAATGGGAGAGCTGATGGTGAAATTGCTGAAATCCAAATAATCATTATTGGAGAAATATACATGAACAGCTGCATTTGCTTACGCTGTTCTTCTGCCACATAGCGCGTTGATACCCAAGCTTGAACTGCGTATACAATACCTGCAATTGCAACCATGAAGTAATCTGTCTGTGTTAAGTCCATCCACAGGAAATCCGGATGGGCATTGAGTCCGCCCTCTGAAGGGAATTTTAATGCAAAGTATAAAGCCATGACAACCGGCATTTGAATAAATATCGGCAGACAGCCCATATTCAGCGGATTGATATCGTGCTTTTTGTAAAGCCCCATCATTTCCTGCTGAGCCGCCATTTTTTCTTCTTGTGTAGTCGCAACTTTAACGCGCTGCTGAATTGCTTCCATTTCTGGTTTGACAATCTTCATTTTTTCTCTCATCATCATCTGATTCTTATATGTACGCATCATGAATGGGAAAATTGCCAGTCTCACAATCAGCGTAATGACGATAATAGCCAGACCGTAGTTATTGTCCAGATTATCTCCAAGCCAGTGCAGTAATGTATCCATCGGCTGGACGAGAGTGTTATAGAAGAAGCCGTCTCTATTCTCAGGCTGTGAATAGTCACACCCGGCAAGGAATAGTACCAGTACCATAGACGCTGGTAATAGCCACTTTTTAATCATTTCTTCACCTCTAAGTAATATCTCACATAAAAAAGATTGTACCATAAATAAAGGTGTATAAAAACCAATTTCATAGCATACGGTCAATATTTCACAAAGTTACTGCAACAAAGCTGTCACGGTTTGTTCAATATTATCCGCTCCTGTTATTGCTGAAATGACACAGATTCCGTCCACCCCGCTGTCGAGGCACCTTTTATAGTTTTCTTCAGTGATCCCGCCTATTGCTGCCGTCGGTAATTTCGTATGGTTTACTAACTTCCGTAACCCTTCTGTGCCGATTGCTTCACCCGCATCTTCTTTCGATAAAGTGCTGAACACCGGACCGATACCGAGATACGCTATCCGGGACAGGCTGCTTGATTTAAGTTCTGTTAAATTGCCGACGGACAGACCGATAATTTTATCGTTAAAGTACTCCGGCAGCATATCCGGATTCATATCATCCTGACCGATATGAATACCGTCTGCCTCAGCTGCTTCTGCTAAGAGCACATCATCATTAATAATGAACGCTGTATTATACCGGCTGCACAGCGCCTTCACGTCCAAAGCAAAGTCTAAAAGTTCTTGGCCCGTCTTAATATCCGCCCCTTTTTCCCGGAGCTGAAAACATGTTACCCCTGCTTTAAAAGCAGTTTCCAGATCCTTCAGCGGATTTTTAAAACTGGATGAAGAGGCAATCAGATACAGTCTCAATATGTCTTTATTCATAATAATCCACTCTTTTCACACTGAAATCTGCTGTTTTAAAGTTATAAATTTCATCGATCAGGAGAGCGGCAAAAGTTCCCGGGCCGCCGGCGGCTCCTGCCGCTTTTTCAGCTGCTATGTTATACAGGCTGACTGCAGCAACGATACTTTCTGTACTTTCTTCCACCGCTAAAAACGCTGCTGTTATCGCGCCGAGCACACAACCTGATCCTGTAATCACTTCCTGATACTTATGCCCGTTGTGCATTATGACTGTCTGTTTTTCGTTTACATACGCATCCATCTCACCGGTAACCAGCACAGGGGCGTTTAACATGCTGTGGGCCGCTTTTGCGATATCCAGCGTATTTCCTTCTATGATGGAGTCAACGCCTTTAGACACCGCTTCTTTACCGCTTAGAGCAAGTATTTCCCCGGCATTCCCCTTCACAAGTGCAATGTCGTATTCACTGAGCAGTTTATCAGTCAGATTTCTGCGAAACACTGATGCGCCGTAACCGACCGGATCGAGAACAATCGGAATATTATACTGATTGGCACAGTGTGCCATTTCTTCATACAGCGGCACTTTTTCTTCCGTGCACGTGCCGATATTTAAAAGCAGTGCTCCCGCATGTTTTAAAATATCCGGTGCTTCGCTTTTTTCACCGCTCATAATCGGAGATGCTCCGAGTGCTAAGAGACTGTTTGCAGTAAAAGGCTTCACGACGTCGTTCGTAATACATACTACAAGCGGTGTGTTTTTTCTTAACTCTTCTATCATCTGAATCAGTCTCCTTGATAGCTGAAATGATTCACCGGTCCGCTGCCTTTACCGATACCGGGAGAATTTTGTATTGCACTGGTAATATATGCTTTACCTGTTCTGAACGCTTCTTCGACCGTACGGCCTTTTGCAAGCTCGGCTGTTAAAACTGCCGAGAAAGTGCAGCCCGTACCGTGCGTCTGATCCGTATCAATACGCGCTCTTGTTAAAGTTGAAATTTTTTTCCCGTCATATAAATAATCAGTTGCATCACCCGACAGGTGGCCGCCCTTAATAATCACGCTGGCTGCGCCCATTTCATCAACAAATATTTTCAGAGCCCGGTGAATATCTTCTTCTGTCCGGATAGTCATATTCGCAATCGCTTCTGCTTCATGAAGATTCGGTGTTACTATGTGTGACAGCGGGAGCAGCGTATCAATCAGTGTCGCCATCGATATGTCCGTCATCAGACGGTCTCCGCTCGTTGCTATCATTACCGGATCCATGACGTACGGAATATTATACTTCCGGATATATTCGGCAATCACAGTCATCATATCCGCCTCTGCCACCATTCCAGTCTTCATTGCATGCGGCACTTCGTCCGAAAATATGCTGTTCAGTTCTTTGTCGATAAAATCCGCCGGCACATTGTAAACGTCCTGGACACCGAGTGTATTCTGCGCAGTCAGTGAAGTCACCGCAGCCATACCGTAAACACCCCGCGAGTGCATTGCTTTAAGATCCGCAAATATTCCCGCTCCGCCTGTCGGATCAGTTCCTGCAACAGTTAAACCAATAGGTAAAGTCATTAAATATATCCTCCTGTAATAAAAAACCCGCTTCCAGGGAAGCGGGTTGGATCGATTAAGAGATTTCGTCTGTAATCATCTGCACTTCCCTACGCCAGCATAACCTGGATCAGGTGAAAAGGGACAAGCATTCGCTATCTCAGCCGTACCGGCGCCCCCAGCGGGTTCTATTCTTTTTATTGACATAAGCGTACCATATTTCTTTTAGCCGTCAAAGCAGATTGCGGCGTCTGAACACCGACGTTCCGATTGCCGCAAAAAGAATTCCGAGGCCCGCGATAATTAAAACAGCACTGATATTCATGCTTTCGTAAGGCATATCACTTAAATAGTAAAACGGGCTGAGCATTAAATACACTTCATCGATATTTATCAGCACGCCAAAGTAGTTTGCAAAAAAGATATAGGCAATATATATCCATGCTGCAGTATGCAGCTTTCTGGAGATTCCCGCAAATAATGCGGATATCCCTGCTATAAATATAATACCCGCACAGTAATTTATTGCCGCAAGACCGAAGTCTTTAAGAGAAACACTCAAATCCGCAACATTTATACTGGCAAGATACATGCCGGCTATCGTCAAGAGAAAAGATAACACTCCTGTCCCGATACCGTACAGATAATGTGTTGTAAAAATAGTACCGCGCGATACTTTCCGGTTCAGCGTACCGGCATTCATCACTTCCAGGCGTCCCTTTTTCTCCTCGGTGAGGATACGTCCGTTAATCATCAGAGCGGGCACAGCCGATATTAGCGCCGATATCACCAGCAGCATGCCGATAAAGAAGACTGCCGGATTATTGTCGCCGAGTGCCTCCCGGAGCATATCATTATCTCCGATCAGACTCTCCAAATCTCCGAATATGGAGCCGTAAGATAAGCCGGCGGCAAACAGACCGGCCAGCCAGCTGAAAATCATTACCCGCATATTTAGAAAAGCAAGTTTAGGATAGCTGGATATTTTTCTTATGTTCTTTTCTTTATTTATTTTTATATAACTGTCCCCGATGTCACGCTTTAAAAATAATACGCAGCTCAGGACAATCAGGATTAAAATCACAGCAAACGGCAGCAGCCATATTCCCGAGTTACTCCCGTATACTTCAATGCGCGACAGCCAGTGATATGGTGATATTACCGAGTAAGTTGTATCTAAAGCGTCTGTTACTGCACGGTATAAGTAGAACCCCAGGAGCAGCGCAAGGGACATGCCGAAGGTCAGGTCGCCGCTGTCGAATAAGTTTCCGAATACCAGTGTTATAACGAAAAATAAAAAACCGAATAAGGCAAGACCGAGTGCATAATAAAAGTTTCCGTATAAGGACAGGCCATCAATATTATATAAACTTAAACCGCCCGCTAATATAACAAAGACCAGCAAATTAATAACCGCACCGTTCATCAGCTGGGCTGTAACTATAGTTTTTCGGCCGACACCTGCGCTCAGGATATATTCGGTTAATCCCGCGTCCTCAGCTTTTCGGGCCAGACCATTTGCGATTATAAGATTGAAAAGACCGTGAAACAATGCCATGAACATCAGCATCTGATGACCGAACATCACAGCTGTTGTATATTCTCCGCCAGGCACCGGACCAATCAGCGCAATCATCGCCGGATTGTCCACTGTCATTTTCATACCTTCCCGTTCTGCTGACGTACTGTACAGCCCTTCGAACACCGGCGGTACTGCGAGTGATAAACCGCACAGTGCAATTATCCAAAGCGCTGATTTCACTCTCAGATTCTTCATCAGCATATTGAAATAAGTCATTGGCTATCCTCGTAATAGCGCATAAAAATGTCTTCCAGCCGCGGTGGTGCGGTGGTTAAACTTTTCAAGTTATATAATTTTAAATATTTCAGAAACTCCGGGATTTTTTCATTGTCGATAAATAAATGATAACCATCGGGTGATTCTGAAAATTCATGAACAAAACTCCGGTGTTTTAAGGCTGTAATATCATCATCCGTATCAATTATATATTCCATCCGTGTGATATGACGCAGTTCAGCCATACTGCCGGATTCTATAATCTTACCATTTCTGATAATGGCGATGCGGTCAGCCAGCTTCTCCACTTCCGATAATATATGGCTCGATAAAAGAATTGTTTTCCCCGCATTTTTCGCCTGTATTACTTCCTCGTGGAAAACACGTTCCATCAGCGGATCGAGCCCCGTCGTCGGTTCATCAAAGATTAAAAGTTCCGCATCGCTTAAAAAAGCACTGATCAATGCAACTTTTTGCCGGTTCCCCTTTGAATAAGTCTTCGATTTTTTACTGCCGTCCAATTTAAATTTGTCGATGAGCCGACACTTTTCTTCATTGTTCTCATAACCGCGTGTCTTCATCATAAAGTTGATTACTTCTTCTCCGGTCAGGTTTCCCCACAGGTTTACATCTCCGGGAACGTAAGCGATATTTTCAATATACTTTTTATTTTTCTTTATATTTTTTCCTGCATAGAGGATTTCTCCCTGAGTGGGTTTCAAGGCGCCGATAATCATCCGTATCGTCGTCGATTTCCCGGCACCGTTTGGTCCGATAAAACCAAAAACCTCTCCTTTTTTCAAGTTGAAAGAAAGATTTTCCGCAGCACGCACTTTCCCAAAATGTTTGGATACATTTTTCAATTCCAGCATCAGTAAGCCCCCTTGTTTTTCTGTTAATTTTACCATATCCGCAATCGGACAGTGTTTTTAAGAATGAAAAAAGACCGGAACAATTGTCCCGGTCTTTAAAAATTATATTGTTATTACAGTCTTGCACCGCATACAGGCCATGGTGATGAACCTCTTGAGTTATATAAAGCTTGTGCTCTTTCTGTCTGTTCAGCTGCTGATGCATCCGAAGCTACACCAGATCCGCCCACTGACTGCCAAGTTTGAGCGTCAAACTGGTAAAGACCGTGGTATAGACCGTTTGAACTTACTACGCTCGCATTACCGCCTGATTCACATGCTGCTAAAGCACCCCAGTTTAAACCGCTGTTAGTGTTAGCGCTTGTGCTGACATTTTGAGTCTTTGGAGCCGGAGTTGGTGCAGGCTGCTCCTGTACAGGCTCTTCTTCAGACTGGTAGCTGTAGTTATTCTCTTCTGTTTCGGCAGGCTCTTCATATGTTTCTTCTGCTGCCGGTGCTTCTTCAACTGGTGCAGCTTCTTTAGCTGCATCACCTGAAACAATTAATTCTTTGCCTTCAAAGATAATGTCTGATGATAAGTTATTCCATTCTTTTAATTCTGCAACTGTTACATCGAATTCCACTGCGATTTCAAATAATGTATCGCCTGCTTTGATTATGTAAACTTCTTCTTTTTTGTCTTCTTTATCTTTTTTAACTTCTTCTTTATCTTCTTTTTCACCGTCGATTTCAATAATCTGACCTGGGACGATTACATCAGAAGTTAATTTGTTTTCTTTTTTAATTGATTCTACCGTCACGTTATTTTCTTCAGCAAGAGCCCAAAGAGAGTCTCCTGATTCTACTGTATGAGATGCTGCTTCTGCACTGTAGGCAATCGTTGTTGATACAGCGACTGCTGCACCTAAAGCTAAAACTTTCTTCATAATTGTATAATCCTCCAAAAAAATTTGTTATTATATTTTACGGCTGCTTGCACCGTTAACGTTTTTATCACTGTTTCACATTATAGAGGATAATTATGTTTCATAGGTTACAGCAATATAAAAAGACTGTCCTTACTTTACAATCTTGTTACAATCTCATTTCTCTTTTGGCCGCTTTATTACACTCTTTCTTTTTCAGTTTCCGCGTCTCTTCAGCTTATTTAAAAACTGCCGAGAAAATGTTATTGCACCGCCTTTTGTAAAGTTTATGTAAAAACAACCTAAACGCTAAAGTAAACAGACTAATCTGTTATTTGTAACATAAATGCCAAGAACGTAAAGAATCTGTTTTTTTATACAAAAAAACATACTGATTAACCGCAGCAGGTCATCAGTATGCATGTGTGTGAGAATGAATGGGTGTAGAACACAGTTCAAAAGGGCGGGTCTATCTGTCAGGCTAATATTTTTTTCTTAGTATCATCAGGTGCTGTCTCATCTTTATCATTTTCTTTTTCATCTACAATATTAGAAATTATTTCAATATGCTTTTCTTTTTCAGTTTTCTGTTCTGTTTTTTCCTGGCTGAGTGTATGTACATACTTTTCGCCAAGCGATTCACTAATATTGTAATGATGTACTGCCTGTTCGATCAAGCGGGATGGATTTGATATATCAGTGCGTTCCCGGATTTTATCCGGCACATGTTTTATGCTCTCTGCCCATATTTCCATGCGGTATTCCCTGGAACCGTCTTTCTTCGTAAAAGATGTGGTCGCGAGCTGGCCGCTGACACATAATATGTCGCCGGTCTTCGCTTCGTCAAGCACACCCGGGATACTTTTACCGAACGCCTTGCAGTATAAGAAATGTACTTCTTTATCTCTCCGGGTATCTTTTGGCACGCGGACTGTTGCAATGATAAATGCATTTACACTCCCCTGCGCATTTTTTGCAATAACATTATTGCTGATAAGTTCGCCGACAAGCAATACTTTGTTCATCATTCACTATCACCCCCTTTCTGATTACAATGTAATACTTGCGGTAATTTTCTGCAAAAGACAATAATTTCATTTCAGTGCGATATATAATACAATAATAATGAATACATAAGCAAAATAAATCAGTTTTTTAATTACCGGGGATTTTTTGCTGCAAATAAATTAATTTTGTACTTTGTTAAAAGGGGACAGCAAATATGAAATCGTTTAAATTAATAGATATGAAGATTATTCAGGAACAAAACTTTATCGTTCCGGAAGTAAAAGACGGCGTAATTATTAATATGGAATATGGTGACGCACCGTGGATTATTGAAATTGTAACCGATGGGGATTTGTCTTCGATTTTAGAAAAATTAAAAAACCAGTTACTGGAAATGATGGTTACTATTACACGTCCTTCAAATGCTCCGGCTAAATTTTCAGGCAGGCTGATGGATATCAATCAGATGGATGATAAAATATCTGTGATTTTTAAAGGTTCTATTATTGATCAGGGGCCTAATTATGCAGAAGATCTGCTGGAATTTCTGGTTGAAGAAGGTTACGAAGGAAAAGCGCTGATTAATGAATTCAATTCCCGCATGGAGTCAAAAGAGAACTTTAGAAAAGAAGATAAATAAAAAGAACAGCTGTCCATCAAATTTACATGATGTGCAGCTGTTCTTTTTATTTTGTGTCTGTTTCATTATCTGAAATTGCAAATGTTATTTCGCACTGGCATGCAACCTGTCCACCGACAGTTGCAACTGCAGAGCCTTTACCAATCGGTCCGCGGAGTTTAGTAATTTCTACTGACAGTTCCAAAGTATCGCCCGGTGTTACCTGTTTTTTGAAACGGCATTTATCAATGCCTGCAAAAAATGCGAGCTTTCCTTTAAATTCTTCCTGCTGAAGCAGTGCTACAGCACCTACCTGTGCAAGTGATTCTACTATCAGTACTCCCGGCATCACAGCATAATCCGGAAAATGACCTTCAAAAAACGGTTCGTTCCCGGATACCTGTTTTATACCTTTACAGCTTTTGCCCGGTTCTGTTTCTGTAATTCTGTCAACCAGCAAAAACGGCGGGCGGTGCGGAATTATTGCTTTAATTTGATCATATGTCAGCATGTCTGTCGTCAACCCCTAGTTAAGTTAATGATATGTTCCCACGTTTCAATACGGAACACCCCGAACGGATTATCCAGTATGCCGAAGCCAATCATCAGTCCTAAAAAGACGAGAACAATTGCAACGTAGAAAAACAATAGAATTCTAACCAACAATGGGAACCTACGGTGAACTATTTTCTGCTGTTGTTCTGCCATAGTATTACCCCTTTACTCTGATGTCACCAAATGCTTATCAGACGCACTGTCGTTCACGCGTTCAATATCTGCACCAAGTGCTTTCAATTTTTCATGGAAACGCACGTAACCGCGGTCCAGATGCTGAAGTTCAGTTACAGTAGTGTAACCGTCAGCTGCGAGACCTGCAAGTACGAGAGCCGCTCCTGCTCTTAAATCTGAAGCACGCACTGTCGCACCGTACAGCTGACTGCCGCCGCGGATAACCGCATGATTATCTTCAAGTGAAATATTTGCGTTCATTGCTGCAAATTCCCTCACATGCATAAAACGGTTTTCAAATATTGTTTCCGTAACGATACTCGTCCCGTCAATTGTCGTTAAGAGCGCCATCATCTGGCTCTGCATATCTGTCGGGAAACCGGGATGAGGCATAGTTTTTAGATCCGTCGGTTTATAATCTTCCAGCGGAATAACTCTCACATCATTGCCTTCCTCGACAAACCGTATGCCGATTTCTTCAAGTTTCGCCACTACTGCAGATAAATGCTCGATAACAACATTTTTTAAAAGAATTTCACTGCGGGTAATCGCACCGGCAATCATAAATGTACCTGCCTCAATACGATCCGGAATGACGGTATGTTCTGCGCCGTGCAGTTTCTCAACACCTATAATTTTAACATGTCCGGTACCTGCACCGATGACACGGCCGCCCATTGAGTTAATGTAATTCGCAAGATCGACAATTTCAGGTTCCATCGCAGCATTTTCAATGTGAGTAGTACCTTCGGCAAGACTTGCTGCCATCATCAGGTTTTGAGTGGCGCCGACACTTGGGAAATCCATATGGATTTTAGTCCCCTGAAGGCGTCCTTCAATTTTACCTTCTATATAACCTGCAGTCTGTTCGAAAGAGACTCCCATTTTTTCAAGACCTTTAATGTGCTGCTCGATCGGGCGCGAACCGATTGCGCAGCCGCCGGGCATAGCAATATTGCAGTAGCCGTAACGGCTTAATAACGGTCCCATAACAAGCATGCTTGCACGCATTTTACTTACTAATTCATAAGGTGCGACACAGTTCAATTCCCCGCTCGCATCGATAACAACACTATTTTTTTCAGCTGATGCTTTTGCACCGACTCTCGTAATTAATTTTGTTAATGTATTTACATCTGATAATTCGGGTACATTTTTAATTATTGAACGTCCTTCGCCAGCTAAGAGCGAAGCTGCCAGAATCGGCAATACTGCATTTTTGGCTCCTTCAATTTCAACAGAACCCGACAGCTTTCGGCCGCCTTTAACAATAATTCTATCCATCTTCTCACTCCATATTTCTCTATACCATTCATTATAATAATACGGTGTTTCAGCATCACTTGTAAAGCATTTAGCTGAACAGGAGCGATGCTTCCTGTGTATATCTGAAGATGTCCATAATAAAGTTGCTGAGCGCTGTGCCTAAAAGGATACTGAGCAGAATAATTACCAGCCTGATTCTGCCGGTTTCTCCTTTGTTGAATAAACTTTCAATCCTTACTCCTTTTAATACCCAGAATGCTAGTGAAATACACAAAAGATGCAGTAGAATATGCATTAATGCAAACTGTGAGAAACCCAAGATAATTCCTCCTTCCGATAAAAAAAAGACTGGAAGATCCAGTCTTTTTGGAATTAATATTTAGATACTTCTAAACGGTTAACCGCGCGCTGTAAAGCAAGCTCTGCACGATATCTGTCGACACGCTCATCCTGCGTCTGACGGAGCAGGTTTTCCGCTCTCTCTTTCGCAGCATCGGCACGTTCTGAATCGATATCTTTCGAAAACTCGCCCGCTTGTACCAGTACTGTGATTTGTTCAGGTCTGATTTCTGCAAACCCTTCCGTTACAGCCAGATATTCAAATTTACCGTTTATTTTAACGCGAAGGACACCTATTTTAAGCGGTGTTACAGTCGGAATATGACCGGCCATTACACCAAGCTCACCCTGTTTAGTTTGAAGAATAACGATTTCCGCGTCTTCTTCGTGGAAAACAGAACCGTTAGGAGTAACTACATCAAGTGCAATTGTTGCCATGTTTTACCCTCCCGTTTTAGACTTCTACACCTTGCTGACGCGCTTTTTCAAGTACATCCTCAATGCCGCCAACAAGACGGAAAGCATCTTCAGGTACATGATCATACTTGCCTTCCAAGATAGCTTTAAAGTCCTGAACTGTTTGTTTAACAGGTACGTAAGAACCTTTCTGGCCCGTAAACTGTTCTGCCACGTGGAAGTTCTGACTTAAGAAGAACTGTATGCGGCGTGCGCGTGATACAGTACTTTTATCTTCTTCAGAAAGCTCATCCATACCGAGAATAGCAATGATATCCTGCAGCTCGCGGTATTTTTGAAGTGTAGACTGAACATCTCTCGCTACTTTATAGTGTTCTTCGCCGACGATTGCCGGAGAAAGCGCACGTGAAGTAGATGCTAACGGGTCCACCGCCGGGTAGATACCCATCTCTGAAAGTTTACGCTCCAGGTTAGTCGTTGCATCTAAGTGAGCGAACGTCTGAGCCGGAGCCGGGTCAGTATAGTCATCGGCAGGTACGAAGACCGCCTGAATTGAAGTTACTGAACCAACGTTGGTTGACGTGATTCTTTCCTGCAGCTGACCCATTTCAGTTGCAAGTGTAGGCTGGTAACCTACAGCTGAAGGCATGCGTCCTAAGAGCGCTGATACTTCAGATCCCGCCTGAGTGAAACGGAAAATATTATCGATAAACAGAAGTACGTCCTGACCCTGTTCGTCACGGAAGTATTCTGCCATTGTTAAGCCTGAAAGTGCTACACGCATACGTGCACCAGGCGGTTCGTTCATCTGGCCGAAAACCATTGCAGTTTTCGCGATAACGCCTGAGTCTTTCATTTCGTAATAAAGGTCATTACCTTCACGTGTACGTTCACCAACACCCGCGAATACCGAAATACCGCCGTGCTCCTGTGCAACGTTGTTGATAAGTTCCTGGATAAGAACTGTTTTACCTACGCCGGCACCGCCGAAGAGACCGACCTTACCACCTTTAGTATAAGGTGCAAGAAGGTCTACTACTTTAATACCAGTTTCAAGAATTTCAGTTGAAGTTGACAGTTCATCAAACTTCGGAGCTAAACGGTGAATTGGATCACGGCGTTCAGAAGCTGAAATCGGTCCATCTAAGTCGATGTGTTCACCTAAGACGTTGAATACACGACCAAGCGTCACTTCTCCTACAGGCACTGTAATCGGAGAACCTGTGTTCTCTACTTCAGCACCGCGGCGCAAGCCGTCAGTAGAACTCATCGCAATCGTTCTGACTACATTATCGCCGCGATGTAACGCAACTTCTAGTGTCAGAGAGATCGGCTCTGAATCAGCATTGTCAATTTTAACTACCAGCGCGTTATTAATTTCAGGTAATTCACCTTCGTTAAAACGCACGTCAACTACAGGTCCCATTACTTGGACTACTTGACCTAAAGCCATTTAATTTCCTCCTAATCCCAATTATTCTAGTGCAGATGCGCCGCCGACGATTTCTGTAATTTCCTGCGTAATCGCCGCTTGTCTTAAGCGGTTATACTGCAGCTGAAGATCGCCAACAAGCTCTGTCGCATTATCAGTTGCTGCCTTCATAGCTGTCATACGTGCTGCATGCTCACTTGCTTTCGCATCGAGCAGTGCGCCGTAAATTAAACTCTCGGCATACTGAGGTAAAATTGTTTCAAGAATTGTTTCTTTATCCGGTTCAAATTCGTAATTTGAGAGTGCTGATTCAGAATGATCTGTCTGTATATCAGTTTCTGTCAGCGGTAATACTTTACGAACTGTTACCTGCTGCTCTAAAATATTTACAAACTTGTTATAAATAATGTAAAGCTCATCGATATCTTCATTTATGAATCCGTTAACCGACTGAACAGCGATTTCTTTTACGCTGGCAAAGTCCGGCTGGTCGGGTAATCCAAGACGATGATTTGTAACATGGAAGCCACGCCCTGTTAAAGTTTCATAGCCAATTTTTCCGAGGACGAATAAATCATATGAATCGGGATTGTTATCATGCCGTTTTTCAGCTTCTTCAGTGATAGCTTTAACGACATTGTTATTATAAGGACCAGCTTTACCTGTATCACTTGAAATTATGATATAGCCCGTTCTCTTAATTGGTCTCTCTTCTAACATAGGGTGTGAGCTTTCGGTATCACCGGCTGCAATTGCTCTCACTGTTTCCTGGATTTTATCCATGTACGGCTGGAATTTTTTTGAATTCTGTTCAGCTCTGGACAGTTTAGAGTTGGCAACCATGTGCATTGCGCTTGTTAATTGGCTCATTTTCTTCGTAGAGCCAATACGGCCTTTAATTTCTCTGAGTGAAACCATGAATTCACCACCTTAGTAATTACTTACTTCTTAGTTAGAAGGGTTGAAAAGCTTTTTGAAACTTGTAATTGCTTTATCGTATGCATCGCTGTCAGGAAGCTGCTTAGTCTGACGAATCTGGTTTAATAAGTCAGCGTCGTTTGCTTCCAGCCAGTTCAGGAATTCTGCTTCGAAACGGGTAACGTCTTCAACTGGAACATCATCCAGATAGCCGTTAACAAGTGCGAACAGAATAACAACTTGTTTTTCTACTTTAAGCGGTGCGTTTTCAGGCTGTTTAAGCACTTCTACTGTACGGGCACCGCGGTCTAATTTAGCTTTAGTCGCTTCATCCAGATCCGATCCGAACTGGGCGAAAGCTTCGAGCTCACGGTAGGCAGCAAGGTCTAAACGCAGCGTACCCGCTACTTTTTTCATCGCTTTGATCTGTGCTGAACCACCGACACGAGATACTGAAAGTCCGGCGTTAATTGCTGGACGCACACCTGAGTGGAACAAGTCCGACTGCAGGAAGATCTGACCGTCAGTAATCGAGATAACGTTCGTCGGAACGAAGGCACTGATGTCCCCTGCCTGTGTTTCGATAAATGGCAGTGCGGTAATTGAGCCGCCTCCAAGATCATCGTTTAATTTCGCAGCACGTTCAAGAAGACGGCTGTGAAGGTAGAATACGTCACCCGGGAATGCTTCACGGCCCGGCGGACGGCGCAGCAGTAATGACAGCTCACGGTAGGCAGCTGCCTGTTTCGTTAAATCATCATAGACGATTAGAACGTGTTTGCCGTCAAACATAAATTCTTCGGCCATAGATACACCAGCGTATGGTGAAATGTATAGTAATGGAGCAGGATCAGCTGCACCCGCAGTAACGATGATTGTGTAATCCAGCGCACCGTTTTTACGAAGCGTTTCCACTGTCTGGCGTACCGTTGATTCTTTTTGACCAATCGCTACGTAGACACAAATCATGTCCTGATCTTTCTGGTTTAAAATAGTATCGATTGCCAGTGTCGTTTTACCTGTCTGGCGGTCACCGATAATTAGCTCACGCTGTCCGCGGCCGATTGGAACTAAGGCGTCAATAGCTTTAATTCCTGTCTGCAGCGGCTCATCAACACTTTTACGATCCATAACTCCAGTCGCAGGACTTTCGATAGGACGTGTTTTAGTTGTGTTTATAGGGCCTTTGCCGTCAATCGGCTGACCGAGCGGGTTCACTACACGGCCGATAAGTTCTTCACCAACGGGAACTTCCATAATACGGCCGGTGCGTTTAACTTCGTCGCCTTCTTTAATATCGTCACTTGGACCAAGTATTACGATACCAACATTATTTTCTTCAAGGTTTTGAGCAAGACCGAGTACACCACTCGGGAACTCAATTAACTCTCCTGCCATCGCATCGTTTAAACCATGAGCAAGTGCAATTCCGTCACCCACCTGGATAACAGTACCGACATCGGTAACCTGCATATCCTTGTCATAATTTTCGATTTGGCTTCTTAAGAGAGCACTTATTTCGTCAGCTTTGATTGCCATGAAAATGTCACTCCTTTAGCTATTCGTATGTTCTTTAAAATTATTTCTGAGATTGTCCAGCTGGTTCCGTAAAGAACCGTCGTAAACTTTTGAACCTATAAGCACGCGTACGCCGCCGATAAGTTCTTCATTTTTTTCATTGGTAATAAGTAACTTTTCATAACCTGTTTTGTCGATAAATACCTGGCCAAGCTGATCCAGCTCTTCTGCAGATAATTTATAAACCGACTCCACTGTTACACGTGCCTGATTGTGAGCCTCATCATATAATGATAAGAATTCGCCGTATATTTCTTCGAGCAATGACATATGTTTTTTATCCGACAAGATGCGCAGCAGGTTCAAGAGCAGTCTGTCGCTTTGACCGAAAGCTGCTTCCACCGCTGCAGTTCTTTTCTCACGTGTAATCTTCGGGTTGTCCATGAATTCAATAAAGTTCCCGACTGAAGCCGCTGCTTCAGTCACTTCATAGAAATCAGCTTTGACACCTTCAAGACTGCCGTGCTGTTCTGCGACGTCGAACAAAGCCTGGGCGTATTTTTGACTGAGATTAGCCATTATTTATCGCCTGCTTCCTGTAAGTAGTTCGCTACAAGGTTTTTCTGATCATCAGAGTTAATTTCTTTTTGTATCATTTTCTCTGCAATCAGTACTGAAAGTTCAGCTACCTGATCATTAATATCACGGATTGCTTTTTCTTTTTCTCTTTCAATATCCGCCTGTGCTTCATGAATCATTTGAGAAGAACGCGCCTGTGCATCATCGATAATCGACTCTTGTTCTTTCTTCGCCTGATTTTTAGCGTTTTCCATAAGTTCAGAGATTTCAGCCTGCGTTGATTTCAGCAGTGCTTCGTTCTCTTCTTTTAAGCGTTCAGCTTCTAATTTTCTGTTTTCAGCAAAATCGATATCATCATGGATTAGTTGTTCACGGTCATCCATAACTTTCTTAACTGGTTTCCACACATAGTATGACAATACTGCAAGCAGTGTCAGAAAACTCGCAAGAAGAACGAGCGAAGTCCCAACAGCCGTACCCATTGTTTCACCAGCAGCACCTAAAATTAATAGTTCCACCTATGTACACTCCTTTCAAAAAAGTCTCTAACTCTCGTAGTTATTTACATAATAAGATGGCGAAATCTTTAAATAAGACTTCGCCTTATATAACGACTCTTAGAACGTGAACATAAGCAGGAACGCGATAACGATGGCCATAATTGGAACGGCCTCAACTACACCAATACCGATGAACATAATCGTTTGTAACGGACCGCGTGATTCAGGCTGACGAGCAACACCTTCAACTGTTTTAGAAACAACCATACCAATACCAAAAGATGCGCCAAGTGCCGCTAATCCTGCTGCAATACCAGCTGCTAGTAAATTCATAAAATATTTCCTCCTAGAAAATTGTATATTATTATTTTTTTATTATATTAATGAACATCGCTCACTTTATGTGATAGATAAACCATTGATAACATTACGAATATAAATGCCTGAATCGCACCTATAAATACTTTAAATCCTTGCCATACCATTAAAGGAATAAATCCTAATGCTCCGAGCACCGTTCCCCCGGTTACTAATCCCAGAAGCAAGAGAAGCAGTATCTCTCCCGCATAAACGTTACCGTACAGACGTAAACCAAGCGTCAGGTTATATGTAAATTCTTCGATGAATTTAATCGGTGCAAGCCACCACATCGGCGTAACATATTGTTTCAAATAACCGCGCATCCCCTGCATTTTCACGCCGTAGTAGTGTGTCAATACAATCATCAGCCCTGCCAGTGTCAGCGTTACGACGGGGTCAGCTGTCGGTGATTTCACCCACAGTGTATGATCCGCATCCGGTGCGACAAACGACAACGGTATACCGATCAAGTTGCCGATTAAAATGAATAAAAACAATGTCAGCGCTAAAAAGTGGAACTGTGCGCCTTCTTTCCATGCCATGTTGCTCTTGATTATTCCTTTAACGAAGTTCATTAAAGATTCAACGAGCACCTGACCTTTGCCGGTCGGACGCACCGCGAGCTTCCTCGTCATGAAAAACAGCGTAAAAAAGATAAGCAGGCATGTAATGATAATCATCATTGAAGTTGCAAGTTCGAATACTATTGGTATTCCGAACAAATCAAACGACCACGTTGGAATTCCGTGTTCCATTTCTTCACCTCTTCCGTTTAAAAAGTTCCGATGCTGCGCGCCAGAATATCAGCGCATAAGTGAGGAGCAGCCCGATTAAAATACCGATGATATTAAAAGTTTCCGGAAACCTCACCCATATTAAACAGGCCGCTGTGACGATAAGCATTCTCGTCAGCGTTCCTGTCTTAACTTTCCCGCCATCGCCGAGCTGTGCATTTCTTAAATTCCAGTACCAATTATAAGATAACAGCATAGAACCGGTGATGCCGAGGCACAACCCTGCAAAGAACGGCAAAGAAGTAAATATATAAGCAATAATACTCAGTATTAAAAGTATTATTAAATATTTCATAAAGTTTTTAAAATATCCTTTAAAAATTTTCACTGTCTTTGACGACTCCCCAGGTAATGTAACACGTTGTGAAAACAATTACATACCCTACTGATTTTATAGGAGCGCAATTTTTGTGTCAACAAAATATGGAAATTTTAACAACATGTTCACAATTTCTAATCATTTACGGAAAAACTGATAGGTTTTTCTTTAGTGAGTCCATAATAATACTTTATGTTATCACAAATTCTGCGTGATGCCTGACCATCGCCGTATGGATTTTGAGTCTGAGACATCTCATTGTAAAGCTCTTCATCCGTAAGCAGTTCTTTAGTCATGCTGTAAATGTTCTCTTGTTCAATGCCCGCAAGTTTAAGTGTTCCTGCTTTAACACCTTCCGGACGTTCTGTCGTATCGCGCAGCACGAGTACAGGTTTACCGAGTGACGGTGCTTCTTCCTGCACGCCGCCGGAATCAGTCAAAATCAAATGACTTCTTGCAGCAAAATTATGGAAATCCAGCACATCAAGAGGCTCGATAAGCTCTACACGATCATGATTGCCTAAATACTGCTCCGCGATTTCACGGACTTTAGGGTTTTTATGCATCGGATAAACAACTGTCACATCTTCAAACTCATCGACAAGCTGACGTACAGCCCCAAATATGTTATGCATCGGCTGACCGATATTTTCACGGCGGTGTGCTGTCAACAGCACAACTTTATTATCTTTATGTTTTTCAATGATATCGCTGTGGTAGTTTTCATCAACAGTAGTTTTCAGAGCGTCAATAGCTGTGTTTCCTGTAACTGAAATCGTTTCAGGATTTTTAGCTTCATCCAGTAAATTCTGACGCGCGTCTTCAGTCGGTGAAAAATGAAGGTCTGCCAAAACACCTGTCATCTGACGATTAGCTTCTTCGGGGAAAGGTGAATATTTATTGTGTGTGCGGAGACCCGCTTCAACATGACCAATATCCACTTCATTATAAAATGCAGCAAGCGAGCCTGCGAAAGTAGTTGTTGTATCACCATGCACTAAAATCATATCCGGTTTAACTTCTTTAATTACTGATTCGAGACCGTTGATTACACGTCCGGTAACTTCTGACAGTGTCTGGCCCGCTTTCATAATATTCAAGTCGTAATCCGGTGTAATATTGAAAGTTGTCAGCACCTGATCGAGCATCTCTCTGTGCTGCGCAGTAACTACTACAACCGGGTCAATATCTTCATCTTTTTTCATTTCGAGCACGAGAGGCGCCATTTTAATTGCCTCGGGCCTCGTACCGAAAATCGTCATAATTTTTTTCATAACAATCTCCTATGATTTTTTATCGTGTACCGAATAATCTGTCGCCGGCATCTCCTAAACCTGGAACAATATAACTTTTCTCATTCAGTTTCTCATCAAGTGCCGCAATATAAATGTCTACATCCGGATGTGCTTCTTTTAATACGTCCACACCTTCCGGCGCTGCAATCAGACAGATAAAACGAATTTTTGTTGCCCCGTGTTTTTTAACTGCTGTAATTGCTTCCACTGCTGATGCACCGGTTGCAAGCATCGGGTCGATAACAAATATATCCCGTTCTTCAATATCTCCCGGGAACTTTGCATAATATTCAACGGCTTCAAGCGTTTCAGGATCCCGGTATAAACCGATGTGTCCGACACGCGCTGATGGTATAAGTTTTAAAATACCGTCCTGCATACCAAGCCCCGCACGTAAAATAGGGACGATACCCAGTTTTTTTCCGCTCAGGCGTTTAGCTGTAGTTTCCTGAACAGGTGTCTGTACTGACACATCTTCGAGTGTAAGATCTCTCGTTACCTCATAAGCCATAAGCATACCCACTTCATCGACCAGTTCTCTGAACTCTTTTGTCGATGTTTTTTCATCACGGATATAACTCATTTTATGCTGAATTAACGGATGATCCATTACTTGTACTTTCGACATATATCTTCCTCCACTCCAAAAATTAACCGGATGATCCCATCCGGTATATATTATAACGTAGTTTATTTATATAGTGGATACTTTCCTGTCAATTTAGTCACTTTCTCTGAAATTCCATCCAGACTCTCTTCATTTTTAACTCGCGTCAGTGTTTCAACGATAATATGACCGACTTCTGTCATGTCATCCGCTGTAAATCCGCGCGTTGTCATCGCAGGCGTGCCGAGACGGATGCCGCTTGTCACAAAAGGCGATGCCTCATCGAATGGAATCGTGTTTTTATTTACTGTAATACCGACTTCATCAAGCGCTTCTTCAGCCGCTTTCCCTGTCAGGCCGAGTGATTTAACATCGACGAGTACAAGATGATTATCCGTGGTGCCCGAAACGATGCGGAGACCGCCTTTTGACAGCGACTCGGCCAAGGCTTTTGCGTTGTCTAAAACACGCTGCTGATAATCTTTAAATTCCGGCTGCAGCGCTTCGCCGAATGCAACTGCTTTTGCTCCGATAACATGCATCAGCGGGCCGCCCTGAATCCCCGGGAAAATATTTTTATCGACAGCTTTGGCATGGTCCGCTGTCGTTAAAATTAAGCCTCCGCGCGGGCCGCGTAACGTTTTGTGAGTTGTCGATGTGACAAAGTCTGCATATGGCACCGGATTCGGATGCAGGCCTGCTGCAACAAGTCCTGCGATATGCGCCATATCAACCAGCAGGTATGCACCTACAGCATCAGCAATTTCGCGAAATTTTTTAAAGTCCAGTATTTTAACATACGCGCTGCCGCCAGCAACTATCATTTTCGGCTGCTCTTTTTTGGCGATTTCCATTACCTTATCGTAGTCGATTGTCTCAGTATCTTTTTCAACACCGTAAGACAGGAAGTTAAACAGTTTTCCACTGAAGTTAACAGGGGAGCCATGTGTTAAATGTCCTCCGTGAGATAAATCCATACCGAGCACTTTGTCTCCCGGTTCAAGTACTGAGAAGTAAACAGCCATATTTGCCTGAGAACCTGAATGAGGCTGCACGTTGGCATGCTCTGCTCCGAATATTTCTTTAGCGCGGTCGCGTGCCAGGTTTTCAACAACATCCACATGTTCACATCCGCCGTAGTAACGTTTACCCGGATATCCTTCCGCGTATTTATTCGTTAAGATTGAACCCTGCGCTTCCAGAACTGCAGGAGAAACAAAGTTTTCGCTTGCAATAAGTTCGATATTGTTATTTTGTCTTTCCAGCTCTTTATCAATAACTTCCTGTACCTGTGGATCCTGTGATTGAATATTTGACATTTATATTCTCCCCTTTATTTATAATGTGCTCTTGGCCCGCCGACAAGTTTCGGACGGGTTGTTGCTATCGTCACAACTGCTTCTCCAACTTTTTTTACAGACGTTCTTACGGGAATGGCAACACGCTTTAAATGCATACCAATCAATGTCTGGCCAATATCGATGCCGCGGTCAGCCGTAACCGATTCAACAACAACGGCGTCAGACAGCTCCTTATAAGCAAGTTCACTTAAGCTTCCGCCCGCTTCTTTGTGCGGCACTACTGTAACCTCTTCCAGCTTTAATGCTTCCATAGTGTGTCTCGACGTTGTCAGAGAGCGGTTGATATGTTCGCATCCCTGAAATAATAAATGCATATTTTCTTTGTTTGCGATTTCAAAAAAGTGTTTAAAGATTACGTCTGCCGCTTCATCTGAACTGCTTTTACCGATGTGCTCTCCTATTGTTTCCGATGTTGAACATCCGATAACGAGCACTTTTTCTGGCGTGAAAAAATCAGCTTTATATAAATCGTCAGTCAATGCCTGCAAATCATTCTTCAATTTTACAAACGCGTCTTTCATGTCTACCACCCTCAAATTCAGTGTTCAGCCATGTGTCAACCACTTCAAGCGCAAGGCCCGGGCCGATAACTCTTTCACCCATCGCGAGTACATTGGAATCATTATGTGCACGTGTTGCCTTTGCTGAAAATGTATCGTGTACCAAAGCACAGCGAATGCCTTTTGTTTTATTTGCAGTAATATTCATACCGATACCCGTACCGCAAATTAGAATACCCTTATCATATTCTCCTGCGGCTACTTTCTCAGCAACCGGTTTCGCGTAATCCGGATAATCGACAGAATCCGTGCTGTCCGGCCCGAGATCCGTAAAATCAATCTTTTTATCAGTTAAGTATTCCGTCACGGTCCGTTTTAAATTAACTCCGCCGTGGTCGGATGCAATCACAACTTTCATATACTCATCTCCTTAGAATATATTATAACCATCGGTATAAAGAGTTTCAAAAGATTACCGGTCTTACCACTTAAATTTATCGATGTATTCTTTTAGACTCATAAATACTTCTTCGTACTGGTCTTTTGTTCCGCCGTAAGGATCGGGAATATCTGCCGCGCCGGCTTCTGCATACTCAGACAGAAGATAAACATCCGCTTTTGGCCATTGTGCGAGGATCGTCTTTTTATGTCTTCCGCTCATCACGAGCAGCGTGCTGTTTTCAATATCTTCCGCTGTGAGCTGTGCCGGTTTCGCCGGCAGAGGCAGACCTTTTTCTTCTATTATTGAAAGTGACCGGCTGTTCGTGCTGCCTTCCGTAACATAAAGTCCGCGCGAGGCAATATCCATATGCGGATATTTCATACGCGCATAACTTTCCGCCAGCGGACTGCGGCAGGTGTTGCCTGTACATACAAAAATCATTTTATTCACCCTGAATCACTTCATTCCCGGTCGCTTTATATATGCGGTTCATCAGCCCTGCTGACTCCGGCACCTTATCAAAACCGTGAATAAAAATAATATCGACATCCGAAGCATCCATTATACGGAGGGCAGAATACAGATTACGCGCTGCTTCTTTGTAACTGTCACGATCCCTGCACAGACTGATGAACTGTATATCTTCACCGATGAATTCCCTGCTTGTTTCAGGTGCAATAATCCCGACTTTCTGATGGCGCTCCACTGGCAGCTTAGTATTATTGTTAATACCGCCTTCGATTACAATCAAAGGCTGACCGGGGGCGTAATGCTTATATTTCATACCGGGTGAAATCGGTTTGTCAGTCTCTCCGCTCACTGTATCAATATCTGCTTCCAGCACTTCTTCCAGCTCTTCTTTCGTTACCGCTCCCGGACGGGCTATTCTGTACGGGTACTGCGTGCAGTCAAGTACTGTGCTTTCGATGCCGTAAGTTGCTGATTCACTGTCGACAACACCATATAATTTGTTTTCGAGGTCGTCAATAACGTGTCTTGCATTTGTCGGAGACGGTTTGCCGCTAATATTTGCGCTCGGTGCCGCTAGCGGCATATCAGCATACTGCAGAATCCTTCTTCCTACCGGATGACTCGGCATCCGCACTGCTACAGAATCAAGCTCCGCCACTGCATTTGATGATAGATAATCTCCTTTTAACGGCAGAATAAAAGAAATCGGGCCAGGCCAGAATGCTTCCATTAATTTAATGACGCGTTTATCAAGCACAGCTGTAAAGTCTGCCAGCTGCTTAATATCGTGGATATGTATAATTAAAGGATTGTCCCCCGGGCGTCCTTTGGCAGAAAAAATCTTACTGATCGCTTCCGCATTCCGTGCATCTGCTGCAAGTCCGTATACCGTTTCTGTCGGTATACCGATAATTTCACCGTATGTAAAAGCTATTTTTATTTCTTTCAGCTGTTCATCGATTTCTGCTTTTTTACTGTCATCTGTTAAGTCTGCTTCGGTAATTTTCCAAATTTTAGTCACTCTTTTCACCCCGCGTAAAATATAATATTCTGTCCTGCTGATTGATGTCTTTAATAACGTGCGCTATAGTTCCAGGCCAGGCTGTTTCAATATAAGATTTCAATGCATCTGCCTGCTTAAAACCAATTTCGAAGTATATCCGCCCGCCCGGCTTCAGCACCTCGGGAAGAGTGCGGATCATCTCTTTGTATAGAGCGAGCCCTCCGTCGTCTGCAAACAAGGCGGCCGCGGGTTCATATTCAACCACTGAAGACGTCATAAGGTGTTTCTCATCCTCGCTGATATACGGAGGATTAGAAATGATTATATCAGCTTTAATTTCTTTATCCACCAATGGTTCAAATAAACTGCCTTCTAAATATTCCGCACTCACCCCGAGGCGTCTGCCGTTTTCACGCGCTGTGCTGAGCGCGCCCGGTGAAATATCGGTCACTATTACCTTATTTGAAGTCCAGTGTTTAGCTAAAGTTAAACCGATTGCGCCTGTACCGGTGCCGATATCGACCGCTGTTAAACCTGTGTCAGGTTCGTTATTCAGCACGAAATCCACGAGCTCTTCCGTTTCATTTCTTGGGATCAGCGTGTCCGGAGTAACTTTAAAATAAGATTCGTAAAAATACGCTTCTCCAAGAACGTATTGGTAGGGTTCATTCAGACAGACACGTTCGATAACCGAAGCAAATTTTTTGTAATCCTCTTTTGGCATCAGTTCATCCCCGTGCACCATAAGCCCGGCAAAATTCAAACCGAAAAGTTCTTCCATTACAATCGCTGCGACCCGGGTTTCCTGTCCAGATACACTTAAAGAGGCTTCCGCCTCTTTAAGTACTGCTTTATATCGTTTCATTGTTCAGTTCTTCCAGTTTTGAAGTCTGTTCTTCGATAGCCAGCGCCTCGATAAGCTCATCCAGACTACCGTCAATAATCTGATCAAGTTTTTGAATTGTTAAACCGATGCGGTGATCCGTCACACGGTTTTGCGGATAGTTATAAGTGCGGATCCGTTCAGAACGGTCCCCTGTCCCGACTGCCGATTTTCTCTTTTCAGCATATTCAGCATGCGCTTCCTGCTGCATCATATCGTAAACGCGCGCTTTAAGCACTTTCATGGCGCGCTCTCTGTTTTTAATCTGAGATTTTTCGTCCTGTGATGTAACGACCGTGCCGCTTGGCAGGTGGGTAATACGAACTGCGGAATCAGTCGTGTTGACGTGCTGCCCGCCGGCGCCGCTTGAACGGTACGTATCAATTTTAATATCTTCGTTGCGTATATTCACTTCCACATCTTCCACTTCCGGCAGGACAGCAACAGTTGCTGTAGATGTATGAATACGTCCGCCCGATTCAGTTTCAGGCACGCGCTGAACACGGTGTGCTCCATTCTCAAACTTCAGTTTCGAGAAGGCGCCTTTACCCTGGATTAAAAAGCTGATTTCTTTAAATCCGCCCTGGTCACTGCTTTGTGACTCAACGATTTCCGTACGCCAGCCCTGATCCTCGGCATATCTCGAATACATTCTGAAGAGGTCTCCTGCGAAAATCTGCGCTTCGTCCCCGCCGGCAGCACCGCGAATTTCCATAATAACGTTTTTCTCGTCATTAGGATCTTTCGGAATGATAAGGATTTTTAAGTCATCCTCCAGTTTCGGCAGCATGCTTTCAGCTTCTGCAATTTCTTCTTTCAGCATGTCAATCATTTCCTGGTCGTCTGTTTCTTTCAGCATTTCTTTCGATTCTTCAATAGTTTCCAGATGTTCTTTGTAAACGCGGAACACTTCAACAGTATCGTGAATGTCGCTTTGTTCTTTGGAATACGTGCGGAGTTTTTCAGGATCGCTGACTACATCAGGATCGCTGAGCAGCTCAGTCAGCTGTTCATACCGATTTTCTATTATTTCGAGTTGATCAAACATAAGAATTCGTCCTTTTCCTGGTTCGTTTAGTTATTTTATTATAGCATATTTTTAAGACAAAAAAACTGCACTGAAATACTCAGTGCAGTTGAAGTTTCGTTATTGTTCGTTGCTTGATTTAAGACCGAATTTTTTGTTGAATTTCTCAACACGGCCGTCTGCTGATGCGAACTTCTGACGTCCTGTGTAGAACGGGTGTGAATCAGAAGAAATATCTAAACGAATAACCGGGTATTCGTTGCCATCTTCCCACTCCATAGTTTCAGAAGAAGTACGTGTAGATCCACTTAAGAATTTAAAATCTGTAGTTGAATCTAAAAAGATTACTTTTTTGTATTCAGGATGAATTCCTTGTTTCATAATTGTCATCTCCTTTGCCCTGGACCATCTGGAACAGAGTTATTTGTGGCTATCACCACGCATTACTTTGCCATTATACATTCTCGCGGTGTAAAAAGCAATATCTGCGAAGAAATTTATATAACCGGTTTTCCGGTTTTCTGAGAGCTGATCATACGGTCTCTCAGCACATCGAAGAACTCTTCGTTCGTTTTCGTTGTTTTTAAAATTCTTAAGAAACGTTCTGTAAAATCAGATGAATCTGTAAACAGATTTCTCAGCTGCCATAAGATTTCCAGTTCTTTTTTATCGAGCAGCAGTTCTTCCTTACGCGTGCTCGAACGTCTGATATCGATTGCCGGGTAAATACGGCGCTCGCTTAAATGACGGTCAAGATGCAGTTCCATGTTCCCCGTTCCTTTAAACTCTTCGTAAATTACATCGTCCATACGGCTGCCTGTATCCACTAAGGCAGTGGACAGAATCGTCAGGCTGCCGCCCGCTTCAATATTGCGCGCTGCGCCGAAGAAATGCTTCGGACGGTGCAGGCTGGCAGGATCCAGACCGCCTGACAAAGTACGGCCGGAAGCGGGAATCACCAGATTGTAAGCACGTGCGAGACGCGTAATTGAGTCCATTAAAATAATTACATCTTCGCCCATCTCAACGAGCCGTTTCGCACGTTCCAAAAGCAGCTCTGCCACTTTAACGTGGTGCTGCGGCGGCTCATCAAACGTCGAATGCACAACGTCAGCTTGCTCAACCGAACGCTCGAGATCTGTAACCTCTTCGGGACGTTCCCCGATCAGCAGGATAAAGAGCTTCACGTTTGGATGATTCGTCGTAATTGCCTGTGCGATTTCTTTTAAGAGTGATGTTTTCCCGGCTTTAGGCGGTGCAACAATCATTCCGCGCTGGCCGAAACCTATCGGGGTGACCAGATCCATAATACGCGTCGACATATCAGACGGTTCATTTTCAAGACGGATACGTTCATCCGGATACAAAGGTGTTAAAGCTTGGAAATGCGGACGTTTTTTAACTTCTTCAGCATTATGGTCATTAATAAAATCGACCTGCAGCAGACCATAATATTTTTCATTTTCTTTAGGTTTGCGGACTTTACCGGTCACCTTGTCGCCCTTTTTCAATTCGAAACGGCGAATCTGCGATGCGGATATATAAATATCCTTTTCACCTTTGGAAAAATTAACTGTACGCAGAAAGCCGTAGCCGTCCTGCTGGATATCATCGAGAATGCCTTCCATATAATAGTTTCCGTCTTTTTCCATTTCTGCTTCCAGTATTGCAAGAACCAGTTCTTTTTTATTCAGTTTGCTGTAATTCGAAAGACGTAAGTTTTTCGCACGTTCAGTTAAGGCTTTAGTCGTATTATTTTTATATAAAGCATCGAATGTTTCATATTTCATATCCTGTGTCTTTGGTTTATCAGACAATATTTCCACTTCCCAATACTGATTTTATTATTTTTTACTCATTTATATGTTTTTTCTGGAATAATTTTAGAGATTGCACTGGAGCTGCGGGATTCTTCTCCATGGAGTAATTGCGAATCTGAAGTTTTTTAAAAGGCATACATATATTACATCCGCCGGTGGTGGTATGTCAAAGAAAAGCTGAAGATAAATAAGGTTTTATCAGACTGAAGTTTTGTTTTGCGGTCCGATGAAAACAGCTCATGTGACTGCAAATCTGTTTACAGTCACATGAAAGCTGATACTGTTTTCTTATTTATCCATAACCATATTCGGTTTTTTCTTTAAACTGTGACGGCTGTTAATAAATCTTACCGTTCCTGATTTTGCGCGCATAACTACTGAAGATGTCTCGGCAAAACCACTTTTGAACTGGACACCTTTCATCAATTCACCGTCAGTTACTGCAGTTGCTGCAAAAATGGCATCATCGCCGCTGACTAAATCGTTAAGTTCGAGTTTTTTATCAGGATTAACACCCATCTCGATGCAGCGGTTACGTTCTTCGTCATTTCTCGGTAAGAGACGGCCCTGGAAATCTCCATCCAGCGCTTTGATTCCGGCAGCCGCAATAACACCTTCCGGCGCCCCGCCGACACCCATTAAAATATCGATACCTGTCCATTCAAAGCAAGTATTGATTGCTGCGCCGACATCACCGTTATCAAACATTATAATACGTGCGCCAAGCGCGCGGACCTGATTAATAATTTCTGCACTCCGCTCACGCTTAATAATCGTTACTGTAATATCTGATATATTTTTATTTTTCGCTTTTGCAACCGCACGGATGTTCTCTTCAACAGATTTGTCAATATCGATTACACCCAGGCAATCAGGACCTGCAGCAATTTTTTGCATATACATATCCGGTGCATGAAGAAGATTACCTTTATCGGCTGCTGCCAGAACAGTCATAGCACCCATAGTGCCCTCTGCAACAGTCGTTGTGCCTTCGAGCGGATCCACTGCTATATCAAGTTCGGGACCAGAACCGATTCCGAGTTCTTCCCCTATATACAGCATCGGCGCTTCATCAATTTCGCCTTCGCCGATAACTACCTTGCCTGCCATAGGAATCGTATCAAACAGCTTGCGCATCGCCTCTGTTGCCGCATCATCCGCCTCATTTTTTAAGCCTTTGCCTGTCCAGGCTGCACTCGAAAGCGCAGCCGCTTCTGTCACTCTTACGAGTTCCATCGATAATCCTCTTTCCAAAACTGTCTCCCCCTATATATCCGCACTTTTTTCCTTGACTATTATAACACAGAAAAGACCGGTATTCTTACGAATACCGGTCTTTGAATGCTCAATCTTCCAGAGTATCCCGCCAAATATCAGCACCGAGTGCCGACAGTTTTTTAACTATATCAGCGTAACCTCTGTCGATATGATTTACATTATGAATTGTCGTTACGCCATCTGCAATAAGACCTGAAATTAAAAGACATGCACCGGCACGAAGATCGCTTGCATATACTTCTGCACCTTTCAGCTGTGAAGGGTAAATCAGTGCACTGCTGCTCTTTTTCTCAATATGAGCATTCATGAGCGACAGTTCATCCACATGTCTGAATCTCGCAGGATAAATAGTTTCTGTAATCTTGCTTACTCCGTCCGCTAAAAACATAAGCGGTGTAATCGGCTGCTGCAAATCTGTTGCAAAGCCGGGATAGACCTGTGTTTTTAATGATACTGCATTATATTTTTCTGGTTTATTAATTACGACATAGTCATCACCAATATCGAGTTTAACACCCATTTCTTCCAGTTTTGCCGACAGTGATTCCATATGCGTCGGAATAATATTATTCACTTTGTAATTCTTTCCGGCCACAGCACCGACAATCATATAAGTGCCGGCTTCAATCCGGTCGGGAATAATATTATGGGTCGTACCGTGCAGTGATTCCACACCTTCGATACGAATCGTATCCGTGCCCGCACCTTTGATGTTCGCGCCCATGTTGTTAAGCAGCGTTGCTACATCGACGATTTCCGGTTCTTTCGCTACGTTTTCCAAAGTCGTTCGCCCTTCGGCACAGCTTGCTGCAAGCATCATATTAATCGTTGCACCGACTGAGACAACATCGAAGAATATTTTAGCGCCTGTCAGTTTTTCCGCCGTCAGGTACATCGCCCCGTGTTCATTCGTTACTTTGGCACCCAGCGCTTCAAATCCTTTGATGTGCTGATCGATTGGTCTCGGTCCGAGCGGACATCCGCCCGGCAGTCCGATAACACATTTTTTAAAACGCGAGAGCATTGCACCCATCATATAATACGATGCACGCAAAGATTGTACTTTATTGTTTGGCAGCGGCATGTTTACCGCTTCTTCAGCGTTGACTTCAAGAGTTGTGCCTGATAATTCCGTCTTAATATTCAAATCGTTTAAGAGACTCATCAGCGTTTTAACATCGCTGATTTCAGGCAGCCCTTCCAGTGTTACTTTGCCAGAGGAGGCCATAAGCGAAGCCGGAATCAGAGCAACCGCACTGTTTTTAGCCCCGCTGATGTCGACCTGTCCGGTCAGCTGACTGCCGCCGCGGACTTTAATTACATCTTCAGCCATATAGAAAGCTCCTTGTCATTTAATTGGGTGGAGACTATTTATTATTCCAGTCGTTTAAGAATTGTTCGATTCCTTTATCAGTTAAAGGATGCTTCGTTAATGTTTTAATTACTTTATAAGGGATTGTCGCGATATCCGCACCGCGTACTGCCGCCCCGTGCATATGTCCTGCATTGCGGATTGAGGCCGCAATAATTTCAGTATCGATATCGTGAATCGCAAAAATAGCTGCGATATCTTCAATTAACTGAAGACCATCAAGTCCTATATCATCAAGACGTCCGATAAAAGGCGATACATAAGTTGCGCCTGCACGCGCTGCAGTCAGTGCCTGCACCGTGTTGAAGACTAACGTAACATTCGTTTTAATTCCTTCGTCAGAAAGTACTTTAACTGCCTTCATGCCGTCTTCTGTCATCGGGATTTTAACGATAATGTGCTCGTGAAGTTTAGCGAGTTCGCGCCCTTCTTCAATCATGCCTTTTGCATCAAGCGCAATAACTTCACCGCTGACCGGCCCGCCTACCAGCTCGCAGATTTCAACGAGTCTGTCGTGGAAAGAGATATCTTTTTCTTTTGCTACTAAAGAAGGGTTTGTTGTCACACCGCTCAGTACGCCCCACTCGTGTATTTCTTTAATTTCATCCATATTAGCTGTATCTATAAAGTATTTCATATTGTTTTTCGTCCTCCAGTAATGTGATATTAACATCATTATAAATTAAAGCTTCTCAAACTGACAATGCTTTACCATTAACAGTTGCTTTAAATTTTCCCGAAATTCTTTAATAATCGCTGCAGCCGTTGCCGTTGACCTCTTTTAGACTGGCTGTAGAAAAAATAAACTGCGGAATTCCGACGAAAAAATCAGCCGGAACAAAGCCGGCTGATTTTTAGTGCTTTTCTATTTCAAAAACTGCTTATTCTTCTTCCTGTAAATCCATATTCAGGCTCGCTTTAATCAAGCCGCTGAATAACGGATGCGGACGTGTCGGACGGGATTGGAACTCAGGATGGAACTGTACACCCACGTAATAAGGATGATCTTTAAGTTCAACCATTTCCACAAGGCGGCCGTCAGGTGACGTTCCGCTGAATATCATCCCCGCTTCTTCGAGCTGCTCCTTGTATGCATTATTAAACTCAAAACGATGACGGTGGCGTTCGTCCACTTCACTCACCTGGTACAGTTCACGCGCTTTTGTGCCTTCTTTAATCACACAAGGGAAACTTCCGAGACGCAGCGTGCCGCCGAGGTCTACAACATCTTTCTGATCAGGCATCAGGTCGATAATTGCATGCGGTGTATGCTCATCAAGCTCAGATGAGTTAGCACCTGTTAAACCTGCAACATTGCGTGCGAATTCGACTGTTGCAAGCTGCATGCCGAGACAAATCCCGAGGACAGGCACCTTGTTTTCACGCGCGTAGTTCAGCGTTAAAATTTTACCTTCGATTCCACGGTCCCCAAATCCTCCGGGTACAACGATACCGTCAACTTCGCTTAAAATTTCCTTATAGTTCTGCGGTGTAACATCCTGGGAATTAATCCAGTGAATATCGATATCCGCATGTACTTCATAACCTGCATGACGCAGTGATTCAGCGACTGACAAGTATGCATCCTGCAGTTCGACATATTTGCCGACCAGGCCGATTTTAATTGTTTTGTCAATTTTGCTTAAATTGTCGAGCAGGTGTTTCCAATCTTCAAGCTGTGCTTCGCCTGATGATTCAAGGTTCAGGTTTTCAAGCACTAAATCATCCATATCCTGCGCCTGAAGCGACATCACAAGTTCGTAAATTGTTTCCTCATCTTTTGCGTTAATGACACTTTTCTCATCAATATCACAGAACAGTGCAATTTTATCGCGCAGATCTTCTGTCATCGGATATTCAGAGCGCACGACAATCATGTCCGGCTGAATTCCGAGGCCTCTCAGCTCTTTTACACTGTGTTGAGTCGGTTTGGTTTTCATTTCGCCGGCAGCTTTAATATACGGCAGCAGTGTACAGTGAATGAACATTACATTATCTTTACCGAGATCGCTTCTTAACTGGCGGATAGACTCGATAAACGGCAGTGATTCAATGTCTCCTGCTGTACCGCCGATTTCAGTAATTACGATATCTGCTTTTGAAGATTCGCCGGCTTTTTTAATACGCGTTTTGATCTCATTGGTAATGTGCGGAATAACCTGCACCGTACCGCCGAGGTAGTCCCCGCGGCGTTCTTTTCTGATAACTTCGGAGTATACTTTTCCTGCAGTAACGTTTGAGTATTTACTTACATTAATATCTATAAAACGCTCGTAGTGTCCTAAGTCCAAGTCTGTTTCCGCGCCATCTTCAGTAACAAATACTTCGCCGTGCTGATAAGGGCTCATCGTACCCGGGTCAACGTTTAAATACGGATCAAACTTCTGAATTGTAATATTAAACCCTCTGTCTTTCAATAACCGTCCGAGAGATGCAGCTGTAATTCCTTTTCCTAATGATGACACTACGCCACCAGTTACAAAGATATATTTTGTCATGTAAGTATCCTCCTGTATAAAATAAAAAATAGCTCCCTTTCACCAGCGTGAAAAGGAGCCGTTTACTAGTCCCTGTTTAAGGGAGCCCAAATAAAATACTATCACTTTAAAAGAAAAAGTCAATAAAAATTAGTACGCATCTGCTTCGTCGTCGTAATCATCTTCGAGTTTTTCTTTTTCGTCAAACTCGATTGCATCGTCAGCTTCTTTACTGTCGATATCCTCTTCGTCTTCACCGTGCAGGGTGTCGTCGATTTCTTCCTGATCTTCACCTAATTCTTTCGCACCCGGGTAATCGGCGTCAGCTTCTTCCTCGATGTATTCATCTTCAGCTGCGATTTCTATTTTGTGAATTGTCGGCGCGATTTTATCACTGATGTCATCTACTGCATACCATTCGCGGAGTCCCCATACGCCGTCATCCGTGCTCAGGAAACGGCCATCGGTGTTTAAATCCGTATAAAATTGCAGAATACGGTTTTCAATCTCACCTTCAGTGTAATTGCCGACTTCTTTAAACTTATCGATCATTTCGTAAAGATTCGTTTCTTTGCCTTTATCTTCTAAATATATGTGCGACATATCTATAAACGAATGCTCGTCCATCATTTCTTTTGTATAGCTGTCCAGTCTCATTTACGTCATCCTTTCAAGATGTAAATACCTTAGGATATAATACAAATATTTATGCGATGTTTCAAGCTTTATATTAATATCTTATTAATTTCACATAACGGTTCGCGTGTTTCTTATTGCCTCCGGGAACAAACCCTGCGTTCGTAAACAGCTTTTCAAATGCTGAGTCCGATACCGTGACCGCCGCAGTGTCCACCGTGACGAGCTTCTTTCTGACAGCTGTCGCAAACTGGCGCATCGCGCTTTCTGCAATACCTTCTTCACGGTGGTTCTCGTCGACATAAATATGTTTAATAACCAGCATATCACTCTCCTGTACCGCATCGATATGCCCGACTTTGCTGCCGTCGCGTCTGAGTATAATTTTCACTGCCGGCATGATTGTTTCTTCATCAAACTCCAGTTTTAAATTCGGCACATAATTCCGGTTCAAATCGAGATAATACAGCCGTTCTTTGCCGATTGGCCCCTCTTCTTTCGTCGCCAGATGTAAAAAACCCGCACGCTCGTATAAATTCCAGGCACCGGCATTTTCACCGTCAACAACTAAATATAAATGGTCGAATGATGAAAAATTTTCCTGCACGTATACCGGCAGATTTTGGGCAACTGCTGTCCCGTACCCGTTCCCCTGATATTTTTCGTTAATTGAAAGAGAACGCACGTATACGACTTCATGGGGAGTACTGTAGCCTTCGTGCTGATAATGTTTATGCAGCACAAAAAAACCTATAACCTTCCCATCGTCAGTAACGACTACATTGGCAGTGCGGTTGACGTCATTAAGTGCGTCGTCAAGCACTTCAAGCGGCATGCTCGAATAGACACGCTGCCTTTCACTCAATATGTAATTTTCCAGATGTTCTCTGTCCGCCTCTGTAAATTTCCTAATATTAATACTCATGTTTTACCCCTTTTTGACATATTGATATAGTTTGCTATTATAAATGCCATACCCCCTATAGTGACAATTTAGACATTACATTACAACTTTCATTATTTCAGCGTTATTTGTTGGTATTTGAAGGGTAACAGTAAGATAAATACGAATCATTTCTAGGAGGAAATCACTTGACGAATGACGACAATACTACGTCAAAGAAAAGTACAGATCCGGATCAGCCGGGTAAGTTTAATATGAAGCAGCTCGGCACTGTTTTCTGGGTGGCAACCGCAATAATTCTTGTTGTATCTGCAATTGCAATGATTATCCCAGATCAGTTCCAAGTTGCATCTGAAAATGTTTACGCTGTAATATCTCAAAACTTCAGCTGGTTTTTCTTACTGGTTGTCTTTGGCTTTGGAGTATTCCTATTATTCCTTGCACTATCACCATACGGCCGTGTTAAACTCGGCGGCGATAATTCAAAACCTGAGTTCTCATTCTGGTCCTGGATCGGAATGTTATTTTCAAGCGGTTTAGGTGTCGGACTGGTATTCTTCGGAGTTGCCGAACCGATGGAACACTTTATGACATCTCCCTTTCTCGGCGGACCTGTCGAAGATGCGGAAGCCGCAAGACTCGCTATGGGTTATACTTATTTCCACTGGGGTATTTCACAGTGGTCAATCTTCGGTGTTGCAGGACTTGCAATCGGCTATTTCCAATTCCGTAAAAACCGGAATGGTTTAGTTTCAACAGCTCTGGAGCCGCTGTTTGGTCTCGATTACAATCAGAATGCCAGAAAAGCAATTGATATTCTGGCGATTATTGCAACGATTACAGGTATGTCGACATCTGTCGGTTTAGGTATTATGCAGATGGACGGCGGTCTCGATATCGCATTCGGAATCCCGTCAGGTCCGATGACACAAATCATACTGACTGCCTTAATGACAGGTCTGTTTATCTTTTCTACAATAACCGGACTTAAGCGGGGCATGAAGTTCCTCAGCAGTCTGAATATGATACTTGCACTAGTACTGACAATATTCATTATGGCTGTCGGGCCATTTACATTTATTATGGAAACCATTATCGTAGGTCTCGGCGATTACCTGACAAACTTTGTCGGCTATTCACTGCGCATGCAGCCGTATTCAGGTGAATCATGGGTTCAGGACTGGACAGTATTCTACTGGGCATGGGTAATTGCCTGGAGTCCGTTTATCGGTTCATTCGTCGCACGCGTATCCCGCGGACGAAGTATTCGTGAATATGTCATGGGTATTTTAATCGTTCCGCCGATGCTGTCTTTCTTATGGGTAGGCGCACTCGGAGGCACAGCGATCTATTCGGATCTCTTTAATAACACAAACATCGGGGAAATTGTATTAAATGACCAGACACAGGCATTGTTTGCTCTTTTTGATACACTGCCGATATCATGGCTGACTTCAGCTATCGCAATTATTCTAATCTTTACATTCCTGGTCACTTCAGCTGACTCGGCGACATTTATCGTTGCTGGAATGAGTATTGGAAATACGGACAATCCGCCGACCGGATTGAAGATATTATGGGGTCTCCTGCTTGGTTTACTTACCATTGCCTTAATTCTGGCAGGCGGTCTGACGAGTCTGCAGGCAGCATCCCTGCTTGCCGGTCTGCCTTTTGCTATCATACTCATTATGATGATTGCCTCGGTGTCCAAAGGCCTCCGGCGCGAACCGAACGAAGCAATGAAACGCAGACAGCGCCGCAAAAAATATTAAAAAGCATTAAAGGTTAATAAAAAGCAGCGCTCAAAATCTTGAGCGCTGCTTCATTTCGCAATTATGAGGAGTAAGTATATGAAAATAGGTATCGATGCCGGCGGCACTTTAATTAAAGTGGCGATTTTGGATAAGGACGGCAGAACTTTTAAAAAGTACCCCGCGTCAGAAATCGACCGGGTTATCAGCATGCTGAACAGTGATTATACCGGAGAAGACATTTATTTAACAGGCGGCAAAGCAGAATATATCTCAGAAAAATTAAACTTTGACGTAACTTCTTCCATAGAATTTGATGCAACCTTCCGCGGGCTGACCCAGCTTCTGAAAGAAGCCGGTATGAATCTCGACCGTTATGTTTATCTGAATGTCGGTACAGGAACGAGTTTCCACCAGGCCTCAGGTGATTCGCAAAAACGTGTCGGAGGTTCCGGCGTTGGCGGCGGAACTATGATTGGGCTGAGTTATCTGCTGACCGGCATCGGAGATTTTGAGACGATTATCGAACGGGCTAAAGGCGGGGTCCGCGACAATGTTGATTTGAAGGTTCATCATATTTATAATGGCCGGCCGTCACCGATACCCGGCGACCTTACTGCCAGCAACTTCGGGCATATTCTAAATGCACAAAAAACTGCCTCGGCCGAAGACCAGCTGATTGCTGTTATCGGACTCGTGGCAGAAACTGTTACTGCAATGGCTATTAATTTAGCCGATGCTTTCGACACGAAAAATATGGTTTTTATCGGCTCTACTTTACTTGATAATGAAGTGATGACCGATATTATATACAGATACAGCGAATTAAAAAATGCACGCGCTTTTGTCGTCCCAAACGGCGAATACAGCGGCGCTCTCGGTGCAATCAGCTGAATGCAATAATTTTTCCTTCGTAATGAAGAATTTTCATTTCACGTGAAAAAGTATCGGACAGCATTTTTTCAGTCACTTCTGCTGCTGGCACTTTAACTTCAGTTAAAGTGCCTTTTTTCATGCATGTTACTGTATCAGCATAATTTAGTGCGAGATTCAAATCATGCATCGCCATAATAATTCCCCTGCTGCTGCTTAACTTTTTCAGCCAAGTCATCACCAGATGCTGATAATTGATATCTAAGCCCTGTTCGATTTCATCAAACAAAAGCACGGGCTTATCCTCAAAATGAATCTGTGCACATAAAGCACGTTTGAATTCGCCTCCGCTTAAACTGTCTGCTGATGCATGCCTCAGCCCTTCAAGTTTAAAGTCCTGAAGAACTTTATCTGTCTCTTTTTGCGAGGGTCGTCTTCGGGCCGTCATTTTAATAAAATCTTCCACCGTGATTTGAAACGGTACATTTTGCTGAGGAAGATAGCTGATATAATCTGCGGTTCTGTCGATGGGAGTATGATTAAATGCCAATTTCCGCACCTTGATATCCTTAGTGTTATACCCGATGATTCCCGTGAGCAGGGAACTCTTTCCGCTGCCGTTTTCACCGATCAGCACGTGAAGCCCGTTTTCAAATGTAAGATTATCAGCATAAACACTGAACTGTCCGTAATTGATACTGAGTTTATCTACAGACAGCATGTTACAATGCTTCGCCGTTCAAGATGACCTGAACATCGACATCGGCAACGAGCGAGTGAACAGCGGAACAGTATTTGTCTTTCGACAGGTCAGCTGCACGCTGTGCCTGTTTCGCCGGTATATCACCGTCGATAATAATATTCATTTTAATTCGCTTATAGTATTTCGGTTCCGTGTCAGCCCGTTCTCCATCGGCTTCGATTGCAAGTTTCGTTACTTTATCCATCCGGTGTCTTAAAATAACACCGATATCGATAGCCATGCAGCCCGCAGCACCATGAAGCACCATTTCCATCGGTGACGGTGCAGAAGCATCCCCGCCTGCAGCTTCATTCGCATCCATCGTTACTGTGTGGCCTGTAGTCTCTCCCGTAGATTCAAATTTCAATTTTCCCTGCCAGTTTAAATTTACTTTCATTTCTGCCACCTACTTTCTAATTTGTCCGTTCCCTAATATCGTATATTTATAACTTGTTAAAGCATTTAAGCCCATCGGTCCCCGCGCGTGCAGTTTTTGAGTACTGATGCCGATTTCTCCGCCGAAACCGAACATTTCACCGTCAGAAAATCTCGTCGATGCGTTGACATATACCTGGGCGCTGTCGATATCTTCCTGGAAGCTCAGCGCAGTATGATAACTATCTGTAATAATTACTTCTGAATGGCCCGTGGAATACTTTTCTATATGCTCGAGTGCCTGATCATAACCCTCCACAACTTTCACTGCGATTTTCAAATCCAGAAATTCGGTATCATATGCAGATACTTCTCCTATTGTGATAGAGCTGCTGATTTGCTTTTCACGTTCTCCTCCGATAACTTCAACGCCTTCATTTACTAAACTTTCAGCTAAGACAGGCAGAAATTCCGCTGCGGCATTTTTATCGATTAATAGTGTTTCGAGCGCATTACAGACCGATGGCCGCTGGACTTTCCCGTTAAGTAAAATTTGTTCTGCCATAGCGAGATCCGCATCTTCATGTACGTATATATGGCAGTTACCTGTTCCTGTTTCAATTACCGGCACCGTCGCCTGTGTCAGAACCGCTTTGATTAAACCTGCGCCGCCGCGCGGTATGAGGCAGTCAATATATTCATTCGCCTGCATAAATGAAGCGGCGAATGTTCGGGACGGATCTGTAATCAGCTGAATGCTTTTTGCCGGCAGGTCTGATTTCGACAATCCCTGCTGAAGCGCTTTAACAATCGCCTTATTGCTCTCCATCGCTTCTTTGCCGCCGCGTAAAATTACAGCGTTCCCTGCTTTTATACAAAGTGCTGAAGCATCGGCTGTAACGTTCGGGCGGGATTCATATATAATGCCGATAACGCCGAGCGGTACACTGCGGCGGGCAATTCTCAGACCTTCTGGTGTCGTCCATTCGCCAAGCCCTTCTGTTAAAGGATCTTTTAAGCCGATAATTTTATCGATACCTTCAGCCATACTCCGAAGACGTGCTTCATTTAAGGTAAGCCTTTCCAGCATGGCGTCAGAGAGCCCATTCTCCCGGCCATTTTTTAAATCCGTCCGGTTACTGTCAAGTATGTCTTTACTGTGATGGAGCAGTTCTTTTGCCATCAGTCTCAGCGCTTCATTTTTTTGTTGTTCTGATGATCGCCGTAATACTTTGCCTGCTTTTTTAGCTTCTGTTCCCAATACTGCTATACTGTTTGTCACTATGTATTCCCTCCTTCATAAATAAAGTGCCGATTTCTTCCCCCGCCAGTAAATTAAAAAGTTTTGACGGCTCATCTGATTTCATGATTACCATCGCTTTCTGACGGCGAATCATGCGGTCTGCCGCCTGCAGTTTTGTCGCCATGCCGCCGGTCGCAAATTTTGAACCCGCTCCGCCCGCCATTTCAATTATTTCAGGTGTCACCTCATTAACATAGGTGATAAGTTCCGCATTTTTATCTGTCGCGGGATTTGCTGTATATAATCCTTCAATATCGCTTAGAATGACCAGCAGATCTGCATCAATCACTTCACTGACAATCGCGGATAACGTATCATTATCACCGAATTTAGTATTGTGGTTTAATTCATCCACCGATACTGCATCGTTCTCGTTGATGATTGGAATAACACCTTTACTTAATAAAGTATCCAGTGCAACTGAAACATTTTTATATGATTCCGGGAATGAAATAACATCACGGGTAATCAATACCTGTCCGACATGCTGATTGTAATGCGAGAAAAACTTGCTGTACAAATTCATCAGAACACCCTGTCCGATACTTGCGAGTGCCTGCTGGCCTGCGATGGAAGCAGGATATTCTTTTAAATTCATCGTGCTCGCACCGAGTCCTACAGCACCGCTCGTCACTATGGCAACTTCTTTTCCTTCCTGATGCAGAGCTGATACAGCATAAGCCAGCCTGTCGATTTTCTTATAATCTATTTTTGTCGGCGCATTCATAATCGAGTTCGTTCCTATTTTAATAACAATGCGTTTTGCTTTCTGTACTTTTTCCCGTAACATTCGACTTCATTCCTTTGCTAATTTTCTCCTGCTGCTTCATCGTATGCTTCCAGTGCATAACCGCCGTATACGCTTGCCGGTCCGCCGCCCATTACTATACATACCGCAACGATATCACTGATTTCTTCACGTGTTGCTCCGAGTTTAACGAGTTTGTTTACATGATTTCCTATACAACCTTCACATTTATCAGCGACAGCATAAGTTAAGGCGATAAACTCTTTTGTTTTTTCATCCAGCGCATTCGCTTTGTAACCTTCCTGCTGAAATTTCTTAAATGCTCTCATAAAATCTGCTTGAGTTTCCTGGATGCGTCCTGTATTTTTTTGAGCTCTTTTATTAATGCTTTCAAAATTTTTCATCTAATTACACCATCCCCATTTTTTTGCTTAAAAAAGCAAAAAGAACCGCTCAGGCGCGATTCTCTTTGTCATTTTGAATTCTTCTCCTGCGGTATTTAATTAAGACAGCTGTATACAGGGCAAACAGAACAGCCATAAATACACCGATTACCGTGTAGGACAACGGTGAAGTTTCAGTATAGGATGCCATCGTAGAGAAGATAATTCCTGCTGTGAATAACGTTAAGAGCAGCGCGTACAATAATACATGCACAATTTTCACTTAATCACCTGTTTTTAAAGTATATTCATTCTTAACATTATAATATCACTTTAGGCAGGCAGGTTGTTCATTATTTTAAAAAGTTCGCCATATAGACTAAATCTGTATAACCGTCAGTTAATTTCACCTGATTTTTTAAAGTTGCTTCTTCTTCAAAACCGAGTCTTTTATATAATTTAATCGCACCCGGATTGTTGGCAAAAACTGTTAATATCAATTTTTCAAGCTTATCATTATTCCGTGCAAACTCCACTGCTTCTTTGACCATCGCAGTACCTGTGCCGGAACCTGTATAGGCAGCCTGCAGACTGATGCCGAATTGGCCGATATGCTCGAATTTTTTGCGGTGATCCTGACGGAGATTCAGCATACCGATAACTTTCTCGCCGTCGACTGCTACGATACCGAGATCATTCGGTCCGAGAGTTTTTATCGTCGCTTCTTCCTCTTCAATTGTAATTGTCCTGTTTTCAATTGCTGTTGCCAGCGTATCCGGATTTTCTGCTGTCACAAGTTTTTTATGTTCAATAATACTGGCAGCATCCTGTACTTCCATTTTACGAATATTATATGCCATATGTGCTAACTTCCTTTCTGGATTGACTGTTTACTGCATCCAGTATAGTACATTCAGAAAGCTGTTTTAAATTTTGTGCCTCTTACCGGATAAATACCGCACCGTATATTAAACCGATAACGATGACGAGTGCCGGATGAATTTTCACAATCTGCAGCAGCACAAACGAGAGTCCGATTAAAAAGACAGTATGGAAAGTTCCCGATACTTCCAAGGAACTGAACAGGAAATCAAAAACAATGACACCGAGCAGAATCGCAATGACCGGACGGATTAAAAGCGTCAGCATCGAGAACTTATTCGTTCCTTTCAGTTTATACAGCACTGCAGCGAGGAATATCATTAAAAGAAGCGAGGGCAGCACACTTGCAGATATCGCAACGATACTGCCAAACACACCGCCTGCTTCATAGCCGATATAAGCACCCATTTTCGTCAATATTGGCCCCGGCAGCGCATTGCCGAGCGCGAGTACTTCCGCAAATTCCGCTGTGGTCATCCATTCATATGTACCGACAACTTCACGCTCAACGAGCGGTATTGAAGACGGCCCGCCGCCGTATCCGAGTATGCCGGGAATTAAAAATGCTAAAAATATTTCCAGATAAATCATGAGTCACCTGCTTGTCCGCCGCTTTTTTGAAGCAGGCTGAATACTATAATAATACCGATGACGAGTGCCGGATGAATATTCAGCACTTCCAGCACAATCAGCATGCCGAGCGTAAACGGAATTAAAAATTTCCATGTTGAAGATGTTTTTGCCGTTTTCATAAATTCTGCGGTGAGCACCGCAAGCATAACGAGGACGACGGGCACTACACCGGCGCTCATGCCCTGAACCCAGGCCAGGTCCTTAAATTCGGAAAACAGCGTCAATAATACTGTCATTAAGACTGCTGTCGGCAGGATGATTGCAATAAGTGCATTAATAATGCCGGGCCAGCCTTTCAGCTGGTAGCCGATATGTCCCGCGAGCTTCGTAATAATCGGACCGGGCAGGACGTTCGCAATCGCCAGTGTATCCTGGAAGTCTTCATTAGTCATCCAGCCGTATTTGTCGACGACTTCTATTTTTACGAGTGGAATGGATGACGGTCCGCCGCCGAAACCGAGGATTCCCACTCTGAAAAACACCATAAATATTTTAAAATGCATGACGCTCACCTTCCGCTATGTAAAAAGTGGATGGTAGTTATACCAGCCACTTAATCGCTATACTGCTTTGCCGCAGCACTTTTTATACTTTTTGCCGCTGCCGCAAGGGCATGGATCGTTACGTCCGACCTTCACTTCTTTAACGATTGTTTTCTGTCCGATATCCGCTTCGCTTTTCCCGCGGTACTGGAAGTGCCGCGTATGTCTTACGACATCGCGAATCAGCTCAAAGAATTCATCTTCTTCCGCTTTCGATTTAAATTGATAACCAAGATTTTTTATTTCCCCGGAAATTTCTTCGCGTTTTTGTCCGCTGATAACCATGCGGAGCACATGCAGATACAATTCATAATCCGATGCAACACTCGTATTCAGATGTTTTGAGACCCATTTTTTTAAATCTTCGTGCGCTGCTGATTCATCAATATAGCCCGGGTTGCTGAATTTGATAAATTTCCCGAATTCCGGCTCATAATACTTATATTTCTGCTGGGCATTCCGGATAATTTCATACTGCTTATCAGTCATATCATCAATAATAAATTCCTGGTTTTTATTATTTACAGTAATGACGTAAGGCGAGCGATTGACCAGATCCACCACTTCATCAATCGTGATATCCATGCCGTAATATTTTTTAAACAAATGAACAATCTGTTTAAATTCAACCACACCGTATAAATGCAGGGCGGAGCGTATTAAATTCAGCTGCCGCTGTATCGCTGTCCGTTTTTCGCGGTTTTTTTCAGTATCGACTGTCTCAAATTTTTCCAGTACTTCATCGATAATAAAAAAGTTATCTTCTTCATTCAGCAGCTCGTAGGCAAAACCCATTATATATAAGCCGTAGACATCCGCCAGACTGAGATTTCTGCCGTCCTCTATGTTTTTTGACCCCTGCTGCCAGCTCGTAAGTGCAGGTTCGTCACTGTAAAGATATGCATATTCCAGCACATCCGCATTCAGCAGGTTTTTCGATATCTCTGTTATCAAGCCATCCTTGTCCAGTGCTTCTTCGTTTGTTACTCCGGTATTGACCGCAAGCTGGTGCAGATCTTCCAAGTCATACTTTTTCAAATAAGCTGCAGTGTTTGTCATATATAACGACTCCTTTACTGAACTGTTGGTAAGGCAATTTTATCATATATGCCGAAATATGCTAAAATTTAAACAGCATCAGCATCTTAAAATATAAACTGAAGATAGGAGCTTTTACAAAATATGAAGGCAATTGCTCTCGATTTGGATGGTACGGTTTTAAATAATTCAGGTGAATTCCCCGATTCTCTTGCGGATACTTTACAGGAAGTTCACGATAAAGGTATTAAAATTATTATCGCGACCGGACGTTCACTGCAGATGATCCATGAAAAAGTGCCGCACAGTGTGCAAGTTGACGGCTATGTCGCCGCAAGCGGCATGACGGTCCACCACGGCGATACGCTGCTTTCACATACTGCTTTTTCAAAAGACCAGGTGGAATTCGTATTATCGCAGGTACGCGAGCACAAAATCTACTACGAAATGACAACCGGCAGACACGGCGGCCCGTATACATTTAAAGAAGACCGCGATTATTCTGTCGATGATCTTACACAAACACCTGACGCGACTGTGCTCGAATATGAAAATATCGGTACTGCGCGCACGCTGAACAGTACAGAACAGTGGATTGACGAAGATGGAATCGACCGGGCCGATATTATAAAGTTTTATTTTTTCAGCAATGATAAGGAAAAACTGGAACGCTGGTTTACACTGCTGAATGAAAAATTCACATCTGATGCAGGCTATCAGATATACCGTACATCAAACCACAACTCTGAAATTATGGTTTACGGCACTGATAAAGGCACCGGCCTTATGACCCTCGTCGATACGATGAATATTTCTATCGGTGACGTTCACGCGTTCGGCGATTCCATGAATGACATCCCAATGTTTAAAGCTGCCGGAAAATCGACTGCGATGCAAAATGCCAAAGAAGATGTCAAGGCAATTGCGGATGATGTTACCGAATTCAGCTGTGATGAAGACGGTCTCGAGCACTATCTTAGAAAAAACTATCTATAATAATTTATCTTCATCCCTTATGGATTTTTTAATCGGCATGTACCAGACGTGCCCTTCCATTAATTCCATAGGGGATATTTCATGGGCTCCGTCCGTTAATTTAACCGTGACGTTTGCTCCTTTGTTTTCGAGTTTTCTTTTCAGTGTGTAAGATTCGCCGGCTGTAGCGACCATATCCTGCGCTCCGGCTGTCAGCAGCACATCTGTATCAAACAGCATATCTTTCCCGGTTGTTTCACTGCGGTACGCGCTGTGCATCAGCATTGCGCCCCTGACACCGAGATCGTAATTCAGCATCAGATAAGCCGCGATGTTCGCACCGTTGGAATAGCCGATGATAACGGCTTTTCCAAGATCGAAATTGTAATCGCCGCTCAGTTTTTTTAATTCCCCGTAAATTTTATCCCCTTCTTCTTTTAAACTCTGTTCGTCGTACTGTTTTAGAGATAAACGTTTAAAGAAACGTGTCTGCCCGTTCTCGTCAACATCTCCTCTGAAACTTAAAATATTCGCTTCACTGTTTACAGTTGTCGCGACTTCCAAGAGATCAGTCTCCCGGCCGCCGGTGCCGTGAAATAATATGAGTGTTTCTTTCGCGTTTTCTTTTCTCGATTTAATATATAAATGTTTCATGCCAAGTCCTCCTAATAGAGATACGTATACTTGTATTATATAATAACATCAAAGAGATTAAAGGAGGATGCATTGTGAGCGCATACGGCATTCATCACGTATCGGCAATTACGAAAGATATTATTGAAAATCACGATTTCTTTACACAGTTTCTCGGTCACAGACTGGTTAAAAAAACGGTCAATCAGGACAGTCCTGATATGTATCATTTATTTTACAGCGACTACAAAGGGACACCTGGAACAGACGTTACATTTTTTGAAATCGGCCTGGCGCCAAAATACACACCGGGAACAAACTCCATCTCCCGTACAATTTTAAGAGTACCGTCAGTCGAAGCTATTGAGTATTTCAGAGAGCGCATGGAAGAACAGGGTGTTTATCACGAAGGTATCACCGATTACTTCGGAGAAACGATGATGAAGTTCTCAGACGAAGAAGGTCAGCGTTTTGCGCTTCTCGCCGATCCCGGCTACCACGACTCTGAGCCATACGCCGGAGGCGGAAATATTCCCGAAGAATATGCAATTACCGGCATATTTGGTGTCGAACTGACCGTCCAGTATTTAAAACCGATGGTTCAGTTTTTACAAATGCTCGGCGGTGAATATGACGGGGATATTGATGATGCTGAACAGGCCCGCGTACGCTTCGGCCAGGACTCTGTATTTGTAGTTGAATCGCGTACAACGAATGTTGAAAAACAAGGCTACGGCAGTGTTCACCACTTTGCGCTTCGCGTTAAAGATGAGACCGCTCTGGCAGAAATTCTGGAGCAGGCCACGGCAGAAAAATGGCGAAATTCCGGCATTGTCGACCGTCACTACTTTAAAGCATTGTATATTAGTGCCGTCGGCAATATCACAGTCGAAATTTCAACGGATTCACCCGGATTCACTATTGATGAACCGCTTGAAACTTTAGGAGAGCACTTATCATTACCGCCTTTCCTTGAAGAAAATCGCGACTTTATTGAAATGCGGCTTCATCCGCTGAATTAATTTTATAAACTTTGCAGCCTTGTTCAGGGCTGCACTTTTTTTGTTAAAAGCTCTTTCCTGCAAACTCTGAGAGCCGCGGATACATATGACACACGATCATGAAAACCCTGGAGTCCGCGGATACATATGACACCCAGTCATGCAAACCCCAGAATCTTCCTCCAAATAGAAAAACGTCCGTCTCTCGAAAGAGACAGACGCGCTTCTTATATACAGTTATTCCGTTACCGGAATTTCTATTTCGTCCACTTCATTAAATTCATCGAATGTTGCTGCACCCTCGAGTTCAAATGTACCATGCGTATCTGTGCCATCTGATTCAAAGTTTATTTCCTCGATCCGCTTACTTTCTTCATCAACAGTGACCTCCACTGTTGAATTTACGTTCTCAACATGCATTTCTCCAAAATTAACCTGCACTAATGACTCGATTGTTTCATATATTTCCTCGTTACTGCCATGATAGATGTAATTAATCTTATCATCATGCTTCTCTGTTTCCATATGAGACGCTATTTCTGCAAAAGATGCCACGGCATTATCATACGTCACACTGTAGAGTAGATTCACATCGACCGAATCGCTGACATCGACCCATTCTGTATCGTTGTTAAAATAAGTTTTTCCGTTTTTTGAAATAGTCCGGTCTTCGCCGTAAGAACGGAGCAGAAGCTGCGGGGGCTCACTGTTTATAAACAGCACTTCCGCATTCAGTTCGCGCGGTTCCATACCGTCGAGCGCCGCAGACATATTCAATTCCGCTTTATAGCTCTCTATTTTTTTTGCTTTATCGACAATTTCTGCTAACTGCTCATCGTCAATTTCCTGCTCATCTATATTTTCTATTTCAGCTGCGGTTTCCTCTTCGGATGATACGGCATTTTTTTCTTCAGTGATAATTTCACTGCCGCTTCCGGGAACAGCATTCTGACATGCTGCCAAAATACCTGTTACTGCCAACAATAAGCCAAAGTTCTTTAAATATCGCATGACTCATTCCCCTCACACTAAAATCTTTCTAAATAGTAACATGGAGTAATCTTTATATCTAACGATAAGCTAATCATCAGTCAGCTTGACTTTCCCCTTCGGACGGCGCGGACGCGATGCTTTAAAGCGCAGCAGCGTGTAAAGAATCAGCCCTGCCCAGATAAATCCGTAGGCAATTTGATGTGTAGCTGTAAACGATTCCCCGTAGAGGAAGATGCCGATAAAGAGCATGAGCGTCGGACCGATATACTGGAGCAGCCCGGTAAGTGATAATGGAATCTTAACAGCACCAAGAGCGAATAGGAGGAGAGGTATTGCTGTGACGACACCTGTTCCCATCGTAAACATCGTATCTCTGTTAAGCCCGAAATCAAGTGTGTTCACACCTGAAGCATTTAAATACAGTATATACAGGAGCGCGATTGGAGCCAGTACTGCAGTTTCCACAGCCAGCGCATATGTTGCGTCGATATTAATTGTTTTCTTGATCAGCCCGTATACTCCAAAAGTCACTGCCAGCGTCAGAGCAAGCCATGGAATATGCCCCACACCAAGGGACATATAAATAACACCGAGCGACACGATAAAAATCGCCAGCCACTCGCCTTTTGAAAACCGCTCCTTGAGAATAAAAAATGCGAGCAGTATGCTGACAAACGGATTGATATAATAACCGAGTCCCGCTTCCAGTATATGCCCCTGGTTAACAGCGAGGATATACGTCAGCCAGTTGATAGAAATAATAATCGACGCCGCAACTAAACTGAGGGCTTTTTTTCTGTCGCTGAATATGAACGTTAAATTCGTTTTTAAATATTGCCATCTGCCTGTAAAAAGTATGTACAGCACCATAAAGATAAAGGACCAGAATATACGGTGTGCGATAATTTCATAAGGAGATACCGTCTCAATCTGACGCCAGTAAACAGGGAGCAATCCCCAGATTATGTAAGCACCTGATACAAACAGTATGCCTTTTTGTTCCCCTGACATTCACTCACCCACAATTCTATTATGTATAAATTATATCTTAACTCCGAAATTGAATTATGCAAATATTTAAACCATTATAAAAACCGCCGGATTTAAAAATGACGTGCTACCCAAAAGTTGAACTTTTGGATTTAGGCTGATTTCAAGGTATGTTTCCTGAATTGTTCAGGAGACATGCCTTTTAATTTTGTCTTGATTCTATATTTATTATAATAATTAATGTACT
>SPPL01000012.1 GCA_004570955.1 Jeotgalicoccus nanhaiensis
AATCCACCTTCGCCATTTAAATAATCTGTTACGACTGTTAACTTAAATTCAAAACTATGTTTATTATTTTTCATACAAAAACTCCCCTTAAGTTGAATAGTAAGTACAACTTAAGGGGAGCACGTCAAAATCCGGCGGTTTAACTTTAAATTCTTACTCAAAATCTGTATTTTCATGCTGATAAGCTGGTGCAGCTTCCTGTGCTCTTATGTCTTTCATGTGGTCAAGAGATTCGCGGCCCGCAAAATAATAAGCCACAATTGAACCGACAATCAGATATGAAATCCATACGGTAACGATTAATGCCAGCAGACCGCTGATGATAAACAGCGTTAAAATTACTGCCGGAGAATTAGTCACAAATGCTGAGATTAAGCCGAGTCCGATCATAATGACAAACATTACAGCAAACACCAGAATGTACAGCAGCAGGTTGCTGAAGAATAATTTGATCATGCTGGCTTCTGAACGGAAGACAATATCCCAGGCGACTTTCAGTTTATCCACGGTTGGAATATGAGGTTCGTCAATATATACCATGAATACTGTCGCAAAGTAAATGTACAGAATGATATACGGAATGTACGCAATAATCGTAACGATAAACATCAGCACAACCGCTGTAATAATCAGGGCAACTGATGCACCGGTCATCGCCGCATTTGGATCTTCCATCATCATGCCGAGCGGCATCAGCGGAATAAGTACAACCGTCATCAGAATATTAACAATCAGACCAATGATTAATGATAATACAAAATATAAAACAAAGACGAGCAGTGCAATTTTAATCAGTTTGGAATAATTCCCTTTTTTAAAAACTTTGTAGGCTTCGCCAAAAGAGAATTCTTTTCCTTTGTAGGCACTCGCAAAGTATCTTAATATCCCTACAAAAATAGGATAGATCACGAAAATCATGACGAGAATATACACGAGGAACATGACGAGCATCCACAGTCCTGTAGCAACTCCGACCGCTTCTCCTCTAACATCTGTCATCGTCAGCAACAGCGGCAGCAGCATTGCACCGAAGATAAGAATCGATGGCAGCACAACACACAATAATGACTGTAAAATTGTAAAACCTATAACTTTTCCATGATTGCCGGAGGCATTTCTTCTGTATGAGGAAACATACTGAAACATATCTTTACTTCACTCCTTTTTTAAACTTATACCCGTCTTCGATTATACACATACATTTGTTATAAAAAAATACACTTTATCTTTTGCGGAAATTAGTTGTGCATGTTAAACTATTTCTGCTTGTTAAATAAGATTAAAGAAAGGACTGGCATTCTTAATGACGGCAGAAGACCAGACAATCGACAATCTGACTGTCATTTTCGGCTATGGTTATGCTCATATATTTTCAGAAGTAACCGAATCGGTCAGAAAAATGCATATATCGAAAGAACAGATGGCCATTATTGAATATCTTTATCTTCATAATGAAGCCACACCCACCGAACTTTCCACAGCGCTGAACGTACATAAAAGTTCCATTGCACACGCGCTCAGAAAACTCAGCACGAAAAAACTAATCAATATGAAAAAAAATCAGCTGACAAACGATAACCGTTCGAAACTGGTTTCACTCACGCCAAAAGCAAAAAATCTGCTCGGTGAAGTCATCGGCCATATTCGGTATGTTATCGGTGATCATCTGAAGGATATACCCCAGAAAGACAAACAAAAGCTGCTGGAAGCAACGCGCACAATAGTTAATATTATGAATATAGATGGAGGATTATACGATGAAACACGTGCTTAATTTTAAATGGCCGATTACAGCGCTGATGATTATTGCTGCTGTCGTATCATTTATTATTTCACCGAATTTAACGCAGCTTGCTGCTGAGAAAGGTGATGTTCAGCTGCCTGATAATATGCCGAATGAACAGGCCCGCCAGTTCCTGGAGGAACACAATCAGGATATTGAAATGATGTCGGCAGTACTTGAATTTGATAGTGCGCCGTCAGAACATCAGGAAGAAATAGAAACATATATAGAAGAACTCGAAGGTCTGGATTATACGGATAACGTTATCAATCCTTTTACTTTTAATGAGGATATGCAGGAAAACTTCATCAATGAAGATTCCGGCGTCATAATGATTCCTTTGGAATATACAGGTGAAGCACCTGAGATTCTGAATAATGCCGATGAAATAGAAAGTTTGAATAACACGGACGCTGATATTTCAATAACATCCAATGAGATGATTCAGCGCACGCTTGAAGAAGATGCTATGGAAGGTGTCCGGACGACGGAAATATTTACAGTAGCGATTATCATTATCGTACTGCTTGTGATGTTCCGTTCAGTCGTTACGCCATTTGTTCCGCTTATCGCAGTGGGCATTGCCTATCTGCTCGGTCAGTCGTTTGTCGGCTGGTTCGTGCAGTGGTTTGATTTTCCGGTGTCCCCGCAGACACAGAGTTTCCTTATCGTAATATTATTCGGTATCGGGACGGATTACGTCATTCTGCTGTTAAACAGATTTAAAGAAGAACTTGAGCACCACGATAAGCATGAAGCTGTCATCAATACTTTCAGAACAGCCGGTAAGACAGTATTTATCAGCGGGATTTCAGGAGCAATCCTGTTTGGTGTTCTTTATTTTGCAAACTTCGAAATTTACCGTTCGGCAGTCGGCGTAGCTATCGGTATTCTCGCCCTGCTGCTCTCACTATTTACAGTATTGCCGACACTGATGGCCCTGCTTGGTAAATATATTTTCTGGCCGAGCAAACAGACGTCGGGTTCAGGTGAAAGTAAAATCTGGACGCCGCTCGGCATGCTGTCACTTAAGTACCCTACACGCGTTATTTTTTCAGTCGTTGCGGTACTTATTGCCTTAATTTATTTCTACGATGATAATGTTCAATACGATTCATTATCCGAACTTGACGATTCCTACTCTGCCGTTCATGCAGTTAATGTAATCAGCGACAGTTTTGATGCAGGCTCAACATTCCCTGTGGAGGTCCTCTTCACAAACGGTGAAAATCTGGTTACAGAGGATGGTTTATCCCGTCTGGAATCAGCGGCCGAAGCCGTGTCCAATCTCGACGGTGTGACGGAAGTGCAGACGCTGACGAGACCGGTAGGCGATAAGATGGACGAACTGACCGTGTCATACCAGCTTGGTGAAGCAAATTCAGGACTCGCTGAAATTCAGGACGGACTGACTGAAATGTCAGCTGGCTTGTCCGAGATTAATGAACAGCTGGCAGACTCTGACACAGCCGGAGGCGATTTATCGGAACTGGAAGCAGGCGTCAATCAGATTTCCGACGGTATTGACGGTGTCAGCCAGTATCTTGCTGCAACAGGAGACACAGCCGGAGCAGCTGAACAGCTGCAGCAATTATCACAGGGAGCGGATCAGCTTTCCGCAGGGGTTTCAGAGGCAAATTCTCAAATGGAAACGATGACTGCAGAAGCTGCTGCACAGATGGAAGAACTCGCAGCGGGTCTTGGTGAAATGTCATCGGGTATTGAAGATATCAATGAAGGCTTAACAGGTATCAGTGATTTAATGACTTCGTTTGAAAATAATGAAGCAGTAGATGCGACAGGTATCAATATACCTTCTGAAATGCTTGAAAACAGCGATTTTGAAGCTGCCATCGACCAATACTCATTTGCTGACGGCGAAGCTGTTAAAATGAACGTCGTTCTTGCAGTGGATCCATACAGCAACGAAGCAATCGGTGTGCTAGATGATATTGAAGAAACAGTGCACGGCGAGCTGTCACGCCTCGACCGTCCGGATACAGAAGCTTATTTCTCTGGTGTGACAAGCATGAACAGAGACCTCGATACAGTAACGAGCGATGATTATACAAATGTTGTCATTCTGTTTATCGTGACGCTGTTCATTATTCTGACTGTATTGTTCAGATCACTCGTGCTGCCTGTAATGATGATCGGTTCGATTTTCATTACTTACTTTGCATCGATGACGATATCCCAGTGGATTCTGTCAATGTTCGGTATTGATCAGTTAAATTGGGCCGTACCGTTCTTCAGTTTAATTATTTTTGTCGCTCTCGGTATTGATTATTCTATTTTCATTATCGACCGCTTCAGAGAAGAAGTGAAATACCGTACTATCCGCGATGCGATTGAAACATCAATCCGCCGCATGGGTACTGTCGTTATTACAGCGGTAATTATTTTAACAGGCACATTCGCAGCCTTGTATCCGTCAGGTATCGCGATACTAGTACAGGTAACGAGCGTTATTATTTTTGCACTTCTGTTCTATGCATTTGTCGTGCTGCCGCTCTTAGTGCCGGCGATGATAGTCACATTGAAACGCGGCAACTGGTGGCCGCTCAGAATGCCGGGCGGCAAGGCCCGCGAAGACCGTCTTGATGACAGATAACGCGTTTCAAAGCTTGAAAAAACGGGTATAAGTTCTATACGAAATTAAACAGAAAGAGAGGCTGACCATATGCCAGGAATTAAAAATTCCGGAATAGCTGCTGTTCTCAGCTTTTTCATTACCGGTCTCGGCCAGATATATAACGGCCAGATATTTAAAGGTATACTGCTCATTATCATACAGGCAATCAACGGTCTGCTTATGTATCTTTTAATCGGATTCATTACCTTTCCTATTGTATGGCTGTACGGTGTTATTAATGCCTACCGTCACGCGGAACGGATGAATCGGAGAATATACAATTCACACAGGTAAATAAATAGGGGCTGGTCTTCCAGCCCCTATTTATTTTGTCTGTGATGAGATAATGATATACTGAAAATAACTTATAAAGGATGTGAGAATATGGGCTGGGAATTTATTGCACTGTTTTTCGGAGCAGCTGCGCTTGGGATTTTTTTACTGTTTGTAATATTTATAATCGGCTTGCTGAAATGGCTGCTGCAGGGTTACTTCCTGTTCAGAGTGGCGGAAATTAAATCATATCACCTGCCATGGCTCGCCTTCATCCCGTTCGGAACATTTTATATCGGCGGGCAAGGCTATGACGGCAATATTTTAAAGAAAGGGTCATTTGATCCGAAACATATCGGTCTCGCATTTGCGATTGCCGGACTTGTACTGTATATGATGGGGCTCTCAATCGGCGACCTCGTTATTACGTACTTACTGATGGAATCCATTGCATTCATCGGAATCTTTACAGCATATGTAAAGCAGCCGGTCATCGGCGTGCTGCTGGCGCTCTTGAACGTTGTAACTGCAGGGATTGCTGCCATTGTTATTCTCTTCCTCTACAGCCGAAAATTAAAAGATGAATTTGACGGCACCGGCCTTTATGGAGAAGACGATTTAACAGGAAGTACCGGACATAATTATAATGACCACTCGCGCCCTTCGCATCCAAACGACCCGAATTTAAACAGGGATATTTAAATAATAGAACCCCGGACTTTTCATAAGGTCGGGGTTCTGCTGTTTAAAGAGAGTATGCTTGCTGAATTCGTGTGCTATTTTCTTTGACCGACTAAACTGTTTACTCAGACAATGAGCTTTCTTCTTTGACCGGCTAAACTGTTTACTCAGCCAGTGAGCTTTCTTCTTTGGCCGGCTAAATCGTTTACTCAGTCAGTGAGCTTTCTTCTTTGGCCGGCTAAAGTGTTTACTTAACCAACGAGCCCCGCTCTCACATCACAAAATACGTACAGCACAAAAAAACCAAAACCTTGATTAAGGTTTTGGTTTTTTTCTTATATTAGTTAATCGGCTGTCCGCCTGTTACACCGTATACCTGTCCTGTCGTATAGCTTGATTCCGAACTTGCAAGGTGTACGTAAGTGGCTGCGAGTTCCACCGGCTGGCCGGCACGTCCAAGGTAAGAATCCTGTCCGAATTCAGGCAGCGCTTCTTGGAGCTGACCACCTGAGATTTGAATCGGTGTCCAGATTGGACCTGGTGCAACACCATTTAAACGGATGCCTTTATCCATAAAGTGCTGGGCCTGTGATTTAATCAAGTTCGTCTGTGCCGCTTTAGTCATTGCATAATCAGCAATATGAGCTGACGGCGAGAATGACTGAATTGAAGTCGTAATAATAATGCTTGAACCTTCAGGCATTACTTTTTCCGCTTCCTGCATTTGCAGTACAGGTGCGACCACATTAATTTTATAAGTCGTTTCAAGGTGTTCTGCTGTATAATCTGCAAATTTTTCCACTGCCTGCTGCATAGAAGCATTCAGTACAAGCGCATCCAGACCGCCGAGCGATTCAGCTGCATCGTGAATCAGCTGTCTTGCAAATTTTTCATCACGTAAATCACCCGGGAATAAATAAGCTTTCTGCCCCGCATCCTCGATGACTTTTTTAACTTCTTCGGCATCCGCCTGTTCGTCTTCCATATAGTTAATTGCAACATCCGCGCCTTCTTTGGCGAACGCAATTGCTGCGCCGCGGCCGATACCTGAATCGCCGCCTGTTACGAGTGCTTTTCTGCCGGATAAACGTCCGGTGCCTTTATAGGTTTCTTCTCCGCAATCGGGAATTTGTTCCATTTCTTTTTGAACGCCGGGATACGGCTGTTTTTGTTTATCATAATTACCTGTGTAAAATTCATTTCTCGGATCTTTTGGTGCTGACATATATAAAATCCTCCTTCAAGAATTTCGATATTGTTTACACCAGTATTATTCCACTTAGCTCAAGAGTTTAAACATATTTTTATTCAGCAGGCACATTTAAAATTGTCTGAAAGAGAACATCTGCTCCCGTTTCCATCCGGTCACGGTTGAAGGTCATATACGGATGATGCAGTCCCGGAGTCAAATCACAGCCTAGCCCGAGCATAGCACCTTTCAGTTCTGGATACTGGACCGTGTAATTATGGAAATCATCCCCGCCGCTCGTAACAATCGGTTCCAGCAGCTTTTCTTCACCCACTGTATCGATAATCGCCGAGCGGAATACTGCAATCGCATCTTCATTACTTTCACTTGCAACGATGCTCGACTCTTCAAGATCTTCGATTTTCACATCGTAGAGTTCTTCGATGCTGCTTAAAATATTACGCACACCGGCTTTCAGTTCCTTCATCGCTTCGTTTGTCTGTGCCCGGACATCAATGCCGCACTCCGCAGAACCCGGAATAATATTCAGCGATTTCGACCCTGCCATGAATTTCGTCATTTTCGCGCTAGAAGGCACCATCGGATTAATATGAATTTTTGACAGCATATTGACGATATCCGCACCGACTTCAATCGCATTGTCGTTTAAATGCGGGCGGGCACCATGGGCATCGTTGCCGACAATTTTAAACTCAAATGAGCCTGCAGAACCATGTTCTATACTCGGCGATAAATACCCGTCCGCTGCTTCTTCAATCGGACGCAGATGAATGCCGAACATATAATCAAGAGGTTCAATGACACCCTCTTTTAATACATCAAGTGCACCCGTCCCCACTTCTTCAGCAGGCTGGAAGACAAAACGGACACCGCGTGTTTTTAAAGCTTCGTGATCTTTTATCCTAAGCATTGCACCGATAACCATGGCAATATGCGAATCGTGGCCGCACGAATGATTCGCCTGAAGCTTGCCGTTTACTTCCTGATACAATGCATCGATATCCGCACGGATACCTATCAGCGGATAATCCCCGCTCCAGTTTCCGACATCACAGTACAGACCCGTGATGTTTTTAAATTTAACAGGCTCAAACCCTTCAGTTTTTAAAAATTCATATATGTAATCCGTCGTTTTATACTCTTCATTGCTCAGTTCCGCATTTGTATGCACGTGATTGAATATTTCAGATATTTTTGTACCGATCATGAAATCCCTCTTTCAAAACTTTTGATTTTATTATACTGTTTAATATATCATACTTTGAATTGTATGAATATTTGAAATCCTAGGGGGATTAGATGACTCACGAAAAAAATAAACCGGAAAAGAAAAGGAAATTTCAATTCCCGGATGCTTACGGGATAATGTTTATCTTTTTAATTATCGCATCAATTGCTACTTATCTTATTCCTGCGGGTCAGTTTGAAACTGAACCTTCAGAAAGCGGACCAGATACGATCGTCCCGGGCACTTATGAAACTATCGACTCAAATCCAGCGGGGATTATGGATATCTTCTCTTCTATAGTTACAGGTTTAACCAGCACCTCGGATTTAATATTTCTCGTCTTAATTATAGGCGGAGTCTTTGGTGTAATTGAAAAGACCGGAGCCATGGATGCGATGATGTCGAAAGTTATCAGTATTACTAAGAATAAGGAATGGCTTCTTATTGCAGTGATTATGCTGATTTTCGCTGTTTTCGGCACCCTTGGTATTGTCGTTAATGCAGTAATCGCCTTTATTCCTCTAGGCATTATACTAGCTAAATCTATGAAGATGGATGCTATTATCGGAGTTTCAATTATATACATAGGCGCTTATACCGGTTTTGCAATGTCCATTCTCGATCCTCTGACAACCGGCTTTGCCCAGCAGATAGCAGGAGTTCCTCTTTTTTCAGGTGCACCCGAACGTACTGTGATGTTCATCATTACACTGCTTGTCACTATGATATACGTTATCTGGTATTCGAGACGGATTAAAAAGAACCAGCACGCCGGTATTCTCGGCAGCGAACCATTTCCAAAGGACAATGGAGATACAGAACTTGGGAAAACTGAAATGACAACGACACATATTCTGGTTCTTCTCACTCTATTACTTGGTATAACTGTATATGTTGCAGGTGTGTTTGGTGCATTTGGTGAAGCATGGAGCTTAACTGAGATGGCCGCTGTCTTTATAATTATTATGGTTGTGACGACGATTATTGCGCGAATCGGTGTCAATCAGTCTATTCAGGAATTTATAAAAGGTGCTAATTCAGTATTATACGGTGCTTTGATTATCGGTATGGCACGTTCCATAGTAGTTGTACTCGAAGACGGTATGATTCTGGATACTGTCGTAAACGGAATGGCTTCTTTAATCGATCCATTTTCGAGTACGACAGGTGCTGTTCTTATGTTTATCGGCAACGGATTATTTAACCTTCTGGTGTCATCCGGCAGCGGCCAGGCGGCAATTGTTATGCCGATTATGGGTCCGATTGCTGACTTGATGGAATTCCCGCGGCAAATTGCTGTCCAGGCCTACTCTATGGGTGACGGATTCACAAATATTATTACACCGCTGTCCGGTGTATTGATGGCTAATCTCGCTATCGCGGGCATTCCTTTTACAAAATGGCTGAAATTTGCGCTTCCGCTTGTAGGTATATGGTATGTTTTAGGTATAATATATTTAATCGTCCTCGTAGCAATTAACTGGGGACCGGTATAAAATTTACGGAGGCTATAAAATGAAGATCAAAGAAATTAAACTGCACCAGCTCTTAATGACTATGAAAAACCCGTTCACAACATCATTTGGTACACAGCAGAAGCGCTTTGTTACTATTGTGGAAGCAATTGACGAAGACGGTCTGAGCGGTTTTGGCGAATGTGTTTCCGGTGAAGACCCGCTTTATTCCGAGGAATTCATGGATGCGACACTCATCGCTTTGAAGAAGTATTTCGGTCCGCTCGTTATTAATAAAGAAATTTCACATCCTGACGAAGTATGGGAAATTTATAAACCGTTCAAACGTAACAATATGGCAAAAGCTTCAATTGAAGGTGCTGTCTGGGATTTGTATGCTAAGAAAAAAGGCATCACTTTAGCCGAAGCTATGGGCGGGACTAAAAAAGAAGTCGATGTCGGGGTATCACTTGGTCTCGAAGATACTGACGAACTGCTCCTTGAACGTATCGGCGAAAAAGTTGAAGAAGGTTATAAACGCATTAAAGTTAAAATCAAACCCGGCCGCGATGTTGAAATGGTCCGCAAAATCCGCGAGGTTTATCCGGAGATTCCGCTGATGGTCGATGCAAACTCGGCATATACGCTGGATGATATCGATATTCTGAAAGCTCTGGATGAGTTTAATCTGATGATGATTGAACAGCCTTTAATGGCAGGTGATATAATCGATCACGCGAAACTTCAGAAACAAATTAAAACACCTGTCTGTCTCGATGAAAGTATCGATTCATATGAATCTGCTGCTGCAGCAATTGAGCTCGGCAGCTGTGAAATCATCAATGTTAAGGTCGGCCGTGTCGGAGGTATTACCCAGTCGATAAAAATTCATGACCTTGCAGAAAAGCATAACATTCCATTATGGTGCGGCGGCATGCTGGAAGCCGGTGTGGGTCGTCTGCACAACGTGGCAATTACAACGTTAAGCAATTTCACTCTGCCGGGCGATACAGCCTCTTCTTCAAGATACTGGTTTGAAGATATCATTACACCGGAAGTTGTCGCAGAGAATGGTGTTGTTAAAGTCAGCGAGAAGCCCGGCATCGGAGCAGAAGTTGATTTCGGCAAAATGGAACAGTACTTAGTTAAAACAGAAACAATTACAGAAGACGATACACTCGATATGATTATGCATAACTAAAGTATTCATCTTTAAATAATAAAAAAACACTTTCGCCGAATACATTTGCGGTGGAAGTGTTTTTTTGATTTTGGAGGCATCTCTTCAATGTTTTGAAAATTAAATGAAGTGGTAAAGTATAAGGTATTTCTTTTTATATTAAAAAGGGAGTGTTCATTATGGCAGTTCTATCAAATGAAGAACGTGTAAAAATATTATCTGACATTATTGAAATACAATCAGTAAATGAGAAAGAGCTTGATGTGGCACAATACTTTCAAAAGTTATTTAAAAAATATGATATAGACTCGGAAGTCCTTAAATTAAACGGTGAAGCCAGCCGTGCTAATTTAATTGCAGAAATCGGGAGCGGCAAACCTGTCGTCGCAGTTTCAGGACATATGGATGTCGTCACAACCGGTAACACTGCTCTTTGGAATTACGATCCATTTAAGCTGACAGAAGATAACCAGGGGCGATTGCACGGCCGCGGCTCTGCTGATATGAAATCCGGTCTTGCAGCTTTAGCAATCAGTTTAATTGAAATCAAAACATCCGGGACTCTCAAACAGGGTACCATCCGGTTTATGGCGACTGCCGGCGAAGAAGTAACAAGTAATGGCGCTGCTTTACTCCATGAGAGAGGCTACATGGACGATGCAGATGCCCTGCTTATCGCTGAACCTTCCGAGGATGGTATCGTTTATACACATAAAGGCACTATGGATATACAGGTTGCTTCAAAAGGTAAATCTGCGCACAGTTCAATGCCGGAATTAGGATTTAACGCCATTAATCCGCTGGTAGACTTTATACATTATTTAAACGCCGAATACGCTAAAGTTAATGAGAAAGATGACTTGCTTGGCACACCTACGATGAATTCAACAGTCGTCAGCGGCGGTGACCAGGTAAACTCCATTCCAGAATATGCGGAATCCTTATTTAACATGCGGACCATTCCTTCTTTCGATAATAAAAAATTCGAAGCGCTGTTTAACAGCGTAAAAGATAAAGTCGAAAAAGAAAGTAAAGGAGATATCACCGTTAATCCTTATGTAAACCGTGACCCGGTATATACTGCCGGCGACAATGAATTTATCAAACTCGCTAAGTCACTTGGAGACCAGTACTTCAACAGAGATTTACCTTTAACATCTTCAACCGCAACGACAGATGCTTCCTATTTAATGAAAGATAAAGACGAAAATTTCTCCTTTGTTATGTACGGACCCGGAAAAACCGGCCAGGCCCACCAGGTTGATGAATATGTTGATAAGGATACTTATCTGACCTTCATCGATTTATACACCCAGCTGCTGACCCGGTATTTAAACGACTGTAACTCTTAAATTAATATGCAAAAAGCACTGCCGCCTGAATTTAGACGGCAGTGCTTTTTTGATATGGACGAGTTTCTCTAGGACAAGGCTGTCCGGATTCCAAATAGAATAATGATGATTCCCGCACCTTTGCCGAGCATACTCTGAAAGCCCGGTTTGTGCAGCCAGCGCTTCATATAATTGACAGTTTCAACGACGAGCAGAAACCAGCTCATCGAAATAACCAGCATAATACCGGCTAAAATTATTAATTGAAAAACCTCGGTTACTTCTGAATTCTGCACAACGAATTGGGGCAGAATTGTAATATAAAATATGAGTACTTTGGGATTCAGTATATTGCTTATAAAACCGTTCATATAAGATGAACGGAGACCGTTCGATTTTGTTTCTTCATCTTCAGCATTATCCAGTGATGATGCTGATACAAGTGTTTTCGCCATAAAGCTTTTCACACCGATGTAAATTAAATACGCGGCTCCCATATACTTAACAATATTAAACAAGAGCGGGGAATTCGTAATAATAACGGCAAGCCCGAGAATCGATACTACAATCCACAAAAAGTGTCCCGCTAATATTCCAAACACCGTCATACGCCCTGCCGATTTTTGATATACCAGTGTGTTTTTCATTACAATCATTGAATCTGCGCCCGGCATTACCGTCAGCACTGTTACGACTAAAATATATGATATTAATTCATTCATGCTTCAGACCTCAATTCAACTGCGACAACTTCCGGATGGTTAAATACTCTGAATGGGAAACGGCTGTTGCCGAGACCTCGGCTCACCACCATCGTTGTACCGTTTTGCTCGTGCATGCCTTCTGTATATTTCGGATTCACACCCTGATGCGGTGCATACAGCCCTTTAACTACAGGCAGGCGGATCTGACCGCCGTGCGCATGACCGCAAAACACAAGGTCAACATCATTTGCACTGTACACCGGCAGCAGTTCCGGCCGGTGCGCAAGCAGTATTGTAAAATCGTGAGGCAGCTCCCGAGCTTTAGCTGCAAGTTCATTTTTAAAATCCCGGTACGTTTTCGGGTTTGTCTCGTCCCCAAAAAACCAGACATCATTAATGCCGGCAATATTAATTTTCTCACCATCCCGTTCAAGTTCTGCGCTGCGCTTCGTAATATTACGAACTCGGGATTTGCCGATTACATCATACAGCTTATTAAAATGTCTGTAGTGGGCTTCATGATTCCCTGTTACATAAAATGTCTTTTGTATTTGAGTAATTTTTTCGATTAAAACCGCTGCGCGTTTTAAGTACGGAGTCCGGCGGTCTACAACATCACCCGTAATAACGATTATATCGGGATTAGCCTCTTTAACAGCTTTAAGCAGATGTTTCGAACGCCGCCCAAAATAAGCATTGTGAAAGTCGGATACCTGGACAATCTTATAACCGTCAAAACTTTTTGGAATTTTTTTTGAACTGTACTTATAATATGTCGTGACAATATGTTTATCTTCAGTCCATAGAAAACGGGCCGAGGCAATTATAAAGCCGAAAATTAACTGACTCAGTTTTATTTTACTTAATATTTTCATTTTTCACGTCTCATTCTCCCTGCATCAGTCCGGCATCTAATTTTGTAATTTTTACGAGCCGGATCATACGCTCTTCCATCTCTATTATTTTAAATTCAAGATTGCCGAGATGCGTAATATCATTAACCGCCGGTACTTCTTCGAAGACCGACAGCAGAAAGCCGGATAAAGTATCTTCTTCCTCAGGGATATCCGTATCAAAAAGTTGATTCAGACGATGAAGCGTAATTTTTCCATCGCAGAGAATTTTGTTTTCGCTAAAGGCACGGACAACCGAGTCGTTTTTAAGATCAGTCTCGTCTTCAATTTCAAAACCAAGCATCGTTTCAATTATATCTTCGTGGGTCAAGACGCCTTCTGTACCGCCGTACTCATCGAGAACGATAGCTAGATGACGGCGCTGCTTGCTCATGCGGCGCAACACATCCTCGATATTCTGGAACTCTCTTACTGTCAGCGGTTCGCTGTCACAAAAGTTCATCAGCGGCTGGTCTGGATTAAGTGACCACTGCAGCAGATATTTCGAATGGAAAACACCGACAATGTTATCGAGATCCTCATCGTATACCGGATATCTCGTATGCATCTCATCGATAATTCTGTCCCGCACCGATTCATAGCTGTCGCTGATATGCACGGCAACCATTTCCGTACGCGGTGTTGTCATAACATCTTTGACATTCAAATCCCTGAAATCTAAAATACCTTTGAGCCGCTGCGATTCTACACCTTGGATAGCACCTTCCGTATCCGCAATCTGCACAAGATTAACAATTTCTTCCCGAGAAACTGTCCAGGACGGCTGCGAGCCTTTTGACAGAAAGCGTGTAATCAAATCGGTCATTGCGTTTAAGATGAAAGTTAATGGATAAAAGACAACATTTAAAAAGGCGATTACCGGTCTGACCAGATACGACACACGTTCAGGAAATGCCGCAGCAATCGATTTTGGAATAACCTCTGCAAATACAATAATTGACACCGTGAGCACAACTGACGCAATCGTGACGCTCCAGCCGTAATCAATTGCCATTGCTGTTACCAGCACAGGCGCAATTAAGTTAGCGATATTATTACCAATCAGTATGGTTGTTATAAACTGGCTCGGTTTACTCACCAGATTATACAGCTTTTGGGCTCTCTGATCCCCGCCGGCTGCTTTCGACTGTAATTTTATTTTATTCACTGCAGTTAATGCAGTTTCACTGCCAGAAAAGAACAGCGACATAAACAGTAAAAATATAATCACAAATATCAAGTGCGATGTCCTCCTTATACTTAATAATCTTATAAGTTATTCTATCATTATCTTATTTAAATTTACACAAACAAAGAACCGGCCGCTTCACATTCGGCCGGTTCCCCTTCTTTTATATTATTGTACATCGTACCCCTGATCTTCAATCGCTTCCGTCATTTTCCCGCGGTCGACCACCGTATCATTGTATTCCACAGTGACATTGTTATCTTCCAGACTGACCTCCGCCGTCGATACACCTTCCAGATTGTGCAGTGCACCTTCTACTGATGATTTGCAGTGACCGCAAGTCATGCCTTCTACTTCAATTACTGTTTTAGCCATAATATTCATCCTCCATCTATAATTTAATTTATATTCTTATATACCTATATTTTAACACGTTTTAAACGTAAAGCGTTGGCTACCACACTGACAGAACTGAATGCCATTGCAGCACCTGCAACCCAGGGTGCTAAAAATCCGAGTGCTGCAATCGGGATGCCGAGCGTATTATAGGCAAATGCCCAGAATAAGTTCTGTTTAATATTTTTAATTGTTTTGCGGCTCAAATTAATAGCTCTTGGAATCAGCGTCAGATCTTCACCTAAAATTGTCAGATCCGCCGCTTCAATCGCAACTTCTGTTCCTGTTCCCATTGCGATCCCGATATCTGCGAGGGCAAGTGCCGGCGCATCATTTACACCGTCACCGACCATAGCGGTAACTTTGCCCGTCTTTTGAATTTCCCGGATTTTATCAGCTTTCTCTTCCGGGAGCACTTCCGCGATAACCTGATCGATGTTCACTTCGCGTGCAATTGCTTCCGCGGTTCTGATATTGTCCCCGGTCAGCATGATTACTTCAAGCCCCTGATCGTGCAGTTCGCTGACCGCCTGTTTCGCTGTTGCTTTTACCGTATCGAGCACTGCAACAGTGCCGGCAAGTTTGCCGTCGACAGCAACCATCATTGCTGTCTTGCCTTCGTATTCAAACTGCTGCATGTCTTCTTCTGCCGCAGAAATATCAATATTTTCCCCGGTCATCAATTTACGGGTACCGACAAGAACTTTTCTGCCTTCAATAACTGCTTCAATACCGTGACCGGGTATAGCAGAAAATTCTTCAGCTTCTGACAGTTCGATATTTTTCTCAGCTGCATAAGCGGTAATTGCCGATGCCAGAGGGTGTTCCGACCCTCTTTCTGCGCTCGCAAGAAGGTGCAGTGTATCATTATCACCTGAAAAATCGGTCACTTCAGGTGTACCATTCGTAATTGTGCCGGTTTTATCAAGTACAATGACATCAACTTTATGTGTTTTTTCCAGATGTTCGCCGCCTTTGTACAGAATACCGTTTTCGGCACCTTTACCTGTACCGACCATAATTGATGTCGGTGTTGCAAGCCCAAGAGCACACGGACAAGCAATAACCAGCACGGATATTGCGGCTACGAGCGCAGGTTCGACATTGCCCGGTGAAGCAAAGAAATACCACACGATAAATGTCACAATAGCAATGACAATGACTATCGGCACGAAATAGCCTGAAATAATATCCGCCATCCGCTGAATCGGCGCCTTATTTCCCTGCGCCTCTTCAACAACTTTAATAATACCCGCAAGAGCTGTATCTTTTCCTGTTTTCGTTACTTTTATATTCACTGTACCGTTCTGATTCATCGTTGCTCCGATAACCGAATCGCCGGTTTCTTTTTCCACCGGAATAGATTCGCCGGTCAGCATCGATTCGTCGACTGATGTACGCCCGTGGATAAGTTCACCGTCAAGCGGGAATTTCTCACCGGGTTTAACGATGAGCACTTCATCGACTTTTACATCTTCCACAGGAATCATAAGTTCTTTTCCATCACGTACAACACGCGCTTCTTTTGCCTGCATATCGAGCAGTTTTGAAATCGCGCCGGTCGTCTGGGATTTCGCTCTTGTTTCCAGATATTTACCGAATAAAATCAGCGTAATTATAATGGCGCTGGCTTCAAAGTACAGGTGTGGATGTTCGACTGCGCCTGTCATCCATAAATATGTCTGGTATAAACTGAAACCGAAGGCGGCAGTTGTCCCCATAACGACGAGTACGTCCATATTCGCCGTAAAGTTTTTTAAGTTTTTATAAGCCCCGACATAGAACTGCCAGCCCAGTATAAACTGGACGGGAGTAGCAAAAGCCAGCTGGAACCAGGGGTTCATAAATATCGCCGGCAAGCTCATACCAAACAGGTGATCGAGCATGGTAACTAATAACGGCAGTGATAAAATCGCAGCAACAATCACTTTCCACTTCATTTTTTTAAGCTCTGAATCCTTATGCGAAACTTTATCTTCTGCTGATTTTTTCGGTTCCGCACTGTAGCCGAGCTTGCTGATACGATCGATAATTGCGCGTTCATCAGTAACACCCGGATTATATTCAACCGTCGCATTTTCAGTTGTCAGATTAACCGTTGCCGCTTTTACACCGTCTGTTTTATTCAGCACTTTTTCGATTCTGCTCGAACATGCAGCACACGTCATGCCTGTAATATCCAACTCGCTTTTTTCATACAATACGCCGTAGCCAATGTCTTCAATGCGTTTAGTGATATCTTCAACCGACGTTTTGTCTTTGCTGTAATCGACACTTGCCTTTTCCGTTGTCAGATTTACATTTGCATCGACGCCGTCCATTTTATTCAATACTTTTTCGATTCTGTTTGAACAGGCGGCACATGTCATGCCGCTGATATTTAAATTAATATGTTCTTTTTCTGCCATAACACTTCCTCCTTTCTCTTATTTTGAAAATTGTTTCAGTACAGCCATTAACTCTTCGATTGAATCATCGCCGTCACCCGAATTTATCGCGTCGGTGACACAATGTTTCATATGACGTTCTGTTATTGTAAGACCTGTATTTTTTAAAGCGCTCTGGATGGCGCTGATCTGCACAAGAATATCGACACAGTAACGGTCTTCTTCCACCATTGTCTGAATACCCCGGACCTGTCCTTCAACACGCTTCAGCCGGTTTAATATTTTCTGTTTCTCATCATCCGGCCGAGGGCGGGACATATGTTTTACTTCTTCCATCATTTGCACCTCTCTCTTTTCAATATTTCATTATCTTTATAATATACCCTTAGGGGGTATATGTCAAATATAAAAATTGCCGGTCGCGATGACCGGCAATTTTTATATTTTACTGTCCGAGACCGAGCGCAACGTTGACATGCGCGCGGACACCGTCGATAAATGCATCTTCATCAATTGCAAATTTAGGATGGTGATGCGGATAAACATAATCTTTCGCTTCATTATAAGTACCGAGCAGAATATATACCCCCGGCAGGTTCTCGGTAAAGGCACCGAAATCTTCCCCGCCCATCATCATTTCCTGTTCGATTACTCTGTCTCCACCAAATACTTCATTTAATGTCGTTCTGACACGTGCTGTTTCAGCTTCATCGTTCATTACTGCACTGTATCCGTATTTATAATTTAAATCGTAGGTCGCACCGTAAATCTCACAATTCGCTTTCACAACCGCTTCAATTTTTTCATGTGCAAGTTCTCTGATTTCAGCACTTGCTGAACGGACACTGCCGCTGATTTCAGCAGTGTGCGGAATAACGTTTTTAGCGCCCGTTCCCGCATTAAAGTTTGTAACAGATATTACTAAGTTATCAAGCGGTCCGGCGATGCGGGATACAATGTCCTGTACCTGTGTCACGATACGCGAACCGAGAAGAAGCGGGTCAACTGAACTTTCCGGCTGGGAAGCATGACCGCCCTGGCCGTTGATTGTCAGTTCAAACTGATCCGAGTTCGCTGTTACAGCACCAGATTTAATATGAATTTCACCGAGCGGTTTAGACGTCATAATATGCTGCGCAAACACTACATCTAGATCATCAAAAAGACCTGTCGCCACCATTTCGCGCGCACCGCCCGGCGGCAATTCTTCTGCATGCTGGAATATAAGATAAATTTCCCCGTGAATTTTATCCTTATTATCCGCGAGCACTTTTGCAGCACCAAGGAGCATGGCCGCATGAGAATCGTGTCCGCACGCATGCATCTTGCCGTCTATTTCAGATACAAAATCCAAATCATCACGGTCTTCCTGAATCGGCAATGCGTCGATATCTCCTCTGAGTCCAACCTTACGTCCCGGATGGTCTCCTTTAATAATCCCGAGCACACTCGTTTCAGTCGGACGGCTGATTTCAATACCATTCATTTCCTGTAGAGCTTTTTCGATATAATCGCTCGTCCAGTACTCTTCAAATGAGAGTTCCGGATGCTGATGCATAGCCCGGCGCCACTCAATCACTTTCGGTTCAACTTGTTTAATTGCATCATCTAGCATAAAACTGTTCATCTCCCTGTTTTATAATCATAAGCCTTCTTTAGTTGTCGAAGTCTTCAAACAATTTAAATATAGTATTTCACTAATTTATTCCGGTAAATAGATTGGACCGTTCGGACCGACAGGCAGACCGATCAGGAACCAGATAATAATGAAGATTGACCAGGCAATCAAAAGCGCAATTGAATACGGCAGCAGGTTCGCGATTACAGTACCGAGTTTAATATCTTTCTGGTAACGCTGCGCATACATAATAATCAGCGGCAGGAACGGCATCATCGGTGCAATCGGATTCGTTACCGAGTCACCGATTCTGTAAAGCATCTGCGTAAATGCCGGATCATATCCCAGGAACATAAACATCGGAATGAAAACCGGTGCAAGGATCGCCCATTTGGCACTCGCTGAACCAATCAGCAGGTTTATTAGGGCTACGACAAGAATAAAACCGATAAACAGCGGAATACCTGTCAGATTAATCGTCTCGAGCAGGTCTGAACCGCCTACAGCGAGAATCGGCCCGAGATTACTCCAGTCGAAGTAGGCGAGCATCTGTGCTGCAAAGAACACGAGTACTATGTACTGTCCCATTGTTCCCATAGAATCTCCGAGCATTTTTGCAAAACCTTTGGTGCCGTCAATATTTTTCATAAGCATCCCGAATACGAGACCCGGCACAAAGAACAATATCGTAATCAGAAATACTGCTGAATCCATCAGCGGTGATTCCTGGAGTATTGAACCTGTTTCAGCATTTCTTAAAATACCGTCAGGCAGCAGTGTGGCAACTGCAATAATAACAAGAACAACAAGGGCAGATATATTCGCCCACATTAAGGATGTTTTCTCTTTTTTGGATAGAGGCTCCTCATCCACAGATGGTCCGTCGTATTTGCCGAGGCGCGGAATCGAAATTTTCTTCGCAACAAAGTAAATGATTACCATAAGGAATATTGCTGATACCGCAATGAAATAGTAGTTCATTGCTATGTTTCCTGTATAATCCGGATTGACGAGCTGGGCCGCAGGTTCAGTGAATGCCACTGCCAGCGCATCTGTCATACCGAGTATGAAGTTTGCAGCAAATGCACCGTTTGTCGCTGCATATGCCATAAATATACCGCCGATCGGATTTAATCCGAGACGGATAAAGATCATCGCCGCAATCGGCGGAAGAATTACCGGACCGGCATCACCTGCAACATTACTGATAATCCCTACGAAAATCACCATTGGAATAATTAAAAATGTCGGTGTGATTTCTAAAGAGCGTTTCATTAACGCTTCAAAATATCCTGTTTTTTCTGCGATACCGATACCAATCATAACGACCAGCACCATTGCAAGCGGCGGGAATGCTCCAAAGTTGTTTATCGCTTCGGTAAGTATCATTGCTATGCCGTCGCCGGATAATAAGTTTACAGCTTCAATCGTTTCCCCGTCAGCCGGGTTCTCAACCGATACGCCGAGCATACCGGCAATCCATGAAGCGACGAGTATTAAACCGGCAATCATCATGAATAACACTATAGGATCCGGGAGTTTATTACCCAGCTTCTCAATAGCATCCAAAAAGGACTGACCTATTCCTTTTTTCTTTCTTTCATTTTCCAAAAGCTGACACCCCTTTTTTTAATAAGTAAGCCTTTTCACGCCGGCTTATAAAAAGAGTTTACTACACTCGGGGTAAAATAAAAACAAACCTTTGTAAATTCCATACAAAGGTTTGCAAATAATCAGATAATATTACTCTTTAATATTATTTTTTATTCTCTTTTAAAAAACCGAGTATATTCCACAGCGGTGCTGGAATCATTAATTTCTCATCATCGCCATCAATTAAAAATGTATTCGGCAATTCATTATTTTTTAACTGATTAACAAAATCAGGATTGATTAAATGCGCTTTGCCGACGCTCATTAAATCAAAACCGCTGCCGATTGCTTCCTCTGCATCTTCAGCAGATTTTATACCCCCGGCCCCCATTATCGGAATTTCTTTAAGTTTGTCGCCCGCCTTATCCAGATATTTTTCTAAAAGCAGCTGTTCATCTTCCGTATCGATAATCGATGTCCGCTGCCAGTTATTAATACTGAAGTGGAAATAATCAATCGAATAATCTGCCAGGTGATTCAGGAGATACATCGTATCTTCAAAGTTAATGCCCGGTTCTTCCAGTTCTTCCGGAGAGAAACGGTAGCCGATAATAAAGTCCGGTTTATTCAGTTCATCCGCTGCAGCACGTACTTTCTCTATGACACGTCTCGGGAAACGAAGTCTGTTTTCCCTCGTGCCGCCCCACTCATCCTCGCGTCTGTTTGAATGCGGCGAGTAAAATTGCTGCAGCAGGTATGTATTTGCCCCGTGCAGTTCAACACCGTCGAATCCCGCTTCGATTGCACGGCGTGCAGCATCTGCAAACAGTTGAATAACCTCTTCGATTTCTTCAATTTCCAGTGTTCTCGGCTCTACAGCATTATCTCTCAGCGCTGCGATACTGCTCGCTGAAATCGGCTGGCGTCCCATGTTTAATTCCGGTGTGCCCATGCGTCCTGCATGATACAGCTGAATAATCGCTTTCGATCCTTTGCTTTTAATGCCTTCTGCGAGTTTCTTCAAGCCGGGGATTTTATCGTCTGAATCAGCGCCGAGCGCCCCTTCGAATGCTCGCCCGTAATTGTCGATAAAAGTGCTTTCCACGATTACTGCTGCCGGCCCTCCGGCACGGCGGGAGTAATATTGAATCAATTCATCAGTAACCGAACCGTCATGAAATGAACATTGAGTCGTCATCGGTGCCATAACCAGGCGATTTTCAAATGTTTGTCCGGATGATAATTGAACTTTATCGAATATATTTTTAGTCATAATAAATTCTCCTATCCTCTGCTGATAAATTAATTTTTCATGTATACACTCATTCTACATCTTATCTGCCGAAAATTACATATTACTTTAGTATGAATTATAAATTTAACATTAATTCAAAATTATCTGATAATATATTGCCTTTTACATCTCCAGCTGATACAATGATAACAATTTTCAAATTCCATAGAGATGATATAGGGGGACCCAATATATGACACAGCAACTTCAAATAACTAAAGCACGTACCTTAAAAGAAAAACCTGAAGTGGCGGGTATTCCTTTCGGCAGTTACTTTACAGACCATATGTTTTCAATGGACTATTCAGCTGAACTCGGCTGGCATGATGCGTCTATTATTCCGTACGCACCTATCGAAGTATCACCAAGCGCACAGGCACTTCATTACGGACAAACCGTATTTGAGGGACTGAAAGCATATAATGTAGATGGTGACGTAACTTTGTTCAGACCCGCGGAAAACTTTAAAAGGCTAAACCGTTCGCTTGAACGTCTGTCGATGCCGAAAATCGATGAAGAATTTGCACTTCGTGCCTTAACTGAACTTCTGAAACTGGAACACGACTGGGTGCCGGACGGCGAAGGCCAGGCATTATATGTCCGCCCGTTTGTATTCGCTAATGAACCTTATCTCGGTGTGCGTCCGGCTAAAAATTATAAGATGCTGATTGTGCTTTCACCTGTAGCAGGTTATTACGGTGCCCAGCTGAACCCGACGAGTATTTTCGTTGAAGACAGCTATGTACGTGCAGTACGCGGCGGTGTGGGTGAAGTAAAATTCGGCGGTAACTACGCTGCGAGCCTTCACGCTCAGCAAAAAGCTGCTGATCTTGGCTACGAACAGGTATTATGGCTCGACGGTGTACATCAGGAATATGTTGAAGAAGTCGGCAGCATGAATATATTCTTTGTCAGAAACGGCGAACTGGTTACCCCTGAATTGAATGGTTCAATTTTACCGGGTATTACTAGAAAATCACTGATTGAACTCGCAAGAGGTATGGACTATACAGTAAATGAAGAACGCATTCATATTAAAGATATTGAAGAAGGGATCAAAGATGGCTCTGTCACTGAGGTATTCGGTGCAGGTACGGCAGCTGTAATCGCTCCTGTCGGCATTATGAATATTCACGGCACGGATTACAGAATTAACGGCAATGAAATTGGTGAAGTGACACAGAAACTGTACGACAAGCTGACAGGTATCCAGACATGTGAACTTGAAGACAAGTACGGCTGGGTGCATCAGGTAACATCGACGGTGAAATAATATTTTTGAACAGACCCCTGGTAGAGCACCGGGGGTTTCTATCTTTTATTAAAAAAGCTAGAGTTTCAGGAGTTGGGATTGGCATGACAGAGTTTCATGTCTATCCCAGACTCCCGTATTTAATCTTCTCCCAGAAATTCATCCAGAATCTCAACAATCTCCTCTGTGCTTTTTCCGCCTATTCCCACCAGCACCCTGTCGTTAAAGTTTTCAGCTGATGAATAGGCAGACATGCAGGTAATTTTATGTTTTTCCGCCTCATTACGAAGGTCTGCACCAGGCAGCCTGAGAACAAAGTGCATGCCGGTGTGTTCTCCGCTGACTTCAACTTCAGGATGATGTTTTTTTAGTTCTAAAACGATCCTCCTCATTTTTTCCCCATAGAATTTACGGACCCGGTTTATGTGCCTGACTAGATATCCTCCGCTGATAAAGCGCGCGACAATATGCTGCATCTGCCTCGACACATTGCATGACAATCCGCTCTTATAATATTTTTCCGCCAGTTCCGGCGGCAGTATCATCACTGCTATTCTTAAAGAGGGGTATATTGATTTCGAAAATGTATTCATATATATCGTCCGGTCATTTTGATCCAGCCCCTGCAGTGAAGACAGCGGGCGTCCCGTATAACGGAATTCACTGTCATAATCATCTTCTATTAAATAACTGTCTCGTTCACTTACTGCATTCAGCAGTTTAATCCGCTTATTTAAAGACATCACCGCGCCGCTTGGAAACTGGTGTGACGGAGTAATATGCGTCAGCTTGTTATTCAGCTCTTTAACCTTCTCAACATTAATCCCGTCCCGTTCCACCGGTGCTGTGTCGTAAGGTATGTTCAGCCTTTCGAGTACATTCTTTACTGTCGGGTATCCGGGATCTTCCAGCGTGATTTTCGGGTAACCCAAAAGATAAAGTACCTGCTCAAGCAGATGTTCTGTCGAAGGACCGATAAAAATCTGTTCCGTTCTGCACTGCACACCGCGATTTACATACAAATACTCACGTACAGCTTCTTTTAAAGCTGCTTCACCGCTTTTACTCCCGCTGTTCAACAATGATATATCTGCAAACACAGCTGCACTCAGCTGTTTAATCACATCATTCTGTACGATGGACGTATCCACTTCTCCTAAAGGCAGGACAGATTCCGATTTCTCCGGCATTTTAATAGCGGACAGTATTTTATCCTGCGTTTGAAGAGTTTCTGTCGGCATCACATAGTGACCGCTCTTTTTCTTTGTATAAATCATATTCTCATCAACCAGCAGATTATAGGCACGTTCAACCGTAGTCATACTCACTGATAAATCTTCGCTCAGCTGGCGTTTACTCGGCAATTTCACATCACTGGCAAGATGTTCATTTAAAATTTTCTTCTTAATATCCTGATACAGCTGTTCATATAACGGTACAGTATTTTCTTTATCGAGATTAATAAACATAAACTGACCCCTAACTTTTTATGTATTCTGACACTTATAGAATATCACATTGTATTCTAAACTTATATTAAATTAAGAAGAAAGAGGGATAAATATGGGATTGGCAGAAGAGTTAAAAGGCGGCGTTATAATGGATGTTGTTAACGCAGAGCAGGCGAAAATCGCAGAAGCAGCAGGTGCGGTTGCAGTTATGGCATTGGAGCGTGTACCTTCGGATATTCGTGCAGAAGGGGGAGTCGCACGCGCATGTGATCCGACAATTATCGAAGAGGTAATTAAGGCAGTATCAATACCGGTCATGGCTAAATGCCGTATTGGACATATTGTAGAAGCACGCGTGCTTGAATCGATGGGAATCGATTACATAGATGAGTCGGAAGTACTCACACCTGCAGATGAGGAATACCATCTGAAAAAAGATGATTATAAAGCCCCCTTTGTCTGCGGCTGCAAGGATCTCGGAGAAGCAGCAAGACGTATCGGTGAAGGCGCATCAATGCTGCGGACAAAAGGCGAGCCTGGAACGGGAAACATTGTTGAAGCAGTTCGTCATATCCGTTTAGTCAATCAGCAGGTCAAACAGATTTCTGTAATGAGTGATGATGAATTAATGACTGCGGCGAAAGACTTAGGCGCACCTTACGATGTGTTGAAACAGATTAAAGCTGAAGGTAAACTGCCTGTAACAAACTTTGCAGCAGGTGGTGTCGCGACACCTCAGGATGCCGCACTAATGATGGAACTCGGTGCAGACGGTGTCTTCGTAGGCTCCGGTATTTTCAAGTCCGAGAACCCGGAAAAATTCGCAAAAGCAATCGTCAAAGCGACCGAGAACTACACTGATTATAAATTAATCGGAGAACTGTCGAAAGAACTCGGAAGTGCGATGACAGGGCTCGACGTCCACAGTATGTCACTGGAAGAACGCATGGCGGAACGCGGCTGGTAATCAGCATCAGCTCAGAAAAATAAGCCTCTCGTTTTGACGTGCTACCCAAAAGTTGAACTTTTGGATTTAGGCTGATTTCAAGGTATGTTTCCTGAATTGTTCAGGAGACATGCCTTTTAATTTTGTCTTGATTCTATATTTATTATAATAATTAATGTACT
>SPPL01000013.1 GCA_004570955.1 Jeotgalicoccus nanhaiensis
AGCCTGGCAGCGTCCTACTCTTGCGGGACGTCAGTCCAACTACCATCGGCGCTGGAGAGCTTAACTGCTGTGTTCGACATGGGAACAGGTGTGGCCTCTCCGCCATCGCCGCCAGACTATTGAATGTCTGTACATTCAAAACCGGATAGAAGTATCGAGAAGAGTGAACGCACTCTTTAAATTTCTGGTCTTACTATTTGAATAAGTCATCGATGGATTAGTATTTGTCCGCTGAATGTGTTGCCACACTTACACGCCAAACCTATCAACCTCATAGTCTCTGAGGCATCTATTGGGGAAATCTCATCTTGAGGGGGGCTTCATGCTTAGATGCTTTCAGCATTTATCCCGTCCATACGTAGCTACCCAGCTATGCCGTTGGCACGACAACTGGTACACCAGTGGTATGTCCATCCCGGTCCTCTCGTACTAAGGACAGCGCCTCTCAAATTTCCTACGCCCACGACGGATAGGGACCGAACTGTCTCACGACGTTCTGAACCCAGCTCGCGTACCGCTTTAATGGGCGAACAGCCCAACCCTTGGGACCGACTACAGCCCCAGGATGCGATGAGCCGACATCGAGGTGCCAAACCTCCCCGTCGATGTGAACTCTTGGGGGAGATAAGCCTGTTATCCCCGGGGTAGCTTTTATCCGTTGAGCGATGGCCCTTCCATGCGGAACCACCGGATCACTAAGTCCGTCTTTCGACCCTGCTCGACTTGTAGGTCTCGCAGTCAAGCACCCTTATGCCTTTACACTCTGTGAATGATTTCCAACCATTCTGAGGGTACCTTTGAGCGCCTCCGTTACTCTTTAGGAGGCGACCGCCCCAGTCAAACTGTCCATCTGACACTGTCTCCCAGCCGGATCACGGCTGCGGGTTAGAATCTCAACCACACCAGGGTGGTATCCCACCAGTGCCTCCACATAGACTGACGTCCATGCTTCATTGGCTCCCACCTATCCTGTACAGGTGGAGTCAAGATTCAATATCAAATTACAGTAAAGCTCCACGGGGTCTTTCCGTCCTGTCGCGGGTAACCTGCATCTTCACAGGTACTATGATTTCACCGAGCCTCTCGTTGAGACAGTGCCCAAATCGTTACGCCTTTCGTGCGGGTCAGAACTTACCTGACAAGGAATTTCGCTACCTTAGGACCGTTATAGTTACGGCCGCCGTTTACTGGGGCTTCAATTCGTACCTTCGCTTGCGCTAAGCACTCCTCTTAACCTTCCAGCACCGGGCAGGCGTCAGCCCCTATACGTCACCTTTCGGTTTGGCAGAGACCTGTGTTTTTGGTAAACAGTCGCTTGGGCCTATTCACTGCGGCTTATATTTCTATAAGCACCCCTTCTCCCGAAGTTACGGGGTCATTTTGCCGAGTTCCTTAACGAGAGTTCGCTCGCTCACCTTAGAATTCTCTTCCCAACTACCTGTGTCGGTTTACGGTACGGGCAGTCTGATTACTTGCTAGAAGCTTTTCTTGGCAGTGTGAGTCCGTATGCTTCGCCTACTATTTTCGGCTCCCCGTCAACACTCAGCCGTCACGCATGCCGGATTTACCTGGCATGCAGCCTTGTGCCTTGGACGCGCTCTTCCTTCCGCGCGCTCATCTTTTCCTACTGCGTCACTCCATCACTCAAATGCAATCTAACTGGTACAGGAATTTCTACCTGTTGTCCATCGCCTACGCTTTTCGCCTCGGCTTAGGTCCCGACTTACCCAGAGCGGACGAGCCTACCTCTGGAAACCTTAGTCGTTCGGTGGACGGGATTCTCACCCGTCTTTCGCTACTCACACCGGCATTCTCACTTCTAAGCGCTCCACATGTCCTCCCGGTCATGCTTCGCCGCACTTAGAACGCTCTCCTACCATTAAAATAAATTTTAATCCACAGTTTCGGTAATATGTTTAGCCCCGGTACATTTTCGGCGCAGCGTCACTTGACTAGTGAGCTATTACGCACTCTTTAAATGATGGCTGCTTCTAAGCCAACATCCTAGTTGTCTGTGCAACGCCACATCCTTTTCCACTTAACATATATTTGGGGACCTTAACTGGTGGTCTGGGCTGTTTCCCTCTCGACAATGGACCTTATCACCCACTGTCTGACTCCCATACATCACATCTGTGGCATTCGGAGTTTGTCTGAACTCGGTAACCCGGGATGGGCCCCTCATCCAAACAGTGCTCTACCTCCACGATGCTAATATGAGGCTATACCTAAATATATTTCGGAGAGAACGAGCTATCTCCAGGTTCGATTGGAATTTCACCCCTACCCACAACTCATCCGGTCACTTTTCAACGTAAGTCGGTTCGGCCCTCCATTCAGTGTTACCTGAACTTCAGCCTGGTCATGGGTAGATCACCTGGTTTCGCGTCTACAAACATATACTCATTCGCCCTGTTCAGACTCGCTTTCGCTGCGGCTCCACATCTACTGCTTAACCTTGCATATATTCGTAACTCGCCGGTTCATTCTACAAAAGGCACGCCATCACCCTTTAACGGGCTCTGACTACTTGTAAGCGCACGGTTTCAGGTTCTATTTCACTCCCCTCCCGGGGTGCTTTTCACCTTTCCCTCACGGTACTGGTTCACTATCGGTTACCAAGGAGTATTTAGCCTTGGGAGATGGTCCTCCCGGATTCCGGCGGAATTCCTCGTGTTCCGCCGTACTCAGGATACATTCTAAATCTATCAACCTTTTAACTACGGGACTCTTACCCCCTGCGGTTGGCCTTCCCAGACCATTCGTCTAAGTCTTTAGATCCGTTGTGAATGTCCTACAACCCCAGCCGAAGCTGGTTTGGGCTCTTCCCCGTTCGCTCGCCGCTACTTAGGGAATCGATGTTTCTTTCTCTTCCTCTGGATACTAAGATGTTTCAGTTCTCCAGGTGTCCTCCAACAGCGCTATGTATTCACGCTGTGGTAATACCTCGCGGTATTGGGTTTCCCCATTCGGAAATCTCCGGTTCAAAGCTTACTTACAGCTCCCCGAAGCATATCGGTGTTTGTTCCGTCCTTCATCGGCTCTTGGTACCTAGGCATCCGCCGTGCGCCCTTCACTACTTAATCGTAATGAAATTTGTGTGAGTGTATCTTTTAGATACGTTTGCGTTCTCGCTTTCATTTCGTTTGCTCGATTTGAAATCGTTTTACTCTTCTCTTTACTTCTATACGGTTTTCAATGTACAT
>SPPL01000014.1 GCA_004570955.1 Jeotgalicoccus nanhaiensis
AATCCACCTTCGCCATTTAAATAATCTGTTACGACTGTTAACTTAAATTCAAAACTATGTTTATTATTTTTCATACAAAAACTCCCCTTAAGTTGAATAGTAAGTACAACTTAAGGGGAGCACGTCATAATTGCGCTCTTTTTTAAAATTTCCCTGTATGTTCTAACGCTTCATCTGATATGTCGCCCCAAAGGACGTCGGTAATGATTGAATTATACTCTTTATAATATTTCTTTGAGAAAAAACTATTCACTATGAGTTTGATTGATATCTCTACGGTTATTTTTTCGTCATGTGGAATATATTGAGTGGAATCTCCTTTTAACAATAAATAGTTATAAGACCTTTCGTGCAGATTCCCCTCGCTAGTGCTATCATCCTTAAAAATTATATTGAAATCCTTACCAGTAATTTTCACATTATAATCAAAGTACCCCCTATTGTGATTAGAAGCATTAATAATATGGATAGCTGTTTTAACTCTAGTGTAGTCATTACTGCCTACTCCAACGATAAGGGGTTCTGGTCCCTTACCAGCAACTATATATAGCGGCTTATTGAATAAAACTTTGGTCAAATCTCTATTTTTATATACTGCACCTATAGAAACCAACAAGGCAATTCCACTAATGACATATTCTAATTGATTGAAGAATATAGCAACTACATCCTTTCCAAAAATTAATATTAGTATCTCCTCCTTTAAACTCTTTTGACTACTGCCTCATCTAACATTGCAACCGCAGAGTTTTTCTTCACATATTTACCAGTGAAAGTATGGCTAATCACTTTGTTATGATTCATCTTATTTCCTAAGTAAGGTAAAAATGACCAGAAGTTTGCTTTTATAAAACTTAAAGAAACAACCACTTCATTTTCATTGTTTGGGTCTATCGGTATATCGAATCCTGTTGAAGCAACTTTTAATTGTTTTTGTGAACGTGCTAATATATTTCCATTACTTAAATCATCTAAATAAGCTATCGGAACTTTCCCTCCACCATCTTTAACATAAAGAGGTGCGTTTGTATGAGGTTGGATACGCGATAATTTTTCCCCATTCAAATATAGTTCAAAATCATAATACCCTACATCATGGTTTGACGCATTCGTAACATAAATCCAAGTGAAGTAAGCTCCTCCATTTGGACTAATAATTGATTGACCGTTATGCTCGCTAATATAAACCGTCTCTCCAAAATAAATAGGATTAGCAAATCGAACTTCGATGTAATCTTTATCTTTAAAATGGTTATATAAAAAGTTTATTAATGCTACCAAGACCGAGATAATTAATGCTAAACTACTAAGAATCAGTTCCGCATGAGACTTTATAAAAATCCATATACTAACAATTAATTCTTCTATTTTAATCTTCCCCTTTTTCAATTTATCAAATCTATATAAATATACCTGTCAATTTCTGGTCACGCAATCACAGCTCTTTTTTAAATGCCTACTCAACTATCTAGTATGGAATGGAGAAGAAGGTAATCATAGTGAGGTAACTTAAGAATACAAATATTACTCATGTATCATATAAGAACAGTGTTGCAAATAAAAAAACAGTTTTACTTACGATAGTCTTGAGAAAGAATTTGAGATTGAAATGCACATCAAAATTATTATCGACACAGCAGTCAAGAAGCGATGTTTCTATGGAGCGGTTTATGAATATGATATAAAAGAGAACAAGAAAACTATATGAGGATGAAGACATGGAAAAAGAGATTCATAAATTTATAAAGAAGCGCGAAATAATGAAAAAGAGCAGTATACAGGACTCGTGCTGGCTCCGATAGCGGTTAATCCTGGTCTGCAGCAAAAGGGTATTGGGAAGCTGTTAATGAATGAGCTCGAAAAACGGGCGAAAAGATTCGATTATGGTTTTATTAGTATCTTAGGGCATCCGGGATACTATGTTAAATTCGGCTACGGTCCTGCGAGTGAATACAATATATATCCGCCGTTCGAAGGCATCCCGGATGAGGCGTTTATGATTAAGGAAATACAAGAAGGCTATTTAAAAAATAAAGAGGGTACTATTCTGAACTGTAACCCGAATAATAGACAGCTTATAAAAAGCGTCTCTTATTCGGGTTTTTCTATGCCCTAAAGATTATCTTGTTTATACTTAAATAAACTATCTGTACGGAGGGCTATCATGGCTAGACA
>SPPL01000016.1 GCA_004570955.1 Jeotgalicoccus nanhaiensis
TGACGTGCTACCCAAAAGTTGAACTTTTGGATTTAGGCTGATTTCAAGGTATGTTTCCTGAATTGTTCAGGAGACATGCCTTTTAATTTTGTCTTGATTCTATATTTATTATAATAATTAATGTACTCATGAATGCTCTCTTCCAATGATGTATAAGATTCAAATGATACACCATAAAACATTTCTTGCTTCAAGATGCCAAAGAAATTTTCCATAGCGGCATTATCCAAGCAGTTTCCTTTCCTAGACATGCTCATTGTGGCACCAAAAGATTCAAGCAGATGAACCCAACTTCTATGTTGATAGTGATAGCCTTGATCAGAGTGAACGACCAATTGATTCAATTGAGATTGATGTGTATTTAAAGCACGATGCAACGGATCAGTTGCGATGTCTAAAGTTGGTGAATGACTCATTTTATAAGCAATAATTTCAGAATTGTAGCAATCCATGATTGTGGACAGATAGAGCTTCCGTCCTTTGATGGGCAACGCAAACTCTGTCACATCTGTCACCCATAGTTGATTGAATTGATCAGATTGAAAGTGACGGTTCACATGATTCGGTGCGACTTTTCCAATATTACCTTTGTATGAACGATATTTCTGTCTAGATTTATTTTTGAACTTCTGGCATAAAAGATTGTGTAATCTCATAATACGCAGTAAACGTTTATGATTCACACGTATCCCTTCTGACTGTTCTAGCTCTACTTGAATTCTTCTGTAGCCATATCGCCCTTTATGCTTTGATACGATTGACTTCACTTTGTCTACCAGCCATTGATTCTTACGCGTCTGATCATCCATATGCTTCACCCAGTAGTAGTATACAGACTTCGGTAGCTGCATCACTGCTAAAATGTCTTTTAGAGTATACTCTGTCTCTTGCCTTACTTCGATGGCTACCTTTACTTGTTGTCTGTTGGATTTTTCGGTAAGGCGTTCAACTTTTTTAAAATAATGTTTTCTAGTTTTGACATTCGTAACTGTTCTCTTAGGCGTTCAAGTTCTTCTCGTTCTGTCTCATTTAGTGGCTCGTCCCGATTTGTTGTCTTATTATTGCTTTGATCATCTTTAACCATATGTTTTCTCGATCTCCCTAAGTGACTGTCTAGAGCAGCCGGACCACATTCAAGTAGTTTACGCTGCCAATTTGCGATCATTGAACTATTCTTGAGTCCAAAATGAATCGCTGTTTCTCTATAAGACAGTTGATTTTCTTGTCTGTATTGTAAAACAGCACGCTTAAATTCACCAGAGTAGTGTGTATGTGTCATAGATTTAGCTAAGCCCTCATCACCAAATTGATTATATTGAGTGACCCATATTTTAATCAATGAATCTCGAATACTATATTTTTTACTTAGATATTGAAATCCACCTTCGCCATTTAAATAATCTGTTACGACTGTTAACTTAAATTCAAAACTATGTTTATTATTTTTCATACAAAAACTCCCCTTAAGTTGAATAGTAAGTACAACTTAAGGGGAGCACGTCA
>SPPL01000017.1 GCA_004570955.1 Jeotgalicoccus nanhaiensis
TGAACTATAACCTATAAAATAGACAATTTAATAAAAGCGTTACGCTGTGAGTAGATGACCCCTGTATTGTGCCGGGGTCATCTTATTTAGTCCCCATTGATAGCGCTCATTATTATACTTATTAATATATTCATTTGTTTGATGTTTGAGTTCGTCTAAGGATTCACAAGATTTATAATCGACCCAATCTTTGAAAGTCCCGAAGAATGATTCCATTGAAGCATTGTCCCAGCAGTTCCCCCGACGCGACATGGATTGTACCAATCCCATTTGTTTCACTTTAGACTGGAACTCCGGATGGGTATAGTGGAAGCCTTGGTCGGAATGAATGAGTGCTTCTGGATGGAACTCATCCACGGTATTGGAGAGTTGTTTTAAAGTCCGGTACACGATGTTCATTTTCAATGATGTGGTGACCACATGCGCCACAATCTCTCGAGTCGCACCATCTTTCACGCAGGATAAATAGGCTTTCTGACCTTTACCGTAATACAGGTAGGTGATATCGGTTAACAGGACCTTACCTGGCTCTCTTTGGTCAAACTCACGCTTCAATAAGTTTTTACACGTTTTATGTTCCTGCGTTGCTTTCATCATTAATTTATAAGGATTCACTCTACGAATGCGTGCCACTAGATTATATTTTTTCATCAGTCGTCTAATCTTTTTGTGATTCATAATAATATGATAATCATTGTCTAAGATTATTTTAATTTGTAAGGCACCGACTTTACCTTTCTCAGCATCATAGATTTTCTTAATGAGAACAATGTCTGCTTCATCATTGATTTGTCTAACAGATCTGTTTGCTTCGTTATTTTTCCAAGCATAATAGCCACTTCTCGACACCTCTCCCAGCATACACAGGTAAGTAATCATATTTTTGAGTTGATGGTTCCGGCAAATCATCTCTATTAATTCATAAGTCTCACATGGTTTTAACTGCGACGGTTTTGTTTCGCCTGCCTTTCTTTCATCTCGAGCTTTTTTAGAAAATCATTTTCAGCTTCCAAATATTTAATCCGTGCTTCAGCTTTCTTTAATTTCTCATCACTGTTCAGTGCTTTATTCGTTGGACGACCTGAAGCGCCTTTTCCACGCTGGTCACGTTCCAAACCGCTTTGTCCGTATTGCGCATATGTTTGACGCCATCGTGACAAGCATCGGCTTGGTTGTTCTTTACCCACGACAGACAAATCAAATCCATGATTGAGGAAGATTTGTGTGGGACTAAAGCCTTGTTCATGTGCGTCTACCGCGCGTATTTTAAATTCTGGATGATACGTAATAGATCGATCAGATACCCTCAATACATTTGGGTTTTGTTCCAGTTCTTTAATTTCAAAAGACGTAAAATGTCTAGCCATGATAGCCCTCCGTACAGATAGTTTATTTAAGTATAAACAAGATAATCTTTAGGGCATAGAAAAACCCGAATAAGAGACGCTTTTTATAAGCTGTCTATTATTCGGGTTACAGTTCA
>SPPL01000018.1 GCA_004570955.1 Jeotgalicoccus nanhaiensis
CAATTAAAATCGGCCTGGTCTGCAAATATGTCGAACTGCAGGATGCCTATGTGTCTCTTATACACGTCTTCTTGTTTCATAAAAAAAAAAAAAAGGTATGTTGTTGTTTTTATTATGGGTTTATAAATGTGTTGTCGCATCCTAGGGGCGACAACGTTGTCGCATCTATAGGATGCGACAGATATACCCAACATGTCGTGCAAATGCGACATGTTGACACAAAAAAATGACAACTGTATGTTACTTTCAAACGACATGGTGTCGCAGGAGAGATAGTCTATGCAAACTCAAAATGTTGTGACGGACAAAGAACGGGAAATCAGAAAAAGAGATCTTGAAGATAAAGACCGTAAAAACGCCTCAGAGCGTCGACAGGAGCAAAAAAACCAAAACTTCACCCAAGTATACCCTTTAGGCTGGAAGCGTCTCAGAGAGCTTTTCAGGAAGAATCCGGGGGCAGCAGAGCTTTATTCAATGCTTGCAGAAAACATTGATGGCTCTTGTGGTGCGGTTGTTGCCGATCAAACCCATTTAGCATCGTTGCTTGGTGTTGGTAGACAAACAATATCTAGGTACGTTAAGTGGCTAGAAGAGCAAGGTGTTTTAGTAAAAATCCCAGTAGCTGGAAAGGTATGCGCTTATGCTCTCAACCCGCATGAAGTCTGGAAAGGCTACGATAAT
>SPPL01000019.1 GCA_004570955.1 Jeotgalicoccus nanhaiensis
GTGCAGACCTTCAGCCTGTCACGGGAGCGCCCCTGCGTCGGCTTCGACAACGCCGCCTCCGCGGCCCGGGCGGCGAACTACCTGATCGATCTGGGCCATCGCCGGATCGGGGTGATCTCCGGCCTGCGCAAGGACAACGACCGCGGGGGCGCCCGCGTCACAGGCATCGCCCAGGCGCTGGCGGCGCGCGGCCTGACGCTCGCCCCCGAGCACGACATCGAGATCTCCTACGGCATCGGCGGCGGCCGCGATGGCTTCCGCCAGATGCTGGCCGGGGGCCCGCCGCCCACCGCGATCATCTGCGGCACCGACCAGATCGCCTTCGGCGCCATGATCGAGGCCCGCGCCCGGGGGCTCGACGTGCCCGGCGACCTCTCGGTGATCGGCCACAACGATTCCGACTTCGCACCCTTCCTCGATCCGGCGCTGACCACGATCCGGATCCATTCCGCCGAGATCGGCCACGCCGCCGGCGATCATCTCATCGCCCGGATGCAGGGTCGGCCGGTGGTGCGGCTCACCGAAATCGACGCCGAGCTGATCC
>SPPL01000001.1 GCA_004570955.1 Jeotgalicoccus nanhaiensis
AGTACATTAATTATTATAATAAATATAGAATCAAGACAAAATTAAAAGGCATGTCTCCTGAACAATTCAGGAAACATACCTTGAAATCAGCCTAAATCCAAAAGTTCAACTTTTGGGTAGCACGTCACTTTGTGCGGCTCTTTTTAACTTGCTTTAATATCCAGTTTTTCATAAACTTTGACAAGTTTCTTAAGGAGAACTTTCCAGTCGCGGTTTTCAACAACCCACTCGCGGGCAGATTCTCCGATTGCTTCATTATTCAAAACACTGATGACTGCTTCTTCAAACGATTGCTGATTATCTGCTTTAAAGTAAACACCGTTGACCTGATCAATCACCATTTCCTTCAGTGCATTAACATCGCTCACAATGACTCGTTTACCCATGGCCATAGCTTCATACGTTTTAATTGGCGTTACCAATTGACAAACGAGTTTGTCTAGACGCGGAAACGGTGCAATATCGATTACAGAATAATAATCTTTTACTGTCTCGAAAGGCACTTTGCCTGTAAAAATAATATCCTCACTCAGGTTTTGGTCAAGGACTTTTCTCTGCAAAGCTGCGCGGTGCTGTCCATCTCCTACGACTAAAAATTTAAATCGTCTGTTATAATGATTCTTTTTATTTAGCGATTGAATTGTATCAATAATCAATTCTATGCCTTCATAATTCGTTATTGAACCAATAAAACCTAACACGATACTATCATCAAGCTGGTATCTTTTAATAAGATTTTCTGACTTTTCTAACGGTGAAAGCTTTTTCGAATCCACTCCGTTAGGCAGCACAGTAATTTTTTCTGCAGGAATTCCTTTTAATATCAAATACTCTCTTAAACTTTCACTGATAACAATGACCTCGTCAGCAAGCTGACAGCAGAGTACTTCATAATGTTCCTGCATATTAAAACGGTCGGAGTTAAGGAACTCAGGCACTTTTGAGGTCTGGGTATGATGCCACATTCCTCTTACTTCGTAAATGGTTTTAATATTCAACTGATTCCCCAGCTGAAGCGCAGGCATAGCATTTTGAAAATTGGAGGCCGCATGGATAACTGCCGGCTTTTCCTTCAGTACTATTTTTAACAGTTCATCCCTGTAAACATTAAAGTACTTTCTTAACGGTGTCCGGTTTGTTAAATATTTATCTGAGCGGTCAATATAATATGTTCTGTAGTCCCCATCATCCAATCCAGGTTTTTCATAGTTTTCATGTTCGGGAGACCAGCCCAGTCTGGAAGTTGCAACTGGTCTGTAACCATACTTTTGAACTCTCGATACTATTTCATTGGTCCGTATTGTATAACCGTTGACTGCAGGCATTGCTTTATTTAGTACAAACAGAATCGACTTACCGTCATCTTGATATTTTAAATCCTCTGGGAGTGCCTCAGCTTCCCAGTCAGAATGCGACAGCTGATATTCCTGTTCCGCCATTAAAAATTCTCCCGGGTATACTCTGGAAGGAAAATGTTTTCTCATTTCAATCAGCTTGTTATAACGTTCATCTATATTCCCCATAACATGATTCACTCTGATGAGGGCACGTAGAACATCTGCATTTATTGATTTAATTTTATAGGCTGCTTCTGCATGCGACAAAGAAGCTTTATACATTTTTAAATTAAACAGGTACATTGAAAGATTTATATGTATTTTCAGTTGTTTTTCTGCATTATTTTTATTAAGAATCTCATTCAGTTTCTCTGTGTCGCCTTCTGTAGCATAGAATCTTGCCAGTATATATGAGTGGTTCTGTTTATTCTCAGCACTTTTTTCAAGATAGCTAAAAATATAGATAGGTAAGTTATAACGTTTATTAACACGCTGCAGCTGATTAATTACCGCATTATAAATACGGCGTTTTTCACGTGTATTAAAATTATTATAAACAAATTCATCTGTTACTGTCCGTGTTCCCTCATCCAAAAATAGTGTAGCACTATGAAATACACTTTCCAGACGTTTGTCTGTCTTAAACAGCTTTTTGATACGAGCATCCTCAAAGTTAAGATGACCGTCTAGTATTAATCTCCGTAAACTCATAATATGCTGTGCGTTCAGAGTGACGTCTGGCAGCAGTTTGAAAATATTTTGCATAAGCATTTTGGTGCCCTTGCCGAAATGATAATAATTCAACAGATTTTGCAAACGTTCAGATTTCTTATCTTTGTAATTTAAATCAAAATCTAAAGTATCCAGTGCAATCGGATCTATGTATTTAAGCAGTTTGTCATTGCGATTTACATAATCTACAAATAAATCGTTTAATTCACCAAGATGACGGTCTGCAAGAAAGTAATTATTGATAACCAAAACATAGCCTAAATCATGCATGTTTTCATCTGTCTGATCTATTGCAGCTTTGATTGCTTCCAGTGGAGAATCCGTATCCACACCTTCTAAGATATTTTCACGATAATTGGACCAGGAATACTGATAGAACAAATCGTCTTTTTCCTGGTGATACAACTCTTCGAGATCAGTTTTATTTTTTTCTGTAACATCAATCATTTTTTCAATCAGCTGGTACTTATTGTTTTTTAACAAATTACGGACAAGGATTTCCTGCTGATCTGCAGAGAGTTTGCCGAGCACATCATAGCCGGCACTTGCAATTTTCTCAATCTCGTCAAATCGTTTCAAATTATAGTACAGCTTTGTTTTAAAAGGAACGAGTGCCTTATTGCGGTCGTTCGCCACCATTTCAAGAGACCCTTTGTAATTCTTTTCATGACGTAAAATAAGTGCTTTTAAATATGCTTCATAGTCATTCTGAAGGCGCATATGGTCTATTAAATCCATCAGCGTTAAATGCTCCGATTTACGGAGAAAATAACTAAGACCGGGCTCAGCTTTTCCAACTTTCTTAGTCAGGCTCAGTTTCAGAATATGTCTTGAGACGACAGGCATATTATATTTTAATGTTACGTATGAAATAATTCCTTGCAGGTATCTCATGGGCAATTCTCCTAATGTCTAATCTAAAATGAACTAGTTCTCCATATTACATATATTCCTACTAATTTACCATACTATTTACAAACTGAATATCTGAAAAACGATACCGAACATCATAAACAGAAACAAGAGCGTACCGATAGCAACACTGTTCATATTTATTTTTTCTTTCGGCAGATCTAAATGCTGGCTCGCCTTCATCTGCTCACCGACCATTTTATCTTTATATTCTATCTGCTCATCTTTGGTCAGATTTTTATACTGGTTAACAAATTCGGCATAGCTTTTAACAACATCTTTCATTTCACCGAACTGTTTCATTTCGCCGTACTGCACCCAGACTGCCTTATTGCAGAACTGTCTAATCTGTCCGGTTGCATGGGAGACAAAGAAAATCGTCTTGCCCTGCTCCTGGAAGTCGCGCATGCGGTCGATACATTTATTGGCGAAAGTTTCGTCTCCGACCGATAATGCTTCATCGACAATTAAAATATCGGGATCGGTATGAATCGCAATGGCAAAACCCAGTCTCGACTTCATACCGCTCGAGTAGTTTTTAATCGGCTGCTTGATGAATTCACCGAGTTCGCTGAATTTCAAAATATCATCGTAACGGTCTGCAATCTGCTTTTCACTTAAGCCGTGCATCAGACACTTGATACGGATATTCTCTTCGCCAGTCAATTCCTGGTTCAGCCCCGCACTGATCGCAATTAAGGAAGTACGTCCATTAATATGAATTTTACCTTTGGACGGGACTGTCGCTTCAGCAATTAAATCTGACAACGTAGTTTTACCGGAACCGTTTAATCCCAATATACCCACAGAATCCCCTGCATTAACTTCAAAATCGATATCTCTTAAGGCATAAAAGGGTTTTGCCTTATAAAGTTTACCGAAAGTCAGCAATGATAATACTTTTGCGATACGGTTTCTATTAATATCATATATTTTAGAGACGTTCTCTACTTTAACTTTATACATAATTATCCACCTTTATAGGTAATCCACCAGTCTGTCTTTATAGCGGTAATGCACCTGTACTCCTATAAAGAACAGGAAGAGCGTAATCGACCAGAAGAAGATATGGTCGGAAACATCACCGTAAAAAGCCGGACCGTCAAATATCAGAGCATATCTGAAAGTCATTAAAAGATATGCAAACGGATTAAATTCTATGATTGTCGCCATAATAGGCGGTCTGCCTTCAACTTCCCAAAATATTGGCGTAATGAAGAAGAACATTCTCATCACATTTTGCTGCACATTTCTTAAATCCCTTATCAGTATATTTACAGAAGACATAATTAAAGAAATACTGTATGTAAATACAATTGTAGCGAACATAAAGTAAAAATATACTAAGTAGTGTGCTGGTTCAGAATACCCATTTACTACACTAATAATTAAAACTATCAATGACATAATACTGAAAGTAACAATATTATTCGCCATCGACATGGACAACAATATACTAGATGGAAATTTCATTTTAGTAACAAGTCCAATTTGACTGCTGATAGCATTTGATGCCGAGTTTATACAACCTTGTATAAAACCAAACGCAAAAATACCCGTTATCAGGTAAACCAGGAAGGGTACGTTCTGCACATCGCCCCGGTCTCCCCTTAAGCCGAGTCCGAAAATCACATAGAAGACTCCGACCTGGGCTGCCGGCATCAATATCGCCCACAGTATACCCAAATAATGGTTTGCATACTGCGCCTTAATATTATAGAGACTTAATTTCCAGATTAAATGAAGGTTCTCAAAGTTTTCTTTTAACAAAGCAAGGACGTTTTTCATTATGTAAGCTCCAATTTATAATTTCGAAATTAATTATACGCTTAAATTAAATAAGTGTCACTATACAATAGCGACACTTATTCTTTATAGCTCTATCATATTCTTCTCAGAGAGTTCAGTCAAAGACATTTCGAGCGCATATTTCACGTGTTCGATATGCAGCCCGCCCTGGGCATACACTGTGTACGGCGCTCTGATCGGTCCGTCTGCCGACAGTTCAAGAGAAGCACCTTGCACAAAGGTTCCCGCAGCCATAATAACAGGATTCTGATAGCCCGGGATTAAATCCGGAATCGGCATGAAGCGCGCATTTACCGGACTTGCTTTTTGAATCATCTGAGTGAATGTTATCATTTCTTCTTCATTATTAAACGATACACTCTGAATTAAGTCCGTACGCTCTTCTGTATATCTCGGTGAGGGTTTCATATTTAACTTTTCAAAAACATAGCTCATTAACAGCGCACCGTTAATAGATTCCATGACCGTATGCGGCGCCATAAAGAAGCCCTGGTACATATCAGTCAATGCATTCAGGCTCGCACCCATTTCCTTGCCGACACCCGGCACTGTTAAACGGTAGCTTACGCGCTCAACAAGTTTTTCTCTGCCTGCAACGTAACCGCCCATCTTGGCAATACCGCCGCCCGGGTTTTTAATGAGCGAGCCTGCCATTATATCAGCACCTGCTTCCAGCGGTTCTCTCGTTTCCGCGAACTCACCGTAGCAGTTATCCACGAATACGATAATATTCGGGTGTTTTTCTTTTATCGTTTGTATAACCGCTTCTATTTGACCGACGTTCATCGATTTACGGTGTGAGTAGCCTCTAGAACGCTGGATGCCAATCATTTTTGTTTTTTCTGTAATTGATGACAGTATGCTTTTTGTATCGAACTGATCATCTTTTAAATCAACTGTATTAAATTCAACACCCATTTCTTTCAGGCTGCCGATATCATCTTCTGTGGTGCCGATTACTTTCTCAAGCGTATCGTAAGGTGTTCCCGTAATATATAAGAGCTCATCGCCGTGCTTTAAAAGGCTCAGCAGGACCAGGCTGATCGCATGGGTTCCTGAAATAATCTGTGTTCTAACGAGCGCATCTTCCGCCTTAAACACATCTCTGTAGATCTCTTCCAGCTTATCCCGCCCGACATCGTCATAACCGTAACCTGTCGTGCCGCTGAAGTCGCTTTCTGTGACAGAGTGATTTGTAAAGGCTGTCATCACTTTTTTAAAGTTCTGATAGGCAATATCCTTATTCTTTTTATAATACGGCTGCAGCACTTCTTCTGCTTGTTCTATAATGCTGCAAATCTTTTCTTCATTATTCACGTTTGTCATCCTTCTTTACTATACGTTCTGCAAAATTGCCCTCGGGTTCAAACCCGCTGACTTTAACTTTCTCTTCATCAATCTTAAGTTCTTTAACGATGGTCTGTCTTTTTAATCTGTAAATCTTATCCTGTCTCGAGAGCGGAAGCTCCGCATCGTAGGCATCGAAATACTTCGTCATAAAGTTTTCGACATCCATTAATATATCCTCTGCCGGCATATTCATATTCACAAACTGATGCGGACTTGCCGGCAGCAGTCTTTTCTCATCATTTAAATCTGTTTTATTAAACAGAATCAGCTGCGGGATATCTTTCATGTTCAAGGAATCGATTAAATCCAGCACCGTATCGTACTGGCTCACAAGGTCCGGAGCATTATTATCGATTACATGAATAATGAAATCACTGTCCGCCGCTTCTTCGAGCGTCGACTTAAAACTTTCTATTAAAGTCGTCGGCAGTTTTTGGATAAAACCGACTGTATCCGATATAATGCACTGAAAGCCTGACGGAAGAACCATTTCCCGGGTCAGCGGATCCAGGGTCGCGAACAGCTTGTCTTCCTGCAGCGTTTCCGCATTCGTCAGCTTATTGAACAGCGTCGACTTGCCCGCGTTCGTATAACCGATCAGCGACACTTTCGTCACTTGATTCGAACGACGCTTGTCGCGGTATCTTAACCGGTGTTCTTCAATGACAGCGAGCTGCCTTTTAATATCCCGGATTCTTGTATTAATATGACGGCGGTCTGTTTCAAGCTTAGTTTCACCAGGACCTCTAGTCCCGATTCCCGCACCGAGCCTCGACAGGTTAATGCCCTGTCCTTTTAAGCGCGGCACCAGATATTCAAGCTGGGCCAGTTCCACCTGCAGCTTGCCTGCTTTTGACTGAGCTCTTAAGCTGAAAATATCGAGAATGACCTGCGTCCTGTCAATCACACTCGTATCCAGTATATTTTCTATAGTGCGGTTCTGGCTCGCCAGAATCTCATCGTTAACGATAGCGTAATCAATATCTTCATACTGCATTTTGACTTCTTCCAGAAAGCCGCTTCCCACATAGCTTTTTCTGTCTATCGATGTGCGGTTTTGAATATGCGTGCCGACAATCTCTATGCCGATGGACTCACTCAGCTCTTTAAGCTCGCGCACTTCCGACTCCACGTCTTTATTTTGTACAGTGTTCGTCGCAAGGATTATTCCAGTATGTGTCATATTCATGACAAACACCTCCGTTTTTTTCGTTTAATATTACAATATCATGTTTTAATCATATTAATAAGGCTATATTGTAGTATCAACTGTTGTATATAGAAAGTAAAGAAAGGAGGATCATAAGTGAAGGCAACTTTTTATGACCTCTCAGCGCAGGATGCAGACGGGAATCATATTGATATGAAGGACTTGGAAGGTAAAGTCGTTCTGATTGTCAATACAGCAAGTGAATGCGGTTTTAATAAACAGCTCGATGAGCTCGAAAAATTATACCGGAAATACCATGATATCGGTTTAGAGATTCTGGCATTTCCTTCAAATAACTTTATGAATCAGGAACCATGCTCAGCAACAGAAGCACGCGACCTTTACGGCAGAGAACACGGTGTTTCCTATACTGTAATGGAGAAAACCGATGTTAAGGGAGAAAATATTCATCCGCTGTTTAAATACTTAACCGAAGGGAAATCCGGCTTAATTACCAATTCGATTAAGTGGAATTTCACTAAATTTCTGGTTACCAGAGAAGGCAAAGTAGTTAAACGCTATCCCCCTCAAAAACCGCCGCACGACATCGAAGATGACGTTGAAAAATATTTAGCTGGATAAAGCGGAAAACAGCCGGACAGGAAGTCCGGCTGTTTTTTTACGCACGTATAAATGTACTGATTGCATGCTTATATATAATTTGAACTTTACCTTCTGAATCAAGTTCGACAACATACTTGTCGAAGCCGGTAATTTTCCCCTGCAGCTGGAAACCGTTCATTAAAAATACGGTAATTTCCTTCCCTGATTCTTTGTATTCCCCTAAAAACGAATCCTGCAAATTCATTTAATTCTCCCCTTTTGTTTGTAAGAATTGATATATATCTTTAATGATTATATCTGTATCTGTCTGCGCGATATCGTACCAGTGCACATCAAGCTGATTGCGGAAAAAAGTCAGCTGCCGCTTCGCATACTGCCGTGAATGAGCCTGAATGCGCTCCCTTACTTCAGCGAGTGATGCTTCCCCTTTAAAATACGGCAAAAACTCTTTGTAGCCGATTGCCTGTCCTGCTGTCTCAGACAGCTTCTGATTCTGCAATCCGCTCACTTCTTCCGCGAGACCGGTATTGAACATTGCCTCTACCCGTCTGTTAATGCGGTCGTATATCACACTTCTGTCTGCTGTGAGACCTATTAAGAATGTATCATATTTCGGCTTTTGTGTATACGCTTTCTTTTCTTTAACGCCAAGCTTTTCTTTAACCAACCTGCGGATAATCCTCTTCCGGTTATTTGGATGAATGCCGCTGTCAGGCACCAATTTTTCAAGCTCTGAAAACAGCTCTTCATTCGAGAACTTCTCATATTCTTCAGTCAGCCGGTCAATATCTTCCCGGTTTTCATCATTAAACTCATAGCCTTCAATCAGCGCTTTAATATAATGCCCGGTGCCGCCGACCAGCATAGGCAGTTTCCCGCGCCCTTCAATATCTGAAACAAGGTGTTCCACCTGACTTTGGAAGTCGGACACAGAAAATGTTTCATCCGGGTTTAAAATATCAATCATATGATGCGGAATACCGTCCATTTCATCCTCGGTAATTTTACCGGTGCCGATATCCATGCCTCTGTAAACCTGCATGGAATCGCCGCTGATAATTTCAGCCTTAAATTTTTTAGCGACAGCTATGGATAAGGCGGTCTTTCCGATAGCTGTCGGTCCGACTAAGATAAGCAATTTACTTTTCGACATATGTTTCCACCCATTTGACAATATTAGAATAAACCGCGCCTCTGTTTTCTTCAAACAGCACTTCGTGCCGCGCGTTCGGCACGAGCTCCATTTTCACGTTATTAAAATGGCGCTGCAGCCGCCAGTTTAAAAGTTCATAATCCCTGCCGAAATGCGAAAATGGATCATCCATGCCGCCGATTAATAAGTAAGGGATATCCCTGTATCTTTTAAGACACTTTGAAGAATCAACGTAGCGGATGTTTTTCAATATTTCAGCAAGTGCTCTTACACTCATCTTCTGGCCGGCATGCGGGTCGGTGTTATAGGCATGGATGTTGTCGTCATCCGCCGACAGCCAGCGGTTTTTAACAGTACCCTTAAAGTTGCCGTCATAGCCGAGAAACGATAATTTGTTAATCAGTCTCGACTTCGTGCCGGGGATTACCTTAGAGAGTCCCTGCATCAAGACGTGAGACAGCGTATCAGAAAAACGGACCTTGCTGCCGGTGCCGACAATAACACCCGCATCGTAGAGCTCTTCTTCAAGCAGTCTTCTGAGCAGAATGGAGCCCATAGAATGCCCGAGTCCGATATGCGGGAGATCCCCGGGCATGGACCGGCTGACAATTTTCGCATCTTCGAGCAGGTCTTCAAAAGAAGAGAAGTGGCCGAGATTGCTTAACTTCTCATCGCTGCCGTGGCCTCTGTGGTTATGAATAACACAGTGAATATCATTTAAGGCGAGATACATCAGAAACTCCTTGTAGCGTCCTTTATGATCGGCCATGCCGTGCAGGATTTGAATGCTCGCCTTCGGCTTTTTTGGCGCATAATGCGTCACTGAAATACTCCTGTCTTTATTTTTCATCGTACGGTTAATAATCTTCAATTTAAGCCCCCCTACTTCATAATCCGGTTAAACAGGCGTTCTATTTCATACGTCGTCATATGAATAATCACCGGCCGGCCGTGCGGGCAGGTGTACGGCGAAGCACATTTTCCGAGCTCTTCGAGCAGTGCTGCCATCTGGTTTTTATCGAGGTAATGATTCGCTTTAATCGACTGCTTGCAGCTCATCATAATGGACATTTCTTCCCGGTACTTATTCACATCGAAACGGTCCGTTTCTGTAATAAATTCAATTAAGTCATTGATATCCTCTTCCGGATTTTTTGCTTTGATCCAGGATGGATAACGGGCTACCGTGTACTGTTTAACACCGCTTTTTTCAATATCGAAACCGAGCGACTGCAGTTCGGTAAGCTTCTCATCGATAGTAATCACATCGTCAAAGCTGAATTCGAAAGTGTATGGGATTAAGAGCGGAATACCGTCGTCTTCCTTAATAATATTCGCGTAAATATATTCGTATTTAATGCGCTCTTGGGCAGCGTGCTGGTCCATGAGATACATACCTGTTTCGTTCTGCATAATAATATAAGTGCCGTGCAGCTGGCCGATAATTTCCAAGTAAGGCAATTTTTCTTTTTTCGGCAGCGGCTCTTTGTTAACGTAGGCAGGCGCATCTTTTGGTGCTGACTTTTTCGGTGTTGCCGGCGCTTCCTGGAAGGGATTCGTGTAAACCGGTTTTTGTTGAATCTGCTTTTGTTTCGGCCGCTCTTTAAACGTTTCCGGTGTTTGACGGACGGGCGGTGTGTAGCTGTCAATATGCTCCCTGATCTGTTCGTGGCGCACTGTAAAATCAATAGCTGTCTGTTCAGGCTTTTCACTTTTCGGCGTTTTATGTTCCACTTCCGGAATCAGTTCCGTTTCCATCAGGGCTTCTTTAACTGCTCTTTCGGTCAGTTTTAACAGTTCCGCTTCCTTCGACAGCTTCACTTCCACTTTCGACGGATGGACGTTGACATCGATCAGCTTCGGATCCATGGTGATATTTAAAAAGGCGAGCGGATACTTATCTTTCGGCTGCAGCGTATGATAGGCATTAATAATACTCTGAGACAGTTTAAAATGACGGACATGCCTGTGATTAATACTTAAATTAATATAATTGCGGCTGCTTCTTGTCACTTCGGGTCTCACGATATAACCTTCGAGTTTATAGTCCGGGCTTTCCGCTTGAACTTCGAGCGTGTTGCTCGAAACCTGGATGCCGTACAGAATGTTGATGACTTCTTTCAGGTTGCCGTTGCCGGTCGTTTTAAAGCGGTCCTTGCCGTCAAAAACCAGACGGAAGCTGACATCCGGATAATTTAAAGCCATCCGCTGCATAATATCGATAATTTTACCCGCTTCAGTGCGCAGATTTTTAATATATTTTAAGCGGGCCGGTGTATTAAAGAATAAGTCTTCAATTTCAATAATCGTCCCGCGTCGTTCGTGCCAGACGGTATCTTCATCATACTTCCCGCCGGCGTAAACAATTTTAAAAGGCGTTGAGTCATCCCGCATGCTCTCCAAAGTCACTTTGGCGACGGCACCGATACTGGCGAGGGCTTCCCCCCGGAAGCCGAGCGAACGGATTTCAAACAGCTCGTAAGCCGTATCGATTTTACTCGTTGCATGTCTTTCAAATAACAGGGTGCGGTCCTCATAATCGATGCCGCGGCCGTTGTCGATCACTTTAATCGACTCCATGCCGCTGTTTTTGATAAAGACTTCGATGACCGTAGAATGAGCGTCGAGCGAATTCTCAACAATTTCCTTGACGATGGAACTCGGACGCTCGACCACCTCGCCTGCTGCGATTTTGTTTTGTATATGAGCGGGCAGTACGTGTATCTGTCCCATTTTTTATTCCTCCCCGCGTGCTTGATTATGAAGCTTGTGCAGTGTGTTCAGCGCCTCCATCGGCGTCATATTATTTAAATCAAGCGATGTTAATTCGGCTAAGAGATTTGCTTCGTCTTTAGATACTGTTTCGCTGTCATCGAGCGGCAGCTCGAGCTGGAAGATATCATTCTGTGCCTTCTGAGGCGCTTCCTGTTTCCTGTTTTCAAATGAAGTCAGATAGTCTGCTGCAAGTTCTGTCACCCGGTCCGGCAGTTCTGCCAATTTCGCCACGTGAATGCCGTAGCTTTTTTCCACTGCTCCCGGTTTGACCTTGTGCAGGAAGACGAGCTTGCCGTCGTATTCCGTCGCTTTAACGTGAACGTTCCGGAGGCCCGGCAGCGTGTCCTCCAGATTCGTCAGTTCATGGTAGTGGGTCGAAAACAGCGTCTTCGCACCGATTTCATCGTGAATGTAAACGAGCATAGCCTGGGCGAGTGCCATGCCGTCATAAGTGCTCGTACCGCGGCCGATTTCATCGAATATAAGCAGCGAGTCTTTCGTCGCGTGCTGTAGCGCGGTATTAGCTTCCATCATTTCAATCATAAAGGTCGATTTGCCGCTCGATAAGTCGTCGCTTGCCCCGATGCGTGTGTAAATCGCATCAAATATCGGCAGCTCAGCACTTGCTGCAGGCACCCTCATGCCAATCTGGGCCATAATAATAATGAGTGCCACCTGACGCATATAGGTCGACTTCCCGGACATATTCGGGCCGGTAATCAGATAAATAAAACTGTCATCGCTCATCGTAAGGTCGTTCGGCACATAAGTATTTTCATTCAGCATGCGCTCAACAATTGGATGCCGCGCATCTTTTAAGCTGATGGATTTGTCCTCTGTAAATTCCGGTGTCGTCAGATGGTAGTCGTTCGACACCAGGGCGAATGATATCAGCGTATCGAGCGTCGATATCTGCTCAGCCGTCTGCTGCAGGCGGGTAATATAAGCTATCATATCCGTTCTGAGTTCAGTGAACATATCGAATTCGAGCTTAATGCTGTCGTCTTCTGCTGTTAAAATCTGACTTTCCATTTCCTTCAGTTCCGGCGTGATAAAACGCTCGGCGTTGGTGAGCGTCTGCTTGCGGTTGTACTCAAATTTCTCCGCATCGAAGTTTACCGCCTGACCCTTGGAAATTTCGAGGTAGTAGCCGAATACTTTGTTAAAGCCAATTTTTAAGTTTTTAATGCCTGTGCGTTCTTTTTCCGTCTCGAGGTAATTGTTCAGCCAGGTACGTGCGTTGTTGCTGATATCGCGGAGTTTATCGAGTGCTTCATTGACACCGTCTTTAAAGATCTTTCCTTCGCGGATGGTTTTCGGCGGCGTGTCGGTAAGAACTACTAGGCGTTCATATGCATCTTCCAGGCTGTCGAAGTTTTGGAATGTTTTGTTGTCTGTCAGTTTTAGTGATTCAAGCACTGCTTTTAAGTCCGGCAGTCCATGTAGTGAATCGCGCAGCTGAACGAGATCTTTCACGTCGACGTTGTTAAAAGCAAGGCGGCCGACCAGCCGTTCGATATCGTATACGTGATTTAAAATACCGGACAGCTCTTCGCGTTCGGTAAAGTTGTCGATTAGAGTCGTCACAATATTCTGGCGGTTGACTATCTCCTGTTTTGAGACGAGCGGCCGCTCGATCAGTTTTCTGAGCTGGCGTTTCCCCATCGGTGTTTCCGTCCGGTTTAAGTACCAGAACAGCGACCCTTTTACTTTTTTAGTCTGAATGTTTTCTAAGAGCTCGAGGTTCGAAATCGCCGCATAGTTCAGTTTCATAAATGTATTAATCCGGTGTTTTTCCACCGTTTTTAAATGTTTCAGTTCCTGCATATTCTGTTTACGGATGTAGTTCAGGAGCAGGTTAATCGCCTGATGTTCATCGACATCCGCTTCGTAGTCGTAATCAGCCGGTTCATCCGCTTCAAATACTGTATAGAGCGGCGGATCGTTATAAATCCGGTGGATCAGCTGCTCGCTTTCTTTGTTTGTGACGAGCTCCCTTGCACCGAGTGTTTCTATTTCGCTTTTCAGCTCCGTTTCGTCATCGGTGCTGAAAGCAAATATTTCACCTGTTGAAATATCGGCGTAGCTGACTTCTGTTTTATCATTTTTTTCACAGAGTGCCAGAATAAAGTTGCTTGCACCGTCGTCCATACCGAAGTCATCGATTAAGGTTCCCGGTGTAATCACCCGGACCACTTCTCTTTTGACCATGCCTTTAACCGCTCTCGGATCTTCCATCTGCTCGCAGATCGCCACTTTAAAGCCGTTTTCGATCAGCTTTGCGATATAGTTTCGCGCAGAATGGTACGGCACGCCGCACATCGGTATCGGATCCTTGCTTTTATCGCGTGAAGTTAATGTAATTTCGAGCACTTTTGCAGCCGTGACTGCATCGTCGTAAAACAGCTCGTAAAAGTCTCCCAGTCTGAATAAAAGCAAGCTGTCCGGATGATTATCTTTAATTGAAAAATACTGTTTCATCATCGGTGTTGGTTCCCGCATCTTAACACTTCCTAAATTAATCTTGTCGTATTATTATAACATGCACGAACGCTTATATCCGCAGTAAGACCCCGTGTTTTTCCAATTGTTTTAAGATGATGTAGGACGTAATGGCGCCGATTAGACTCGATACTAAGAAAGCTGCTGCGACCACTGTGAAAATTTGTGCATCGAGTTCAAGGATGATAATCAGCGGGTAAAGGCTGAGCGCACCGATGACGCCGGTGCCGATGATTTCGCCGAGGGCCGCAAGCGACAGCTTTTTAGAGTATTTGTAGAGCAGCCAGGCGGCGAGCGCGCCGATCATACTGCCGGGATAAGCGAAGACGGTGCCCGTGCCGAATAGAATTCTGATCGTCGATGAGATAAAAGCCTGGACGATAACCCAGGGGCCGGTGAGTACCGCACCGAGTACGTTGATCAGGTGCTGCATGGGCGCCGCGCGGATAATGCCGATCGGAATAGTGACTAGCGTACTTAAAATAACGTTTAAAGCGACAAAAGCTGCGGTGAATGTCATGTTTTTAATTAATTTGTTGATGGTGGTGCCTCCTATTTGAATTATTGGTGATGGAATGTGTGGCTTGATGCGTTGGCGTGACGGAAGCTCATGTATACGAAAGGCGCGGTGCGTTGGCATGACGGGTGCTCATGTATACGAAAGGCGCGATGCGTTGGCGTGACGGGCGCTCATGTATACGAAAGGCGCGATGCGTTGGCGTGACGGGCGCTCATGTATACGAAAGGCGCGGTGCGTTGACATGACGGAAGCTCATGTATACGAAAGACGCGATGCGTTGGCATGACGGGCGCTCATGTATACGAAAGGCGCGATGCGTTGGCGTGACGGAAGCTCATGTATACGAAAGGCGCGATGCGTTGATGTGACGAGTGCTCATGTATACGAAAGGCGCGATGCGTTGGCGTGACGGAAGCTCATGTATACGAAAGTCTCAATACGTCAACATACAAAAATGGCGCTGAAACACTCTATTATTCAGAGATTTCAACGCCATTCAATATGTAGATGATGCTTATTTAAACTGGTTCGGGTCGCGGTTTGGTCTGTTGCGGACTGCAGCGCCGGTTTCGCCCTGCATGAGGTCGCCGCCTGTTTGTTCGATAATTTCGCTTGTGACTGTTGAGCTGATTGCATGCGAGACCATCTGCAGCAGTTCGTTGACGCCTGCCTGTGATTCTTTGAACTGGTCAACGAGCGGCATTTCGTCTAATTCTTCTTCGATTTTAGCCAGTTTTTCTTCCGTCATTTTGTAGGCGCGTTCTTTGCCGTAGTTTTGGAAGTTTACAGCTTGCTGCTGCAGGCTTTTCAGGCTGGCCATTTTTTCGCGGATTTCCTGGTTTTCGTGAATCTTAGCTTCCGCTTTCTGGAAGAATTCAACCTGTTCTGTTTCCGCCATCATTTTACCGAGCTTTTTTGCTTCTTCTATTATTTCATCCTTAGTATACATTCGAAGTTCCACCTTTTAGTTGATATATACCATTCATTATATATGAAAGCCTTCATTTATTAAATGTAAATCTCCTGATTCATTTGTCAAAGTACAAAAATGCACACTCCGGCCCTGGAGTGTGCATAACGAATCTATGCCACTTCCCTACGCTGGCATAATCCAGATCAGGTAGTAAGAGTGTCTCTCAGCCTCAAAAAGGCACCTCCAGTGGTGTGCGGTATTTAATTGCTTCCATCATAACTGAACAGAAAGTGTTTGTAAATACAGTTCAGCCGCGTGACTCGTCTATTTACTGGTTGACCATGTCATAGTACTTGCCTTCCAAAGCAAGCAGCTCTTCTTCCGTTCCCGCTTCAAGCAGTTCCCCCTGCTCTAAAACGAAAATCCGGTCGACGGCTTTTATCGTGTTGAGGCGGTGGGCGATAATAATGCTCGTCCGCCCTTTCATCAGCCGCTCCAGCGATTCCTGGATTTTCAGTTCTGTAATCGTGTCGATGCTGGACGTTGCTTCATCGAGCAGCAGGATGGCAGGGTCTGTAATGAGCGCCCGCGCGATGGAGATCAGCTGCTTTTGGCCCTGCGAGATAAAGCCCTCATCTAAATCGAGCACCGTGTCGTAACCCTGCTCGAGCGTCATAATAAAGTCATGGGCATTGGCGACTTTCGCCGCTTCAATCACTTCATCGTCTGTCGCATTCATCCGGCCGTAGCGTATATTTTCACGGATGGTGGCTTCAAACAGGTACGGGTCCTGCAGCACGAAGGCCGTCTGTGAACGAATGTTAGTCCGGGAGTAATCTTTAATATCCTCCCCGTCGACTAAAATGCTGCCGTTATCCGTTTCGTAAAAGCGGGCTAAAAGCTGCATAACCGTCGTCTTACCGGCACCTGTCGCACCGATTAAAGCAACAGATTCGCCGGATGCGACTTCAAATGACAGATTTCTGATTGTCGGCACCTGCTGCTCCCTGCTGTAGGAGAAGGTGACGTCTTTAAATTCAATATGTCCCCGGAGTGTTTTATCAGTAATTTTACCTTCGTCAGCTTCCGCCGGCGTATCGAGTATCTGGAAAACACGTTCTGCACCTGCAATCGCCGACAGCACCTGGTTCAGCTGGTTGGACAGATCAGCGAGCGGACGGGTAAACTGGCGGGCGTATTCTGCAAAGACAACAATTGTTCCGACTGTAACAATACCGTTTGTCGTCAGCGCGAGAATCCCGCCGGCACCCGCGACAATGGTAAACGAAATGTTATTCAGCATATTCATGATTTTAGGAATAAAACCGGAATACAGATTCGCCCAAAAGGTCACTTCTCTTAAATTTTTGGCGCGCATTTCAAAGTTCCTGACCGCCCGTTCTTCCTGGGAGAATACTTTAACAATTTCCTGGCCGGAGACAATTTCTTCAATGTAGCCGTTCAGTTCGCCGGTGCGCCGCTGGCGCATTTTATACAGCGGGCCGGTGCGGTTCGTTATAAATCTGACACTGACAATTAAAATCGGGATAATCAGTGCTGTTAAAAAAGTCAGGAGCGGACTTAAGTACAGCATGACTGAAAAGGTGCCGAGCAGCGTGACAATACTCGTCGTAAACTGGATAAAGGACGAGTTCATCGTCTGAGACAGCGTTTCAATGTCGTTGGTCATCCGGCTCATTAATTCACCGTGCTGGCGTTTATCGTAAAAAGTCACCGGTAGCTCCTGCATATGTTCAAACAGATGATGACGCAAATTGTAAATCGTCCGCTGCGACAAGCCGACCATCAGATAAGCCTGAATGAAGGTGGTCGCCGACAGGAGAACGTACGAGGCTAAGAGTATCATCAGCACTCTGAAGAGCCCGTCGAATTCCCGCGGTATAAAGTAATAATCGACGATTCGGCCGACGAGAAACGGTCCGACAATGCTGAGCAGACTCGTTACGACAACGAGTGAAATGATAAAGTACAGCCGTTTTCGCTCGCCGCGCATAAATTGCCAGATTCGTTTTAAGGTCTGACCCATGTTGTCCGCCTTATTTTTGTTTGATCGTTTGTTCTTGCCGATATCCTCTTTTGTAATAAGCCGTTCATGCCCGAAGGGGCGTGCAAAAAAGTTAGTCATCGAGATGCCCCCCTTTTTTCTGCGATTCGTAAATTTCTCTGTACAGCGCTGAAGTTTGCAGCAGCTCTTCATGGCTGCCGAGGGCGGAAATTTCACCGTCATCTAGGAGCAGCACCCGGTCCGCCTGTTCGGCAGTGGATATTTTCTGCGTAATGACGATGCGGGTCACATTTTCGCCTGCGAGCGCATCCCACAAATTATTCTCCGTCCGCACGTCAAGTGCTGATGTCGAATCATCCAATATTAGAATCGACGGTTTTCTGACAAGCGCGCGAGCGATTGACAAACGCTGCTTCTGCCCGCCTGACAGCGTAACTCCCATCTGGCCGACCGGTGTTTCGTAAGTCTCATCAAAATTCATAATATTATCGTGAATCTGCGCTTTTTCAGATGACATAAAGACATCTTCTTCTTCAGCGTGCAGATTTCCCCAGAGCAGATTATCGTAAATACTGCCGGTAAAAAGCACTGCGCGCTGCGGCACGTAGCCGATTGTCTGCCGGAGGTCAGCAGTATTCCAGTCGAGTACATTTTTACCGTTGACAGTCACGACGCCGTCAGTCGGATCATACATATTCGGGATGAGACTGATCAGTGAACTTTTACCTGAACCGGTCCCGCCCATAATGACAAAGTTTTCATTATCATGTATTTCAAATGAAACATTTTTCAGCACGTAACGGCTGGTGTGCGGATATTTAAAGGATACCTTGTCGAATTTAACGGTGCCTTCGCTGTCTGCCGCTTCGTAGGTGTTTTTATCCTCCACAGCTACCGGAGCATGCAGGATTTCACTGATGCGGTCACTGCTCGCCTTGGCACGTGAAGTTGCAATAATTAGAAAGGCAAACATTGAAAATCCGCCCTGCATGCGTAGTGCATAGTTAATAACCGCAACGATTTCCCCGACCGCAACCTCGTTTGTCTTGAGGAGGTCGGAAGCGACCCAGAGCACGAGGAGCAGACTGCCGTTCATAATTAAAAGCAGCACCGGCAAAATGGACTCCATCAGCCGGAGAGCAAATATCGTGTCGTTTCGCAATTTCGCTGCGACTTTGGCAAACTTTCCAGTTTCGTATTCTCCTGAGTCGTTGGCTTTTATCAGTCTGACCGCTTCTAAATTCTGCTGGATAAAACGGTTAATTCTGTCGAGCCAATGCTGGACGCGGAGGAAGACCTGTGCCCCTTTTCTCGCTGTGAAAAAAAGAAAGATAACGAGTATCGGCGTCAGCATTGATAAATACAGGCCGAGCGTCGGATTGACGAGGAAAGACATGACGAGCGAACCGATGACGAGCAGCGGTGCGCGGAGCAGAATGCGGAGACTCATAAAGAGCAGCATCTCCGTCTGCAGCACGTCCTGCGTCATCCGGGTGATCAGACTTGATGTTGAAAAACGCGATAAGGTGGCGAGCGTAAAATTCTGAACCCGCTTAAAGATTGCGAGCCGCAGATCGTAGCCGAACATATTTGTTAAATGGCTGGTAAAATATGTATTAAATATACCTGCAAACAGTGCAATCAGCGACACTGCGAACATAATCAGCAGGTAAAATATAACATTGTCGACGCTGTTGATCATAATTCCGTTGTCGATGACCTGCTGAATAAACAGCGGCTGGATCAGTTCGACGATGAGCTCAATAAACATGAAAAATAAAGCAATAACGATCATCCATTTGTAGTTCATGGCATAACGGTAAACTGTAATCATTGTAAAACCATCCTTTGTTTCTGTGACGTAAGTGCCTGAGTGTGACAAATCTCTTTTGATTATATTCTTTCGAAATCCGAATTAATTATATTATGCCACAAAAGTGACATAATTTTCACTAAACTTGAACCGGATTTGATATTTTTATTGCTGGACGGAAAAAACGGGCGCATTTTTCGTTGGATGCACCCGTCTCTTGTTCTTACTCTTCAATTTTAAAGTTTTTAATTGTTTTACTGTCAGTATCGATAATTACACCGCTGATTACGCCCTTGCCCTCGTCCGGCACAACGTGGCGTTCAGGCAGATTCGTTATAAATCTGCGGATGACTTCATCTTTTCTGATGCCTAATATGCCGTCTTTAAAACCAGTCATGCCGACGTCAGTGATGTAAACTGTGCCGTTCGGGAGACGCGCGGCGTCATTTGTCTGAACATGCGTGTGCGTGCCGACTACCGCATTGACCCGGCCATCCAGGTGGTAGCCCATGGCGATGGACTCGCTCGTCGTTTCACTGTGGAAATCCACGAAGGCCGCATCGTACGTATTTTCTTCGAGAATTTTATCGATTACCGTGAATGGATTTTCAATCGGCTCGAGGAAACTCCGCGCCTGCAGGTTCACGATTAATAATTTCTTTCCGTTAATATTAACGATGCGGCTGCCGTCGCCCGGTGTACCCTCCGGGAAATTCGCGGGGCGGACCATTTTAACACCCGAGTTTAACAGGTCATACACATCGCGCTTTGCGAAGGCATGGTTGCCAAGCGTGATAAAATCCGCGCCGCCGTTTAAAATTTCCTTATAAGTACTTTCCGTTATCCCTTTGCCGTGGGCCGCATTCTCCCCATTTACAATCGTAAAATGCGCGTTATGCTCTTTTTTCAAGCCCGGCAAATAATTTTTTATCATGCGCCGGCCAATTTTTCCGACTACATCTCCAATGAATAAAATCCTCATCAAATCACCCTATCTATTGTGTTAATTATACATTATTTTGGGGATGTTGGGTGGGTGGATTTTTCGCTCATGCCTACGTATTCTTCATTGCGTGGGCGTGACACGGTCTCATGTATACGTATCTCACGTTGCGTAGGCGTGACATGGTCTCATGTATACGTATTTCACGTTGCGTAGGCGTGACACGGTCTCATGTATACGGTTGTCCATTTGCATAGACATGAGAGGCTCTCATGCCTACGGAACATTCTACTCAACCGGAAAAACCTCTAAATTTACACATCTTTTCAATTATTAATGAACTTTATCTTTATATCGTTGCCTTTTTCTTATTTCACTAAGCGCTGTTACAGAATCATAAAATTTAAAAATGTGTGTAGAAGCTTTTCCCTTACTATCTTGATTACAATATTTCCTTAAAAATTTTGATACAGTCGTTGTATGCACCTGATAATCGATTAAGTGTAAAAGCGATTGCTTTGTAATCGGTTGATTTGAAAATAAATACTTATGATCACTGATCGCTCTGACTATATGTGTTTCGTAACTCTCAACTGATCCGCAGCTGTTACAAATGAATTGAAATTGCCCTTTATTTAAATCAAATTGTTTACAAGAACCGCAATACAGACCGCGTTTCAATTTAGTAATATCAGCATGTTCAACAAAATATGAATTCTTTGCCACTGTATCTCTTATGAGAAGTACAATTTTTTTCGCGTTTTCATTTAATCGTTCAGCCTTATATTCTCTAAAATAGTTCCTTAAATAATTTATCATTATCGTTTGATTCTCTATATTTTTATCTTCTGTAGAAAATCTGAAATCATCATTCATAAAAATAACTTTTCCATCCACTTGAAAACTAATTGGAGTATCATTGCTCAGCTTGATTAATTTACTTTCTGCACGGCTAAGCTGAACATAGGGATTGTTTTCCATATGACTGGCATTTTTACACCATTTATTTCCCTTGTATTCATAATCACCGGATAAGTTTTTAATTTCATTCACCGACACTCCATTATTAGTAACGATAATACTGTCGTACTGAGTCAGTACTTTTCCTATTTTAAGATAAACATCTCTCAATACATAAACATTCTCGTGACCAATTTCATTGAAAATTTTATCATACAGTTTTTCGCCGGCAAATCCTTTTTCTAGATTAAACATTTTATTTTGTTCATCTTTGCTGAGTTCTTTACGAATTTCTAGCGCTTGATAATGCATAAGTTCTGCCGGTGCCATTCTTTTATTTAGAAACATAATCCTTCCTCCTTAAAAAGTACCCTCTACTCTATATATAGGGAGAAACGACGATTTCCTTTTAAAAAAGTTACTTGAATACAAAAATAGCAAAACTGATTTACTTTTTACACAAACTCTTATACTTTTACCTTTTAATGTATGTTACATTTCCGTAACTTATATAGATACTGTTGCTATATTTTGTTATATTTGAGTTTTACAATATCAGTTTATTGGTATGCTAGTAAATTAAATTTATAGATTAATTTATAGATTTTCAGCGCTTTTTTTGTTGGGTTATAGGAGCTCACGTATACGTATTTCTACTTGCGTCGGCATGACAGGGTCTCATGTATACGAAAGACTCGATGCGTTGGTGTGACGGGCGCTCATGTATACGAAAGACGTGGTGCGTCGGTGTGACGGGCGCTCATGTATACGAAAGACGTGGTGCGTCGGCATGACAGGGTCTCATGTATACGAAAGGCTCGATGCGTTGGCATGAGGGTAGCTCATGTATACGAAAGGCTCGATGCGTTGGCATGACAGGGTCTCATGTATACGAAAAACGCGATGCGTTGGCATGAAGGTAGCTCATGTATACGAAAGACGCGGTGCGTTGACATGAAGGAAGCTCATATATACGATTAACGATAATCCTCCCAACAAACCCGCAGAAAACAAAAAGACCAGAGACTTTCGTCTCTGATCTTTTTATTTTGCGTATTCTATGGCCCTCATCTCGCGGACAACTGTCACTTTTATGTGTCCTGGGTATTGCAGTTCGTCTTCTACACGTTTTTTAATGTCTCTTGCAAGACGGTGTGCTTTTAAGTCGTCGATATCTTCAGGGCTTACCATGACGCGGATTTCGCGTCCGGCCTGAATTGCAAATGTTTTTTCTACGCCGTCGTAGCTTTCTGCAATTTCTTCGAGTCTCTCCAGCCGTTTAACGTAATTTTCTAAAGTTTCACGGCGCGCGCCTGGGCGCGCTGCGGAGAGTGCGTCTGCTGCTGCTACGAGAATTGAAATGACACTTGTCGGTTCTACATCACCGTGGTGTGACTGAATCGCATTGATTACCGTATCCTGTTCTTTGTAACGGGTTGCGAGTTCGACTCCGATTTCTACATGGGAGCCTTCAATTTCGTGGTCGATTGCTTTGCCGATGTCATGCAGCAGTCCTGCACGGCGGGCTAAAGCGACATTTCCGCCGAGTTCGCTCGCAAGTATTCCTGCGAGGTAACCGACTTCAATCGAGTGCTTAAGCACATTTTGTCCGTAGCTCAGGCGGTATTTCATCTTGCCCAAGTGTTTTGCAAGTTCGGGGTGCAGATTGTGAATATCGAGTTCAAACGCTGCAGCTTCACCTGCGTCACGGATTTCAGTTTCCATGTTGCGCCGGGCTTTATCCACCATTTCTTCAATGCGTCCAGGGTGGATGCGGCCGTCCTGCACGAGTGCTTCGAGTGCACTTTTGGCAATTTGGCGTCTGATTGGATCAAAACCGGACAGAATTACTGCTTCGGGTGTGTCGTCGATAATAAGATCGACACCTGTCAGCGTTTCAAGCGTTCTGATGTTTCGTCCTTCACGGCCGATAATGCGGCCTTTCATTTCATCGTTCGGTAATGTGACTACTGATACCGTAGACTCACTGGTGTATTCGGCTGCGTAACGCTGCGCTGTAAGTGCGAGCAGTTCACGCGCTTCTTTGTCTACTTCCCGATTTGCTTTTTCTTTCTTTTCTTTAACCATTACAGCCATATCATGTGACAGTTCGTGTTCTACCTGAGAGAACATTTCCTGACGTGCTTCGTCGCGCGTCAATCCGGAGATGCGGGATAATTCTGTTTCTTGCTGACTTATTTTTTCATTAATCTCATTATCCTTGGCATCAACCATTTGCTGTTTTTCTTCAATTTTAGCTTCTTTGTTTTCCAGCATGTCATCTTTCTTATCGAGTGATTCACTCTTCTTGTCAAGCGATGTTTCACGCTGCAATAATCTGTTTTCAAACGCTTTCAAGTCGTTGCGCTGAGTATTCATTTCGCTGTCAAAAGCTTCTTTCAGATTTTGGTTTTCTTCTTTCGCTTCGAGCAGCTTTTCTTTCTTCAGGTTTTCGGATTCCTTTTTAGCTTCGTTTATAATATGCTCAGCTGAAGTCCTTGCCTGACGCTGCTTGTTAGTCAATATATTATTGACAATAAAATATCCGATAACAACACCCAGAATAATACCGATTAGGATAAAGAGAATGTCTATTAAGTCCACAATAAACACCTCCCTAACTAAGGTTCTAAAGTGTGTTAAATATAATATGAGTTTTAATTAAAATATTATATAATTCAATTCTAAATATAATCATAAAGAAAATCAAGCACGAGTATTTATAATACCGGTGCTTGATTCAAAGAACTCAACGTTAATCAGAGTTTAAATATTATTTTAGTTCGTCCTCGTCAAATAAACCTGCGTCTTCTTCAGATTCTTTGCCTGTTTCCTCTTCAGGAACATCTTCGCCGAAGCCGAGTGCAGAACGTAATTTGCGTTCGATTTCCGCAAACAGTTCCGGATTTTCTTTCAGTGTCTTCTTGGCATTTTCTTTACCCTGGCCAAGTCGTTCGCCGTTGTAAGAATACCAAGCACCGCTTTTCTCAACGATATCTTCTTCAACGCTTAAGTCGATAACTTCACCTGTGTGTGAAATACCTTCACCGTACATAATATCCACTTCAGCCACTTTAAACGGCGGAGCTACTTTGTTTTTAACTACTTTAATTTTCGTGCGGTTACCGACAATGTCCTGGCCGATTTTTAAGCTTTCTGCACGGCGGACTTCAAGGCGGACCGAACTGTAGAATTTAAGCGCACGTCCGCCGGTTGTCGTTTCGGGGTTACCGAACATAACTCCGATTTTTTCGCGGACCTGGTTAATGAATATTGCTGTCGTGTTACTTTTCGAAATGGCACCCGACAGTTTTCTTAGAGCCTGTGACATTAGACGCGCCTGCAGACCCATGTGAGAGTCTCCCATTTCGCCTTCGATTTCAGCTCTCGGTGTAAGTGCTGCAACGGAGTCGACAACGACCATGTCTACTGCACCGCTTCGTACGAATGCTTCTGTAATTTCAAGTCCCTGTTCACCGGTGTCGGGCTGTGAAATATATAAGTTATCAATATCTACGCCAAGTTTTGTTGCGTACTCCGGATCAAGTGCATGCTCTGCGTCGATAAAAGCAGCAATGCCGCCGTTTCTCTGTACTTCTGCAATGGCGTGCAGGGCTACAGTCGTTTTACCTGATGATTCCGGTCCGTACACTTCTATAATACGGCCCTGCGGATATCCGCCGACGCCGAGTGCTCTATCTAATGTGACTGATCCCGAAGAAGTTGTTTTAACTTTGCGTCCCGCATCGTCTCCAAGCTTCATAACGGCACCTTTGCCAAATGACTTTTCCATGTTTTTAATAACAGTATCTATCGCTTTATGTCTCTCGTCCATAATGTACCTCCAGTCGTAATCTCATTTATTATTATATCATGCACAAATTAAAAAAGCGAATATATGTTCGCTTCTGAAAACAGAAATTAAATAATTGCGGACAGTATTTCTATAACCGTAAACAATCCTTATAAAACAAAGAAAACTGCAGTGAAATCACCGCAGTTTTTCTTATTTTTTATCCGCTTTAAAGACGTCGCGGCCTTTGTAGAAGTATTCTATTGCAGACAGTATCGTAAAGAATACCGCGATATACATAAACCAGTGACCCGGTGAGAACGGAACATATGCAGTGAAAATATCACCGAATAAGAGAAAGACGAGCGCCAGCATCTGGAAAACTGTTTTAATTTTCCCGAGCTGCCCTGCTGCAGAGACGAACCCCTGCTCTATCTGCAGAAGGCGGAGTCCCGTTACAGCGAATTCTCTCGCTATAATTACGACAGCAATCCAGCTCGAAATCGTATGCCATTCAACGAGCACAATCAAGCCTGTAGTCACGAGAAGTTTATCGGCTAATGGATCTAAGAACTTGCCCATGTTCGTAATCATATTCCACTTCCGCGCAAGATAGCCGTCTAAGAAATCGGTCAAGGCAGCCAGCACAAATATCACCGCTGCGATAAACTGTTCGATCAGAATGACTTCCCCGCCGAGAAAGGTCATTGTGCCGAAGCCGAAATCAAGGAGTGCAAAGATTAAAAAGACCGGAATTAAAACGACTCTGAAAACGGTCAGCCAGTTAGGTATGTTCATTATTGTCACTCCCTTGTGATGTTAAATTGATAATAAACCGTCACCGTGTCACCGCGTTGCGAGTTATCGACACTGGTGCCGTTTAAAGAAATATCGAATGAAGTTGAATTGCCGAGCGCGAGATTGACAACTGCTGCTTCAGGATCAATGTCAAAAGTGCCGCCGTCCGACTCCTCGTACAGATAGTTATTGTCAAGGTCATCCGTTAAGCTGACCCAGGAGGATTCATTACCCGACAGTTCGAGTGTCAATTCCTCAGGAGCTGTGACATTATAAACCAGCGTATTGCCTTCGCGGTTGACAAAGTTCACTGACGTCTCCGGTTCTTCTGCCGCTTCCTCTTCTGCTTCTTCAGCCGGCTCTTCTGACTCTTCTTCCGCCGGACTTTCTTCAGGTGCTTCCTCTTCTTCTTCCTTGTCAGCGGTGAGGTCAGTTACTTCATTCTCTGTTTCATATATTCTTTTCGTCTCGAAAATATCACCTTGGGAGCCGATCTGCAGGAGCACCAGCCAGACGGCAAAGAGCACGAGAATCATCGTAATAAAACCAAACAGCACCTTTTTTAAGTACTGTAAATCCTGATTGGATTTCTGATTACGCTTTTGATTATCAGTTCTAGTGTCCGGGATTTCATCCTGGAAACGCTCCAGCAGCTGTTCAGCATCCAGGTTCAGGAAATCCGCGTATTTTCGAATTAGAAAACGCGTATGTTTTGGTTCCGGCAAGAGCGTCAGGTCACCGGCTTCAATAATTTGAAGCACGCTTCGTTTAATACCGGAACCGCGCTCCATTTCTTTTAAGGTGATGCCTGATTTTTCACGTTTATTTTGTAAATATGTCCCAAGTTTCATAGTTTGTTAGCTCCAATTAGAAAAAGTCCATATTGTCACTTTCGAACCAGTGACGTTTCTTATGTTTTTCATAAGTGATTTCCTGATCTTCGTGTTCTCGGATTTCGATAATATAATCAAAGTCTTCCTGCTTTAATTTAAAGAATGAATCATCGATCAGCAGGTCCGGATGTTCCACAACTGTTGTACCGTCGTAGTTAAGCACCTGGTTCACGAGACGCTTATGATCCGTATTTGTAGATTTCGATGTTACCGCGCCGTCGATAATGTAAACATTGCCTTTATCGAATTCCTGCTTGTGGAGACTCGTGCGTTCGGTTTGTTTTAACATGGTCGATGATAAAAACAGCCATTTGTCGCCGGCCGATACACTTCCGGCAACGACTGACTCTGTCTTCCCGACCCGCGGCATGCCGCGTACACCGATTAAAAAAGTCTCATCGATAGCGAACAGAATAGCAAGGAAGTCTACAACGACACTGATTTCAGCACGTGTAAACCTGAAAATATTTTTGTTTTCCTCCGCCCGCTTTATAAATCTGCCGTGGCGGAGCGTCAGCCGGTCTGTAATGGTCGGCGTCCGCATTTTGCCGACTTCAATTTCATCGACATGACGGCAGATCCATTTAAAACGTTCCAGCTTCCACAAATTATCGGTACGGAGCAGCAGGGCGCGCTGCGAGACTTCAACACCGTTAATCGTTTTAATGCTGAGACCGATATTTCCCATCAGACTCAAAATATCGCCGAGCAGCCCCGGCCGGTCATCGAGGTTTTTATATTCCAAATAGACTTCTTCGTCGCGTTCCGGATAAAAATTAGGTTTCTCAGTATTCACGTATACCATCCCCCGTTAATTTTCAAAACTTCTCCAGTAATGCTGCGCGCATTTTCTGACAGCAAGTATTCCGCCGCCGAAGCGACCTCCCGTGGTTCGATTAAGCGCCCTTGCGGTAGGTCTTCCAGCATCATTGCGATGTCTTCTTCAGACAGCTTTAAGGTCATTTTACCACGGACGACACCGGGTGCTACAGCATTAACTGTAATATTCGACGGCGCGAGTTCCTTGGCGAGCGATTTGACCAGTGTTTCCTGGGCCCCTTTAAAGGTGCTGTAGATGCTTTCCATGCTCGCACCGTAAGTGCCCCAGACACTTGAGATTACGATAATGCTCGCACGACGGCTCCGTCTCAGCTTCGGCAGCAGCACCTTGATAAAAGTAATCAGTGCCCTCACGCTTACGTTGTACTGGCCGTCGACCTGTTCTAAAGTCGTATCCTGTATTAATTCAAACAGCGCTTCACCCGGTGTGAAAATCAGTGTATCGACTGTTTTCACACCGCTGAAGCAGCCTGCAAGCTCACTTTCTGAAAACGGCTGTGACAAGTCGAGATAGTGGTGCGTACTGTCAAATTCCGGCGTGTTTTTGTGTGAGAATGTAATAATTTTATCATTTTTTAAACATTCGTGAATACATTTTCCGATATCACCCGTTGCACCGACTAAAACGACATTACTCATAAGCTTTCACAATCACTTCGACCATGTTTTTCGTGTCGATTGAACTGTTAAAGTAGTTTTTAATATCTTCCAGTGTAATACTATCGATTACTTTCGGCACGTTATATAAATCATAACCGTCGAAATAATATTTCGTAAACTGGTTGGCAATATACTCAGGCGAGTTCAAGCTCGTTAAGTAATCTCCCATGAGCTCGCGTTTCTGGCTCTGAAGACGTTTTTCAGAAAAGAAGTCAGTCGTTTTAACTTCGTCGATAATACGCACGATTTCCGCCGTAAACGTTTCATAATCATCCGTTTCCGCTGCCATCAGCGTATGTCTCACCATTTCTTCTTCCTGATAGGCGAAGTTAAATGAATCATCGACGATGCCGCGTTCAAGAAGATCTTCGTAATATGGCGACTGTTCACCGAAGACCATATCGAGGGCAAAGAGCATCGCTGCATCTCGGCGCTCTCTGACCGCATTGTCGCTGTCATCCGGCAGTGTTTTAAAGCCGAGCATCACTTTAGGTGTCGATACCGCAAGCTCCATTACTTTCTCTTTAGTTTTAACCGCGTAAGGCTCTTCCGGTATAAAACGTTCGATATCCGACGGCTCGAAATCTGGCCGTGAATTCTGATGCGCTTCTATATAAGCGAAAGTTTCTTCTATATTAAAGTCGCCCGCTAAAATCATTACCATATTATCCGGCGCATAGAACGTCTTATGGCATAAGTACAAATGCTCCGCCGTAATTTCCGAAATCGACTCAAGCGTCCCCGCAATATCGATAGCGACCGGTGAATTTTCGTACATAGCGTTCAGCGTTTCGTGGTACAGACGGTAGCCTGGATTATCCTGGTACATTTTAATTTCTTCATTGATAATGCCGATTTCCTTCTCTACTTTTTCAGGAGTAAAGTACGGTATTTCCACCATATCCATTAAAAGCTGGAGATTTTCAAAGAAGTTTTCCGTCGTGCTGAACAGGTAGCTCGTTCTGTCAATCGATGTAAAGGCGTTCGCACTCGCACCCATTTCAGAAAACTTGTTGAAGACGTCGCCCGCTTCTTTATCGAACATTTTATGCTCTAAAAAGTGCGCAATGCCGTCCGGCACATTGTGGACTTCGCCGTGAGCTTTAAAGTGATTGTCCACAGAACCGTACTTCGCCGTGTAGGTGGCAAATTTTTTATTGTAGCCTTTTTTATCGATGATAAATACCTCAAGGCCGTTATCCATCACCTGTTTATGAACGACTTCATCCAGGTGGTCATAGCGGACTGTTGTATATTTATTGGTCATTGTCTATACCGCCTTTCAGCGTAAATACTGTATCGAGTTTAATTTTTTCTGCGATGCGGATGACATCCGCTTTCGTAATCGCTTGGAGCTGTTCAGTCCAGCTCTTCACCGGTGCTGTTACAGACTGTTCTTTTAAAAGCGTGTTGTAATTTAAGGAAATTAAACCGCGCGGCTTGTCCATCGATTCCTTTCGGCTCGACAGCATATTGCGTTTAATTTCTTCGACAAAGGATGCTTCAAAGTCACCGTCGGTGACGCGCTTAAGTTCGCGCTTCACTGCATCTTCAAACACTTGAATATTGCCATTGTCCACACCCGCCAGCACAAACATGTAGCCGTTTTTTACATCGACCTGTGAATGAATCGAATATGCCAGGCTCATTTTTTCGCGGATATTCGTAAAGAGAAGAGATGCCGCACTGCCGCCGAACAGCTGATTAAAGACATTCAGCGCCATGACATCTCCGGGCTCTGAATACTGCACACGGAAACCGAGGTTCACTTTCGCCTGCTCAATCCGCTCATGTGCTGTTTTATATTTTACTTCGGGAACATCCCGTACCGGATAGCCTTTATACGGATACATTTTCGTCTCCTCGTGACTGTGCAGGCGTGATAAGTAATCAAATACCTTATCTTCTACCTTGCCCGCAACGAGGATAGACATATCATCCTCTGTCATCATGCTCCTGTGGGCGTCCTTCACATCATCAAGAGTTAAACGCTCTAAATCGTCTAAATCACCGAACGATAAGTGTTTATAATCTTCTGTTTCAAACATCGTTTCGAGCAGCATTTCAAAGGCGCGCTGCGAATGATTATCGCGCATGCTCTTCAGGCGGTTCGTCATCAGGCGCTTTTCACGCTCAAAAAATGCTTCATCCGAGTCATCGTAATTAAACGGCGTATGCAATACGTCTTTTAAGAGTTCTGTAATATCATTCAGCATGTCGATATCTTCCATAATGAATTTATCATTGACGAATTCAATTGAGAATTTAACGATATGATCGCTGCCTTTTTTGACAACATTCGATGTTAAATGCGCACCGTAATGTTCTGCCAGATATTCAAGCAGCACTGCATTTGACGTAAATTTTTCTGTCTGTTTAATCATCATGCGGCTGAGCAGACTGCGTACAGTCACACTGCCGCCCGTGAGTGGCGTTCTGAAATAGACGCTCACGACGACTGTTTTAAATTTTTCTGTATATATTTTTACAATTGGCACATTATTAATGACTCTTTTGTCTACACCCTGCATTAAAAAAACTCCTAACTAATCTTCATGGTTTTCAATCAGGACACTGCGCGGCTTGGAGCCGCTCGCGGGTCCGATCACCCCGTTCGCTTCCAAATCATCGACGAGACGCGCTGCACGGTTGTAGCCGACTCTGAACTGGCGCTGCAGAAGACTTGCCGACGCGCGCTGTTCTTCGATTACAAACCATTTTGCATCCGGATAAAGTTCATCTTCCGATTCAACCGGCGCACTTACTGTCTCCTTCTGATTCATTATAACTGATTTCTCATAATTTGCTTTCATCTGATCTGTAATAAACTTCACGATATCCGTCACTTCATCATCATCGAGGAAAGCACCCTGGACGCGGATCGGCTTCGAACGGCCGGACGGCAGGAACAGCATGTCCCCGCGTCCGAGCAGTTTCTCTGCACCCATCGAATCGATAATTGTCCGTGAGTCCGTCTGAGAACTTACACTGAAGGCGATTCTCGACGGAATATTCGCTTTAATAATACCCGTAATAACATCGACAGACGGACGCTGGGTGGCGATAATTAAATGAATACCCGCTGCCCGCGCCATCTGTGCAATACGCGTAATCGACGCTTCCACATCTTTTGAAGCCACCATCATTAAGTCCGCGAGCTCATCGACGATAACGACGATGTAAGGCAGTTTCTGCACTTTCTCAGGATCATCTGCCTGGCGCTCCAGATACTGGTTGTAAGCTTCAATATTTCTCGTATGCGATGCACTGAAGAGGTCGTATCTTCTTTCCATTTCACTCACGATGCGGTTTAAGGCATCGCTTGCTTTCTGCGGATTCGTGACCACCGGCGCTAACAGATGCGGAATACCGTTATAGACGTTCAGCTCAACCATTTTCGGGTCGATCATCATCATTTTAACTTCATGCGGTTTCGCATTTAAGAGAATGCTGACGATAATGCCGTTAATACATACCGACTTACCGCTTCCTGTTGATCCTGCGACGAGCAGGTGAGGCATCTTATTGAGTTCAGCCATTATCGGCGCACCGGAAATATCTTTACCGAGTGCGACTTCAAGCGGATTGTCCGATGACTTCCGTTTAATCACTTCGCGCAGCGTAACCATGCTGACAACTGAATTCGGCACTTCGATGCCGACTGCTGATTTGCCCGGTATCGGCGCTTCAATGCGGATATCTTTTGCAGCTAAACTGAGCGCAATATCGTTTTGAAGATTGATGATTTTAGATACTTTCACTCCGACGTCAGGCTGAATTTCAAACTGCGTTACAGCAGGACCGATGCGGATTTTAGACACTTTCGCATTGACATTAAAGTTCTTGAGCGTTTCTTCCAGAATACGCCCCTGCTGGATGACTTCCTTGTTGCTAACTTTCTCGCCCGGTTCTGCATCGTTGAGCAGGTCAATCGACGGCAGCTTGTACTCGATAAGCTGCTTGAGTTCTTTATCATCGAACTCTTCGAATTCACTGTCAGCTGCCTCGCCTTCAGGAATATCAACTGCACCATCATCATCCGGCGTGTCGTATTCAAGTTCTTTTTTCTCAGCAACTTCTTTTTCTATCTCAAGCGCGTGATCTTTTGCGGTCGTATCTTCAGGCGCCTCTATATCTTTATATTCTTCCATCAGAATTTCCGAATCGTAGACTTCCGGTTCAACATATTCGTCGGCTTCTTCTAAGAGTGAATCTGTTTCAGGCTCATCTTTCTTACTGAAGCGCGCCTTCCGTTTTTTGTCGGTACGCTTTTCAAGCGGGCTGTCTTCGGCCGGCGTTTCAATAATCGGTTCTGATTTTGCTTTTGGTTTTGATGTCGGTTTCTTTTTGACTTCTTTTTCTTTCTTCGGACGGTTCTGGAACCATTCAGCCAGTCTTTCAAACAGGCTGACGATTCCAGCGCCGATGGCAGTCAGTCCCCGGATAACAAAATTAAAGTCATTCCGGAGCGACTCCTCAATGCTCTTGTGACGGACGATAATAATACTCATATAAATGAAGATTAAGCCGATTAAGAGCGTCCCGAAGAAGCTGATGCTAGTCGCTGAAAAATTGAATAAGGTCTGGCCGATAATACCGCCGCCGGTAAAGTCAAAACCCGGCTCTCTCGTCATGACGAGCATATCGTTAAAACTGAAATAATTGTCTGTTCTCGGACGGTCCGATAAATACAAGATCGAGTGCAGCAGGAACAAGAGGCCAAACTGCATCATTAAATAGCCGAGCATGCGTTTTGTAAACGGGAATTTTAAATGTGTCGCCAAATAGAAACTCGCGAGCAATAACACGAGGTATGTAAAGTAGCGGCTTGTGCCAAAAAGAAAATTAAACACTGCATCGGTATATTCCCCGACGAGGCCCAGCTGGAATACTGTAATGATAAGTAAAATAATAATGATTAAAGCAAAACTCGCATAATACGTTTTCTTATCATTGTTTTTCTTTTTCGCAGTGCGCTTTCGTTTAGTCGCCATCTTTTACCACCTTCATTTTCACTTTTTAATTATAACAACGGAGATATAAGGTTATCCTAATATCTCCGCCGGTTTACACTCTATTATATTTCAGAAATGATTGGAATAATCATCGGACGACGCTTCGTTTCATCGTATAGGAATTTGCCAAGGTCATCTCTGATATTTTGTTTTAAGACACTCCATTCAATTTTGCCCGCACTGATATTGTCTTCGACAATACCTCTGACGTGCTCGGATGCTTCTTTTATCAGCGCTTCCGATTCTTTCACGTAGACGAATCCGCGGGATTGAATTTCAGGTCCTGCCGTAATTGATCTCGTCTCACGGTTAATAGTAACAACCGCGATAAAGATCCCGTCTTCAGAGAGCAGTCTGCGGTCCCGCAGCACAATGTTGCCGACATCGCCGACACCGCTGCCGTCAATCAGGACGTTGCCTGCTTCGACTTTTTCGGTACTGAACATCTTCTCGCCGTCATACTGAACAACGTCCCCTTTTTCAAGCAGGAAAATATTTTCTGCCTTCACACCTGTTTCAGATGCGAGACGCGCGTGCGCAATCTGGCTTTTAAATTCACCCTGAACAGGAATAAAGTATTCCGGTTTAAAGATATTCAGCATCATTTTAAGCTCTTCTGCAAGTCCGTGGCCTGAAGCGTGAATATTTTTCGACGGTGTGTTGATTACAGCACCGGCCTTAACGAGTTCGTTAAGCGTCGTGTACAGGACAACTTCCATGTTCGATGAAGGCGTCGTTAAAATATACACTTCGTCGCCTTCTTTAATATTTGTTACTTCGTGCTGGCCGCGCGACATTTTGCCGAGCGCTTCGATCGGTTCACCCTGTGAACCTGTAGCGATAATAACAACTTCATTGTCCGGGTAGTCTTTAATTTCATGACTCGGCAGAAGCAGACCGTCCGGAATATCGAAATATCCGAGCTTTCTCGCTACTTTAAATGATGATTCAAGCGTGCGTCCGAGGAACGACACTTTGCGGTTTACTTTCGCAGCATTGGTCAGCACCTGCTGGATGCGTACGAAGTTCGACGCGTAGCATGATACGATAATGCGGTTTTTAGACTTCTGGAAGGCGTCTAAAATGTGGTCTTCGATTAAATTCTCCGCCACGTTGTAGCCCGGTTTCTCAGCTTCTGTCGAATCGCTGATCAGCGCGAGCGTTTTATTCTTCTCGGCGAGTGAATACATCTTCGCCATATTGTAGTCGTAGTTGCCTTTTAAGCTCTGGTCGAATTTAAATTCGCCGGTGTAGACGACTGCACCGTAAGGTGTATTCATACTGATGCCGTATGAATCCGGGATACTGTGGGATGTTTCGAAAAATTCCACGTTCGTATCGCCGAACTTCATAACAGATTCATTGTTGATTGCATAAAACTTAACTTTCTTTTTAACGTTCTTCTCTTTCAGACGTTCTTTAATTAAAGCAAGGGTTAAACGGGAGCCGTAAACAGGTACGTTTAATTCTTGAATAATGTAAGGAATTGCACCGATTGAGTCTTCATGTCCGTGTGTAACAAAAATCGCTTTCAGGCGATCTTTGTTCTCGAGAACGTATGAAATATCGGGTATGACAATGTCGATACCCAGCATTTCATCTTCCGGGAACATTAGACCTGCATCGAGAATAAACATATCGTCGTCAACTTCAACGACATACATGTTTTTTGCAATCTCGCCAACGCCGCCGAGAGGAACGATTTTCACATGTGCTTTTTTACTTTCTTTCTTCACATTGATGTCCTCCTTTGTTAATATCCGGCAGTTATTTTAGTCTTCTTTTTTCTCTTTATCTGTCTCCAGTAATTCTTTGCGCGATGCGTTAACGCGTCCCTGGTTATCGATATTCGTTACTTTAACGAGGATTTTATCGCCTATTTTAACGACATCTTCAACCTTGTTGACACGTGTATTGTCGAGCTGGGAAATATGCACGAGTGCATCCTTGCCCGGGAAGAGCTGAACGAAGGCGCCGAATTTCTCGATGCGGCGCACCTCGCCGTTATAAATTTCGCCGACAACCGCTTCGCGTGTAATATCTTCGATAATTTTACGCGCTTCTTTAATTGCTTCCTGGTCGCTCGAACCGATGTAGACAGTACCATCCTGTTCGATATCCAGTTTAACACCTGTCGCGTCGATAATTTCATTAATTTTCTTACCGCCCGGTCCAATAACGTCGCGGATTTTAGCAGGTTTAATATGCATAACTTCAACTTTCGGCGCGTGTGCTGATAGTTCAGTGCGCGGCGCGTTGATTGTTGCAAGCATATTATCCAAAATGTGCAGGCGGCCGATGCGTGCCTGCTCAAGCGCTTCCTGTAAAATCCCTTCATCTAAACCGTCGATTTTAATATCCATCTGAATCGCAGTAATTCCTTTCGGAGTTCCCGCAACTTTAAAGTCCATATCTCCAAGTGCATCTTCCATGCCCTGAATATCAGACAGAATTGTGTAATTTTCATCTTTCTTAACAAGACCCATAGCAATGCCCGCTACCGGTGCTTTAATCGGCACACCTGCATCCATTAAGGCTAATGTCGAACCGCAGATCGATGCCTGTGAAGAAGAACCGTTCGATTCAAGTACTTCAGACACGACGCGAATCGTGTACGGGAAGTCCGTTTCATTCGGGATAACCTGCAACAGCGCACGTTCCCCGAGTGCTCCGTGACCGATTTCGCGGCGACCCGGTCCGCGGATTGGACCTGTTTCACCGACAGAGAAATTCGGGAAGTTATAGTGGTGCATGTAGCGTTTGTTGTCTTCTGTGCCGAGACCGTCGATAATCTGGTGCTCGCCGAGGCCGCCGAGCGTTGCAACAGACAGCGCCTGAGTCTGTCCGCGTGTAAATAAAGCTGAACCGTGCGTGCGCGGAAGCAGTCCCACCTGTGAATTTAAGGGGCGGATTTCTGCCGGTTCGCGGCCGTCAGGACGGATTTTATCGTCTGTAATTAGACGGCGGACTTCAGCTTTAACAAGGTCGTCGAAAATAGCCGATGCATCTGCTGCGAGTGCGTCGTAATCTTCAGCATCTTCGTCGAGACTTGCGATAATATCCTGCTTGACTGAAGAAATGTTTTCTTCGCGTGTCTGCTTGTCGTTCTCCTGAATTTTAGCATACAGGTCCATGCTTTCAGCCTGAGCTGTAATCTGTGCGCGGAAGTCCTCGTCAATCTGCTCGATTTCAACTTCGCGTTTAACAGGTTTAATTTCAGCAATTGCATCGTTCTGGAACTGGACAAGCTCCTTAATGTTTTCGTGACCGAAAAGAATCGCTTTTAACATAATATCTTCAGGAATTTCCTGTGCCGCTGCTTCCACCATGTTTACTGCGTCGTAAGTCCCCGCAACCTGGAGTTCAAGTTCCGATTTCTCCTGCTGCTCCACTGTCGGATTGATGATAAACTCCCCGTCGATTAAGCCGACAGTAACACCCGCAATCGGGCCGTCAAAAGGAATATCCGAGACGCTAAGCGCCATTGAAGATCCGAGCATTGCTGCCATTTCGGGAGATGCATCATTATCTACAGAAAGCACTATAGACATTACCTGTACGTCGTGACGGTAGCCGTCCGGGAACAGGGGACGAATCGGTCTGTCGATTAGACGGCTCGTGAGCGTCGCATCTTCACTCGGACGCCCTTCACGCTTGTTGAAGCCGCCGGGAATTTTCCCCGCTGCGTACATTTTCTCCTCGTAAGCTACTGTTAACGGGAAGAAACCGATATTTTTCGGTTCTTTCGATCCTGTCGCTGTAGAGAGCACTACTGTATCGCCGTAACGTACAAGTACAGAACCGCTCGCCTGCTTAGCCATCTCTCCGTACTCTATAATAAGCGGGCGGCCGCCCCACTCAGTTTCAAACACTTGTTTAGTCTGTTCATTCATAATTTGTTTTCTCTCCTTAGCTTTGGCACTTATAATTATCATATCATTTTTGCTGTGAAATATATATATAAAAAGGTGGCGGGTTTTAGAGCGCTGGCGGGGGTTGCGTGCCTGTGGGAGGTGCTCATTGTCACTAGGACGGCGCTGCGCGACTATGAATTCCGCTCATTGTCACTAAGACGGCGCTGCGTGACTATGAAATCCGCTCATTGTCACTAGGACGGCGCTACGTGACTATGAATTCCGCTCATTGTCACTATGACGGCACTGCGCGACTATGAAATCTGCTCATTGTCACCAAGACGGCACTGCGTGACTATGAATTCCGCTCATTATTGTCACTCAGCACTATAGTCTCGCTGCTCTTTTATCTTGTTGCCAGGCTTATCCTTATACCTCTGTACTTTCTTCGTTTCTTTCAAGGCTGCATTGACATCATAATATCTGAACTCATACGATGTCTGCCTTCCTTTTTTAATTACATCACAATGCCTCTGAAGTGAACGAAGTACTGTCCTACCATGCAGCTGATGATCTATTAATCTCAGCAGCGACCGTTTCGTCATCGGCTGATTATAAAACAGGAACTTATGGTCGCTCATGGCGCGGAGCAGATGTGTTTCGTTACTTTCTATTGTACCGCACTCAGCACAAGTTAACTGGAAACGTCCCTTTTCTAGATTAAAACTTCCGCATTCTCCGCAATAAATCCCCGTTCGGATTTGACCGGCATCTAGGCTCCCGTTAAAATATGGATTTTCTGTTATATGTGCACGAATTAATGATACAAGTTTATCCGCCTTCTCGGTATTATAACTCTCTTTAAACTGGCGGAAGTATTTCTTCAGATCCATACGGATGACGACATTCTTCCAAATTGAGTTATCCTCTGAATACAGTCTGAAGTCATCATTTGGAAATATCACCTTACCCGTTATCTCAACAGTCACATTATAATTTCTGCAGATGCGGTATAATTTTCCGACTGCCCGGTCGACTTGTGAAAATGGATTATCGGGAATTACTTCATTATTCCTCGAAAATCTGCCGTTTTTATAATAGTATTCTCCCCGGTAATTTTTAATTTCATTGACAACAACAGCATCTCCCGCAATAACCAGACTGTCATACTGAGCTCCCGTTTTTCCTGCAGCAAGATAAACATCTCTAAAAATATAAAGATTGCTGTGTCCTATTTCATCAAAAATTTTATCGTATAAGCATTCGCCCTCATAACCGCTTCTATATATTTTAAGCTGACGGTCTTCGGCAGCATTCAAATGACGTCTCTTCTGCAAAGCTCTATAATGTAAAAGTTCCACCGGTATCTTTCTGCTGTTTAAAAACATTTAACCTCTCCTTTTTAAGAATACTCCTCACTATAAATATAGATGAAATTCCGGAGTTTCCTACCAATATCCGAGGTAAATGCAAAAATTGAAAAACTGCGCATCATAATCAGCAAAAAACAAAAAATCCGCTCCTCTACAGAGGGGCGGATCGAAAGTTTATAGATTAACGGCGTAGTCCAAGTTTAGCGATTAAGTCGCGGTATCTTACTACGTCTTTGTTGCGCAGGTAAGTCAGCAGGTGCTTGCGGCGTCCTACCATTTTAAGAAGACCGCGTCTTGAGTGGTGGTCTTTCTTGTGCGTGCGCAGGTGATCGTTTAATGTGTTGATTTCTTCTGTTAATACAGCGATTTGAACTTCTGGTGACCCAGTATCAGTTTCGTGTACGCGGTATTCTTCGATTAATTCTGTTTTTCTTTCTTGTGAAATTGCCATTATAATTTCCTCCTAATAATTTATATACACCAATATCCGAGCATGCGTCGGAGTTTCAACAATGCCAAGATACGGTACTCGTAATATTATATACTTTTTTAAGCTTCATATCAAGTATTCATTTACAAGATAAAAACCGGTCCTCTTGAAAACGTCAGCCTACAGGTCTCGGAGCAGCTCGCGCGCAATCTTCGCATCGGAATCGATTGCCGCGATCAGCGGTTCGATGCCGTCGAATTTTTCTTCATCACGAACGAAGTAATGCCAATGAACCGTGACGTTTTCCCCGTAAATATCGCGGGCGAAGTCGAAGATGTAAACTTCCGTCGTAAGACGCGCGTTGTCATGGAAGGTCGGTTTAACTCCGACGCTCGCAACCCCTTTATAGAGCGTGTCGTCGTTTTCAATCGTCATCGTCACAGCATACGAACCTTTTGCCGGCATGAAATAGCGGTAGTTGGGTTCAATGTTTGCAGTCGGGAAGCCGATTGTCCGGCCGCGCTTCTCACCCTGGACTACAATGCCCTCGATATCGTAAGCGCGGCCTAAAGCTGCGTTGGCCTTATCGAGTTCGTGGTTATCTAGATATTCGCGGATGCGGGTCGTCGATACTTTACTGTCCAGCATTTCATGCTTGCCGACTTCTGTCGTATTGAACTCTTCATACAGTTTTAAGTCTGCGACTGTACCGCTGCCTTTTTTGCCGTATGTATAATCGAATCCTGCAATGACTTCTTTGATGTTGCTGCTGATAATGTATTCCTTGACGAAATAATCTTTATCGAGTCCTGCAAAAGCACTGGAAAAGTTAATCACAAATACATAGTCTATGTCGAGTTCTTCCAGTTTCTTCATTTTAATGTCAAACGGCGTCAGGTAGGTTGTACGCTGTTTTTTAGGGTCGAGCACGACAGAAGGATGCGGGTCGAAGGTCATGACCGCTTTCTTTAAACCGCGTTCTGCTGCGATTTCCTTCATCGTATTGATGACATCGAGATGTCCTAAATGGAGGCCGTCAAAAAAGCCCAGGGCTGCTGCTGACGGCTCTATGTTTGAAAGTGCTTCATCGTTTGGATAGTGCAATTTAATTATTTCCATAAGTCCCCCATAAGTTATTAAACATTTTAAATGGTTTTAACTGATCAGGTTTTTCGGGATGTGTTTTGTAAATTCCGAGCGGCATCTCACCGCGGGTAAATAAAATAGTATCGAGGTCAGTTAAACCCAGCATTGTTAATATATCACTTTTTACTACTTTTTGCCCGTGTGTGATTTGAAATAATAAATCTTCATCCTGAATGTCGTATCTCAATATATCATCCAGCATATCGATGATGGGAATCGGCTCTGCTTTTACTGTGCCGTCTCTTAAATCGCCGAGCGCAATGGCCTGGTCGATTGAAAATCCGCAGGATCCTGTCCGGCGGAGATAGGACATATGTGCAGGGTAGCCGAGTGCACGGCCGATATCGACTGCGAGCGTGCGGATGTAAGTGCCTTTTGAGCAGGTGACATCGATATCAAAAGATATAGTCCCTTCCTCATAGCTGAGGTCTGAAGTGAGTTCCAGATGTTTAATCCGCACTGTCCGCGAGGGGCGTTCCACTTCAATGCCTTCATGAGCGTACCAGTACAATTTCCGGCCGTTGACCCGAACGGAACTGTACAGCGGCACAGTCTGGCTGTAATCGCCTTTAAACTGTTCGATGACAGCGAGGACATCTTTTTTATTTACGCTGCCTTCAGGAACTGCTTCAGTTTCAAGTGTCTTCCCTGTCGAATCTTCTGTATCTGTGGTGCGCCCGAGTGTGACAGTCGCGCTGTAGCGTTTGTCGCGTTCCTGGAGAATTTCAGTCAGCTTGGTCGCATCTCCGATAACAATCGGGAGCACCCCTGTCACCGACGGATCGAGCGTGCCTGTGTGGCCGACTTTTTTAGTTCCGAGGACTCTCCGCATTTTGTAGATGACATCGTGCGAAGTCATACCGGCGGGTTTATCGACTGGAATCACGCCGTGAATATTATTGTTTGCCATTATCTTCACCTGCTTATTTTATGTAGAGGAAGAAAAAGCCGCACCCGGCTCCCGGCGGGGAAAACGAGTGCGGCTTATCTTGTTATATTACTTGTCATCGCGTTCTTTGATGTCGCTCAGGAGCGATTCAATCTTTTGTCCGTAATCGATGGAAGTGTCGTATTTAAACTTCACTTCCGGTGCTTTACGGAGACGGATGTTAGTCGCAACAGCTTTTCTGAAGAGGCCGTTGAACTTATCGAGCGTTTCCTGCACGAATTCTCTGTTGTTGTTCAGCGACGTATAATAAGCGGTCGCTGTTTCATTTTCTTTTGTGACCTCGACTTCGGTAATAGTTACCATGCCGATGTCCGGTTCTTTCTCTGTTACTGTTGTACGGATTTCTTCGCTAAGCACTTTTTTAATTTCTTCTGCTATGCGTTCATTTCTCGTTGACATAATTATTTCCTCTCAATCTCTACCATAATGAATGGCTCTATTTGGTCGCCCTCTTTGATATCGTTGAAGTTCTTAATTGTCAGTCCACATTCGTAACCTGTAGTGACTTCTTTTGCATCGTCTTTGAAACGTTTCAGCGTATCGAGTTCGCCTTCGAACACGACAATACCGTCGCGGATTACGCGCACGCCGCTGTCACGTGTAATCTTGCCGTCTGTAACGTAAGCTCCCGCAATCGTACCGACTTTCGATACTTTAAAGATTTCACGCACTTCGACATTACCGATAACTTTCTCTTCGTATTCAGGGTCAAGCATACCCTTCATAGCCGATTCGATTTCTTCGATAACTTTGTAAATAATGCGGTGGAGTCTCATATCGATCTGGTTTTGCTCAGCTGCGCGTTTCGCATTGACATCCGGACGGACGTTAAAGCCGATAATAATCGCGCTTGAAGCGTTTGCGAGCGTAACGTCTGATTCGTTAATTGCACCGACACCTGTATGGATGATGCGGACATTAACTCCTTCAACGTCGATCTTCATCAGTGAAGCAGCAAGGGCCTCAACCGAACCTTGTGCGTCACCTTTGATGATGATGTTGAGATCTTTCATCTCGCCTTCTTTCATCTGTTCGAACAAGTTATCGAGCGATACTTTCTGGTTAACTTCTCTGTCGCGCATAATCTTATCTTCGTGACGCGCTTCACCGATGGAACGCGCTTTTTTATCGTCTTCGAAGACTACGAAACGGTCGCCCGCTTCAGGCACATCGTTGATACCCGTAATTTCAACCGGTACCGACGGGCCTGCAGATTTAATGCGCTGGCCAGTGTCTGAAACCATGGCGCGGACTTTACCGAAAGTCGAGCCGACTACGATAGAGTCTCCGACGTTAAGCGTTCCGTGCTGGACGAGCAGGCTCGCTGCAGGTCCGCGTGATTTGTCGAGTTCTGCGTCGATTACCGTACCGATCGCAGCCATCTTGCTCGTCGTCTTAAGTTCAGCCATTTCACCGACTAAAGTAATCATTTCAAGCAGTTCATCGATACCCTCGCCTGTCAGTGCAGACAGCGGAACGAAAATTGTATCCCCGCCCCATGCTTCAGGATAAAGACCGTACTCACCGAGTTCAGTCATAACGCGGTCTGCGTTCGCTGTCGGTTTGTCAGTTTTGTTGACCGCGACGATAATCGGCACTTCTGCCGCTTTCGCGTGGTTAATCGCTTCGATTGTCTGAGGCATTACTCCGTCGTCTGCTGCAACGACAAGAATAGTAATGTCCGTCACCTGTGCTCCTCTTGCACGCATAGTTGTGAAAGCTGCGTGTCCGGGAGTATCTAAGAAAGTGATTTTTTTGCCGCCGTGTTCAATCTGGTAAGCGCCGACATGCTGAGTAATACCGCCCGCCTCACCTGCAGTCACTTTCGTGTTGCGGATCGAATCTAAGAGCGTAGTTTTACCGTGGTCAACGTGGCCCATAATTGTGACGACGCTCGGACGTTCTTCATCTAGTTTTTCTTCTTCAAGGTCGAAGAAGTTCGTGAGATCCGTATCGTCTACAAATACCTCAAGCTCAGAAGTAAAACCGTAGTTTTCTGCTACGACTTCAACCGAATCCTGGTCGAGCGACTGGTTAATGTTCGTCACGATACCGAGCATAAATAAGTCTTTAACGATAACTGAAGAATCTACGCCGATTTTCTCAGCCAGTTCACCGACTGTAATTCCCTCTTCGTATGTGAAATGCTTGTTTTCAGGTTCAGCCTTTTTCGGCTCCTGGTTTTTGGCTTCCTGGTTTTTAGGAGCTTTGTTTTTCGAATTTTTCTGGTTTTGCTTATTTTTTTGATTTTTATTGTTATTATTTTTCTGCTGGTTCTGTTTGCTGTTTTGTTTAGCAGCAGGTTTACTACCGGCCGGTTTTTGAGCTGCATCTTTGGCATTCTTATTAAACTCGGCATCGAGAACTTTCAGCACGTCATCTTCCAGTGAAGACATATGGCTTTTAACCTCGATATTTTTCGATTCCAGAAAATCGATAATTTCCTTGCTTGTTAAACCTTTTTCTTTGGCGTATTCATGAATTCTTATTTTACTCATTGAACCAATCCCTTCTATAGGAGCTCTTTTATCTTTCTGGCGAATCCCTTGTCGGCAATTGCCAGTACGACCCTGTTATATGTGCCGGTCGCCTGAGACAGCTCTTCGTTTGTGTACTTGTCAATGACAGTGACATCGTAGCTTGCACATTTGTCTTTAATTCTCTTTGCAGTACTTTTACCCGCATTTGCAGCCAGCAACACAACTTTTGTTCTGCCGCTTTTTATAGCTTCAAGGGTTTTCTCTTCACCGGTAACAGTTTTGCCTGCGCCGGTGGCGAGGCCGATATAATTTAAAATTTTATCGTTCATCGTTTTGGAATATCCTCTCTGTAAATAAGACGGATAATTTCATCATAGACCGGGTCCAGTGTTTCGGTCGTTTTGCCGAGTACTTTTTCAAGCACTTTTTTACCGCGAGCATTATTGACCTTGTCGAGATCTTTCACGACGTAGCTGCCGCGGCCGTTCTTCTTGCCGGTTGCGTCTGCAGCAACTTCGCCTTCCTTGTTTACAACGACGCGGATTAAATCTGCTTTCGGATGCATTTCATTCGTCAGGATGCATTTGCGCATCGGAATTTTCCGTGCCATATTTTCACCTCTAGTCGTTACTGATGCCCTCATTCAGAGCATCTGATTCGCTTTTAATATCTATCTTCCAGCCAGTGAGTTTTGCAGCAAGACGTGCGTTTTGTCCTTTTTTACCAATTGCCAGAGACAGCTGATGGTCGGGAACGACTACGACTGTAGACTTGTTCTCTTCATCGACGTTTACACTGACAACCTGTGACGGGCTGAGTGCGTTTTTGACGAATACTTTCGGATCTTCATCCCAGAGGACGATATCGATTTTTTCACCGTTCAGCTCATCGACGATGGCTTCCACACGTGCCCCTCTTGCACCGACACATGAACCGACAGCGTCGACATCTGTATTTTTAGCGTAGACGCTGATTTTAGAACGTTCGCCCGCTTCACGCGCCACACTCATTACTTCAACTGTTCCGTCAAAAATTTCCGGCACTTCTTCTTCAAATAAACGTTTCAAGAGATTCGGGTGCGTTCTCGAGACGAAAATCTGCGGTCCTTTAGTCGTCTGTTCAACCTTGTTGACATACACTTTAATGCGCTCGTTCGGAATATAAGATTCGTTCGGCATACGTTCCGATTCAGCAAGCACCGCGTCTGTTTTGCCGAGCTGGATATAGACGAAACGGTGGTCGACACGGTCGATTAAACCTGTCAGCACTTCGTCTTCTTTGTTGATAAATTCATCGTATAAAATGCCGCGTTCAGCATCGCGGATACGCTGCATTACTGCTTGTTTTGCAGCCTGTGCACCGACGCGGTTAAAGTCCTGAGGTGTTACATCCTCATCAAACGGATCACCGATTTCATAGGCCGGGTTATAGTTCTGCGCTGTTAAGAGATCAATTTCTGCAGTTGGATCTTCCACTTCTGCAACAACATCTTTACGCGAAATTACATGGTAGGCACCTGTCTCCATATTTAAATCGATTGAAACGTTTTTGTGGTCTGTATAGTTTTTCTTATATGCAGTAATCAGTGCTGCTTCAATTGCGTCAGTCAGCACTTCCATAGGAATATTTTTTTCTTTATGAATAAATTCAACTGCATTAATTAGTTCCTGATTCACTCAATTTTCCTCCATTCTAGAATAAGACGGCTTTTCTTATTGTTGCAATTTTGTCCCGTTCAATTGTAATTGTTTTTGTTCGTGTTTTTACTTTGTAATCAATCGTTACAGAGTTTTCATCGTAAGCGGTCAGTACACCTGTCCACTCTTTTTCACCGGCGATCTGCTGATATGTTTTAACGTAAATACCTTTGTTCAGCGTAAGCTCGAGATCTTCCTCATCTTTAATCGGACGTTCTGCTCCGGGAGATGACACATCTAAATAATACGCGCCCCCGATAATATCCCATTCGTCAAGCTGTGCACTGATTATTTCCGAGAACGCTGCACAATCATCGAGTGAAATACCGCCTTTTTTATCCAGGAAAATTCTAAGGAAAAAGTCAGGTCCTTCTTTAACGTAGTTAACTTCAACCAGTTTTAAATCGTTGTCTTTTGCAATTGGCTCGACATGAGTAAATACTTTCTGTTCGGTTGCATTCATGTCAAAGTCCCCCTTTCAAAACTAAGAGAAGAACGGGACGAACCCGCTCTTCTCCTGCAGACTGAGTATTTTTAATCACTAATATTATACCATAAGCAATTACACCGTGCAAGAAGACTAGATGTCAAAGATTGACAGCTGGGCTTTGTCCGGCAGATGATCAAGACTCCCGAGTTCGGTCAGGTAATCGATCAGTTTCTGTGAGACGCCGGCTTTTTTATTTAAATCTTCTTTAGAGATAAAACCCTCGTCCTCGCGCGTTTCCACTATTCTTCTTGCAACTGAAGCACCGAGGCCCGGCACCGCTATAAACGGCGGGATCAGCGTGTCGCCTTCAATAATAAAGTCGAAGGCGTCCGACTTGTCGACGCTGACAGGCTGCATTTTAAATCCGCGCTGCGCCATTTCATTGACCAGTTCCAGCACGACGAGTGTATCTTTTTCTTTTTTCGACAGCTCCTGGAAGTTCTGGTTCAGTTCATTGACGCGGTGGCGGATAGTATCTTTATCTTTGACCATCGTCAGAAGATCAAAGTCCGTTGCCCGTACTGTAAAGTAGCTCGCATAGTAAAAGAGCGGGTGATGCACTTTAAAGTAGGCAATTCTGACCGAGTTCAGCACGTAGGCTGCGGCGTGAGCTTTAGGGAACATGTATTTAATTTTTTTGCACGATTCAATGTACCATTTCTCAACACCGTTATCTTTCATCGCCTGCTCGTGCTCTTCAGTCAGACCTTTCCCTTTACGCACTTTTTCCATAATGTTAAACGCAAGACTCGGTTCCAGCCCTTTGTACATCAGGGTTACCATAATGTCATCCCGGCAGCCGATAACATTTGACAGGTCGCACGTCCCTTTCCGGATTAAATCCTGGGCGTTGCCGAGCCAGACATCCGTTCCGTGGGACAGTCCTGAAATCTGAACGAGTTCACTGAAGGTCGACGGTTTCGTATCTTCCAGCATCTGACGGACAAAGCCCGTTCCGAATTCCGGAATGCCGAGCGTTCCCGTTTTACATAAAATCTGATCCGGTGTTACACCGAGAGATTCAGGGCCGCTGAACAATTTCATCGTTTCCTTGTCGTCGGTCGGCACGGTGGTCGGATCGATGCCGGATAAATCCTGCAGCATGCGGATCATCGTCGGGTCATCGTGTCCGAGTATATCGAGTTTTAATAAGTTGTTATCGATTGAGTGAAAGTCAAAGTGCGTCGTCTTCCATTCGGCTTCGACATCATCAGCCGGATACTGAATCGGAGTAAAGTCGTATATATCCATGTTGTCCGGCACAACGATAATACCGCCCGGGTGCTGGCCCGTCGTCCGTTTAACGCCGGAACAGCCGAGTACGAGGCGGTCGATCTCAGCCCCCCGCTTATGCAGTCCGTTATCGTTGAGATAACCTTTAACGTAACCGAAGGCCGTTTTTTCTGCGACCGTGCCGATAGTCCCTGCGCGGTAAACGTAGTCCACCCCAAACAAATCTTTCGTATAGTTATGCGCTTTAGGCTGATAGACACCGCTGAAGTTTAAGTCGATATCAGGCACCTTATCCCCTTTAAATCCGAGGAAGGTTTCAAAGGGAATATCCTGACCTTCTTTAATTAAATCAACATCGCACTTACTGCATTTTTTATCGGGCAAGTCATAACCGCTCGATACCGAACCGTCGGTAAAGAACTCCGACTCTTTACACTCGGGACAGACATAATGAGGCGGCAGCGGATTGACTTCGGTAATTTCAGTCATTGTTGCGACTAAACTCGACCCGACGGAACCCCGTGAACCTACCAGATAGCCGTCATCAAGCGAGCGCTTAACGAGCTTGTGCGAAATCAGGTAAATAACCGCAAAGCCGTTGCCGATAATACTCTCGAGCTCTTTTTCAAGGCGGTCCACTACAATTTGCGGCACCTCTTCGCCATACAGTGCTTTTGCGTTGTCGTAGCTCATCTGTCTGATTTCTTCTTCCGCACCGTCAATTTTCGGCGGATACAGATCTTTCTTAATCACTTCAACTTTGTCGATCATGTTCGCTATTTTCTGCGTATTCTCGACGACGATTTCAAAGGCAGTATCTTCATCGAGAAAATCAAACAGTTCGAGCATTTCTTCTGTAGAACGGAAATGCGCTTCCGGTAAATTACCGCGGGACAGCGGGTTACCCGGATTCGATTTCACTAAAATGTCCCGGGACAGTTTATCGGACTCTTCAAGGTAATGGACATTGCCGGTTGCAACGACCGGTTTACCCAGCTCCTTGCCGAGCTTAATAATATTTTCAATAATTTCTTCAAGGGTCGCCTCATCGCGTACCACTTCCCGGTCTAAAAGACGCTGGTAAAGGGGTTTTGGAAATACTTCGAGATAATCGTAAAAGTGCGCTTTATTTCTCGCTTCTTCATAGGATTTCTGCATCATGGCTGTAAAAACTTCACCGTTGTCGCAGGCGCTGCCGATTAAGAGTCCTTCGCGGTGTTCTTCCAGCACCTGGCGTTTAATTCGTGCAGACCGGTAAAAGTGATCGGTCAGCGACAGGCTGACAATTTTAAATAAGTTTTTTAAGCCCGTATTGTTCTGAACCAGTATAGAGACATGTGTCGGCATAGCCCGCTTATACGAATCGCTGTTTGACAGACTCGAATTTATATCTTTGTGGTTCGTAATCCCGTAATCAGCTTTCAGCTGCGCCATCATTTTAATGAAAATATAAGCGGTGGCTTCCGCATCGTAAATCGCTCTGTGATGCTGAGTTAAATCAACGTTGTACTGCTTCGCCAGAATATTCAGGCCGTGTTTTTTCATCTTGGTATTAATTGTGCGCGACAGCTCGAGCGTATCGATAACACCGTTCGTCGATTTGCCGAAACCTTCTTTTTCATATGCTTCATCGATAAAGCCCATGTCAAAGCTCGCATTGTGCGCAACGAATATAGCATCGCCGACCCACTCTTTAAAGTCTGTAATAACAGAACTGATGTCCGGTGCGCCGACCAGCATATCATCGGTAATCCCGGTTAGTTCTTTAATCAGTTCCGACAGCTTTTCTCCGGGGTTGCTGAAACGTTCAAATTTATCGATGACTTCGCCGTTTTTCACTTTAACTCCGGCAAGCTCGATGATTGAATCATACTTTGATGACAGTCCCGTCGTCTCCACGTCAAAGACCACAAATTCGTGATCTTCAAGAGAGTAATCCTGGGGCTTGTAAGCAATTGGGGCGCCGTCGTCGACCAGCATGCCCTCCATGCCGAAAATCATCTTAAAGTCATCGTCGCCGCTCGTTGCGTTAAAGGCATCCGGAAAGGCCTGTACGTTGTTGTGGTCCGTTACCGCAAGGGCTGAATGACCGTACTGTTTCGCACGTTTAATATATTCTGTAATACTCGTCATGCCGTCCATCTGGCTCATCGTTGAGTGCAGGTGAAGCTCCACGCGTTTTTTATCGGCATTATCACGCTTCGGTTTCTTATTAACCGCCGTTAAATTTCGGATATTTAAGACCATATCTTTCGTAAATTCATCGTATTCCACCCGGCCTTCGATAATGACCCAGTCGCCTTCTTCCAGCACTTCGAAAACTTCGTCATCATTTTTACCGTGACGGGAAAACATTTTTGCCATAATCGAATCCGTGTAGTCGGTTAATTTCAGCTGCAGGATTTTACGCCCGCTCCGGAGATCGCGTACTTCTTTTGAAAAAATATGCCCTTCAATTTTGACACTGTATTCTTCATCAAAAATATTTTCTAAAGGACGCACACCGTCAAAGGTTTGCGGTTTGCCGATTTGTTTTGGCACATTGCCTTTGCGCTCAGTCTCCTCCGCCTGTTTTTCCCTGTCGGAAATAAACTGGGTAATGAGTGCCTCCCGTTCATCGCTGATTCTATTTTCAAGCGCTTCTGACAGCGATGACTGCAGATCATCGTCAATCGTTACTTCAAGTCCGTTTAAATGAATGCCGAAATACTTATATGCATTCAGCAGGTTGCCGTTGATATGCCTGTTGAAATGCGACTGTTCAATTGAATTCTTAACCGCGATATAAAGCACACCGTTATCGAGTTTTTTAGCTGTTCTTTCCAGCTGGTGCTTTATATTGTCATTGATAGAAAGACTGTGTACTGCGAGCGGGAAATAGTCTGTTACGAGCTGTTCATCGAACTCTGCAGCCGACATGATCAGTTCCGTTTTTGCAATGTCTTTAAATGCTTTATTTATGTTAGCACTCATCATTTGGTACAGCGCGCTCGGTATAATGCGCGATGTTGTCAGATGAAACTGCCAGATCCGTGCATCATCATCGACAACGACACGCGACAGCTCAGCGTCTTCCAAATAATTATTCTGAGTGATATTTGCCTGTTCAAGTAAAATCTTTAATTTATCGTGGCTTTCCAATTAGAAAACACTCCCAGTTAAAAATTCCACATCCTGCGCCTGTCTTCCTAGAAAAACGCGTAAATCTAAGATTTACGCGTAGTCATTGTCTGCAAGATATGATGTTAAGTCTGTAATCCGCACTTCTGTAGATTCTTCGTCAAGACGGCCTTTCACTTCGACTATGCCGTCTTTCGCGCCGCGTCCGACGACGATTCTTACAGGCAGGCCGATCAGTTCCGAATCGGCAAATTTAACGCCTGCGCGCTCGTTGCGGTCATCGTACAGCACACGGTGGTTTTTCGATAAAATATCGTAAATTTCCGCAGCCGTGCCGGTAATCGTTTCATCCTTCGTATTCGCAGTAATAAGGTGAATATCAAAAGGTGTGACTGATTTCGGCCAGTAGATACCTTTGTCATCGTTATGGCTTTCGACGATTGCCGAAAGCACGCGTGAAATCCCGATACCGTAACAGCCCATTAAGACCGGTTTTGCACGGCCGTTCTGGTCGAGTACGTTGAAATCCATAGCTTCGGAATATTTAGTGCCGAGTTTAAATACCTGACCGACTTCAATACCGCGCATGAATTTAGCCGGACCTGAACCGTCAGCAACCGTTTCACCTTCGTTAATAAATCTGAAGTCACCCGTACCGGCTGCTTCGAAGTCGCGTTCATGGTTCACATTTAATAAGTGATAACCCGTTTCATTGGCCCCGACCGGATAATTTCTCATCGCTTCGACCTGGTAATCAAGATAGACGGGAATTGGTGAACCGACAGGACCGAGAGAACCGGGTGCTGCATTCAATTCTGCTGTAATTTCTTCATCCGCTGCCATATCGATCATTTCAGTATTAAAGTAAGCTTTCACTTTAACATCGTTCAGCTCCTGGTCCCCGCGGATAACAATCATTTTCAGACCGTCTTCCGTTTTAACAACCATCGTTTTAGTCGTTAAAGTTAAATCGGCATCGAGGAAATCGGCAAGTTCTTTTACCGTGCCGATATCAGGTGTCGCGATTTTTTCAGTTTCAAGCATTTCTTCAGTACTGCGCTCTTCTGGCGGTGTACATTCTGCTTTTTCAATGTTTGCAGCATAGCTGCTTTCATCTGTGTAAACGATAGTATCTTCACCGATATCTGCAAGCGCCATAAATTCATGTGTGTGGCTGCCTCCGATAGAGCCGCCGTCCGCCTCGACTGCTCTGTAGTTTAAGTCGAGACGCGTAAAGATGCGGCTGTAGGCGTCGTACATATCTCTGTACGTTTTATCTAGCGATTCTTCATCGATATGGAAAGAGTAAGCGTCTTTCATTATAAATTCACGTCCGCGGAGCAGGCCGAATCTCGGTCTTAATTCATCGCGGAATTTCGTTTGAATCTGGAATAAGGTAAGCGGCAGCTTTTTATAGCTTTTCAGTTCATCGCGGACGAGCGAAGTAATTACTTCTTCGTGTGTCGGCCCGAGAGCAAACTCCCTGTCATGACGGTCGCGGATTCTCATAAGCTCTTTGCCGTATGCATCCCATCTGCCCGATTCTTCCCATAATTCGCGGGGGTGCAGCACCGGCAGGTGCACTTCGGCACCGCCGATATTCATCATTTCCTCACGCACAATATCCTGAATATTGTTCAGCACCAGCTGCGTGATCGGCAAATATGCATATATACCGCGTGCGAGCTGTTTAATCATACCTGACTTCAGCATCAGGCGGTGGCTTAAACTTTCGGCTTCTGTTGGTGTTTCCCTAAGTGTAGGGATAAACATTTGTGATTGCCTCATATTGTTTCACTCCTATAAGAAAAATGTTTTAATGTCGTTCCAGGTGACGAGCACCATGATGACTAAGACGAATAATACGCCGATTAACTGTATGTTCAATTCCACTTTGCGGTTCAGCGGACGTCTGAAAATTCCTTCATAGAGCACGAATAAAATTCTTCCGCCGTCGAGTGCCGGAATCGGCAGTAAGTTCATTATACCTAAATTCACACTGAGCAGCGCAGTAAAGTTCATCAGCACTAAAATGCCCTGTGATGCGACTGTTTCCGTTACTTTATAAATACCAACCGGGCCGTTCAGCATATCAAAACTGAAGGTGCCGGCAAAAATCGTGCCGATCATATTGACGACGAGTTCAAAGATGAGTGACATGCTGGACACAGTTTCTTCGATTCCCCACCATACGGGGGCAATCACGCCGTCTTCAAAGTCTCTGCCGACACCGATGATAAGACGTTCCTGCACAGTGCCGTCAGGCAATTCCGTCGATTCAACCGTCGGTTCGAGCGTTGCCGTCCGCGATTCTTCTCCGGATTCAATCATCAGTTCCTGAGGATTGCCTTCGCCTTCTTGAATCAGCTGGGTCATATGGCTCCAGCTGTCGACTTCTGTACCGTCGATGGAACGGATGCGGTCGCCTTCTTCCAGATTAATTTCCGCAGCAGGCGTATCTTCCATAACCGTACCGACAATCGGCTCATCAACCGGTTTTCCCTGGATGTAAAACAGGATAGTAAATAAAACAAAAGCGAGCAGGAAATTAAAAAGCGGTCCGGCAAACAGCGTTAAGAAACGCTGCCAGACACTCTTACTTTCAAATCTGCCGGACAAGGGTGCGATACGTTCGAGCTCCGAGTTTTCAACGAAGTAGCATTCATCGCTGAAATAATAAGTCGCTTCACTGTTGTCATTCAGTTTTAATCCGGTGACGTACATCCGTTCAGAGATGTCGCTGTCGACGACTTCAATCTCTTCGACATGCTGGAAATTGTGTTTATCATCTAATAAGATGTGTGTAATTTCATCGTTCTGGTTTAATTTAATATTGATGCGCATACCGGCATTCAGCGGATTAACTTCCATATCTTTTGAAGCCATCCGCACGTATCCGCCGATTGGCAACAGACGCACCGTGTACTGCGTATCGTTGTATTTATATGAAAAGATTTTCGGTCCCATACCGATGGCAAATTCCGGACACATAATTCCTGCACGTTTTGCAAAGAACATATGACCGAATTCATGTACGGTTACAAGCACACCGAAAACGACTATAAATGCTAAAATTCCTGTCACTTACTTCACCTCATATTTGATTTATAGCGCGCGTCAAGGCTCAGTATCGTTTCAAGGTCGGGATTTTGAATATTCTCGTGCTGCAGCATGCGGGCTTCAACGATTTCTTCAATTTCCAAAAACTTAATTCTGCCCTGTAAAAATTCTCCGACTGCGTATTCATTCGCAGCGTTCATTACCGTCGGCAGTGTACCGCCTGCTTCGAGCGCATCATAAGCGAATTTTAACATTTTAAAGCGGTCAAAATCCATTGGTTTGAAGTTAAGCTGTGATAATTCACTGAGAGACAGCGGATTATCTTTGTGAATTCTCTCTGGATGCGTAAAGGCGTACTGGATAGCCGTTCTCATATCGGAGTTGCCAAGCTGCGCCATAATACTGTTATCGATAAATTCCACCATCGAATGAATGATGCTTTCCTTATGCAGCAATGTTTTAATCTCTGAAACTTCGACGTCGAATAAATGTTTTGCTTCGATAACTTCAAAACCTTTATTCATCATGGTGGCAGAATCGATTGTAATCTTCTGTCCCATCGACCAGTTCGGGTGATTTAAGGCATCTTTTAAAGTGACGCTGCCGAGTTCATCGCGCGAAAGATCTCTGAAGGAACCGCCGCTTGCCGTAATAATCAAGCTGCTGATTTCCTTTTCATTTTCGCCTTTTAAACATTGAAACAGAGCCGAATGCTCTGAATCGACAGGAATAATCTGCACATTCTTTTCACGTGCGCGCTCCATCACAAGATCGCCAGCTGCAACTAGAGTTTCTTTGTTTGCAAGAGCAATATCAGTTCCTGCGTCGATAGCAGCAAGTGTCGACCTTAAGCCCACACTTCCAAGTATTGCTGTTAAGAGCAGGTCGCTGTTAAATTCAGCAACTGCAAGAAGACCTTCTTCCCCGGAAGTAAATTCTACATGCGGATATTTACTTTGCAGTTCTTTAAGAGCATCTCTGTCTTGCACCGATACTAAAGGCGGATGAAAGTCTGTTAAAATTTCATTCAGCTTAGCTAAATTGCGGCCGGCAGAAATTGCACCGAGTTTAAAATGTTCCGGATTTTTTTTAATGATATCCAGTGCCTGGGTCCCGATAGAACCTGTAACACCGAGTATAGAAATGGTTTTTATCATAGTATTCACCTGTTATTATGAAATGATCGGTAAGATGTTCATCAGGGGCAGTACGAAGATGAAACTGTCAAAGCGGTCTAGTATACCGCCGTGTCCCGGTAAAAATGTGCCTGAGTCTTTGACGTCAAAGTGACGTTTCAAAGCGGATTCCACGAGGTCTCCCATCTGCCCGAAGATGCTGAGAACGATAGTAAACGGAATTAAGAGCCACAGCGAACCTTCCATCAGGCCTGTGAAGACGAAAACCACCGGTATAAGCACCGATACGAGGGTGCCGCCGAGCGACCCTTCTATCGTCTTGTTCGGACTGATCTGCGGCCACAATTTTCTTCTGCCGAATGCTTTTCCGAACAGATAAGCTCCCGTATCCGTCAGCCAGACGATGAGGAGTGCATATAAAATATAAATCAGGCCGGATTCCCGCGTCTCAAAAAAGTACATGAAGCCGATGCCGATATAAGCAACTGCAAGGACGCAGAAACCCATATCAACAAAGGTAAATCTGTTTTTTGACACTACTGTCGTCGACAGCATAATAAGTGCCAGCGCCACGATAATTTCCAGCTGGAAATCAGCGATTGCCGGTGAAAAGGATTCCTGCGGAATTAATACCATGCAGAGAGCAATTAAAGATAAAATACCCGGCAGTGAAACGATGTGAATCCGGTTCATCTTTAAAATTTCGTAAAGCCCCGTAATCGCCATGAGGTAGACTAAAATTAACAGCGGCCATGAGCCGATTATTACAATCGGCAAAAATAACAGCAGTGCAATGACTGCAGTTATCGTTCTAGTCTTCATCTATTACATCCTCCTCATTTAAGCCTCCAAAACGCCGGTCTCTCTTTTGATACTGAAGTATCAGCTCATCCATTTCTTCAGTTGAGAATTCTGGCCACAGCGTATGTGAAAAGAACAGTTCGCTGTAGGAGGCCTGCCATAATAAGAAATTACTCAGCCGGTATTCGCCTGAAGTTCTAATAATCATTTCAGGGTCCGGCATATCTTTAGTCATTAAATAATCATCGAAAGTCTTACTGTCGAGAGCTTCAGCATCAAGTGTGCCTGCGAGAACATCACTCATCATTTCTTTTACTGCCCCGATCAGTTCGTCGCGTCCGCCGTAGTTCAGAGCAAAGACGAGTGTGAGTCCGGTGTTGTCCGCTGTTTTATCAATTGCGGTCTGGACTGCTTTACGCGTGTGCTTCGGCAGTGCCTCGAAATCTCCAATTGTTTTCACAACCACATTTTTTTCAATCAGTTCCGGTAAAAACGTGCTGAGAAAATCGGTCGGAAGCTTTAGCAGATAGTTCACTTCGCTCTTTGGACGGGACCAGTTTTCTGTTGAAAACGCATAGAGCGTTAAATACTTAAGTTTTATATCTGCAGCATGTCTCACGATGCGTTTTACATTCTGCATTCCTTCGTAATGACCTTTTATACGGGGCATACTGCGCAATTTCGCGTATCTGCCGTTGCCATCCATAATAATCGCAATATGTTCCGGTAGTGGTCTCTCAGTCAGAGATTTATCTTTAGTCGCTTTAAACATGACGATCCTCCGTGCCAAATATGTATCTGTAATAAATTTTAATATACTTCTTCAATTATTTTATTTTAACATAGTTATATAATAAAAAAACAGGTAAGTCCCCTTACCTGTTTCTAAGATTAAACTTCGAGAATATCTTTTTCTTTAGCGTCGCACATTGCATCCACTTCTGCGATGTACTTATCTGTCAGTTTCTGAACGTCGTCCGTCATATTTCTCAGTTCGTCTTCTGAAATATCTCCGGACTTTTCTGATGCTTTCAATTCGTCATTTGAATCACGGCGGACGTTGCGGATTGCGACTTTAGCAGTTTCGCCTTCTTTGCGTGCATCTTTAACGAATTCCTTCCGGCGTTCTTCAGTCAGCTGAGGAACGGTAATACGAATCAGGGTGCCGTCACTTGTCGGATTGACCCCGAGGTCCGCTTTTTGAATTGCTTTCAAAACATCGTCAACAGAGCTTTTATCGTAAGGCTGAACAACCAGCATACGCGCTTCAGGCACGCTGATGCTTGCCAGCTGATTCAGCGGTGTCGGTGCACCGTAATAGTCAACATGAACACGGTCCAGCATACTTGAGTTTGCAGCGCCTGTACGGATTGAAGCGAGTTCACGGCTCAGGCTGTCGATTGATTTCTTCATTTTGTCTTCAGTTGTTTTCAAAACGGATTCACTCATATTAATATCTTCTCCTATTGCTTTGTAATAGTCGTACCGATAGTTTCTCCTGAAACGGCACGCTTAATATTACCTTCTTCTGTAATTGAAAATACCACAAGCGGGATGTCATTGTCCATACAGAACGATGATGCTGTAGCATCCATTACCTGCAGATTTTCCTGTAGCATTTCAATATAAGTCAGCTTTTCATACTTAACAGCTGACGAATCGTGTTTCGGATCTGCAGAATAAACACCGTCTACGTTATTTTTGCCCATCAGAATAACATCTGCTTCAATTTCCGCCGCACGGAGTGCTGCTGTTGTATCTGTTGAGAAGTACGGGTTGCCGATACCTGCTGCAAAGATAACAATACGCCCTTTTTCAAGGTGGCGGATCGCACGTCTTCTTATATAAGGTTCAGCGACCTGTTTCATTTCAATTGATGTCAGCACTCTCGTTTCATGACCGAGCTGCTCTAAACTGTCCTGCAGTGCCAGTGAGTTCATAACTGTTGCAAGCATTCCCATGTAATCTGCAGTGCCGCGGTCCATCCCGAGGTCGCTGCCGATCTTGCCGCGCCAGATATTGCCGCCGCCGACGATAATCGCCATTTCAACGCCTAATTTTTGCGCTTCCGAAACTTGGGAAGCAATATTTTTAATGACAACCGGATTAATTCCGAAACCATCGTCGCCAGCAAGTGCTTCCCCGCTGAGCTTTAACACGATGCGTGTAAATTTAGAAGATTCAGCCATGTTTTTCAATCCTTTTCCTTCGAATTTATTACTTAGAAAAAAAGACACCGAAGTGTCTTTTTAAGCAATTTATTTTTTAACTTGTCCTAATACTTCGTCAGCAAAGTTTTCTTCGCGTTTTTCAATACCTTCACCAAGTTCGTAACGGACGAAAGTGCGGATTGATGCATTTTTAGACTCTAAGTACTGCTGTACTGTCTGATCAGAGTCTTTAACAAACGGCTGATCCACGATGCAGATTTCTTCTAAATACTTGCGGATTCTTCCTTCAACCATCTTGTCGACGATTTTTTCAGGTTTACCTTCATTTAATGCCTGCTGACGCAGAACATCGCGCTCGTGATCAAGTTCAGCCTGATCTACTTCGTCGCGTGAAACGTATTTAGGGTTTAATGCTGCAGCGTGCATAGCAACATCTTTCGCAACTGTTTCGTCAGTAGTACCTTCTACAACTGTTAATACGCCGATGCGTCCGCCCATGTGCATGTACTGGCCGAAAGCGTCATTGTCAGTTTTGGTTTCAACTGCAAAACGTCTGATGTTTAATTTCTCTCCGATAGTTGCAACTGCGTTGTTCATAATTGAAGTTACAGTTTCACCATCAAGTTCAGAGCTGTATAAAGCTTCTACATCTGCAGGTTTAGTTGCAAGGATGTGTGAAGCGATTCTTTTAACAAGTGTCTGGAATGCTTCGTTACGTGCAACGAAGTCTGTTTCAGAGTTGATTTCAACGATTACCGCTTCGTTTCCTTCAGAAGTGATGTAAACAGCACCTTCTGCAGCGATACGGTCAGCTTTTTTAGCTGCTTTTGCAATACCGTTTTCACGGAGGTAATCGACTGCTTTGTCGATGTCTCCATCAGTTTCGATAAGCGCTTTTTTACAGTCCATCATGCCTGCGCCTGTTTTTTCACGTAGTTCTTTAACTAATTTTGCTGAAATAGCCATTGTTCAGTCCTCCATATAATTGTTGTAAAAAAGGTGATAAGTATTACGCTTATCACCTGAATTCTCAATTAATTATTGCGCGTTTTCTTCTGTAGTTTCAGCTGAAGCATCTTCTTCTTTTAAGTCGATATTTTGTTCTGCTGCTACTTCTTCGTCTGAAATACCGCGCTGACCTTCTAAAACAGCATCCGCCATTTTGCTTGTCATCAGTCTGACTGCGCGGATAGCGTCGTCGTTAGCCGGGATTACGTAGTCGATTTCGTCAGGGTCACAGTTAGTGTCGACCATTGCTACGATAGGAATTCCTAATTTTTTAGCTTCTGCAATCGCGTTGCGCTCTTTACGAGGGTCAACGATGAAAATAGCGCTAGGCATTTTCTTCATGTCGCGGATACCGCCTAAGAATTTGTTTAAGCGTGCGTATTCTTTACGCAGTTCAACAACTTCTTTTTTAGGAAGAACGTCGAAAGTTCCGTCAGCTTCCATTTTTTCAATTTCAGAAATTCTCTTGATGCGTTTGTTAATCGTCTGGTAGTTAGTTAAGATACCGCCTAACCAGCGCTGGTTAACGTAAAGCTGTCCAGCACGTTCCGCTTCTTCTTTGATAGCGTCCTGAGCTTGTTTTTTAGTACCGACAAACAGAACCTGTCCGCCTTCTTCAGAGATTGACTTAACGAAGTCGTAAGCCTCTGCAACTTTTTTAACTGTTTTTTGCAGGTCGATAATGTAGATGCCGTTACGTTCCGTGAAGATGTATTTGCTCATCTTAGGGTTCCAGCGGCGTGTCTGGTGTCCGAAATGCACACCTGCTTCAAGCAATTGTTTCATAGTAATTACTGCCATGATTTGTTTCCTCCTAATTGGTTTATACCTCCAGCATCGTGCTGAATAACCACCTGTAAACAGGCACCGGTTAATCCCTTACTCTGCTGTGCGTATTTGGTCTTTTGACCGATTAATACTATATCATATATATTCCTTCTCTGCAAGTTTAGCTTTCTTTGCGGAGCTCCGGAAGGAAGTCTTCTTTTTTAACTTTGATAAACGTTCCTTTCATACCGAGTGAACGGGATTCGATTACGCCTGCACTTTCAAGTTTACGGAGTGCGTTAACGATAACCGAACGCGTAATGCCGACACGGTCTGCAACTTTAGAAGCAACGAGCAGTCCTTCATCTGCATCAAGCTCATCAAAAATGTGTTCGATTGCTTCGCGCTCTGAATACGACAGAGAACGGATTGCCATGGCAATGCTCGCTTTATCGCGTGCTTTCTGTTCAACTTCTTCATTTTTCTCGCGGAGGATTTCCATGCCGACCACTGTACCAGCATATTCTGCAAGAACGAGATCGTCTTCTGAGAATTTATTTTCTCTCCGTCCAAGAACCAGTGTGCCTAAACGGTTGCCTCCGCCGTAAATCGGCACGATGCATGTTTCTGAATCCTGGTAAGGATCTTCAGCCGGGAAGATTGTTAAGTCATCTTCAAAAGCGATGTTTTCGCGGGTTTCTGTAATACGCATAATCTGGTTAACGTAATAGTCCGGGAATTGTCTGTTATCCAGCATATCGACGATGCGTTCGTTTTCGATTGTCTGAACAACACCGATACCGAGCAGTTTACCTCTCTTTGATACGATAAAAGTATTACACTCCAGAATACGACTTAATTTATCCGCTACTTCTTCGAAGTCTACTTTAATGTTTGAACTTCCTTGAATTAAATTGTTAATCTCACGTGTTTTCTGTAATAAACTTGGCATGGTTATTTCACTCCTGTTAAATTATAAAATAAATTCGCTTAAATCTTTGTCTGTAGAAATATGGTCCAGTTTTGAATCGACATACTGCTTCGTAATTTCAACGTGCGCGCCCTGCATATTGCTCGCTTCGAACAAGAGTTCCTCAAGCAGCGTTTCTAAAATCGTATGCAGTCTCCGCGCACCGATATCGTCTGTCTCGGAGTTTACTTTGTAGGCAATTTCAGCAAGCGCCTGGACCGCTTCATCCGTAAATGATACGGATACGTCTTCTGTCTTAAGCAGCGCTTCGTACTGTTCGAGCAGGGAGTTCTTCGGTTCTTTTAAGATACGTTCGAAATCGTCCGCCGTTAATTTGTTCAGCTCGACGCGGAGCGGGAAACGCCCCTGCAGCTCAGGTATTAAATCACTTGGTTTCGCCACGTGGAAGGCGCCCGCCCCGATGAATAAAATATAGTCTGTTTTTATCGAACCGTATTTAGTCTGCACCGTTGACCCTTCGACAATCGGTAAAATATCGCGCTGCACGCCTTCTCTCGACACGTCTCCCGAGTTCTGGCTGCTCTTCGCTATCTTATCAATTTCGTCGATAAAAATAATACCTGTTGTTTCCGCGAGCTCTATCGCTTCGTCGTTTACATTATCGATATCAATCAGCTTTTCAGCCTCTTCATCGATTAAGTACTGACGGGCTTTTTTAACCGTCATCGTCCGCTTGTGTTTTTTCTTCGGCATTAAGTTCTGCAGCATGTCGCCCATGCCGTTGTTATCCATGCCCGGCATCATCATGCCGAGCTGGTTCGAACTTTCCGCAACTTCAATCGTTACTTTCTCGTCCTCGAGTTTGCCCGCGAGCAGCTGGCTTTTAATATCGCGGCGTTTCAGGCGGACAGAGTCATCGACTTCTTCAATTTCTTCTTCCTCGCCCTGCTGGTTCATAAACATTTCAAACGGATTTGAGCCCGTCTGTTTCTGTTTTTTACGTCCCGGAGCGAGCAGGCCTGTCAGACGTTCGTTAGCCAGGTTTTCCGCATCTTCAGCAACTTCTTTTTTCTTCGCTTCTTTGACCATGCGGACGGCGCTGTCAACGAGATCCCGGACCATCGACTCAACGTCGCGGCCGACATAGCCGACTTCCGTGTACTTCGTCGCTTCGACTTTCGTATACGGACTGCCTGTAATTTTCGCTATGCGTCTCGCAATCTCTGTTTTACCGACACCAGTCGGCCCGATCATCAGAATATTTTTCGGAATAACTTCCTCTTTTAATTCATCGTCGAGCAGCATTCTTCTGTAACGGTTGCGCATAGCAATCGCAACTTTCCGCTTCGCTTCATTCTGTCCAATAATACTTTCGTCGAGACGTGCTGTAATTTCTCTTGGAGAAAGATTAGTGTTTGGCATTTATCTCACGCTTCCTTAATCGATTGTTTCTACTATTATATTGTCGTTTGTAAATACGCAAATTTCGCTTGCCAGTTTAAGACTGTCATAAGCAATCGTTTCGGCACTTAAATCAGCACCGTATTTTTTCATGGCGCGTCCTGCTGCGAGAGCATAGTTGCCGCCGGAGCCGATTGCGAGAATGCCGTCATCCGGTTCGATGACTTCACCGGTGCCGGAAACGAGCAGCAGATCACTTTTATCCATTACAATCAGCATGGCTTCCAGCTGCCGGAGCATTTTATCGCCCCGCCACTCCTTAGCCAGTTCAACTGCAGCACGCTGCAAATTGCCGTTGTACTCGTGCAGATTTGCTTCAAATTTCTCAAACAGCGTAAAAGCATCTGCCACACTGCCCGCAAAACCTGCTACAACCTGGTCGTTAAAGAGCCGGCGGACTTTTTTAGCTGTATGCTTCATCACAACCTGATTGCCGAGTGTTACCTGGCCGTCGCCTGCAATCGCCATTTTGTCATTATGTCTGATCGCGAATATCGTCGTCATTCATGTCACCTCTTCTTATTACTGGGGTGTGCATTTAAATAAGTCTTTTTAAGCTGTTCTGTCGTCACATGCGTATACCGCTGTGTCGTCGATAAAGACTCGTGGCCGAGCAAATCCTGCACCGCCCGTAAATCTGCTCCGTTGTTCAGTAAATGCGTTGCAAATGTATGCCTGAAAGTATGCGGGTGAATGTCTAAATGAAGTGCGCTCCGCTTGACCGTCATATCGATAATATGCCGGAGTCCGCGGACTGTGAGCGGTCCCCCTCTATGGTTTACCCACATTGCATCATTCTTAAGTATATCTTCGCTGTATATTTCCGCATAGTTTCGAAGCGCCGCCGCTGCGCGGTCATGAAACGGGACGACCCGCCATTTGCGTCCTTTGCCGAGTACCCGGACAATCTGCACAGTGAAATCAATATCCTGCAGCCGGAGGCCGATCATTTCGCCCGCCCGCATACCTGTCGCATAGAGCAGCTCCAGTATTGCGAGATCCCGTTCGTACATTTTATGATTCTCATCCAGGCTGCCAAACAGCGCTTCGATTTCGTTCGGATACATGAAATCCGGAAGTACAGCTTCCTTCTTCGGAAAAGGCAGTGCCGTAAACGGATTTATATCGACGCATTCCCTGTCAGCCAAATAATTATAGTAGCTTCGGAGCGTCGATATTTTCCTCGATACCGTTGATTTTTTTAAATTGCGTTCATACAGCATTGCCAGATAGTTTCTTGCATCCATATATTTAAACGATGGAACCGATAAACTTTCTCTCTTTAAAAAAGTTATGAACTCATGAATATCATGATCATAACTTTTTATAGAATGATCTGAAAAATTACGCTGATACTTGAGCATACGCAGGAAATCATTAACGTAAATTTCAACCACCTCATTCTTTGTCTGAATTTTATCATAATTTAAATTATTTATCCAAGCAATACAATAGTCACCTGTCCATAAATAAACAACATTAGCTATTTTAAACCATTTTTAAAGAAATTGCACTTAATTGTACAAATATTTATAATTCTGTCGAAATGGAAGACAATAAAGGCGCTTACATTAGCGCCAACAGCAAAAAACCGCCCACGCGGGCGGTTCACTCTTAGCTTGCGTCTTCTGTGTAATCGCAGTTCGTACATTTAACCTGCGCTTTTTTGCCTTTCTTCGTTTCGACCAGATAGTGTTCGCATTTCGGGCAGTCGCGTCCGATAGGACGGTCCCATGAGACGAAGTCACATTCAGGGTAGCGTTCGCAGCCGTAGAAGATTCTGTTTCTCTTCGATTTGCGTTCGACAACTTCCCCTTCTTTACAAGTCGGGCATTTAACGCCGATTTCCTTAACGATTGCTTTGGTGTTGCGGCAGTCAGGGAAATTCGAGCATGCCATGAATTTGCCGTAGCGACCCATTTTATAAACCATCGGAGATCCGCATTTCTCACAGTCTTCTCCGACCGGTTCATCTTTAATTTCAATTTTTTCCATCTCTTCTTCCGCGCGTTCCACCTGCGGACTGAATCCTTTGTAGAACTCATCGATCACTTCGCGCCATTCTTTATCGCCTTCAGCGACCGAGTCGAGACTTTCCTCCATATTGCGTGTAAACGCAATATCGATAATGTCCGGGAAATATTCCACGACCTGCTCGTTTACAATTTCACCGATTTCTGTCGGGATAAAACGCTTCTGGTCCATGCGGACATAGTTGCGTTTTTGAATCGTATCGATTGTCGGTGCGTATGTTGACGGACGTCCGATTCCCGATTCTTCAAGCGTTTTAACGAGACGCGCTTCGGTAAATCTCGGCGGCGGCTGCGTAAAGTGCTGGGCCGGCTCAATTTTTTCAGATGTCACTGTCTCGCCTTCGTTCATTTCGGGAAGTTTGCTGTTTAAATCATCTTCTTCGTCATCCGAACCTTCAATATAAATTTGCATAAACCCTTTAAATTTAATCGTCTGGCCCGTGCTTCTAAAGAGCACGCCGTTGTTACTTAAATCAATTTTAACAGTATCCAGTATTGCCGGTGCCATCTGGCTCGCTATAAAGCGATCCCAGATCAGTTTATACAGACGGTGCTGGTCGCGGCTTAAGTACTGTTTCATATTATCCGGTGTGCGGTTTGCCGATGTCGGGCGTACTGCTTCGTGTGCATCCTGGGCTGCCGCTTTGTTCGATGATTTCTGTGTTCCGGTAAATTCTTTGCCGTAGGCTGATTCAATTAAATCGTAAGCTTCATCTTTGGCAGTATTCGAAATACGCGTCGAGTCCGTTCTCATATAAGTAATCAGACCGACCGTACCTTCTTTTTTAATATCGATACCTTCATAGAGCTGCTGGGCAAGCATCATCGTTTTACGCGCTTTAAAATTCAGTTTGCGCGCCGCTTCCTGCTGGAGAGAAGATGTTGTAAACGGCTGTGCCGGATAGCGTTTCTTCTCTTTTTTCTCTACGGAATCGATGTGGAAGTCGTTGCCTTTCAGCTGATTTAATACTTTATCGACATCGTCTTTAGTTTTTAGTTTGGTCTTCTGCTTGTCTTTCTCAAGCTTATTGAATTTACCTGTAAATTTCGAACGCCCTGTTTTAAATGTTCCTTCGATAGACCAGTATTCTTCCGGAACGAATTTACGGATTTCATTTTCACGGTCGATAATCAGCTTCAGTGCCACTGACTGCACACGTCCCGCCGATAATCCTTTTTTCACTTTCTTCCATAATACAGGCGAAATATTGTAACCTACCAGACGGTCGAGTATGCGACGGGCCTGCTGGGCATCTACCAGCTGCATATCGATTTCTGCTGGTGTTTTAAAACTTTCCTTCACCGCGTCCTTTGTAATTTCATTGAAAACTACGCGGTAATAATCATTGTCCGGTCCGAGCGCATGGCTTAAATGCCAGGCAATTGCTTCCCCTTCCCTATCGGGGTCACTTGCGAGAAATACTTTTTTCGCTTTTTTTGCTTCTTTTTTCAATTCTTTCAATAACGGGCCTTTACCCCGTATCGTAATATATTTAGGTTCGTAATTATTTTCTGTATCAATTCCAGTCTGACTGCGCGGAAGATCTCTCACGTGTCCCATGGAAGCAATTACTTTATATCGTTTACCGAGGTACTTTTCAATCGTCTTTGCTTTCGCAGGTGATTCTACGATAACTAAATTGTCTGCCACTCTGCTGCCTCCTAATTTACTTTTAATCTATACAAGTCCAAATGATACACAGTTAAATTTTACTTTGTCAATAAAAATCGATTTATTATAATATTCAGCGTTCCGGAATTCAGACGAAATCACTCTGTATATCCTCTGCTTCCGTGACGATAGTTGCACCTTCTTTCAGGCGCAAGTTGGTGCCTTTAGACAGCGCTGAAGTAATGCTTCCCGGCAGGCAGTAAGCGTTCCGGTTCTCATCGAGCGCCATTTCGAGCGTAATAAGACTGCCGCTTTTTTCTTCCGCTTCAGTCACCAGCACACCGCGGGCGCACCCGGCAATAATTCTGTTTCTGGCCACAAACTGCCATTTTTGAATTGGAGTATCCGGCGGATATTCGCTGATGGTCAGATGGTTTTTCTCCATTTCAGTGCGGATGCCCGCCGTCGTTTTCGGATAATGCGTATTATGACCGAAGGCGAGCACACCGATTGTCTTTATGTTATGTGAAAGTGCTGTCCGGTGGGCCGCTTCATCTGCCCCGTAGGCAAGTCCTGATATAATAGCAATGTTTTTTAAAGACGGCAAGAGGAGCTCGAGAGATTTTCTGGTATAGGCGGTCGCCTTTCTGCTCCCGACGACCCCGAGCATCTCTTCCTTTAAAAGAGCAGCATTCCCCCGGTAATATAATATGTAGGGAAAATCATAAATTTCTTTCAGCAATGCCGGATAAAGCCCGTGCTCATGCGTAAGATAGCCGATGTTATCCCTGTCGAGACGAGCTATAATTTTCTTTCTGTCGAGCGACCCTGCATAGTTAATTTTCTTTTTTAATTCAGGCGAAATCCAGCTCTTATTTAAGAGTGTCAAATATTCTTTAGCAGTGACCCCTGCAAAACTCAGCAATAGTAAATCCATAAACATCCCCCTGTTATTCCGATACTTATATTATAGATGTTTCTCAGGAATTTCAGATATCATTTTGCCGACAAAACCTTCCAGAAAAAGACAAAAAAAGACGATAATCCATGCGGATTACCGTCTGATTCACTCACTTAGCTGAGTTATATTTCATTTATTTTACAGTCAGGCATTTTTCGTAAAGCCCGTCTTCTTTTTTGATGCGCTCGATAAGCGTTTCACCAATTTCAGAAGGTGTTGCAGCTGTTTCAATTCCGCATTCGTTCATAATACGGATTTTTTCATCAGCTGTCCCTTTACCGCCTGAAATAATCGCACCGGCATGGCCCATGCGTTTCCCTGGAGGTGCAGTCTGTCCGCCGATGAAGCCGACAACAGGTTTAGTCATGTTATCGCGAACCCACTCTGCCGCTTCTTCTTCAGCAGTACCGCCGATTTCCCCAATCATTACTACAGCGTAAGTTTCAGGATCTTCGTTGAATTCTTTTAATACATCGATAAAGTTCGTTCCGTTAACAGGGTCTCCGCCGATACCGACAGCAGATGTCTGGCCGACACCTTCCTGTGTTAACTGGTGAACTGCTTCATAAGTTAACGTCCCTGAGCGTGATACAACACCGACGTGTCCTTTTTTGTGGATATAGCCGGGCATAATACCGATCTTAGTTTCATCGGCAGTAATAACACCCGGACAGTTCGGTCCGATAAGACGCGTGTTTTTATCTTCTAAATAACGTACAACTTTAACCATGTCGAGTACCGGGATGTGCTCGGTAATACAAATTACGAGGTCAAGCTCAGCATCTGCAGCTTCCATGATTGAGTCCGCTGCGAATGGAGCCGGCACGTAAACTACCGATACAGTTGCGCCAGTTTCTTTTTTAGCTTCTTCTACAGTGTTGAATACAGGAACGCCTTCAACATCTTGTCCGCCTTTACCAGGTGTCACACCAGCAACAATCTGAGTACCGTACTCAAGCATCTGCTTCGTGTGGAATAGTGCTGTTGAACCGGTAATACCCTGTACAATTACTTTAGTATTTTTATCTACAAATACAGCCACAATATATTCCTCCGTTATTATTTATTTTCGTTTACAGCAGCGATGATCTTCTGAGCACCTTCAGCCATTGTGCCTGCCGGTGTGATTGCAAGACCTGAATCTGCAAGAATTTGTTTACCTTCTTTAACGTTTGTACCTTCCAAACGCACTACAAGAGGTATTTCAAGACCGACATTATTGACAGCCTCAACGACACCTTCAGCGATAACGTCACACTTCATAATGCCGCCGAAAATGTTTACAAAGATTCCTTCTACTGCTTTATCGCTTAAAATAAGTTTGAACGCTTCAGTAACTTTCTCAGCAGTCGCGCCGCCCCCTACGTCGAGGAAGTTGGCAGGTTTTCCGCCGAAGTGGTTAATCGTATCCATCGTTGCCATAGCAAGTCCGGCACCGTTAACCATACAGCCGATGTTACCTTCTAAGGCGATGTATGCTAAATCGTGTTTTGAAGCTTCGATTTCTTTTTCATCTTCTTCATCGAAGTCGCGTAATTCAACGATATCTTTGTTTCTGTATAAAGCGTTCGCATCGAAGTTAACTTTCGCGTCAAGCGCAATAACTTCGCCGTCGCCTGTCGTAACAAGCGGGTTGATTTCCATAATTGCTGCATCTTTTTCGATAAACACATCGTATAAAGAAAGCATTAATTTAGCTGCTTTGTTTACTGATGCTGTTGGAATATTAATATTGAAAGCAAGTCTCTTAGCCTGGAAAGGCAGAAGACCTACTGCAGGGTCAATCACTTCTTTAAAAATCTTTTCAGGAGTTGCTTCTGCCACTTCTTCGATTTCAGTTCCGCCTTCTTCAGAACCCATTAATGTTACGCGGTTCGTCGCGCGGTCAATTACGAAACCTAAGTAGTATTCGCTGTCGATATCGCAGCCTTCTTCAATCAGAAGACGTTTGATTTCAGTCCCGTCCGGACCGTTCTGATGAGTAACTAAGACTTTGCCTAACAGTTCTTCGGCATATTCTTTAACCTCATCGACAGATTTTGCTATCTTAACGCCGCCTGCTTTACCACGGCCACCTGCGTGGATTTGAGCTTTGACAACGTAGACATCTGAATCAAGTGTTTTTGCAACTTCAACTGCTTCTTCTGGTGTAAGAGCAACGTCACCTTTAGGTACGTTTACACCCATTGAGCGAAAAATTTCTTTTCCTTGATACTCATGGATATTCATGATTTTCCTCCTAAGACTTTTTAATAAAGCTTACATACTCAATTATAGGAAACCCATCGTTGAATGTAAACGTGTAACTGGTAACTAATGAAACAAATTATTGTTATTTTAAGAAAGTTTGAAAAATAAATCACAAGTTGCAGAAAATATGATTCGAAACCGTAAGAATATACTTTTTTGCTATTAAAAGTTTGTGAATTTTCATACTTAAATTTGTCCGCTGGTCATACTTTTTACCGGTTCAAAAGTTTTTCTGTGGATAGGTGTTGCCCCGTATTTATGCAAAGCTTCAAGATGCGCTTTTGTGCCGTAGCCCTTATGCTTCAAAAAGCCGTAATCCGGATATTCATCCTCGTATTCTGCCATCATTAAGTCACGAGTTGTCTTTGCGATTATCGAAGCGGCTGCAATTGAATTGGAGACCGCATCACCTTTTATAAGCGAGGTCTGCGGAATATTATTGCCGAGCGTCATCGCATCGATCAGTAAATGATCAGGCGTCCGCGGAAGATTATCAATCGCGCGCTGCATGGCAATTTTCGTCGCCTCATAAATATTGTGCTTATCGATTTCCGCCGCTGTCGCAATGCCGATACCGTACTCAGCGTGCTCCATAATTTCTTCGCGCAGAGCAAGCCTCTTTGACTCAGGTACTTTTTTAGAGTCATCGAGGCCGATTATTTTATAATCATCCGGCAGAATCACAGCCGCAGCTACCACGTCGCCCGCAAGCGGTCCGCGCCCTGCTTCATCGACACCCGCGAGACTGGCAGCGGGATGCTCGTTTTCATGGCGCATCATCGTGTCGTAATGCTCCAGGAGCGCCCTTTCTTTTTGGAGGAGGCGCGCCCTTCTGTTAAGCGCGCTCTGTACACCTTTTCGTTCGTCTTCGTGAAAAGGCGAGGCAGTTAAATCTGCCAGGGTTTTTATCTTGTCAATTTCGAGTTTAATATCGCTTATCTTCATATAATCATTCCGCACTCTCTGCGAGGTCGAAGGTAAAACGCCCGATTTTAGCATCGCGTGTATCGTAGATAACTCTTTCTGTCACGCGCTCGTAGTCGATTTCATTGCCGCTCATTTTAAAGCCGCGCGACTGGCCGATTGCATCAAAAATTTCCACGATTTCGGTGTTTTCATCGATGTTAATATTGTAAAACTGTTTGAGCGCATCAAGGTGATGCTCCTGCATGAATTTAAGGGCAAAGATCGCAATGTCGTCGAGGTTCACGACGTTATCCTTAATTGCACCCGTCAGCGACAGTTTCTGTCCGATTGACTCGTCTTCGAATTTCGGCCAAAGCACACCCGGAGTGTCGAGCAGTTCCATCTTAGTTCCCGCCTTAATCCACTGCTGCGCTTTCGTCACGCCCGGCGTGTTGCCGGTTTTCGCCACTTTTCGTTTTGCTATATTATTAATAATCGTGGATTTGCCAACGTTCGGAATTCCGACAATCATTGCTCTGATCGCACGCGGATTAATGCCTTTACGCTCCATGCGTTCAAAGATTTCTTTCGTCGCTTCAACGACTGTGTTTTCAATTTTCTTCAACACGTTCGGCTCCTTACCGTTCAGCGCTATAGGATAAACTCCTTCAGCCTTCAGGCGGTTAATCCAGCGATCCGTTTCCTTGTTATTCGCCATATCTTTCTTATTCAGTACAACCACTCTCGGCTTATCACCGATGACGTGATCGAGCATCGGATTTTTGGAAGCATAGGGAATGCGCGCGTCCAGTATTTCTATAACGACGTCCACCTTCTTCAAACTCTCTTCAATCTGGCGGCGCGCCTTCGCCATATGCCCCGGGAACCAGTTAATTGACATCTTCGGTTGCCCCTTTCTGTATTGTTATTTTTAAAATTTGATTTTCTTGTGTTTTGTTTATTCCTCTTGTATTTTATCATGATTTTGGGCGGGATGTGAGGAGGATTGGGTTTTGTCAGACACTGTCAAAGCCACGGTGTCCGACAAATCCTGTTATCGGACACTATCAAAGCCACGGTGTCCGACAAATCCCGTTATCGGACACTGTCAAATCTACGGTGTCCGACAAATCCAATAAATATCTTATCAGTTAAGATAATCTTTATATTTACGGGTATTCTGCTCTTTTTTCATCGCTTCAGTAAAATCATAGTACTTAAATATATAATTACTTGATTTATATCTGCCTGCAGCATCACAGTACTTATTCAAAATTCTCTGGAGGGTGCGCACGTTAACAGCTCCCCCCATAAACCCCATCATCCTCCGGCTGGTCATCTCCAAATCTCCAAATAAATATTTAAAATCGCTGATAGCCCGCACTAGATGAGTTTCGTTGCTTTCCCGGGAGCCGCAGCTGAGGCATAGATGATGAAAACTTTGTTTTTCCAGCCTAAAGCTCCCGCACCCGCCGCAGTATAGTCCCTGCCTGACCATATCGAATTCGACGCGGAGTTTAAAATAAGGATTCGGCACGATGTGACGCTCAATCACATCTGCAAGTTCAGAAGCGCAGCCGCCGCTGTATTCATTTTCAAAACTCCGGAAATAACGGCGCATGTCATAGCGCATCACAAGGTGCTGAAAGAGACTTCCTTCCCCTCCGGAAAGCCTGAATTCTTCATGAGGGAAAACCAGTTTTCCGGACACTTCAAACTCAAAAGATACGGCCCGTTTCAACCTCAAAAGCTTTCCAACAGCGCGCCTGAGCTGGCTGAGCGCGTCGTCCGGGAGAGCGTAATCCCCTCTGTACCAGGTTGTCCCTTCCACCCGGTAATCGCCTGAAAAATTTTTAATTTCGTTAACGGTAATACCGGACTCACTAACGATTAAAGTGTCGTACTGGGTGACAGATCCTTCAATCTGTAAATATAAATCACGGAAAACATATAAATTACTGTGCCCCGCCTCGTCAAACAGTAAATCATAGGTGCGCTCGCCGGCAGCGCCGCGCCGAAGTCTCCATAAATGTTCCTCAGAATTTTTATCGAGTCCTCGCCACCTTGACAAAGCCTGATAGAACAGCAGTTCTTCCGGATCTTTCCGGTCAGTCAAAAACATTTGCACCGCCTCCACAAAGTAAATTTGCTACTTCATTTATACAACGGCCCGACAGCATAATACAACATTGCTTAACTTTAGTTAACATTAAAACTAAGCAAAAAAATACCCGGACCAAACTGGTCCGGGTATGATAAAGTGCCTTATCGGATTTCTCTGATGCGGGCAGCTTTACCGCGCAGGTTGCGCAGGTAGTAAAGTTTAGCACGACGTACGCGTCCACGGCGGACAACGTCGATTTTCTCGATTTTAGGCGTGTGTACAGGGAATGTACGCTCAACACCAACACCGTAAGAAATTTTACGTACAGTGAAAGTTTCTGAAATTCCGCCTCCGCGGCGTTTGATTACAACACCTTCGAAAAGCTGGATTCTTTCGCGGTCTCCCTCTACGATACGAACGTGAACTTTAACTGTATCTCCTGCTTTAAATTCAGGGATATCAGTTTTCAACTGGTCTTTAACGATAGAATTTAATAATTCCTGTGACATAATATATCTTCTCCTTCTTCCAATTATCTTGCCCGAATTGCTTTGGCAGCGGATGATTGTGATATTTACGTGTATTTACACTCGTATAATATTACCATACAAACTATGGTCATTCAATATGTTTTAAAATAAAACTGAACTTTATCCGTCCAGGAGATCCGGACGGCGTTCCTTTGTGCGTTTCAGACTTTCTTCATGGCGCCATTCTTCAATCAGTTTATGATTTCCGGACAAGAGCACATCCGGCACTTTCATGCCGCGGTATTCTCTCGGGCGGGTGTAATGCGGATGTTCAAGCATACCCGTCGAGAATGAATCTTCCTGATGGCTTGCTTCATTGCTCAGCACATCCGGAATCAGACGGACAATTGCATCAGTCATTGTCATCGATGCGAGCTCGCCGCCTGTTAAAACATAATCACCGATGGATACTTCATCGGTAACGAGCGAACGAATCCGCTCATCGTAACCTTCATAGTGGCCGTTGATAAAGACAATGTTGTCTTCTTCAGCCAGCTCTTCAGCGAGTTTCTGGTCAAACGGCCTGCCCTGCGGGCACATTAAAATAACGCGCTTGTTATCGCCGATATCCAGACTGTCCATAGCGTTGAAGACAGGTTCCGGTTTTAAAACCATGCCTGCCCCGCCGCCATATGGATAATCATCGACTTTGTTATGTTTATCGTTTGAAAAATCACGGAAGTTAACCATATGATAATCAACGATGCCTTTGTCTTTGGCGCGTTTTAAAATAGATGCTCCGAGGACACCTTCGTACATGTCCGGAAACAATGTTAAATAGTATATATTCATTAATCCAACAATCCTTCGAGTGGTGTAATTTCAACAAGCCCGCGGTCGAGATCGACCGTTTTAACGACCTGTTCGATGTACGGAATTAAATATTCGCGTTCGCCTTCTATGACCCAGACGTCGTTTGCTCCGGTGAACATCACTTCAGAAATTTTACCGAGCTCGGTATTATTATCGAGATTAATAACCGTCAGACCGACGATGTCACGAACGTGATACTCGTTCTCTTCAAGCTTGAGATCTTCTTCGTTTTCTTCGATAAAAACATCCTTGCCTTTTAAGTCGAGAATGTCGTTCATATTCGACACCCCTTCAAACTTCAGCAGATGGAAGTTCTTATGCGTGCGGTAGCTTGCAATCGTCAGTACTTTACCGCCGATTTCCACCGTCTTGCCCGCTTGAAAACGTTCATCCAGAAAATCGGAGTCGCTCAATATTTTAACTTCGCCGCCGACACCGTGGAAATTTACCAGTTTACCAATTTTAATTCGCAAGATGAACACCTCTTATAAAGAATAAAAAGACACACTGTTAAAGTGTGTCTTAATGCAAATCAACAAACACTTTCTTTGACGCGTCTCTGTCAGCGTTTGAAACAACGATGCGGAGCGCTTTAATAAACCGGCCGCCGCGGCCGATTATTCGCCCGACATCTGATTCGTGCACGCTTATTTTATACGAAACTTTATGCGGCGTCTCGTCACGGTTAATAACGAGTTCTTCCGGATAATCCAGCATCGGTTCAAGAATTGTTTGAAGTAATTTGTCCATCGGAATTATTTCCCGAATTTAGCATTGTGGAACTGTTCCATGATACCTTTGTCACTGAAGATGTTACGTACAGTGTCGCTTGGTTTAGCACCATTCTGCAACCACTCTAACGCTTTTTCGCTGTCTAGGACAACGTTATCTTCAGATTTAGAAACCGGGTTATATGAACCGATTTGTTCGATGATTCTACCATCTCTCGGGCTGCGTGCATCTGCAACTACGATACGGTAGTAAGGATTTCTTTTAGAACCCATACGAGTTAATCTAATTTTTACTGCCATGTGTGAAAACTCCTCTCTCTACTTCTTTTCGACTTACTTATCATAACAAACAAGAATACACATGTAAAGAGTTTTTTCTTTACATGTGTATTTTACTTTTAGAATGGCAGACCCATGCCGCCGAACGGGTTTCGGCCTTTCTTTTTGCCGCTCGTCATCTGTTTCATCATTTTCTTCATTTCATTAAACTGTTTTAAGAGACGGTTGATTTCCTGCAGTGAACGGCCGGAACCTTTAGCGATACGCTTTTTGCGGCTGGCGTTCAGTTTTTCAGGGTTTTCGCGCTCATCGAGTGTCATCGAACGGATAATCGCCTGTACATGGTCGATTTCCTTGCCTGAGAACTGCATTTTATCGAGTCCTTTAATTTTGTTTGCACCTGGCATCATTTTTAAGAGATCATCCAGCGGTCCCAAAGTTTTCACCTGGTCCATCTGGCTCAAAAAGTCGTCGAGTGTAAAACTCGAGTCCTTCAGTTTTTTCTCAAGCGCCTTCTGCTCATCTTCATTAACGTTGCCCTGTGCTTTTTCAATAATGGACAATACATCGCCCATGCCGAGTATGCGGGAGGCCATACGTTCCGGGTGGAAGGCTTCGAGCCCATCCATTTTCTCGGACACCCCGACAAACTTAATCGGTTTCTCAGTAACGGAGCGGATAGACAGTGCTGCCCCGCCGCGCGTATCGCCGTCGAGCTTCGTCAGCGTCACGCCTGTAATATCGAGCAGCTCGTTAAATCTTTCTGCGACATTTACGGCATCCTGTCCCGTCATCGCATCGACGACGAGCATAATTTCATCCGGCTTCGACAGTTCTTTAACATTTTTCAGCTCATTCATCAGTGCTTCATCGATGTGCAGACGGCCTGCCGTATCGATAATCACCGTATCGAGATGTTCTTCTTTCGCGTGCTGCAGCGCTTTTTCTGTAATTTCCTCAGGTTTTACCTGATCGCCGAGAGCGAAGACAGGAATATCGATTTGTTTTCCGACCGTCTCCAGCTGATCAATCGCTGCCGGACGGTAAATATCCCCCGCTACTAAGAGCGGGCGCTTATTGTGTTTTTTACGCAGGTGCAAAGCAAGCTTCCCTGCTGTTGTCGTTTTACCCGCACCCTGCAGGCCGACCATCATAATAACTGTCGGCGGTTTCTGCGCGAGATTAATTTTCTGATTTTCTCCGCCCATGAGCGATGTTAACTCTTCCTGAACGATTTTAATGACCTGCTGGCCGGGTGTTAAGCTCTGCATAACAGCCGAGCCGAGCGCGCGTTCTTTAACATCGTTCACGAACTGCTTCACGACTTTAAAGTTAACGTCCGCTTCAAGCAGTGCGAGGCGCACTTCGCGCATCATTAATTTAACGTCGGACTCCGTTACTTTACCTTTCCCTTTAATGCGGTCCATCGTGGACTGCAGACGTTCTCCAAGACCTTCAAAAGCCATAGTGCCGTCCTCCTTAATCCAATTTCTCTAATCTTTCGATTATTTTTCTGACGTCCTCGCTGATATTATCGCCGAGCTTATTTTTCAGCTCCGCGTACAGTTCGAGACGTTTATTAAAATTTTTATACATACCGAGTGTGGCCTCGTATTGTTCCAGCATATCGCGTGAGCGCTTAAGGTTATCATAGACAGCCTGCCGTGTCACGTTCATCTCTTCTGCGATTTCACTGAACTGAAAATCTTCCAGATAATACAGTTCAATATATTTCTGCTGTTTGTCAGTTAACAGAGACTGATAAAAATCATACAGATAATTCATCCGCATCGTGCGTTCTAAATCATTCGTCATCTTTATCTTCCTCTAATTTTTCTTCGAGTGTTTCCGACTCCTGAATCATATCAGCAAATAAGCCGTATACATAGTTTTCCGCATCGAACGGCTGCAGATCATCGAGCTGCTCGCCGAGTCCGACAAATTTAACCGGGATGCCGAGTTCGTTTTTAATAGCCAGCACAATACCGCCTTTAGCAGTACCGTCCAGTTTGGATAAAATAATGCCTGATACATCAGTGACTTCTTTAAAGGCTTTCGCCTGGCTGAGTGCGTTCTGCCCGGTTGTTGCGTCGAGCACGAGCAGTACTTCATGAGGCGCTTCAGGCACGACCTTCTGAATGACCTTTTTAATTTTAGACAGTTCGTTCATCAGATTGCCTTTATTTTGCAGACGGCCTGCTGTGTCACAGAATAAAATATCCGCCCCGCGTTTTTTTGCTGCGCTGACTGCATCGAACATTACTGCAGCGGGATCCGAACCTTCCGCCTGTTTAATGACATCGACCCCGACGCGGTCGCCCCAGACCTGGAGCTGGTTAATTGCACCGGCGCGGAAAGTATCTCCCGCAGCGAGCATAACCTTTTTGCCTTCCTGCGTATACTTGTGTGCGAGCTTGCCGATTGATGTCGTTTTGCCGACACCATTAACACCGACCATTAAGACGACAGTCAGCCCGTCTTCATTAATATTCATTTCATCCGAAACATCGCCGTTCTGCTCGTAAATTTCAACCATTTTTTCAACGATGGTTTCCCTGAGTTCAGATGTTTCCGTAATATTTTTAAGCTGGGCTTCGCGGCGCAGCTCTTCGGTTAAGTCCATTACTGTATTAAAGCCGACATCGGCTGAAATCAGCACTTCTTCCAGTGCTTCGAAGAAATCTTCATCTACCGTACGGTAGCGTGCCATCAGCGCGTTGATATCCTGCTGGAATTTGTCGCGGCTCTTTTTAAGACCGACTTCAAATTTATAGCTGAGCTGTTCCTGCTCCCATTCTTCAAACTCATCGAGCGAAATCAGGCCGTCATCGAGCTTATCCGTCTGTACTTCAAGCGATGCAGGTTCTTGTTCCTGTTTTTTCTTCTTGCGTTTAAAACGGTCAAAAATCCCCATTAAATTCCTTCCTTTCCTGCCGGTTCTGGTTCTTCATAATTTTTTAAATCCACGCTGATCAATTTCGTGACACCTTGTTCCTGCATAGTGACACCGAACAGCCGGTCCGCTTCTTCCATCGTACCCTTACGGTGAGTAATAACGATAAACTGCGTATCAGCTGACAGCTTTTTCAAATATTTTGCATATCTCGTGACATTCGCTTCGTCGAGTGCCGCTTCAACTTCATCGAGAATAATAAACGGACTCACTTTCACCCGGAGTACACTGAACAGAAGACTGATTGCGGTCAGTGCACGTTCGCCGCCTGACAGAAGCGACAGCGATGACAATTTTTTACCTGGCGGTTCGGCAAATATTTCTATGCCGGAATCCAGATAATTCCCTTCTTCAAGAAGGCGCAGTTCCGCCCGGCCTCCGCCGAACATATCGCTAAATACTTCCTGGAAGTAATCGTTCACTTGATAGAATGTTTCTTTGAAACGCGCTGCGACTGCTTCATCCATTTCGCTGATGACGTCGAGGAGGGTCTGGCGTGCTTCGATTAAGTCATCTTCCTGCTCTTTTAAGAACGTATAACGCTCATTAACAAGCACGAACTCTTCAATGGCACCGATATTAACGGGGCCGAGTTCTTCAATACTCTTCTTGTTCAGTGTAATTTTCTGACGTTTTGCTTCAATGTTTTCGAAACTCTCAAATTGCCCGAGAGCAAGTTCATAAGTCATTTTATAATTGTCGCTTAAGTATGTCATTTTATTTTCAATTTGTGTATCTAAACCTTCGCGGGCAGCGGAATCAGTTCTCAGCTGTTCCTGGCTGCTGTCTGCGGATTTCCGCAGTTCACTTTCAGCTGCGGTTTTCTTCTCGTGCTCTTCTTTAATTGCCGCGAGTTTGCCGGTAATCGTTCCGAATCTCGCGTTCAGTTCGTCGAGGGCAGCTGATAACTGCACTTTGCTGTCTTTCAGTTCAGCGATGTTCATCGTCGAAAGATCATCGTTGATCATCTCCGCTTCGCTTTTCGTGTTATCAATATTATGCTTTAAGTTATCGATGTTATCACGGAGACGTTCAAGTGCCGCCTCGGTAAAACGGATTTCGCCGTCTATTAATATTTTATCATTATTCAGCTGCTGCAGTTCACTTTGAAGCTGTGAAATTTGAGTTTCTTTCTCGCTCTTCGACCGGCTCATCATATCGATGCGCGTATTAATATCACCCATCTGCTGAGTATAAATTTCAATTTTCCCATCGTAGTCGCCTGTCCCGGTATCCGGAGAGAGGCTCGCTACTTCACTCTTAAGTTCAGCCGCAGCAGCAGTTTTATTCGAGAGCTTAAAATCAAGCTGTGTGACTTCAGTCTGGAGCGCGTCATGGTTTTCACCAAGTTTTGTGCCTGCTTCTTCCAGCTGCTTCAGTTCTACAGTCGCCCCGGCAATCTGATCTGCTGTCTTGTCGACTGCCTCTTTCAGCACTGCTGTCTGTGTTGTATACTCTTTAATTTTTTCTGTAATTCCTGCAATTTCCTTCTTCGTTTCCATAATGGAGCCTTTGCGGTTTTTTGAACCGCCGCTCATTGCTCCGCCCGGCATAATCGTTTCACCGTCCATCGTAATGATGCGGACACGCTGGCCGGTTGCTCTTGCCATGGCAGAAGCATCGCTCAAATCTTTAACGACAACTGTCGTATTTAAGAGGTGCAGGAGCACTTTCCGGTATTCGCGTTTAATATCTGCAACTTCCGATAAAACCTGGTAATCGATATTTGACGCTTCAAGCGATTTTTCAACATCGACTGAAAGATAACGTTCACGAATCGTATCCAGCGGCAGGAAGGTCGCAAAACCAAAGTTTTTCTGCTTTAAAAAGGCAATTGCAGTACGCGCGTTATGTTCGACATCCATAACGATATTCTGACTGGCCTGGCCGAGTGCTGTATCGAGAGCCGTCATATATTCAGACGGTGCCGATATCAGTTCGCCGACGGCGCCGATAACACCGGGAATGCTGTCTTTGTTTTTGAGTACAGCCCGGACGCCGGGATAATATCCCTGATAGTTCTCCGACATATTTTTCAGCATATCGAGTTTCGACTGCTGGTTCTGAATAAAGTTTTCAGCCCGGCTGTAATCACTTTTAGCCTTGTCGTACTGCTCGTTCAGATTATTCAGTCTGAGACGGGTATTTTTATAATCCGTGCGCGTAGCGGTTAACTCACCCTCCGCTTCAGCCAGCATCTGTTTTTTCTCATCAAGAATACTCTTTAATTCCGCAGCTTCAGCATCGAGCGCTTCCAGACGTTCCTTTTTATACTGGATACTGTCAGCTATTTTTGACTGTTCATCACGGCTCCGGCGTTTATCGTTTTCGAGCGTGGTTTTCTTAACCATCAGCTCGTAATATTCATCTTTCAGCTTTTCAATATCGCTGTCATCTGTCGACTCTACGACAGCGAGCTCGCGTTTTTTGTCTTTGACGGCTTTTATCAATTCAGCCTGCCTGGATGTTAACTCAGCCTGCTTCTTTTCTTCTTGTGACAGCTCTTTTGTTAAGCCATTTAAATCTTCTTCGTAATTTTTAAGACGGGTATTCAAATCCTGCTTCAGCGTTTCTTTGTTCGTTTCACGTTCGGCATAGAGTGCGATACGCCCTTCGATTTTTTCGAGTTCCCGCGTCGTCTGAAGAAGTTCCTGATTTAAGCTGCGCTCTTCCTGCTGCAGTTTTTCCCGCTCTTCTTCAAGGGAATTAAGTTCGGTGAGCACTTCTTTCAGCGTAGTGCGGGCATGCTCTAAGCCAGACTCCTCTTTTTGAATCCTTGCGGTAATTTCATCGAGTTCTGTAAGAAGCAGTTTCGTATCGTAGACATTGACCTCGATGTCGCTTTGTGTCATTTCTTCTTTCAGCGCAAGGTATTCTTCTGCGATGGCACTTTCTTTTTCCAGACGGTGTACCCGGGAACTGATTTCTTCGATAATATCGTGAACACGCGACAGGTTCTGCTTCGTGTCGTCGAGACGTTTTTCCGATTCGTGCTTGCGGTTTTTATACTTCATTACACCCGCAGCTTCCTCGATAATCTTCCGGCGTTCAAGCGGTTTCGCCTTTAAAATTTCATCGACCTGTCCCTGGCTGATAATATTATATGCATTCTTTCCGAGACCGGAGTCTAAAAACAGCTCTGTAATATCTTTCAGCTTGGCTTTTTCGCTGTTGATAAAATACTCGCTGTCCCCGCTTCGGTACAGTTTTCTTGAAATAACCACTTCATTGCTTGAACCGAGTACATGGTCGTCATTGTTTAAAATCAGACTGACCGAGGCGCTGTTCATCGGTGTCCGGCTGTCCGTGCCGTCAAAAATAATATCTTCCATTTTCGAACCGCGCATCACGCGGGCCGACTGTTCACCGAGTACCCATCTGATTGCATCGGTGATATTGCTTTTGCCGCTCCCGTTCGGACCGACGACAGCAGTGACCCCGCTGTCAAACTTTATATTGACCTTATCTGCAAATGATTTAAAACCATGTGCATCGATCTGCCTTAAAAATACCATATGTCCCTACACCTCTTGGCCAAGTGCCCTAAGCGCACTTTTAGCTGCTTGTTGTTCTGATTCTTTTTTCGATAAACCGGCACCCGTGCCGTGCACTTCGCCGCCAATTGATACTTCTGTTTCAAAACGGCGGTGGTGACTCGGGCCTGTCGAGCTCACGAGTTCATAAGTGACACTCAGTGAGAATGCCTGATGCGAATATTCCTGCAGCATCGTTTTATAGTCGATAATTGCATTGTAATCTTCAGACGAAATATGTGGAAAAACGAAGTCGCTTAAAAATTTCCATACTCCGCCTTGTCCCTGATCTAAATACAGGGCGCCGAGAAAGGCTTCAAAAGCATCACTGACGATTGAGGGCCGGCTTCTGCCGCCGGTTTTTTCCTCGCCGCGTCCGAGCAGAATTAAGTCCGGCATATCGAGTTTCGAGGCAAATACTACAAGTGAAGGTTCACACACGATATTCGCACGAAGTTTTGTCAGCCTGCCTTCAGGCAGCTCTTCGTATTTGTTAAAAATATGATCTGATACCATCAATTCTAGTACTGCATCGCCGAGAAATTCGAGCCGCTCATTGTTATATCTTTTATCAAGCCCGAGATCGTTAATATACGAACTGTGCATGAAGGCCTGCTGATAAAGACCGGGTCTGTCCGCTTTAATATTAATTTTATCCGCGAATTTCTTAAACATTACATTAAATTTATCCAGTTTATCTTGTGCTGATGAGTCCGTTTTAACTTTGTCCAGCACGATTTCGAAATCCATATATCCACCTCTTTTATTTTACTATTTCCTGTATTTATTCACAAAGAAAAATCCACTTCATCATAAGTGGATTTTTCAAGTGTTTTATTGTTCTTTTTCTATTTTATCAATGAAATCCAGTGCGTCGCCTACTGTGTTGATTTTTTCAGCTTCCTCATCCGGAATTTCCATATCAAACTCATCTTCAAGTTCCATCACCAATTCAGCGATATCAAGTGAGTCTGCACCAAGGTCATCTTTAAAAGATGCTTCTCTTGTTACTTTTTCTTCATCGATGCCGAGTTTGTCAACGATGATGTCTTTAATTTTGTCAATATTAGCCATTGTTTCTTCACCTCCCTTAAATAATAGCACAGCTTTTAACCCATGTACATACCGCCGTTGACGTGTATAATCTGGCCTGTAATATACGATGCTTTATCACTTGCAAGGAAACTGACTGCGTTCGCAATATCCTTCGTTTCTCCGAAGTGCTTCAGCGGAATCTGCTGCAGCATGCCCTCTTTAATATCATCTCCGAGCACATCTGTCATGTCGCTCTTAATGAATCCCGGCGCGACACCATTGACAGTAATGTTTTTCGAGGCCAGTTCGCGTGCCACTGATTTTGTCATACCGTCGATTGCCGCTTTCGTCGCCACATAGTTCGTCTGCCCGGCATTGCCGAGCGAACCGACGATGCTTGAAATATTAATGATGCGTCCCGACTTCTGGCGGATCATCGGCCGCGATACGCTCTTAATAACGTTAAAGGCACCTTTAATATTCACGTCGACAACATCGTCAAACTCACTCTCTTTCATGCGCATTAACAGATTGTCGCGTGTAATTCCCGCGTTATTGACAACGATATCGATGGAACCGTACGTATCGGTAATATGTTTAATCATCGCTTTCACGTCATCGGCATTCTGCACGTGGCACTGATAGCTCTCAGCAGTGCCGCCGTTTGACTTAATCTCTTCGACGACCGCATCCGCTTTATCTTTTGAACCTGAATAGTTCACGATAACCGTATGCCCTTCCGCTCCGAGTGTCAGGGCAATTTCGCGGCCGATACCGCGCGAAGCGCCTGTGACCAATGCTGTTTTACTCATTTAAAAACACCTCTGCCTGTTCGAATGTATCGATATTTGAAGTAGCTATTTCTTTCGTATTTTTGCGTACCAGTCCCGACTGGACTTTCTTCGGCCCGACTTCAATTGCTTCAGTCACACCGAGTTCTGCTGCTGTTTCCACGCATTCCACAAAACGCACCGGGTGCGTAATCTGTTCAACGAACTGATGTTTAATCACACCAGCTTCAGTTTCAGCCTTGGCGCTGACATTTTGGATGACCGGAATTCCGGCATCTTGAAAAGTAATCTGTTCTGTAAATTCTTTAAACTCCTGACGGGCGGGCTCCATTAAGTGAGAGTGGAAGGCACCCGATACTTTTAATGGAATAATCCGGCGTGCGCCGCGTTCTTTCGCCAGTTCCTTAAAGCGGTCAACCGCCTCTTTATCTCCTGATACAACCACCTGATCCGGTGCGTTAATGTTGGCAGGCACAACTTTTGTCTTGCCGTCTGACGCGCTGATGCATGCTTCCTCAAGATCTTTAAAGCCCATGCCGATTACAGCCGCCATAGCGCCTGAGTCCGCCCGGCTCATTAATTCACCACGCGTTGTGACAAGTCTCACACCGTCTTTTAAAGTTACAACACCAGCATGAACAAGCGCCGGCAGTTCGCCGAGCGAGTGGCCGAGCAGATAGTCGCCTTTTAAGCCAGTCGCAGCAAGTACTGCCAGACTGTGGGCAAATAAGGCAGGCTGCGTGTATTTAGTATCATTTAATCTTGCGTCATCTTCAGAGAACATTATTTCTTTTAAGTCAAAATCAACATATGAAAAAATTTCGTCGAGTACAGCGCGGGCTTTATCGTTTTGTTCATATAAATCTTTTGCCATCCCGCCGTACTGGGCACCCTGCCCAGGAAAAATAATTAATCTACTCATCATTTTCACCTATTAATTCTTTTATTTTGTCAATCGTACCTGAGTCTGCCATGATTTTCGCCTGTTTTACTGCATTGACGATGGCAGTCGCATCTGAAGAACCGTGAGCTTTAATTACATTGCCCTGCAGCCCCATGAGCGGTGCACCGCCGAATTGTCTGTAATCGAGCATGTTTTTAAGTTCCTGGAAATCATTTTTCAAAGCGAGAGCCGCAAGTTTGTTCACCGGATTTTTCAACATGATTTTCTTCACTTCGCCGAGCAGGCTTGAAGATGTGCCTTCAATTGTCTTTAAGACAACATTGCCGGTAAAACCGTCGGTTACCGCGATATCTATATTGCCTGATAAAATATCGCGCGTTTCAAAGAAGCCTGCAAAATTCAGCCCGCTGTTTTTTAAAAGCTGATAGGTTTCTTTTGTCAGTTCAGTCCCTTTAATCTCTTCGCTGCCGTTGTTAATCAAACCGATTGAAGGATTTTTGCGGCCTTCAATATTTTCCATATACACGCTTGCCATTTGTGCAAACTGCAGCAGGTGGTTCGGTTTGTTTTCCGAATTAGCGCCCATATCCAGCATCAGCATGCCTTTGTCAGAAGTTGTCGGCAGCATCGTTGTAATCGCAGGACGTTCAATCCCTTTAATACGCTTCACGCCGAACAGACCGGCACTCATAATTGCACCTGTGTTGCCAGCTGACACAACCGCATCCGCTTCACCGTCGGCTACAGCTTTCACTGCTCTTACCAGGGAACTGTCTTTTTTTCTTCTGACAGATTTTACCGGGTCATCTTCCGACTCGATTTTTTCTGTTACTTCAATGAAAGTTACCCGCGGGTGGTTCCCGCTGTAGCTGCCCGGCATGCCAAACGCCAGAATCTCTACATCATCAAAAGTATCTGCTGCCTGCAGAACACCTTCTTCTATCACTTTCGGGGCATTGTCTCCGCCCATTAAATCTACAGCAATTCTAGCCATCGTCTATTCACCTTCATTTTTATAATACATCTCAAATTTTCCTGTAAAAATTACTTTGCCATCGACTTTTGATTCCACTTCGATGTGCGCTTTATTATTGTCCATAGTCGTTACTTTCGCTTTTGCGACAACTTTATCGTTTAATTTCGCCGGACGCTTAAAATCCACCGCCGCATGCTGTGTCAGCGCGAGCGGCTCATCGATTAAAGCAACGCAGAGCGAATTCGCCTGTGCGAACAGAAAATGCCCCCGTGCAATTTGATTCTTTTCAAACACGTGACTTTCCTCAACGATAAAAAGCGACAGCGCGCTCTTATTCAGTTCAATATCGATAATTTCCCCGACTACTTCCTGAATTGACAGTGAGCGGATTTTATCAACACCCTCACGCGCCACATTTTTAATGCGTGCACGCAGCTCAGGAATGTTCAGTTCCAGTCGGTCCAGACGTATCGTTTGAATCGATACACCGAAAATATTCGCCAGCTGCTCATCCGTCAAAAACGGATCATCGGAAATATGAGACTCCAAACTCGATTGACGCTCCTGTTTTTTTAGCTTCACCATTCTGATTCCTCTTTTAGTAGTTGGTATTAACATCTATATATAACACTAGACTCAGTATATAAAACCTGACTCATGATTTCAATTATTTTAAAGAAGTTTTTAAATTTGGAGAGCGTGTTTGGTGTTTGTCAGACACTGTGCCTCCTTTTCATACAAAAAGCATCCGAATCCATACGATAAAGGACTCAGATGCTGTTAAGTTTACATAACTCCCATCAGAAATCAAAACAATCAGCGCAATTCTCATCATTCAACCAATTCAGCCTTAACAATCAGCCGCTTCTCAAACAGCAGTGTTTCCGGGTTATACTCTTCGCATGTGATGAGGGTGAGTTCCTGTACCGCACCTTCAGTCTGGTCGAGGACGCCGACTTCCGACGGTGCGACTTCGAACATCTCGGTGATTTTATAGACGCGCGTTTCATCGTGCGTGATGAAGTTTATCGTATCGCCGACTGAAGCACGGTCGATATAGTTGAAACGGATACCTGCACCTTCGACACGGTGGCCGGCAATCGGGATGTTCTGCATATCCAGGTGATCGTTTTCTTCCAGAAAGCTCACGCCGTTCCGCAATTTCTCTTCTGTCAGCGGCCCTTTGTAGACGGGTTCGAGAATATCTGCACTCTCAATTTCAAGCGCCCCTGCCATATCATCACCGATATTAATACCTGCAGCTTCCTGTTCTGCACCGGTGATGAACGTTTCAAGCGGGTTCAGTTTTACATCATCGTCACCGTCCTGATACGCGGTAATCAGCCGGTCGTTGACCTGGTCTGTAAAATATTCACGGATATCCTGCCAGAAAAACAGCATAACAGCTGCGATAATCATTAAAATACCGACAGTTCTGATGAATATTCTCAAAAAATTCCCTCCACTCGCCGCAATTTTTTATAAATTATTATTTTCATACACCTGAACCGCTTCGTCTCTCGCCACTTCAAGGATTCTGTAGTCTTCTGTAATATCCGCAATTTTAAATTGCGGCAAACCGCTCTGACGGACACCGAAGTAATCCCCGGGCCCGCGCATTTCAAGGTCGCGCTCACTTAAAACAAAGCCGTCAGAAGTGCTCGTCATAATATCCATGCGCTGCTTGGCGTTTTCCGTTGCCGGGTCGCTCACCAAAACGCAGTAGCTCTTCTTGCTGCTTCTGCCAACCCGGCCGCGCAGCTGGTGCAGCGTGGACAGACCGAATCGCTCGGCGTTAAAAATAACAATTGCTGTCGCGTTCGGCACGTTGATGCCGACTTCGATAACCGTCGTCGATACGAGCAGCGGTTTCTCCAGCGTTTCAAACGAGCGCATCGCTGCATTTTTCTCTTCAGCTTTCATTCTGCCGTGCACCAGCACCACATCATCCGGGCTGAAATACTCTTCAAAAATCTCATATATTTCATAGACGTTTTTTAAATCGAGCGTTTCCGATTCTTCGATTAAAGGTGCCACGATATAGGCGCTGTGTCCTTTATCGATTTCCGATTTCACGAAACTGAGCACGTAATCGATCTCCTTGAAGCGGCGCCATTCCGTTTCAATCGGAATGCGGCCTTTCGGCATTTCGCGTATAACTGACACGTCCATATCCCCGTAGGATGTAATCGATAAAGTTCTCGGAATCGGTGTCGCCGTCATATAAAGCACGTTTTTTCGGTAAGCCTTATTATTCAGCTTTTCGCGCTGGTTCACACCGAAGCGGTGCTGTTCATCGATAATGATAAACGACAGGCTGCTGAAGATTACATCGTCTTCAATCAGCGAATGCGTGCCGACGAGAAGATCGATTTCACCCGCTGCGAGCCGGGCGAGTATATCGCGTTTCTCGGCCGGCTTTGTCGTACCTGTTAATTTAGCAATCGTCAGTTCCTCGCCGTAAGTGTCTTTAAAACTTTCGTAATGCTGGTTCGCCAGCACTTCCGTCGGCACCATAACAGCACTTTGTTCACCGATGGTCTTAACTGCGTAAACGCAAATCCCTGCCACAATCGTTTTACCGCTACCCACATCTCCCTGCAGGAGGCGGTGCATTGAAATATTCTGCTTAAAGTCTCGGCATATGTCATTGACGCTTTTCTTCTGGTCACCTGTCAGTTCAAAAGGCAGTGTATCGATAAAAGTTTTAAGTTCATCAATCTTATAATCGACAACAAAACGGTCGCTCCTGATGCGTTCTTTCTGACGGCGTTCCATAATTTTAAGCTGGTAATGGTACAGCTCATAAAATTTTATTGTCCGTCTCGCAGCAGCAACCGTTTCATGACTGTCCGGAAAGTGGAGCGCATACAGCGCATCCCGAACCGGCATCAGTTTGTACTTAGCTCTGAGCGCTTCCGGCAGGTCGACGTTAAAGTTTGTCATATCAAAGGCCGAGCGGACGATTTTCTGGAATGTTTTCGACTGCATTACACCGCCGAGCGGATATTTTACCTGGTAGCCGCCGCCTGCTTCAAAGATTAGCTTCGTTCCATTAATTTCAAGCTTGTTGCGGTTGAATTTGCCGTAGAGCCGGGCAAATTCACCGTTAATAATCTTACTTTTTAAATAAGGCTGGTTAAAAAATGTGATTTTTACATAAATGCCGTCGACATCCATAAAAAATGTCAGACGGCTTTTGCCCCTGCGGAAAAAGGCGACTTGCGGTTCTGTTTTTACAGTGCCTTCAATCGTAATATTCGCCCCGTCCGGCGCTTCATTTAAATTGACGACGCTGTGGTCTATGTAGCCCGCCGGCAGGTGAAAAAGCACATCATTCATGCCCGCAATACCAAGACCGAACAGTTTCTCTGCCACCTTGTCGCCGACGCCTTTTAATTCTTTAATACTTCTGTCCGGGCTCTGTACGACATGAATGCCGCTCATTATTTCGCACCGAAAAGTTCAGCTTTTAAGCGTTCTCCCGTCGGAGTCGCAGCCAGTCCGCCGCGTCCTGTTTCACGCAGTGCCGACGGCATGGTTAAGCCGATCTTGTACATCGCTTCGATAACTTCGTCTGGCGGAATGCGCGATTCAATTCCTGCGAGCGCCATATCCGCTGCTGTCAGCGCATTCGTTGCGCCTGCTGCATTCCGTTTAACACACGGCACTTCAACAAGGCCGGCAACAGGGTCGCACACTAAACCGAGCATATTTTTCATGGCGATCGCAAATGCGTGCGCGCTCATATCCGGCGTGCCGCCTGCGAGTTCAACGAGGGCGGCTGCTGCCATAGCGCTCGCACTGCCGACTTCCGCCTGGCAGCCGCCCGCAGCACCTGAAATACTTGCGTTATTTGCAACCACAAAGCCGAAAGCGCCCGAAGTAAACAGAAAACGGATTTTCTGTTCTTCTGTAATCGACGGATCTTTTTTAACCATGGCAAATAAAACACCCGGCACGACACCCGCTGATCCTGCTGTCGGTGTCGCACAGATTTTGCCCATCGCTGCGTTCACTTCATTGGTGCTGACTGCATTCGCAATCGCAAGCAGATTAAGTTCACCGCTTAAGCCCTTGCCGGAATCGATATATTTCTGCATCTTCACAGCGTCCATACCGGTCAGGCCGGTTGTTGAATGAACACCTTCAAGGCCTTCAGCTACAGCACCTTCCATCGTCGTTAAATTAGTTTTCATTAAATTATATATATCGAGGTAGCTGTGCCCTGTCGCTTCCATTTCCTGCCTGATCATAACTTCGGACAAGGAAATCTCTTCTGACAGCGCACGTTCCACAAGCTGATTTATACTGTTAAACATAAGTTAGCCTCCCGTCATTTCAATTACGCGGTCAACGCCTTTAACCGCTCTTATTTCTTCTAAAGCTTCGGGTGAAATTGTATCGTCAAGTTCGACAGTCATCAAAGCGACCTGCCCCTTTTCTTTTCGGGAGACGCTCATCTGGGAAATATTCAGCTGTTCATCGCCGAGTTTCGTCGTGACGCGTGCAATCGTCCCGAATTCATCTTTATGGAAGACCAGCAGCGCATGATAGTTGCCGGAAATATTAATATTATAGCCGTTAATACTCACGAGCTCTATCTTCCCGCCGCCGATCGACACTCCTTCGATTACGAGTTCTTCTTCGTCTTTATAAAGCTGCAGCACCGCTGTATTCGGGTGAGAGCGTTCTTCCTGCATTTCGATAAAATTATACGTTAAGTTGTTGTTTTCAGCTTCTTGTTTAGCATTGATAATTCTTTCGTCGTCGGTATCATAGCCGAGAATGCCCCCGAGCAGCGCAACATCTGTTGCATGGCCCTGGTAAGTATCCCGGAAGGAGCCGTACAGGTAGATATCCACCTTATCCGGCTGGCCGCCGAATAAGTTTCTTGCGAGCAGCCCGATGCGCGCGGCACCTGCTGTATGCGATGATGACGGCCCGACCATCACAGGTCCGATTATATCAAAAACGCTTTTAAACTTCATAGTTTCCCCTCCTAAAGTACAAAAAGCCACATCGGAATAACCGATGCGGCTGATATTGTTATTCCACAGATATTAAATAGCTGTAGACTGGCTGTGCACCATTATGAATTTCAAATTCAACATCTTCATGTGTGCCTTCAATATCTTCAATTACTGTTTCCACTTCTTCTTCAGTACCGCCTTCACCAATCAGTATCGTAATGATTTCTGTATCTTCATCAATCATCTTCTTGATAAGCGTGTTAAGCGTATCTACTCTAGAATCGCTGGCAGTAATAATCTTACCTTCGGCAATACCCATATGCTGATCTTTCTTAATGTCCACACCATCTATTTTAGTGTCGCGGACTGAGTAAGTCACCTGTCCTGTCTGGACATGTTCGAGCGATTCGCTCATCGCTTTCTTGTTATCTTCAAGCGATGCTTCCGGATTAAAGCTGAGCATGCTCGCAAGGCCCTCCGGAATTGATGTGGAAGCAACTACGGCTGCCGGAATCTCAAGTACTTCCGCCGCCTGTTCAGCTGCCATGATTATATTTTTATTGTTCGGAAGAATAATGACCTGTTTGACATCTTCGCCTTTAATTACGTTAACTATATCCTCAGTTGCCGGATTCATCGTCTGGCCGCCGTTAATGACGTGCGTCACGCCGATGCTCTTGAACAGTTCGTTAATTCCTTCACCTGAAGAAACCGTAATAATTGCTGTGTCGTAAGCCTGCTTTTCAGCAGCATGATTAGTATCTCCGTGAACAGTTCTGAATTGTTCACGCATGTTTTCAACTTTCATCTTAATGAGCTCGCCGTAAGTCGCAGCATAAGTGAATGCCTCGCCCGGTGTTTCCGTGTGGACGTGTACTTTAACGATTTCATCATCGTTTATAACGAGCAGCGAGTCACCGAATCCGCTCATTTCATTACGGAATTCATCTTCCTTAAACTCGCGTTTTCCGTCTTCAAAACGCACCATGAATTCAGTACAGTAGCCGAATTCAATATCGTCAACGCTCATAAAGTCGTTAAAGTCGTTTTCGTGGTCATGGTCATCGATTGCAGGTGAATCGGTTTCGGCAGCATCTTCGGCAATTTCTTCGCCCGTCAGTGCACTTAAGAACCCTTCATAAACATAAACGAGACCCTGGCCGCCTGAATCGACAACGCCGACTTCTTTCAGTACAGGGAGAAGGTCCGGTGTGCGTTTAAGCGAAGCTTTTGCTTCTTCAAGCGTTGCGGTCATGACATCGATTACCGACGCATTGCTTTCATTAAATTCTTCCGCTTTTTTCCCTGCATCTTTTGCCACAGTTAAAATTGTACCTTCTACAGGTTTCATTACTGCTTTATAAGCAGTATTCACACCCTGTTTTAAGGCTTCGATAAATTCATCTGCTCTGATTTCATCTTTTGTTTCAATCGCTTTAGAGAATCCTCTAAATAATTGCGAGAGAATAACGCCCGAGTTTCCGCGTGCCCCCATCAGGAGCCCTTTGGAGAAATGTTTCCCCACGTTTCCGATATGCGTGTCATCAAGCGGTTCAACTTCAGCTGCGCCTGAAGACATCGAAAGATTCATATTTGTGCCCGTATCACCGTCAGGAACGGGGAAAACGTTTAATGAATCCACATAATCAGCATTTTTCTTCAGATTACGCGCCCCGCTCAAAATCATCCGGCGGAACATCAAGCCATCTATCTTATCCATTGTATTGTAAATCCTCCCCGACTATTCGTCTCCGCCGATAATGCGTACACCTTGTACGTGTATATTTACAGCTTCAATACTTAATCCTAATGTTTTTTCAAGTTTATATTTTACAGTTGTCTGTACGTTAGCTGCCACTTCTGAAATTTTCACGCCGTAGCCGACAATAATATACAGTTCAATCGCCAATCTGTCTTCGTTATGTTCGACAATTACACCGCGTGAATAATTTTCTTTACCGAGCAGTTCCGCAAATCCGTCACGGACCTGATTTTTAGAAGCCATACCGACTACGCCATATGATTCGACAACGGTACTGCCGGCAATATTTGCTATTACGTCTGTAGAAATTTCAATTTTACCTAAGTCATTTTCAATTTCCAGAGCCATTTATTTCGCCTCCCAATACATCATTTAATTATAAGCAAATTCCCTCGGGAAATACAAGTGTTATTATAGTGTTTTCCAGGTCTCAATATTTACTTTTCCGAATGTTTGTTATCGATAATATTATATCATACCGCATTTTCTATAAACACATATATGTGAACACTGCAAAAAATTACCCGTACCGAAGCTTCGTTGAAAACCTCGTTACGGGTAAAATTTTATCGTCTTTACTGCTATTCTTCTTCTGCTTCTTCAGGCTGCGCCTGAGGCAGATCAATCATGACACCCTCGCCGCCGATAGAAATCGGCTGGGCACCGCTCCATTTTTCAATCATCTGCTGCATCAGTACTTCTTCGCTCAGCGATTCCTGAACGATTCTGTTAGCCTCCGCTTCCCCTTCAGCTTCAATGCGCTTCCGTTCAGCTTCTTCTGTCGCAATCAGTTTATCCGTCTTCTTACGCTCAAGTTCCTGGGTTGCTTTAACGCGGTCATCTATCGCTTTTTGAGTTTCAGCATCAGGCTGGGGTGCGCTGAGCATAATATCCTCAATAATAATTCCGTCTTTTTCAAGATCTTCTTTAGCAATTTCAATCGTCTCGAGTTTAATATCTCCGATACGCTCACCGAACGCTTCGATTACCGTATATTCAGACACCGTCTGGCGGAGAGCATCGTTGATCCGCGTTTTAATATAGCCTTCTTCCAGATCTTCAATTGTAATATTGCCGAATTTCTTATACACTGCCGATGCTTTTTCGCTGTCGACGTGGTAATTCAGTGCCACCGGCATATTGATTGTCTTGCCGTCAATCGTTGCGACTGCAAGCGATTCGTAGTTTTTATTCTGAGTACGAACCGGATATTCAATCACGCGTTCTGTCGGATAAACGAGATGCCATCCCTGACCAAGTACTTCATCCTGCACTCCGCCGTTAATGCTGTATATAACCCCGACGTGCCCATTTTCAACTTTCGAAACCATTAAAATCAGTCCGACAATCAGACCGGCAAGGACTATTGCCCCTACTCCTATCGCTGCATACATTTTTTTCATTTTCTGTGCTCCATTTCCGTAATAAGATGTTCAAGTTCTTTAATTTCTTCTTCAATCATTTTTGCTTCCACTGTATGGCCGTACTTTTTCAGATGCGCATCATATGTAATATTTTTGCGTTTAATTTCATGCTTCAGCTTTTTTATCTCATCATATTCATCGTACTTATGTCCGAGCGTTCTGAGCTCATGCCGGAATATATAAGCCAGCGCAATAATTAAAATAGCGAGCATTATTCCTGCAAACAGCAGTAATTTAAACATGTACCGTTCCTCCTCCCGGCATTTTCACTTGAAAAATGAATTTATCTTCTGCATCTTAATTTCCCGCGTTGTTATCGTACCACGTACAACCTGTGCGTAAATGGTTTTTTGAAATTATTATTGAAAAATTTCTTGATATATAAAGCGGTGAAAGGATTTTGCTGCTCTTGCAAAATTCATTTTTAAACATTCAAAAACAATCGATTTTGTGCGAAATATATAGACAATAAACGCGAATTAATGTATCATATTGGAGTATGCATAAAGAAGAGATGAACATGATTATGTAAATTAAATTAAAGGAGTGGGATAAATGGTGAAAGAATGTTATGTAACAGGACGCAGATCAAGATCTGGTAACAACCGTTCTCACGCGCTTAACTCAAGCAAAAGAACTTTCGGTGCTAACTTGCAAAAAGTTAGAATCATGGTTGACGGCAGACCTAAAAAAGTTTGGGTTTCTGCTCGCGCGCTAAAATCAGGTAAAGTTGAACGTGTCTAATACTTCAATTTAAAAACTGGTATCACTTTATTTAAGTGGTATCAGTTTTTTTATGGTTTTGCGGAAGGGTTGGTATGATGGCAGCTCATATGTATCCGCGGATGCTGGGATTGGTATGAGCGGGTTTCATGTGTATCCGCAGACGCTGGGATTGGCATGAGCGGGTTTCATGTGTATCCGCGGACGCTGGGGTTGGTATGACAGGGTGTCATATGTATCCGCGGACACTGGGGTTGTCATGACAGGGTTTCATATGGATCCGCGGACACTGGGATTGGCATGAGCGGGTCTCATATGTATCCCAGTGCCACAGGGTTGATATGACAGCCGCTCATATGTATCCCAGCTCAACAGGGTTGATATCCCTCACCTCTCTCCTCTACACACAGCAAACCCCTCCTGAAATTAAAATTTCAGGAGGGGTTTATTTTAAAAGAAGGACAGCAGCCAGACGATAAACATACCGATGAATATCGCGGGTATCATGTTGCCGACACGCATGTGCGTGACGTTAAGCATGTTCAGTCCGATAGCAAGGAGGATGACTCCGCCGGTCGCACTGACCTGGTCGACCATCGTGCCGAGTACGTCTGCCGGTATAAAGTTCGCGATTTGCCGGGCGCTGATAATTATCGCAGCGATGTAAAAGAAGGTCGGAATACTGGACAGGATAACACCTCGTCCGTAAGCCGTTGTCATCACGAGCGCGATAAAGAAATCCATTGTCGCTTTCGTGTACAGTACGTCGTTGCTGCCCTGGAGGCCGGCATCGAGACCGCCGACAATCCCCATCGCTCCGACGATAAAGATCAGCATTCCTGAAATCAAACCTTGAGAAATGTTACCGCCGTGCTTATCCCCGAGCCGGACTTCCATTAAGTGGCCGAAACGGTTGAGCAGTTCTTCGAGTTTGACTACTTCCCCGATAACCACCCCGATGATGAGTGATATAAGCGTCGTCAAAATATCAGTGGCCCCGACGACCATCTGTATTCCCATCGTAATAATAAATAATCCCTGTATTTTCATAATTGCATCTTTGATATGTTCGGGAATAAAAGTAAATATCATTCCGAGCGCGCCGCCGATAATAATCGCCAGCGAGTTGGCGAGTGCCCCTGCAAATATCATTCAATCACCTCTAGTCTGCTGATTTAATCATTAATATATCTTTATCCGTCTTAACGGTTACAGTATTTTCTTTAAATTCATTGCTGACAGTTAAAGTTCTGCCGATACTTACGTATGTATCCTGAATATCATATTTGAAACCTTCGAGAGTAAGCAGCGTCTTATCGTACAGCGGAATAAGAGAAACGTATCTTTTATCATTATCAGCCTCAATTGTATGAACGCCCTGAGGCAGCAGCCGGATATCGTTCGTTTCATTAAGAAGCCGAATATCGAGTTTCCGGAGATCCTCGTGCGCAAGCAGCTGAATGTTCATGAGCTCGTGGTCTTTTCTGCCGCCGAGCGCGCCGTATACATCTATCGCTGTATAGCCGAGTTCCGCCAGCGACAAGAGCGCAAGCTCACTGTCCGTAAAATTTTTAGCACTCGGCACAATATCGAGTTCAAGACTCTCTTTAAATAAGCTTAAATCTTCGGCTGTGACACTGTCGAAGTCGCCGTATGCCCGATCTATTTTAATTCCCGCTTCAAAGAGCCCTTTCACACCGGCATCGACACCCGCCCAAGGCGCATCGTGTTCAGCGGTAAACGGAATATTGCGGAGCAGCACGTTAATGTGTTTCATAGCATCATTCCTTTAAGGCACTAATTGCGGCAGCTTTATCGTCTGCTTTAAATAAATAAGAACCGCTGACGAGTAAATTCGCACCGTGCGCCTTAACAATTTCGGCAGTTTCGCCGTTAATGCCGCCGTCGACTTCTATATCAAATTTATTAGTTAAAGTTTCACGGATGGATACGAGCTCATCCAGTTTTTCAACACACGAATCGATAAAGCCCTGGCCGCCGAAGCCCGGATTCACCGTCATAATTAAAACAAAATCAACGTCCGAAAGCAGATGGCGCACCGCTTCGACAGAAGTTTGAGGATTGAGTGCGATGCCTGCTTTCATGCCTTTACTTTGAATCAGCTGGACCGCACGGTGGGCATGCGGTGTCGCTTCAATATGAAATGACAGCATGTCGACACCCATATTTTTAAAGTCATCGACAAACTGTGTCGGATCGTATGTCATTAAATGAACATCAAGAGGAATCGATGCTTCTTTCGCAATCGCTTCACATACAGGAATACCATAGGAAATGTTCGGTACAAACTGGCCGTCCATTATATCAAGATGAAAAATATCTGCCCCTGCCGCTTCCATTTCTTTAATATCCGCACCGAGTTTTAAAAAATCGCCTGCGAGTAATGACGGTAATACTTTAACCATGTCTAATACCTCTCTTTTCTGTGATCAATTTCATTATAAATTTTTACATAGCTGTCGTATCGCGACTGCGCGAGCTCGCCCGATTCAACAGCCGCTTTAACGCCGCATTTCGGCTCGTTAATATGCAGGCACTCTCTGAATTTGCAGTTGTACTGATTAAAATCGATAAAACAGAATTTGATATTGTATTTATCGATATTTAAAAAGTCTATCGTTGCAAAGCCGGGAGTATCCGCTATAAAACCGCCGTCGATACTGATCAGTTCAACGTGGCGCGTCGTATGTTTACCGCGGTTTAATGCATTTGAGATTTCGTCTGTTTTTAAATCCAGATGCGGCAGCAGCGTATTTAACAGCGTCGATTTTCCTGCGCCCGACTGGCCTGCGAGTACGCTCAGCTTCCCATCAAAAACATCCTTTAAATCTTCGTTAATATGGTCTTTATCGGTAAAATATACTTCGTACATCGGTGTATACACTCTTTTTATTTCTTCGATAAGCGTATCATTGTCGTTCAGATCATTTTTCGTCACGATCAGCACCGGATTTATATCATTCGCTTCGCTGTAGGCAATAAAACGATCGAGCAGGTAAAAACTGAAATCCGGAGATTTTAAGCTCGCCGTTAAAAGCAGCTGGTCAATATTTGCGACCGGCGGTCTGTTAAGCGAATTTTTACGAGGCAGAATCGCTGTAATATAGCCTTCGTCAACATTTTCTATCTGGAATTCAACATAGTCTCCGACAAGCGGGCTTTCCGCTGTTTTTCTGAAACGGCCGCGTGCACGTGTTTCGTACACCTTCTTATTCGATTCTACATAATAAAAGCCGCTCAGCGCTTTAATAATTTTTCCTGTCTGCATATAACACCTCAGAATTATTTAAATACTATTTTATTATAACAACAAATTAACTGTGATAATATTGAATTTGTATAATAGAACTGGGAGGATACAAAAATGGATATAAATATTTCACAAATCGATACCGTTCAGCGAGATGACAACAGCGTCATTATCGATGTCAGGGAAACTGATGAACTTGAATTATCAGGATTTTTACCTGGTGCAGTGCACTATCCGATGAGCACATTTGATGTCGATGAAACTTCGCTCGATAAAGATAAAAGCTACTACATTGTCTGTAAATCAGGCGGACGCTCAAAACGCGTACAGGATTATATGACATCCCGAGGCTACGACGCGCACAACGTCGAAGGTGGCATGAGCGAGTATACAGGACCGCGAAACTATATGCACTAATTAACAATAAACGCGCAGCTCATAGTTTTGAGCTGCGCGTTCTTTATATACTTTTTTATTTTCTGTCTACTACTTCGTGAACGTTCTTAATGATAAATCCGCTCTTAACGTATCCCGGGATACTGTTAAGGTCGACTGTCAGATCCTGTTCAGGTACATCGTAAGTCACTTTTTCAGCGAAGTATTTCATCGTTTCTTCCATAATGATTACCGTGATCCACTCACCGGCACAACGGTGGTTAGTCCAGTAGTCTCCGCCGCCCTGAGGAATAAGGTCGAACGGCGAGCCGTCCCAGTCTTCAAATCTTTCCGGACGGAATTCATTCGGGTCATCCCATAATGTTTCATCATGCATGGTACCGTAGACGTCCAATGCAAGACGGTGTCCTGCAGGAATTGTGACTCCCTGGAAGTCGATATCTACTTTAGCTTGACCAGGCAGGAATGGTACAAACGGGTAGTAGCGGCGGACTTCCTGAGAAAACTTGTATGCATAATCCGGTTCGCTCTTAATTTTTTCTCGCGTAATCGGATTTTCATGCATAGCAAGCAGACCGAAAGATACAAATCTGTTGATTGCGATTAATGGACGGAATGTATTCATTAAGTCGATTGCACAATTTCGTGAGTCCATCGGGTTGCCGAGGTAATCCTCCCAGTGTGCGAATTCGTAAAGCGCCGTGCCTTCCGGCGGATGAATGTTGCCTTTACGCGTTTCGATAATCTGCTCTTCAAGCCAGTCTTCTACGCGTCGTCGAGCGTTTTTAGATTCTTTATATCCTTTAAATACGCCTCCGAGACCTTTGAATGAATCGATCATGATATCCATATCTGTTGCGATTCTTTCGATTTCTTCCGGCGGTGCCTGCACTCCGGCCCAGCGTGTGCCAACTTTAGTCAGAAGAACGATAGATTCGCGGTAAATATTTACCTCGTCCATACTTTCCATACGCTGAGTGTTTGCACGCCATAAAGTACGTGTTAATTCACGCACGTAGTTCAAGTTGCCTTCAGTCATTAAACTCATAAATAATGCTTTTCTGTCGATATGTTTTTTACCATCAATCGTATGGATTGCACCTTTACCGAAAAGCGTATTAACGATACGTTTTGGCAGCATACCTTCACGCTGCACGATATCGTTGTTGTAGAACATTTCCGCGCCTTCTTTACCTGTAACGGCAACGAACGGTTTTCCGCCTAATGCTTTCGTTTCAAATACTGTAGTATTTAAGCGATTTCGCTGATTTGTTGTGTAAAGATATCCCTGTTTCATTACTTTCAAAGTATTATCCAGGCCTTTATCCCTCTTAAGTGATGCCATAATTTTATTCCTCCAATTCGAATGTACTTCACCATTATATATAAACAATAAAGCCAATGCCAATATTTACTGTTTATCCACAGTTTCACTTATAACTTCTTCTCCGTCAACCTCAACACGGTACTGTCCGGATTCTCCTTCGGTCAGAATCAGTGAAATCGTATGGTTCGTATCCTCGGTAATTTCAAGAGTTTCCGAGACTTCCTTAATATCGCTGTCTTTATCACCGATAAAGATTTTCACCTCGACGGGCTCCATTTCAGAATCTTCTTTATCTTCGTCTTTGTCGCTGTCACTGCTTTCTTCTTCCGATTCAGGATAAGGGATGTTCAGCGAAATCTGATAAGTCGTTTCATCGGGAGGCTCTTCTCCGAGCGAGACAATAACGTTAATCTGAGAGCCCGGAAGGAAATCCCCGTAACTCGGATCCTGCGAGACTATCGCCCCTTCCGGCACTTCGCTGCTGTACACTTCTGTCGTCACGTTAACGATAAAGCCCCGGCTTTCCAGCTCTTCTCTTGCAGCTTCAAGGGAAGTCCCCACGTAGTTCGTAATCGGCACCGGTTCGATCCCGTCCGATACTGTAAATCTGACCGGTGTGCCGTCAGGATAAAGTTCTTCGCCTTCAGGCACCGACTGGTCGAGAATTGTACCCGGCGGTTCATCGCTGTACTCGTTCTCCGCACCGACGTTAGTAAAGCCCGCCGCTTCAAGTTCTTCTGCCGCGTCTTCATACATTTCGCCGACATAGTTTTCCATCGTATACGGCTCTTCTCCGAGCGAGACAAGCATATCAACCGTCCCGCCGCGTTCGACTTCCGTTCCGGATACCGGCGTCGTTTCAATGATCATGCCTTCTTCAAAATTATCATCGTACGTTTCTGAAATATTGCCTGCCTCAAGATCTTCTGACATCAGGTACTCCTCTGCCTCTGCAACTGTCATATTCTGCAGGTTTTCGAGGCTGACTGTCGGCGACTGTCTCGGCCACAGCAAGTAGATGACTGCTGCAGCTGCAGCGAGCAGAAATAACAGGATAAACAGAACCCACGGCCATTTACGGCGCTTTTTCGGCGGCTCTTTGTCAGCTTCCTGCCCTCCTTTAGACTCATGCACAGGGAGCGGAGCCGCCTGGTTTTTTTCTTCGGCCACCGGTGTTTTCTCCACGGGCGCCGCTGTAATCATCGTTTTTTCCTGTTCTTCCTTCTTAACCGGAGTGTAAGGATCCGTAATATCTTGATAGTAGACGAGTGCCGACAGTACATCATCTGCATGCCTGTATCTGTTAACCGGTTCTTTTTCGGTACACTTCATAATGATATTTTTTAAGCCGACCGGAATATCCCGGTAGTCGGAAATATCCGGAAAAGGCTCCGAGATATGTTTTAAAGCTACTGATACGGCAGTTTCAGCTTCGTAAGGCAGACGCCCGGTCAAGAGTTCAAACAGCATAATACCAAATGAATATATATCGGTGCGTTCGTCTGTATTTTGTCCCTTTGCCTGTTCGGGAGAAATATACTGGACAGAACCGATGACCTGATTCGTTTCAGTCATGCGCGTTTCGCTCAGTGCTTTAGCAATACCGAAATCGGTAATTTTTACTCTGCCGTCTTTATCCAGCAAAATATTCTGAGGTTTGATATCCCGGTGAATAATTCCCCGGTCATGAGCATGTTCGATGCCGCGGAGCGTCATCATGGCAATGCTGATAACCTCGTCTATTTCAAGCGGGCTGTTTTTTAAAATATATTCTTTTAAGTTGGGTCCGTGAACAACTTCAGTGACGAGTATGTGATACTCATCTGTTTCATCCACATCGAGGACGCTGACAATGTTCGGATGAGACAACTGGATTGTACTTTCAACTTCCCGCTGGAAGCGGCGCACCGATTTTTCCTTATCCAGCGGATCTGCCTTAATCATCTTCACGACTACTTCACGGTTTAAAATAATATCTGTCGCCAGATAGACGGAACTCATGCCGCCGCCTAAGTATTTCGCAATCTTGTAACGTTCGGATACTACTTTACCGATCACTCTTCCCCACCTGCTTTCAGGTCGGCTAAAACAACACTGATATTATCCCGTGACTTATTATGTTCTGCAGTTTTTGTCAGCTGCTCCGCTTTTTGCTGAAGTGTCATTTTCCTGCTGTACATCATATGATGAATTTCGTCCGGTCGTACAGTATCCGTCAGACCATCCGTAGCCAGCACGACATAATCATACTGCCTGCCGCGGAGACGAAACACATCAGCCTGAATAATTTTTTCAGTACCCATCGCTTTCGTTATTAAATTCCGGCGCGGGTGTGTCAGCGCTTCTTCTTCGGTAATTTCCCCGCTCGACACAAGCACGTTTACAAAAGTATGATCTTCGGTGACCTGTTCAATTTTACGGTTATTCATTACATAAGCACGGGAATCACCGACATTTAATACGAGAATCGAGGACTCGATAACTGCTACGAGCACGAGCGTTGTACCCATGCCTCTGTATTCGGAATTTTCTTCCTGATAATCGTATAATTCATGATTCGTTCTCATGACAAGATCGCGCAGAAAGCGTTCTGCTTCATCTATATTAAACAGGTTATTATTTTCCCAGGCGGTCTTTATTTTATCGTAAACGAACTTGCTTGCCACTTCACCGTACTGGTGACCGCCCATGCCGTCAGCAATAAGGAGCAGCGGCTGGCGGGTGCGGTTATAAAAATGCCCTGTTAAGTCTTCATTGATATCTCTGTAATTACCGCAAATACTTTTCTCTGTTACTTTCAAGATTAAGCCTCCTATCCGTCACTTGCTGTCAGATTTTTTAAATCTTGCAATGAAAAAGCCGTCGGTTTGATGTTCATACGGAAGGATCTGTCTGTATGGTCCCGTAAAGTTAAAGGCCGGAATATTAAAATCATCGAATTCAATATCTTCATGACGCTTTTTAAATGTATATGCAACATTTTCATTTTCCAGCTGATGAATCGTGCAGGTCGAGTAAATTAAGACGCCGCCCGGTTTTAAATATTTTTTAACATTATCTAAAATTTCAAGCTGTAATTCAACTAATTCGTTAATGCTTTCTTCATTTCGTTCGTATTTAATTTCAGGTTTTCTTTTCACTACCCCGAGGCCCGAACACGGGGCATCGACGATAATCCGGTCAAACTGCTGTCCGTAATCATGGCGCGCTGCATCTGCAACAAAGGCATCGTAATTCGCATGCTTTAAGCGTGATGCTTCATTATCAATCAGTGTAATTTTATGTTCGTGTACATCACCGAGCGAGACAAAACCGTCTTCCATTGATTCAAGCGCATGCAGCCCCTTGCCGCCCGGCGCGCTGCAGGCATCGAGAATATTGTCATCGTCATCCGGTTCCAGTGCCAGATTGACAAACATCGATGAAACGTCCTGAATCGCAAAAAAACCGTCCTTATAACTGCGGCTGTGTGTAATATTCTGCCCGTTAAACTCAATCGCATCCGGATGCAGGCCTGATTCTCTGACATCGTATCCTTCTGTCTTCAGCATTTCTATTAAGTTATCTCTGCCGACGAGTTTTTTATTGACTCTGAGATACATCTGGGGCTTTTCATTAAGCGATGAAAGCATACGCTCTGTTTCTTCGAGGCTGTAATGTTTAAACCAGTGTTTAACCAGCCATTTCGGCATGCTGTATTTTAAAGACAGGCGCGCTGCATCATTTTGAATATCATCGATAACAGGTTTTTCGCCGCGCAAATAGCCGCGGAGGATTCCGTTAATCTGTTTTCCTGCCTGCAGTCCGCCGCGTTCTTTGGCAATTTCCACCGCTTCATTAATGACCGCAAAGTCCGGCACGCGGTCGAGATATTCCAGCTGATAAACAGACAAGAGCAGCAGATACCGCTGCCAGCGGCGCAGTTTCGTTTTAATAAATGGTCTGATGTAGTACTCCAAAGTCAATTTGTGCTGCAGTGTGCCGTAGAGAATTTCTGTCAGCAGCCCCTTATCTTCGGGCTTCAGTTCTTCAAATCTTAAGGCATCGTTCAGCACGATATTGCTGTATGCTTTGTTGTCGATGACTTCTTCATATAATTCAAGTGCCAGTGCTCTCACTGTCATATATCTTCACCCAGTTTCCTGCCGATTAAATCACTGTTATTGTTAATAAAATCAAGCGCCTTATTTTTCTTCTTGCCGGCGAGCTGAACTTCCGTAATATTCACGAGTTCATCGGCGGCTGCAACCAGAAAACCTGAGTCGCTTTTATCGGTAATCGTGCCCGGTTCTTTATCCGTCCGCTGATTCGTCAGCTCCGCTGAAAATAATTTGAGGCGTTGGTCACCGAGCATTGTATGTCCTACCGGCCACGGTGCGAGACCGCGGATATGATTAAAGACTTCGCGTGCTGGTTTATTAAAACTGATAACTTCATCGCTTTTTAAAATATTCGGGCTGAAGGTCGCATCAAGGTCATTTTGAGGTGTGCGCTCGTTCGTTTCATCGAGAATTGCAGGCAATGTATCCATGAGGAGCGAAGCGCCGACTCTGCTCAGTTTGTCGAACATAGTTCCCGTGTTGTCGGAGTCTTCGATTTTAATGCTCCTCGAGGCAATAATATCCCCCGCATCGAGTTTTTTCGCCATATACATAAGCGTCACACCTGTTTCATCGTCCCCGTTAATGACCGCACGGTGAATCGGTGCGCCGCCGCGGTGTTTCGGCAGCAGTGAGGCGTGGACGTTCAGCGCACCGAGCACCGGTATATTTAAAATATTTTCAGGGAGCAGCTGGCCGAAAGCTGCTGTAATAATCAGGTCGGGCTGAAGGTCTGAAACAATGCTGAACGCTTCTTCGCTCTTCATCGTTTCAGGCTGATACAGTTCGATGCCGAGCAATTTTGCCGCAAGTGCGACCGGCGGATCCGTCATTACTTTTTTTCGTCCGACGGGTCTCGCCGGCTGAGAAATTACCAGGTCGACGCCGTATTCTTTATGAAGTTCTTTTAGTATCGGTACAGAAAAATCCGGCGTACCCATAAAGATAATTTTAGTCATATTAAATCTCCTACATAATATATTGTGGATCGACATCAATTTTTAAAGACAATCCTGTCTTTTTATAAATTTGTGTATATTTTTCATCGAGCGCATCGAGAACTGCTTTAAGTTCCGGTTCGCGTTTATATTTCAACAGAATCTGGAATCTGTTTTTGTTTTTAATTCTTTCAATCGGACTCGGTGACGGGCCGATAATAATACAGCTTTCACTGACATTTTCAACCAGTGTTTTGTGAATATCCGTCGTCGCCTGAAGACAATCCTGAATACGTTCCGCTGAAATAGTAAACAGAATGTGGAAATAGTAAGGCGAATAACGTGCAAATTTACGAAATTGCATTTCTTTTTCATAAAAGCCGCGGTAGTCATTATCCATCGCAAGCGTAATCGCGTAGTGCTCCGGGTTATAAGTCTGGAATATCACTTCGCCCGGCAGCTCGTGCCGGCCGGTGCGTCCTGCCACCTGAGTCAGAAGCTGAAAGGTCCGTTCATTCGCCCGGAAGTCAGGGAGGTTTAACATGGTGTCTGCATTCAGCACGCCGACCAGGGTCACGTTCGGATAGTCGAGTCCTTTGGCAATCATCTGCGTGCCGAGAAGTATCGGCACTTTGTCCGCTTCAAAGCGGTTAAGCAGCTGCTCATGAGCGCCTTTACGCTGAGTCGTGTCAACATCCATCCTGATAATATCAACATTAAAGGTGTCTCGTAAAATTTCTTCAACTTTTTGAGTACCCGTTCCTCTGAAGGTGACATCATTGGAACCGCAGTCTGCACATTTACGCGTAACCTGCTCTTCATAGCTGCAGTAGTGGCAGAGCAGACTGCTGTTGTTTTTATGATATGTGAGTGAAATATCACAGTTCGGACAATTCGGCACATGGCCGCAATTCTGGCAGATCTGGAAGTTCGCAAACCCTCTCCGGTTTAACAGCAGCACGGTCTGCTCGCCTTTTTCTATCCTGTCCTGTATAGCCGCTTCAAGCTTCCTCGATAAAATTCCCGAGTTGCCGTCTTTGTGTTCGTCGCTCATATCGACAATCTCTGCTCTTGGCATAGGCTGCATACCCGGCCGGTGCGTCAGTTCAAAACGTTTATAGACGCCCTTTGAACTCCGTGCGTAGGATTCAAGTGAAGGGGTGGCAGAACCGAGGACGACGGGGCAATTATGAAATGCCGCACGCAGTTTCGCCACTTCCGCTGCATGGTACATCGGCCGTTCCGACTGTTTGTACGTCGTTTCATGTTCTTCATCGATAATAATGATGCCGATATTTTTAAAGGGTGCAAATACAGATGAACGTGCTCCGACTGAGACGCGGGCACGGCCGCTTTGAATTTTACGCCATTCATCGTATTTTTCACCGTGCGACAAAGCCGAGTGAAGCACGGCAACATCATCGCCGAAACGCGCTTTAAATCTGTTGACCATTTGCGGGGTCAGTGCGATTTCCGGCACCAGCATAATAGCATCCCGGTGGTTATCAAGCGCCGTCTGAATAAGCTGCAGATACACTTCTGTTTTTCCGCTGCCTGTAATGCCGTGCAAAAGGAAGGTCTCATTATTCTGATCGTTAAGCGCCGCATTAATACTGTTAAAGGCAGCTGCCTGTTCGCTGGTCAATTTCTTTTCATAATCAGCTTCAAATACCGCTGATTCATACGGATCGCGTTCAACAACCATATCGAGTTTTTCAACATAGCCTTTTTTCTCGAGTTCGCGGACGACTGCTTCTGAGTAGCCCTGCGCCTTCAGCTCTCTAAGCAGGACCGGCTCCTTGTAATCCTCAATGATCTGCAGTGCTTCGAACTGTTTCGGTGCGCGTTCAAGCGGTGCTTTATTTAAAAATAAGGAGCGCACTCCTTTTTGAACTTTTTTCTTTGTATGCTGTTTAATCTGAATATCTTCATAAATCTCGCCTGTTTCAATATAAGGCATGAGTTCTGCAAGATCCCTTGCCGGCAGACTCTTCGTTTCGAGTTCGCCGTTCACCGAATAGCTGTCATAAATAAATTTCGCCTCTCCTGAAGCTGTATCATCAAGCAGCAGCACTTTTTTTGATTTTGTTTTCAAAGCGACCGGCAGAATGGTTTCGATAACAGAAATATACGGTTCGATATAATAATTTGCCAGCTGTTTTGAAAGTTCGATCAGTTCATCCGTCAAAACAGGCTCGAGGTCCATGACCTTAACGATTTCTTTAACTTTGTCCGCCGGCACATCGCTGTCCTCGTGAATGCTCATCACGTAAGCCTGCACATGTCTCGGGCCGAACGGAACGAAGACACGGTGTCCCGGCTTAATAACATCCGTGAGGCGGTCCGGTATTTTATAGTCGAAGAGCCGGTTGACATCCTTCGAGTTCACTCCGACGATTACTGCTGCAAACATCAGTGCATCACCTTGTCAAGAACGGCATCTGTGATCTTTTCGGCAAGTGCGGTTTTGGCCATTTTAGCGAGCGGCACTCTGCTGCCGTCTTTAAAAATAATGGTCACTTCGTTATCATCGCTGTTCATGCCGATTGACGTATCCGACACATCATTCATAATAATCGCATCTGCATTTTTTGTTTTGAGCTTCGATTCTGCATAAGCTTCGACATTTTCCGTCTCCGCTGCAAAGCCGACAATATACATATCTTCACTGTTATGACCGGCATATTTTAAAATGTCCTGTGTTTCCGTCAATTCAATAACCGGCGCTTTGTCCGCTTGTTTTTTAATTTTCTGGCTGCTTTTATCTTTAACTGTAAAGTCCGAGACCGCTGCAGTAAAGATGCCGATATCTGCAGTCAAATGTGTTTTAACCGCTTCAAACATTTCTGCCGTCGATTCCACATCGATGCGTATCACACCCGCTGGGGCCGGCAGATTTGTCGGTCCGCTGACGAGGATTACTTCAGCGCCGCGGCGTTTAAAGCTGTCTGCTATACTGTAGCCCATTTTCCCGCTTGAAAAATTGGACAGGTAACGGATCGGGTCAAGACGCTCCCTCGTCGGCCCCGCTGTAACGAGCACACGTTTACCTTCCAGCTCGCGGCTTTCGTTCAGCATGTCATTAATTTTCTCCATAATATCCGGCACTGACGCAAGGCGTCCTTTTGCATTGTAGCCGCAGGCGAGAAAACCTGTTTCCGAGTCGATAAACTCCACACCCTGGCTTCGGATCCTGTCGATGTTTTCCTGGACAGACGGCTGGTGCAGCATATGAACGTTCATGGCAGGCGCCATTAAGACGGGTTTCGTATTGGCTGCGAGAACATTTAACAACATATTATCGTAGATGCCGTTCGCAAATTTGCCGATGGTGTTGGCTGTGACCGGCACTACTGCGATAAGGTCTGCCCACTCCCCGATATTAATATGTGCAATATGACTTGGGTTTTCTTCTAAAAAAGTATTAGTATAAACGTGATTTCTGCTGATGGCCTGAAAAGCGAGCGGCGTCACGAACTCGAGCGTGTTATCTGTCAAAACAACGCGGACTTCATGGCCGGACTGAATGAGTTTGCTCGTTAAATCAATTGCTTTATAACTTGCAATGCCTCCTGTAACTCCGAGGACAATATTTGCCAAATTAATCACCTCTTTAAAAAAAGCTGACAATTTCTTGTCAGCATCATTATATCTCTTTTATTTTTGTACAGTAACTTTGCCGGCTGCGATCTCTTCAAGAGAATAACCGACATTTGTTTTTGATCTGTATGAATCAAGGAGTGCATCTTCCGGATGTTCCTGTAATTGTCTTGCACGTTTTGCCGCCATCGTAACTACCAGATACTTTGAATCGACATGTTTTTTAAGTTCATGACCAGCTGGGTATAACATTAATTATTTGCCTCCAGTAAAAGTTTTCTTAACTTGTTTTCTACGCGGGAACGCTCGAGATGACTCGCTTCAACGATGCACTGTATTTTCTGGCGCGCCGTATCGACATCATCATTGATTACAACATAGTCGTATAAGTTCATCAGGCTGAGTTCGCGTCTCGCTTCTTTAATACGGTGATCAATCACTTCTTGTGAATCCGTACCGCGGCCGATTAGACGCTCTTCCAGCTGTGCCAGTGTCGGCGGAGCCAGAAAGATAAATAAAGCATCCGGGAATTTTTCCCTGACCTGTTTCGCACCTTCGACTTCAATTTCGAGAAAGACATCGTGTCCATCTGCAATTGTATCTTTAACGTAATCTACCGGCGTGCCATAGTAATTTCCTACGTATTCAGCGTACTCGATGAATTTATCCTGTTCAATCAGCGTTTTAAATTCTTCGTGCGACTTGAAAAAGTAATCTATGCCATCACGTTCGCCTTCTCGTTTCTGTCTTGTTGTCATAGAAATTGAATATTTAAAATTCGTCTCTGGGTGATCGAAAACAGCTTTGCGAACAGTGCCTTTTCCGACTCCCGAAGGTCCAGAGAGAACGATGAGCAATCCTTTATCAGATACCATAGAATGTAACCTTTCTAATTTTGATTACTTCTTAATGTACCATAGATTGCACAAAATTTCATCATTAAAGCGGACATTAAATCCGCATTCATGATAAAATAATATGTAATCATTTTGAGGAGGATACGCCATGGCTTTTGACGGAAATTTTACACACGCCCTCACAGAAGAGCTGCAATTTTTAGTGCGCGGTAAAATAAATAAAATTCAGCAGATGGATAATTCATCTCTCCTGTTTAAAATGCGCGCGGAGGGAAAAAATCATCAGCTGCTCATAAGCAGCCATCCGATGTACGCCCGCTTTCATCTGACGGAGCAGAAATATGAATTCCCTTTTGATCCGCCGATGTTTTCCCGTATTTTAAGAAAACATATCGAAGGCGGTTTTATTACGGAAATTAAGCAGCTTGGCAACGACCGCCAGGTGCATATTCATATACGTGCCATTAACGATATCGGTGATGATATTGAACGGATACTGATACTCGAAATCATGGGGCGGCATTCAAATATTATTTTAACAGATGAAAACTATAAAATTATCGACGGCATTAAGCATCTGACGCCGAATAACAACGTAAGGACGATTATGCCGGGCTTCACCTATGAAGGGCCGCCGACAGGCCGAAAATTAAATCCGAGAACTGAAGAGCTGAACGACCTGCCGAAGTTTATCGATTTTAATGCAGGCAAGCTGAAGCGGCAGATCTTAGCGAATATCGAAGGATTCAGCCCGGTCTTTATCGATGAAGTGGAATCCCGCGTTAAATATTTCAAGCCCGATAATATCGTCCCGGCAATTAAAGAGACGCTGGTGAAGGCTCGTAATATTCAGCCGGTATATTACGATTTGAAGAAACCGGTCTTTTACTTTACACCGCTCGAACATCTGGGTGAGCCGGATAAGGTCTACCGCACTCTCAGTGAACTGCTCGATGAATATTATCACCGCCGATACCAGATCAGCGCCATCCGCCAGAAATCGTCGGATTATCTGCAGGTCATTGAACGGGAACACGATAAGACCGTACGGAAAATTGCCAATCTTGAAGCGGATTTACAGGAAGCGGCCGAAAAAGATAAGTATCAGAAATACGGCGAACTGATTACTGCGTATATGCACAGCATAAAGAATTACCAGGAGTCGGCTGTCGTGATGGATTACTATACAAATGAGGAAATAGAAATTCCGCTCGATAAACAGCTCTCACCCGCTGAAAATGCCCAGCGCTATTACAATATGTACAACAAATTGAAAAACCGTGAAAAAGTTGCGGAAGAACAGCTGCGCCTTGCTCATATGGACGTGGAATACTTCAGCAACCTGCTGCATCAGATGGAAAATATTACGACAGAAGATGAAGTCGAAGAAGTGCGCCAGGAATTAATTGAAGAGAAAATTATTAAAGAGCGGAAACACGGCAAGAAGAAAAAGAAAGTAAATAAAATTCAGCTGCACGAGTTTGAAACATCGAACGGTCTGCCGGTTTTTGTCGGCAAGAACAATAAGCAGAATGATTATTTAACCAACCGGAAAGCACAGAACAACCATCTGTGGTTCCACACGAAAGACATCCCGGGATCCCACGTGGTCATTGCACACAATGCTTCCGATATATCCGAAGACGATATTTTAGAAGCGGCCATGCTCGCGGCTTTCCACTCGAAAGCCGGCCAGTCAGCAGGGGTCCCCGTCGACTATACTGAAATCAAACACGTTAAAAATATTCCGGGCACAAAACCCGGTTTCGTCACCTACAGCGAGCAGGCGACTGTACTGGTCGACCCCGATCCTGAAAAAGTTAAACAAATGAAGAAAGAATAATAAGTGGAAACCCGGAAAATCGCAATGATTTGCCGGGTTTCTCCATATCTTATAAGCCGTCGCGGAATGTACGCACATCAGCAGAACCTGCTGTATCCAGCACCCCGCGTTCTTCTGCCACACCGAGCAGCGTGTCCAGATCGCACAGTACTGTACAGGCGCATCCGGCTTCTGCGAATTTCTGTGACGCACCTTCAATACCGTAGGAAAATATCGCAGCGACACCTAATACTTCGGCGCCGTCTGCCCGGAGTACTTCTACAGCGTTCAGACTGGAGCCTCCTGTTGAAATTAAATCTTCAATCACGATAACGCGTTTGCCTGCAACTGCAGCGCCCTCTATCTGGCGCGCCGTGCCGTGAGCTTTCTTGCTGCCGCGGACGTAGGCCGACGGTTTGCCGAGACGGTCGGCTATCAGCGTCGCATGCGGAATTCCGGCAGTTGCTGTGCCCGTGATAATATCAGTTTCGCCAAATTTACCCAGTTCTTCAATCAGCAGCTGAATTACCTTGCGGTGTGCTTCAACATCTCCGAGTATTTGTCTGTTATCGCAGTAAATTGGAGATTTTATCCCGCTCGCCCAGGTAAATGGTTCTGACGGCGACAGTTTTACCGCATCGATATCGAGCAGTGTATGCGCAACTGATGAATACATATTATTCTCCCTCCCATAATCGTTTAATTTCGCGATATGCCAAAAGAGGCTGGTCACTTTGTGTAATCGGACGGCCGACAACGATGTAATCGGAACCGAGCATTTTCGCTTTTTCCGGCGTGACTACACGGACCTGATCATCGCTGTTGTTTTCCGAAAATCTTATACCCGGTGTTACCGTTAAGAAATCTGGAGAAATTTCATTGTGAATCATCCGGCTCTCAAGCGGTGATGACACCACTCCGTCGAGTCCCGCTTTATAAGCAAGTTTTGCATAGTGAAGCACGCTGTCGGTTAAGGACAGAGGAGTCTGCTGTTCCTGCTGCATCGTTTGTTCATCCTTACTCGTCAGCTGTGTTACCGCGATAATTTTACCCGCTGCATTTTCTTTTCTAAACGCCGCTGCCGCCCGCTGCATCATATCAAAACCGCCTGCTGCATGCACATTAACCATATCCACATTGAGTTTACCGAGCACCGACATCGTGCGTTCCACTGTCGTCGGGATATCATGTAATTTTAAGTCCAGAAAAACATCGTGGCCGTATGCTTTAATTACATCTATAATTGCCGGTCCGCTCTGCATATATAACTCCATGCCAATTTTAACGTACAGTTTTTCATCGAAGCCGGCTAAAAATGTTTTCGCCTCTTCGTATGTACTGAAATCTAAAGCAATAATCGGTTTCGCTGCCATCTTAAAACTCCTCCTAATGTGTTAAAGAAAAGCACGTCCTTTTATATCGTGAATGTGCACTAACTTTTCTTCTGTTACTTTTCTTTCAAGCCCCTCAATCAGTTCCTTGCAAATATAAGGGTTCGTAAAGTTCATCGTGCCGACTGCCACTGCATCTGCTCCAACGCTGATAAAGTCCAGTACATCATCGACAGATGCAATGCCGCCCATGCCGATAATCGGAATATCCGGCAAGGCCTGCCTGACCTGATACACCATATTCAAAGCAACAGGTTTAATTGCCGGTCCGCTGAGTCCCCCCGTCGTGTTCGAGAGAATCGGACGGCCGTAATTATCGAGCCGCATACCGACCAGCGTGTTAATCATTGTGAGGCCGTCTGCTTCTCCCGAGACACTTTTTGCCATCTTAACTATGTTCGTCACATTCGGTGACAGTTTGACGTACACCGGTTTCGCACTTGCTTCTTTAACTGCCGCTGTCAGGCGCTTGGCTGTTCCAGGATCAGTGCCGAACTGAATACCGCCCGCTTTAACATTCGGACATGAAATATTTAATTCGAGCGCGCTGACGTTCGGTGCTCTGGATATTTTTCTCGCCACTTCAACATAATCTTCAATTTTAGTTCCAGCGACATTGGCAATAACCGGCACATCAAACTGCTCAAGGAATTTAAGTTCATTAGCGATAATGTGATCAACTCCCGGATTCTCGAGTCCGATAGCATTCAGCATGCCGCTCGATGTTTCAGCAACCCGCGGTGTTTTGTTGCCCATTCTCGTTTCTTCAGTCGCAGCTTTAATCATAATTGCACCGAGTTCAGACAAATCATACAGCTGTGAAAATTCTCTGCCAAAACTGAAACATCCCGATGCCGGCATGACCGGATTTTTTAAATCCAGGCCGGGCAGGGAAATGTGTAATTTGTCTGTCACAGTACAACCGCTCCTTTTTCAAATACGGGACCATCCGTACAAATTTTAAGATGACCGCCTGCTTTAGTTTCGCAGACGCAGGCATAACACACTCCAAAACCGCAGCCCATGCGTTCTTCCAAGGAAATAAAACCGTCCATCGGCATGGTCTCATCTAAAACCTTCAGCATTACTTTCGGACCGCATGCGTAAAATTGATTGAAATCAGTGCCGAGTTTTTGAATAACATCTGTAACAAAGCCTGCTGAACCGTATGTGCCGTCAGCTGTCGCAATATATGTCTCACCGAGATTTTTAAACTCTGCTTCGTAAAAGACATCTTTTTTGCTGTTAAAGCCGAGCACATGTGTCGTTTTCACACCGCGTTCCTTCAGCTGTTTTGACAGCTCATACAGGGGCGGCACACCGATGCCCCCGCCGACAATCAGTACATGGCTGCCGCCTGCCGCTGCAGTGATATCGTAACCGTTGCCGAGCGGCATCAGGAAATCCAGAGTTTCTCCTTCATTAATTTCCGCAAGCTTTCTTGTCCCCGCTCCCTCTGCTCTGAAGACAATCGTAATTTCATTATTGTCATAATCAATATTGGAAATCGAGATGGGACGGCGCAATACATGTTCAGTCGACTTCGATACTCTCACATGAACAAACTGTCCCGGACGGAGCGTATATTTATGAAGCTCCGTTTTCAATACCAGTTCAAAAATATTATCGGCAATTTCTGATTTTTTTATTGCGGTTGCAAGTTGCAGCATGTCAGCACCCCTGTTTACTTATTGTTGTACACAATTTTTCCGTCAGCAATTGTCATAACGATATCGCTTGTCAGCCTCTCACCGTGAAACGGTGTATTCTTTGCTTTCGATAAAAACTCATTTTTGTCGAGTGTATATTCGCGGTTTAAGTCTATCAGCGTTAAATCAGCAGTCTTGCCTGTTTTTATAGTTCCGCTGTCGAGCTTAAATACTTCACTCGGCTTAACCGTCATCCAGTCGATAACCTGCTGCAGGGTGAATACGCCCGTTTTAACAAGCTTGGTATAAACCAGCTGGAAGGCATTTTCAATGCCGACAATACCAAACGGTGCCGTTTCAATGCCCGCTGCCTTTTCATCTTCATGATGCGGAGCATGGTCTGTCGCGATAAAGTCGAGCGTCCCGTCAACGAGCCCTTCAATGAGCGCTGCCCTGTCATCCGAGCCGCGGAGCGGCGGATTCATTTTAAAGTTCGGGTCTTTTTCTTTTATATCATTTTCATCCAGCACTAAGTGATGCGGTGTCACTTCTGCTGTTACTTTAATTCCCGCGCGTTTCGCGTCCCGGATTACTCTGACGCTTTCTTTCGTCGAGACGTGGCAGACATGGTAATGACAGTCCGCCGCTTCAGCGAGCAGCACGTCACGTGCGATCTGCGTCGATTCCGTAATCGCAGGAATTCCTTTAATACCAAGTTTTTCACTCGTCTTCCCTTCGTGAATTGCTCCGCCGTATATCAGCGTATTTTCTTCTGTGTGAGCAACGATTGCCATATCCAGCTTTGATGCTGCCTGCATGGCACGGTACATCATGTCCGCGCTCTGTACACCGACACCGTCGTCTGTAAAAGCGAAGGCGCCCTCAGCTTGTAAGCTCTTAAAGTCCACGAGCTCCTCGCCTTTCAATCCTGTCGTAATCGACACGTAGGGCAGCACTTTTATGACCGCATCTTCTTTAATTCTCCGCTTTAAATCGCGGAGTATTTCAGGTGTATCGATAATCGGATCCGTATTCGGCATTGGACAGATTGTTGTAAATCCGCCGCGGGCAGCAGCTTTTGTTCCTGACTCAATTGTTTCTTTATGTTCGAATCCAGGTTCTCTCAGGTGGACATGAACATCGACGAGGCCCGGAGTCAAAAGCAGGCCCGTACAATCGATAACTTCTCCCTCTGAAGTAAGATTCTCGCCGATTTCAGCAATTTTACCGTCTTGAATGTAAACGTCTGATATTTTTTCTTTATTATTGAGTAACAGCGTAGCGTTTTTCAAAAGCATGCTTGTTGCCCCCTTCTCCGTCAAGTACTGATTCTAAGATACTCATGCGCATAAATACGCCGTTTGTCATCTGTTCAAAAATAACACTTTTTTCGCCTTCAACAACTTCATCTGTAATTTCAACATTGCGGTTAATCGGTGCCGGATGCATAATCAGGGCGTGCCGCTTCATGTTATTCATGCGCGCTTTGTTCATGCCGTATAGTGCATTATATTCTTCTTTCGGCATTTCTGAGTATGATTCATGACGTTCGTGCTGAACGCGGAGCAGCATAATAACGTCGCAGATCTCCACCGCTTCGTCAATACTGATATGCGGTATGCCGAGCGTATTATCCTGCAGTTCACGTGGACCTGAAAAGTATACTTCAGCACCCATCTTCGTCAGTGCCTGTGCATTGCTCTTTGCCACACGTGAATGTTTAATATCTCCGACAATTGCTATTTTAAGTCCGCAAATCTGACCTAAATTTTCATAAATTGTCATCATATCGAGCAGGGATTGTGTCGGGTGCGACCCGCTGCCGTCGCCGCCGTTAATAATTGGAATATTAAGATCTTTGAGGTTTTCGTAATACTTATTATCCGGATGCCTGACGACAAGGGCATCTGCACCGATTGCCTGGAGTGTTTTGCATGTGTCGTAAAGCGACTCTCCTTTAGAGACCGAACTCGTCGATACATCGAAAGGCAGTCTTTCAATGTTAAGATTTTTCTCCGCCATCTCAAAGCTCAGTTTGGTCCGCGTCGAGTTTTCATAAAACAGGTTAACAACTGTTTTATCGTTCAGCTTCATTACCGGCCTGCCGTATTTAATATCGATTGCTCTCGTAATTAAAGCTTCGATTTCCTCAGGCGTAACATGTTCCATAGATAATAAGTTTTTCATTCAGTCCGTCTCCCTCTTTGGTAAAATTAGATTTAGAATAATTCCTGCTACTGCAGCGAGTGCCATTCCTTCAAGATTGAATGGAATATTGCCTATCGTGAAGTCTAAATGTGCTTTACCGATTCCGATGACTAAAATCACAGATGCGATAACCAGATTGCGTTTGTTATCAAAATCAACTTTTGCGTCGACCAGCATCCGGAGGCCGCTTGATGCGATAATACCAAACAGCAGAATCGACACACCACCCATAACCGGTGACGGGATGCTCTGGACGACAGCCGTAAATTTACCGACAAAGCCGAGTATGACTGCAAGTACTGCCGCTCCGCCGATGACCCAGACACTGAAAATTCTCGTGATGGCAAGAACACCGATGTTTTCACCGTAAGTCGTTGTCGGCGGGCCGCCGATTGTGCTTGCGAACATCGTCGCTACACCGTCACCGATAATCGAGCGGTGAAGCCCCGGTTTTTTAAAGAAGTTGCGGCCGACAATTTTGTTAATAACCATCTGGTGGCCGATATGCTCGGAAATTGTCACGAAAACGATCGGCAGCATGACCATGAAGAGGCCGATGTTCATTGCCGGCGTGTAATCCTGATACGGGATATACAAGTCCGGCAGGACAAACCAGCCCGTGCTCTTAATCAGCTCGAGATCTACAATGCCGAACATTAAAGCTGAGATGTATCCTCCGATAATTCCGATTAAGATAGGAATTAACCCGAGTACACCTTTTAAGAAGATTGAAGCAAGTATCGTTATCGCGAGTGTAATCAGTGCAACTGTAATGTAGGTCATGCTGTAGCCTTTCTGGTTGCCGGAATCTGTATACATAGCCATATCCACTGCTACCGGTGCGAGGCCGAGGCCAATAACCATAATGACCGGCCCGACGACTATCGGCGGGAGGAGTGCGATAATCCATCCTGTGCCGGCAAGCCGGATGGCGAGACCGATTACAACGTACAGCACCCCGCTGAAGAACAGTGCTGTTAAAACTTCCCCAAGCGAGTTCGCACCGAGGGCGATCGTAATCGGAAGTATGAAAGCAAAGCTTGAACCGAGGTAAGCCGGAATCTGGCCTTTTGTAATCAGGATATATAGCAGGGTTCCGATACCGCTTGCAATCAAAGCTGCACTTACCGGCAGTCCTGTCAGAAAGGGCACCAGCACAGTCGCACCGAACATTGCAAACAAGTGCTGTGAGCTTAAGAGCAGCCCTTGAAAAAATTTCGGTCTGTCATGTACATCGAGTTCAGGTTCTACACTGCGTTTAAAAATTTCATCTTCAAACTTTGCCATCTGCCAATCCCCTTTTTATTTAAAATATAGTAACGCTTGTTTCCCCATCAACCTCTTCTACTTTCACCGATACTTTTTCTGTTTTCGATGTCGGAATATTTTTCCCGATGTAATCTGGTCTGATCGGCAGTTCCCGGTGACCTCTGTCGACGAGTATTGCGAGTGATATAGTCGTCGGCCTCGCCGTGTTGAGTATTGCATCGATGGCTGCTCTGATAGTCCGTCCTGTTTCCAGCACATCATCGACAATTACAACGCTCTTATTCGTAAAGTCAGTATCGACGGCTACTGCATTATCCGCCTTGACATCTTCGGGCCGGTCATCTCTAAAACCGCTGATATCTATAGTCCCGGCCGGGAGTTTAACACCTTCTATTTCTTCTATTCGTTCCTGGATGCGGAGCGCGAGATGCTCTCCGCGCGTTTTAATGCCGAGCAGCACGATATTATCACTGCCTTTATGTTTTTCTAAAATTTCGTGTGACATACGTGTCACAGCCCGTTTAATTTGTGCACTGTCCATAATTGTTTTTGCTGTCATTGCTAATTCCTCCATTTTTTTGCATAAAAAAAATACTCATGCCAGAAGACATGAGTATATAGTTATTCTATATTTTGCGCACAGCTTGGTATATAAGCCGCCCATTCCGGCCCGGCTTATTTTTCATATGCACAATTCACGTCTTCTCAGCCTCACTGGACTAAAATTTAAAGACTTCGTATTTAATTGATTGAAATTATCATACCAACCGCTTTATTTTAAGTCAAGCAGTTATTTATTTTTCTGACAGACGCATTTCATCGAGTACATCGGTGAAATATTTTGGAAGTTCTTTTTTAAACTCCATCCGTTCCCCTGTTTTCGGGTGAGTAAACCCGAGTACACCTGCGTGCAGCAGCTGGCCGCCGACATCCAGAGTTTTTCTCGGTCCATATTTCGGATCCCCAGCAAGCGGGTAGCCGATATATTTCATGTGAACTCTAATCTGGTGTGTCCGGCCTGTTTCGAGAATGCATTCGACCAGCGTAAAATTATCGAAACGCTCAAGCACGTTAAAGTGTGTAACCGCATCTTTACCTTCATCGACAACAGCCATATCCTGGCGTTCTTTCGGGTTGCGGCCGATAGGCGCCTCGATTGTGCCGAGGTTATGCGGAATGACACCGTGCACAAGCGCTGTGTATTTTCTCGTTACTGATTTTTCAACAAGCTGTTCGACTAAATGGCGGTGCGCCACATCGTTTTTCGCGACCATCAAAAGGCCTGAAGTATCTTTATCGATACGGTGCACGATGCCCGGACGCAGCTCTCCGTTAATACCGGACAGATTATCAAGCTGATCCATCAGGCCGTTAACGAGTGTGCCCGAAGCATGCCCCGCTGCGGGATGTACAACCATGCCGCGGTCCTTGTTGACAACAGCAACATCATCATCTTCATAGACGATATCGAGATTTAAGTTTTCAGGCACGATATCCGCTTCAACATTTTCACGTTCAAGCAGTTCGATTCTGTCGTCCTTTTTTACTTTATAATTCGGTTTTACCGTTTTGCCATTCACTGTAATATGACCCGACTTTACGCGATTTTGTATGTCTGTACGGGATGTATCTTCGACAAGGCCGGCAAGTACTGTGTCCAGTCTTTCGCCTTCACTTTCTTCAGTTATAATTAAATTCATTTTTCTTCTTTACCTCTTCCCGTTATAAATACTTCGATTAACAATAGAATCACGCCGATTGTAAGGGCACTGTCCGCCACATTAAAAATAGGGAAATCATAAGTGATAAGCAGTACATCAAAAAAATCCACAACTTCCTGAAATAACAGACGGTCGATAAAGTTGCCAAGCGCGCCAGCCATCAGGAGTGTTATTCCAACTTGCATCAAGAGATTATTCTTCGCTTCCGTTTTGTAAAAGTAGAATAAAAATACAAGGACTACAAGGGTAATGATGTAGAAGAACGCCATGCGTCCTTCAAACATTCCCCAGGCAGCGCCGCTGTTGCGGTGGGATGTAATTTTAAAATATTCCCCGAGCACGGGAATGGATTCTCCGAGCTCCATCCGTGACGCCACCAGAAACTTGGTCAGCTGATCGATTGCCAGAATAATTATGCCGACGAGTGCCATTGGTAATATTCTGTATTGTTTCATCGCTTACTGTGCATCCACAACTTCGCGGCAGCGCGGGCAAATATCGTCTTCCCCGTTTACCAGCACGTCAGCTGTTGAATAGTTCCAGCAGCGCTCGCAGCGTTCGCCGTCAGCGTGTTCAACTTTTACTGTAACAACATCGTATTCTGTACCGTCAGCAATTTCATCAGCCACTTCGACCTGCGACACGATAAAGAACTGTTCAAGATTGCCGCGGATATCATCCAGATTAAAGTCTGTAGGCTGTGTCAGTGTCACTTTTGCATCGAGTGATTTACCGATGACTTTTTCATTGCGGGCAGTTTCAAGCGCTTTGTAGACGTCATCGCGGACCATCATGAATTTCTGCCATTTCTGAATGAGTTCACCATCTGTTTCTTCTCTTTCAGGATAATGCTCAAGGTGAACACTTTCCTTATCAGTGTGCGGTGTATGCTCATAAATTTCTTCAGCAGTGTGAACTAAAACAGGCGCAAGAATCAGATTTAATTCTTTCAGAATTTTATAAAGTACTGTTTGCAGACTGCGTCTGATCGGTGCATCTGCTCTTTCGATATAAAGTATATCCTTGCCGTAATCGAGATAGAAGTTCGACAGGTCAACGTTGATAAAGTTCTGTACAGTCTGGTACATCGTTACATAATCGTAGCGTTCGTATGCATCCAGCATAAAGGTTTTCAGTTCGTTAAAACGGTTGTACATATATTTATCGACTTCATATAAGTCTTCGTATGCTACGTTATTTTCGGCCGGGTTAAAGTCGTTGACGTTACCGAGCAGGAATCTGAATGTGTTGCGGATTTTGCGGTACACTTCGGAAACCTGTTTTAAGATATCGTCAGATACACGAACATCCTCCTCGAAGTCTGATGACATTACCCAAAGCCGGATAATATCAGCACCCATCTGCTGCATTACTTTCGTCGGCAGAATAACATTGCCGAGAGATTTCGACATCTTCTTGCCCTGGCCGTCCATTACAAATCCGTGTGACAGCAGCTCTTTATACGGCGAGTGGCCTCTTGTTGCGACACTTGTTATCAGTGATGAGTTGAACCATCCGCGATACTGGTCGGAACCTTCAAAGTAAAGATCTGCAGGGTAAGTCAGATAATCTCTGTAATCCAGCACTCCCCGGTGTGTTGAACCTGAGTCGAACCAAACGTCCATAATATCTGTCTCTTTAGTAAATTCGCCGTTCGGCGCACTTTCATGAGTGAAGCCTTCCGGCAGCAGGTCTTTCGCATCCCACTCAAACCAAATGTTTGAACCGTGTTCTTCAAACAGTGTTGCCACGTGTTCAAGTACTTCTGTATCGATAATTTCTTCCCCGTTTTCCCCGTAGAAGAATGGTAATGGCACTCCCCATACACGCTGACGTGAAATAACCCAGTCTCCGCGGTTTTTAATCATATTGTACATGCGTTTACGATTCCATTCCACCTGGAATTTTGTATCCATCAGGGCGTTTAGAATATCTTCGCGGACACCCTCAATTGAAGCAAACCACTGCGGTGTTGCACGGAAAATGACCGGTTTCTTCGTCCGCCAGTCATGCGGATACGAGTGAGTGTAGAATGACAGTTTTAATAATGCACCCGCTTCTTTCAGATCTTCAGAAATCACTTTGTTTGCATCATCGTAAAACAGTCCTTCATATTTTCCTGCCTCCTCAGTGAAGACACCTTTATCATCGACAGGGCTTAATACATCCAGACCATACTGCTGACCAACTTTAAAGTCATCGTCCCCGTGACCCGGTGCTGTATGAACAATACCGGTACCCGCTTCAGTTGTAACGTGGTCGCCTAAAACGACTAAACTTTCACGGTCGAATAACGGATGTTCAGCTGTAATATATTCAAGTTCCGAACCTTTAAATTCTTTCGTACGGGTAATTTTATCTTTGTCGAATTCCACTTCGTCAGCGAAGGTATCAAGCAGGTCTTCCGCCACGATAAATTCCTCGCCTTCATAACTGAACTGAACGTAATTTAAGTTTTTATGAACAGCGAGTGCCAGGTTCGAAGGAATTGTCCACGGTGTTGTTGTCCAGATGACAAATTTAACACCCGGTTCAACAGTATCTTTACCGTCTTTTACTTTAAATGACACGTAAATAGACGGGGATTTTTTATCCTGGTATTCCAGTTCCGCTTCTGCAAGTGAAGATTCACTCGTCGGAGACCAGTAAATCGGTTTTTTACCTTTGTAGATTAACCCTTTCGCAACCATGTCTTTTAAGACGCGTACCTGTGATGCTTCAAATTCAGGTTTGTATGTTAAATAAGGATTATCCCATTCACCGTCGATACCCATGCGTTTAAAGCCGTCGCGCTGAATGTCGATCTGCGAGTTAGCAAATTCGATACATTTATTTCTGAATTCTTCAATAGACATTGATTTGCGGTCGACACCTTTATTGGTCAGCGCCTGCTCAATAGGGAGACCGTGAGTATCCCAGCCGGGAACGTAAGGCGTGTAATAGCCCTGCATCTGCTTGTTGCGGTTAATAATATCTTTAATGATTTTATTCAGCGCATGTCCCATGTGCAGATTACCGTTGGCATACGGAGGTCCGTCGTGGAGCACAAAAGGTGTGTTGCCTTTGTTTAATTCAAGTTTTTTCTTGTAAAGATCGATATCTTCCCAGTGCTGCTGCATTTTTGGTTCTTTGTTAACTAAGCCGCCGCGCATTTTAAATGCTGTTTTCGGCATTAACAGAGTGTCTTTATAGTCCATAATGATTCTCCTTTTTAATAATAAAAAGACCCTAAGCATGTTAAGGGGCGAATGACCGCGGTACCACCCTTCTTGACTGCTTAGAGTCCACTTCGTTTACTTATATTTTATAAATCATTAGTGATTTCAAATCGTCCATTCTCGCCGGGGCTCGCACCATCCCCCGGTCGCTGCATTCAAATGAAAGTTTGCATGTCTAATAATACATCTTAATTATGCTAAATATCTTACAATCCGTCAATGTAAATTTGCTATTTTTCAGATTCTCCGCCGTCAAACTCCAGCAATCTTTCCCAGTCTTCTGTCTCCAGAAGATCGAGCTGCGCCTGCACCAGCATTTTATAGCGCGCCCTGAAAATTTTTGCCTGGCGTTTTAAATCTTCATTATGCTGTAGCATATGATTTTCACGTTCTCTCGCCCGGCTCACAATCTGCTCGCCTTCTGTTTCAGCTTTCTGGATAATGCTGTCGCTGTAATTTTGTGCGCGCTGTTTAATATCATCGCCTGCTTTCGCAGCACTTAGAATAGCTTCCTGTATAGAAGATTCTACACTTTTAAAGCTGTTTAAGTTTTCCTCGCGTTCGTTCAGCATTTCTTCCAGCTGGGCAATACGCGCATCTTTTTTGTCCAGTTCGTCTGCAACTTCTGTTAAATGCTGTCTGACTGCCTGTTCATCAAGTCCGCGGTAGACTGTCGAAAACTTTTTCTTAGTTATTTCTTCTCTTTTCAATCCGTTCACCTCAATTATCAGTTACTATCATGACTTCGAGCCGGTACTTCCCTTTTTTCGTTTGTGCGATCTGCTCCGTTACGGTAAAACGGCCAAATCCCCGAACTGAGATAATATCTCCAGTTTCTATTATAAACGAAGGTTCATCGACTATCGAATGATTCACTTTAACCTTTTCTTTTTCAACTCGTTCTTTAGACTTTGCTCTTCCCTCTTTTAAGACGAGCGAAACGATAGAATCGAGCCGGTATGAGGAACTGAGGACGGTGACAGGCTTCATGGTTACAGCAGCATCGATAAATTCACTGTGAGGTATTTCAGTTAATTTAAGCGGCGCATTTTTAATTTTTGTGAGTTCTGTTTTAAAGAGTTCTTTAAAAGGTGAAGCTACTGCGAATTGTATTTTTTCACCGTTCACTATATCTCCGATAACTGAACGATCGACTCCGATGCTCATAAACGCGCCCAGCAGATTGCGGTGGGACAAGGTCACAAATTTATCGGGGTAGGATACTTCAAACACAGTAATTTCAAAATCGTCAAAAGAGTAGTCGAAGTATTCCGGCAGCAGTATGGCCCGTAAACGTTCGCGTTCAGCCTTGTTACCGCCCCCGTAGTAATGAACTGTAATATCCGGATACTGGCCGCTTAGACTTTCGATCATTTTCTGTTCCCGCGGATTTAAGAAATCGGTCAGCACAGCGTAAAAATTATTTGAAGCCTGCTCAAATTTACTATTCAACAATGTCAGCATCTCCCGTTCTTCGGGTCTGAAATGCTGGTAGACACCTTTCATAAAAATCACACCTTAATAAATAATGGAGATATTGGCTGAACCAATATCTCCCTTTATGCAGCCCATGTTATAAGGACTCTGAATATTTCGTGCATACCTCTGCCGAATAAATTTAGTATAATAATTAAAATTATCGGTGATAAATCCAATACTCCGCCAAGCGGAGGAATCATACGTCTGAAAGGTTCCAGCAGCGGCTCATAAACTCTTCCTAAAAAGTTTCCGAAAGATGACTCACGCAGTGCCGGGAACCATGAAGATAGTATATAAATAATTAATCCCCATGTAAAAATCGGCCAGACGAAGTTAAAAAACTGCCAGATATACAGTAATATTGTGACAAGTAATGAATTATCCAAACTAACTCTCCTTACATTTCATCGAAAAACTCTTCTTTATCGGAGATTTCACCTTCAACACCAAAACTGTTTGGCGTGCAGAGAAAAATATCCGCACCGACTTTTTGTATATCGCCTTCTAAAGCATAAACTGTTCCGCTTAAAAAGTCCACGATGCGCTTTTTTGGAACCGAATCAATTTTAGTCAGATTGACAAGTGCTGCACGGTTGCTTTTCAGCTCATCGGCAATATCCTGTGTTTCTGCAAATACTCTCGGTTCAAATAAACATACTTTTGTATTCTGATCATTTACAGGCATTGTACGATTCTCCCTGCTTTGTGGTTGGTTAACTTTCTTTTGTTCCTGCTGTTTGTTCTGCACTTTTGTTTTTGCCGCGGGTTTTTGTCCCCCTTGTTTCGAACCGATCAGTTTCTTGCTGCTCTGTGCTGCTTTTTTAGGTGCCGCCTCTTTTTGACGGCTATTCGGTTGTTTATTCGTATTAAGATTTGTGACTTTCGCCGGTGTTTTCGCCTGTTCTGCCTTCTTATCATTCACAGGGACTTCTTCTTCAACGACAAATAAATCTTTTATAAACTTAGTAATAGCCATTTTTTTCACCTAGCTCCCCATAATTTTACTCCCGATTCGTATGTATGTTGCACCATTTCTAACTGCAATCGGATAATCATTGCTCATACCCATGCTGAGTTCTTTTACTTCAGGATAATTTTCTACGATATTTTCACGCAGCTTCTTTAATCCTTTAAATGTGTTTTCAATAATTGAAATATCTTCAGTGTTCGGCGCCATAGTCATTAAACCGATGACTTTAACATATTTGTAAGCTTTAAGTTTCTCAATAAAACCTTCAACTTCTTCCGGTTTCAAACCATGTTTTGAAGTTTCATCAGAAATATTTACCTGTATAAAACAGTTTACAACATGCATGCCTGCCTGTTCAATTTTTTTCGCTACGCTTTCGCGTTCCAGCGAATGAAGATAATGAAGATCACCGATGACTTCTTTAACTTTTCTCGACTGCATTGTGCCGATAAAATGCACTTCAGCATCTGCCGGCAGCGCTGTGCGCTTTTCGATAAACCCTTCAATGCGGTTTTCACCGAAATGTCTGACACCAGCTTCATATGCTTTAAGTGTTTCTTCAACAGTATGATATTTAGTGACGGCGATAATGTTAACATCTTCGCCGACTTCGTTTTTTATCTGTTCGTAGTTTTCCTTAATCATTATTACGCCTCCCGATAAAAGCCAGTGCTCGGCCGGTTTGGCCTTCTTCCAGCCGGAAGGAGAAGAATTCATCCGCTTCAGTTCCGAGACCGGTCACGCTTATATTTTCTTCATCAATTCCGGCAGCTCTTGCCTGATGTCTATTGGCATCTTTTAAATTGAGCTGCCAGCCGGATTTAGTCTGTTCATAAGAACTTTCCGGCAATGGTTTCAACGCATCGATTACCTTATCGTCCACTTCGTAGTACTTCTGGTTAATACCGACACCGATAATTACCCTCAGGTCTTTTTTACTGCCTCTGTAGCAGTCAATCAGCTTCGCCGTAATTTTTTTTGCAGTGCCTCTCCAGCCTGCATGCGCAAGTCCCAAAAAGCTATCTGATACGCTGTAAACGTATACAGGAATACAGTCGGCATAATTCATTGTTAAAAGTACACCGGTGTCATAAGTATATAAACCGTCTACATCATAGAGACTGTCGCCGAGTTCCTCAGCATTTGTACCTCTGTCTCTTTTCGTCACTTCTTTAATATTGCCGCCGTGTTTTTGTATCGGCAGTACCCATGAACTTACAGGAAAATCTATTTCTTCAGCAAGTTTCTTCTGATGGCTATGGACATTTTTGACTTTGTCACCGATATAGAGCGCCATATTAAAGCTGTTTTTCGGATAAGAACTCTGTCCGCCGTGCCTCATCGTGTAGCCGAAAGTCAGCTCATCTGAATTATCTCCGACGAAATATTTATGCGTTTTAAAGCAATTATTATTCAAATTATCTCCCGCCTATAAAATAAAGGAGATATTGGGTCGCCAATATCTCCGATATATACAATGCACAAAATTTATCTTCTGCGTCTTTCTCTTCTCGAACTGTTTCCTTTAAGGAAAGTCGGAACATCAGGCTCTTCCTGTGGACGGGCATCAAATCTGTCCGGCTCACGGGAGAACCCTTCATCTTCGGCAATATCTCTTGAGTTATATGCCGGCGGCTGATTAAAATTGCTGCCTCCGCCGCGTGAATTATTCTGTTCAGGCTGCTCAGAAGGTCTGTCAGCAGAACGCTGAAGTGTTTTCTCATTGAATCCTGTAGCAATTACAGTAATTACAATTTCATCTTCAAGTTCAGGATTGATAACAGTACCGAAAATCATATTAACATCTTCATCCGCTGCATCCTGAACGATGTCTGCTGCTTCCTGCGCTTCAAAGAGCGACAGCGATTCTCCGCCTGTAATATTCATCAGAACACCCTGTGCTCCAACGATTGACGTTTCCAAGAGCGGGCTTGAAATTGCTTTTTTAGCTGCTTCAACTGCACGGTTTTCGCCAGCTGAAATACCGATACCCATTAAGGCAGAACCCTGGTTCTGCATAATAGTCTTAACGTCTGCGAAGTCAAGGTTTACTTCACCGCTTACAGCGATAAGGTCAGAGATACCCTGAACACCTTGGCGCAGAACGTTATCAGCTTCTTTAAATGCTTCCATCATCGGTGTAGATTTATCTACGATATCTAATAAGCGATCATTTGGGATAATAATCAGAGTATCGACAGCTGCCTTCATCTGTTCAACACCAGCAGCAGCTTGTGTTTGTCTCTTTCTTCCTTCAAAACCGAACGGGCGCGTTACAACACCTACAGTGAGTGCTCCCATTTCTTTAGCGATTTTGGCAACGACCGGTGCTGCGCCAGTACCTGTTCCGCCGCCCATACCCGCTGTAACGAACACCATGTCCGCACCCTGGATAGCGTCTTCGATTTGTTCGCGTGATTCTTCGGCAGCTTTTTTACCGATATCGGGATTTGCCCCGGCACCTAAACCGCGTGTTAATTTTTCACCAATTTGGATTCTTGACTCGGCTTTTGATAAATTTAAAGCCTGCCCATCAGTGTTAATAGCAATGAATTCAACGTTGGACATGCCGTCCTCAATCATACGGTTAACAGCATTATTACCGCCGCCGCCAACACCGATAACTTTTAACGTCGCCATGTGATTGAAACCTTGTTCAAATTCTAACATTAATCTTTCCTCCCAAATGTACTTCTACTCAAATAAATTTTTAAATACTTTTTTAATTTTACTGCCTAAATCGCCTTGCTCTTTCGGTTCTTTATCGGAACGTTCAGAACGGTTATCGGCGTCATCATAAGTGTAATCTTCGTATTCTTCATCGGCAGCATCATCTTCAGCCTGTGATTCTTCACCGCCGTCTTCATCAGGATAGTTATAATCATCTTCGTATGAAACTTCATCATGATCCTCATCCCGATTGACCTGAAGCTCATTCTCTTCTTTACGTTTTGCAAACAGTCCCGTAAAGAAGTTTGCAGGCTGTGCTTCCTGTTCATCGTTCACTGTATTGTGTGAGTATGTTTCTGGATAGTCATCATAATTATCAATTGTAACATATTCCAGTAACTCATCAAACATTATTCCGCTTGATAACACGGAGATTGCACTTGTGAATTCAGGTTTTCTTGCACCCATCTGATTCGGTATATGAACTCTGACTTTTTCTGCAACCAGATCCTGCATCAATTCTTTAACACCGCGGATATTTGCTGTTCCGCCGGTCAGCACAAAGCCGCCCTGCACATTATTTACACCGTTTGCTGCAAGGTCTTCAAAAACGCCCATAAAGGCATCTTCAACCACAAGCTCAATAACATCTGCGAGGTCTTTTGAAGTTACTTCAGCAGGTTCTCTCGAGTCATTCTGCTGCAGCATCATTTTCTCATCATCGCTTGCGAGATCGAAAAATGCATGGCCGTACTGTTCTTTCGCCTGATCCGCTTCATCGTAAGTCGTATTAAATTCATCGACTAAATCTAGGGTAATATCGCGGCCAGCAAGCCCTATGCTGTTCGCATATTTTAAAGAACCGCGTTCATAGTAAGCGAACTGCGTTAAGTCGAGGCCAATATCGATAACAACGGCGCCGAGTTCAACTTCAGCGTCTGTCAGCACATGCTGATAATTTACCGCATCTGAATACACATCTAAAATAGTTAAGCCTGCCGCTTCAACACATTTAACAATATTAACAAGCAGTGTACGATTTGCAGATACGACACCTGCTTTAACTGCCAGACTTTCTTCTGCGATCATTTCTTTTGGATCATTTACTTCATGCAGACCGTCCACTATAAAAGATACCGGATAAACGCTGACTACTTCCTGCTGGGTTGCAGGAACATTCATACGCACATTTTCCAGCAGCTCTTCAATATGTTCACCGGTAATTTCTGTCGCTTCCCCGCCGAAACGGATAATATCTTCTGTAAAGTGAATATGAGTATCCGCGATTGGAATTTTCACAAATACTTCTTCAATATCTACACCTGAAGCAATTTTTGCTTTTTTAATTGTATCTGTAATTGCATTTTTAGCCTGATCAAAATCGTTGATCATCCCTTTAGAAACCCCATCAGTGAAGGTTTGACCGGTACCAATAACATTCACACCGTTGTGAAATTTTTCTCCGACCACTACTTTGACACTAGACGAGCCGATATCAAGGGCAACATAATAATGTTCCTTCACCTTATTGCCTCCTACACAGCCATTTTCATAATACTATTTCTAGTTTACATTATACTCAGATTAATGTGAACTATTTCAAAAAATTTGTTTAACTTTATCTCTCTTTATTCTTCGGCGGCATTGTCGATTTCGCCAAGTGCCGACCTTACACCATCCAGAGCTTCATTGATATCTTCAATATAACCCACCTGGGATGGTTCATTATAAATATTGTCTTTAATTTCACGTGCATCTGCGCTGTCGTACGGAAGGTAGCTGGTGCCGACTTCCATATCAATTATCCCGCCGGTTTCGTCACCGATTTCCTGACGGATACCGATGTAATAATTCATTTTTTCGCTGAAAGTTTCATAATCAGCAACTATTTCCTGGCCGTCATTCATAAAGACGTGAATGCGGCGCATCGAATTATCTGTCGGGCGGAAATAGATTTCCGATATACTTTCCAGTATATCCACTTCAATTTCATTCAGCGCTGCAACAAGCGCATCGAATTCCTCGCCTTCAAAATTATAGATAATCGGTGCATTGCGGGGAGCCGACGGATAACCGCGCTGGATTCTACTGTTTTCAAGTACAGGAAAATAAAGATCTTCACTATTAATGTAAGCAATAGCTTTATATTCATTAACATTAACTGTAACATTATTCGGCCAGTCCCGCTCTACAGATACTTCCTCAATTACCGGGAGCAATTCAACATTGTCCTCAGCTTTGCCGGCAGAAATACTGAACATCTTATCCCCTGTACTAAAACCGATACGCTCTTCAAGTTCCGTTTCAGTAACCAGACTGTTTCCTTCAAAGTTAATTTCCTTGACGTCACTCGCACTGGAAAAGACATACCACAGCAGAACGCCGAGCAGCAGCACTAAAAAGATAACGATGCCGATATACAGATGAACCCGTTTAAATTTAAATTTCTCTCTAGGTTTTTTCGTCTTCTGGCCTTTACTCTTTTTCTTTTTGGTACTGCTGTCTGCTGATTTTTTACCGCCGCTTTTTTTATTTCCGGCAGATTTCACGTTTTGTTTTCTGTTCTTTCCGGGCGTTTTTTTATTTTTAACAGCGGTGCTTTTTTCTTCAAAATCCTTATAGTGTTCTATTTTTAAAGATAGTTCATCATCTTCAGTCTCTGCTTTTTTCGAAACTTTTTTACTGGCCGGCGGCTTTTCAAAATTGCCTTCAGTTTTCTCTTTCTCAGGTTTTTTTGCAGTATAGCCGACATAGTCAGTATCCTGACGCTTTTTTTTCAATTTTTCTTTAATGTTATTGATATTATTATCATCTTCTTTACTCATCGGCTATACCTCCTGTTCTCTTTAGCTGAGTTTTGCGAATCCTTCTTTAAAATGGTCTCCGCGCCGCTCGTAATCTTTATATTGATCCCAGCTCGCGCACGCTGGAGAAAATAACACTGTATCTCCCGGTTCTGCATAATACCGGGTAAGCTCTACGCCTGTGTACGGATTTTCAGTCAGCTCTGCAGGAATATTCAATTTCTCTGCAAGTGCTTCGAATTTCGGCGCTGTCTCTCCAAAAGTAACAATCCGCTTAACATGTCCTGCATACTGCATCAGTTCATCAAGCGACTGTCCCCGGTCGAGGCCGCCTGCAAGCCAGATAACCGGCGTATCAAAACTTTTCAGGGCAAATGATGTTGCCAGATTATTCGTCGCTTTTGAATCGTTGTAATATATCACATCATCGATTGCACCGAGACGTTCGAGTCTGTGGGAAATACCGCTGAATGTAGCAAGCGTCTTCTTAATTGCATCCTTATTTACACCGTGCGCGGCTGCGGCAAGGAGTGTCGCAAGTATGTTCTCGATGTTATGCTCACCTTTAAGTACGGCATCCTGAACTTGCATTACCACTTCACCATGTACGATTAAATTTCCATCTGCTGCATAGGCATCAGCTTCTGACTCCGTATCAAAGTACTGAACGCGGCATTTAATATCCCGGTTTTCCAGCAGATGCGCCTGTTTTTTATTAAAGATTAATAAATCATCAGCCGTCATATTTTTAAATATTTCCAGTTTGGCATGAACATATTCTTCAACTGTACCGTGATAATCCAAATGCGCTTCGTAAATATTTGTAATGACTGCAATATCCGGTCTAAATTCCTCAATGCCCATCAGCTGGAATGAAGATAATTCCATCAGCAAGGTGTCATCTCTTGTTGCTTCCATTGCAGCAGCTGAAGCAGGATAGCCGATATTACCGCATAAGATAGGGCTGCTGCCGCCATGTTCCAGCATTTCCCCGAGCAGATGCGTACATGTTGTTTTGCCGTTCGTGCCGGTCAGTGCATATATCGGCGCTTCACTCAGATGATGCGCAATCTCAACGTCTGTAACAATCGGTATTTTTCTTTCTGCTGCTTCTTTTAAAAAAGGAATGCTGTACGGAATCCCCGGGTTCTTAACGATTAAATCTGCATCGTTTAAAAGATTAACCGGATGGTGTCCGTCGACAATCTCAACACCCCATGCTTTGTATTTCTGTTCCGCTTCTTCATCTGAAAAAACTTCATTAGTCGTCAGTGTCACATTCGCACCTAAACTGACCAGTGCATTTACAGCACTTTTTCCGCTTCTTCCATATCCGAGTACGATGATATTTTTATTTTCGTAGCCTCTGAATGGTTTCATTCTACATCACTCCCAATAGTACACCGGCTATGCCTGCCAGCAGTCCAACCGACCAGAAGACAATAACAATTTTCCATTCATTCCATCCTGACAGTTCAAAATGATGATGAATCGGCGTCATTTTAAAGATTCTTCTGCCAGTCGTTTTATACGATGCAACCTGCATCATAACGCTTGCTGTTTCAATAACAAAGACGATTCCAATAATGAGCAGCAGGAGACTGCTGTTTAAGAGCAGTGACACTGTCGCAATAATACCGCCGAGTGCAAGTGATCCTGTATCGCCCATAAACAGTTTGGCAGGGTATTTATTAAATATTAAAAATCCAATCAGCGAACCGGTTAAAATAAACAGAAACAGTGCAACTTCCATTTCCCCTGTTAACAGGCTGATTACAAGAAATGAACCAAATGCGATAATTGACGTTCCTGTCGACAAGCCGTCAAGGCCGTCCGTTAAATTCACTGCGTTAGAAAATCCGACGAGCCAAAAAACAATCCAGACGACAAAAAATATGCCGAGCGGGATAAACAAATCGGTTCCCGGAATCTGAATGCCGGCATCGATATCCGGAATCCAGTTCCTCATTATAATAAAGATTATGACCGCAACTAAAATTTGTGCAAGAAACTTCTGTTTTGATGACAAGCCTGCGTTATCCTTTTTAACGACGATAATATAATCATCGATAAATCCGATTAATGCAAAACCTAGTGTGACAATAATCAGCACCAGCAGCTTATAAATATCATCGGCAAAAAACAGACCGATAATCGACAGTACAATCGTTACAGAAATAAAAGACAAACCGCCCATCGTCGGGGTTCCTGTTTTAATTAAATGGCTTTCAGGACCTTCCTGCCTGATAGTCTGCCCAAATTTCATGCGCTTCAGTAAAGGTATTAAAATTGGTACCAGTATTGCAGTCAGCACAAGTGCGGCTGCGAAAAATATATAGTTCATAGCTCCTCCTAGTCGTTCGGGTCATTTGACGATAAAGTGATTTCGACAGCAGTATCTTCTGTTACTGCCGTGCCCGCATTCTGTGACTGGCCATTTACGTAGCCTTCGCCTTCGACTGTTATATTAATACCTATAAAGTCAGCGAGCATCAGTGCTTCCCGTTTCGAAAGCCCTTTGAAGTCCGGCAGGGTCGGCTCGCCGTCTGTTTTCACAAACAGGGAATCGTAAGGCAGCAAAGTGTCATCCTGAGGGAAATGATCGGTAATCTCTGTACCGTTCCCGACTATTTTTACATCAATTGTATCATTTAATTCATCAGTTAAAGCATCTATTTCCTGTCCTCTGTAATCTCCGATTTCTATGACATCGTGATCGCCGGATACATCCGCTTCAGAAACTTCAAGATATTTCAGCGTACGTTCCATCAGGGGATTAAAGCCCCTGGCAACGCCGTTATCCCATGTTTCACTTTTGTTTTCACTGGCAAGTTTTATACCGTAATAGACAATCACTTCCGGATCGTCTTTTGGAGCATAGCCTAAAAACGAAGTGAAAAACTGATATTCTCCGTCCATGTAGCCGCCCGTCTCCGGATCATAGATCTGAGCAGTACCCGATTTTCCGGTAACTTCATATTCATCGGATTTATATTGCGGATTATGGTCCAGCGAACCGTCGATCAGCGTATTCATTTCTGCTACAGTTTTTTCTGCTGCCTCCGGAGATATAACCTGTCTGACAGTTTCTTCCTTGCCGTCGTAGACAACTTCGCCGGCATCATCGGTAATCTCATCAACGACGTAAGGTTTCTTCATCTCCCCTTCGTTCAATAGCGCAGTCATTCCCTGAATCAGCTGAATCGGCGTTACTGTAGACGTTTGCCCGAAAGAGGTGGTTTTCTGCTGAAGTTCATCACCCCAGGCAATCTGCCCGGTTGTTTCTGTTGGAAATTCAGAACCGGTCGACTGACCGAATCCGAATTTTTCATAGTAGTCGAGCATCTTGTCGGACCCGACTTTATCCTGCAGGATCATCATCAGAACGTTTGATGAATACTGCATTCCTTCGTTATAGGTAATGTCGCCCCAGCCTTCGGTTTCCCAGTCGTAAATTGTTGAATCCATTACATCCATCGATCCCGAAGTGTAAACTGCATCCGGATCGTAAACTCCTTCTTCGATAGCGGCCGCTAGTCCAAACACTTTAAATGTGGAGCCCGGTTCAAATGAATATTCATAAAGCATATTCAGCCAGCTGTTGCCGAAACCTTCCCGCGTTTCAGGATTGAAGGACGGGCGCTGGCCGCTCGCGAGAATCTCTCCTGTATTTGCATCTGCAACGACCGCAATTAATTCTTCCGGTTCAAAGTGGTCTTCCATATCGTTTAAAGTATCTTCCAGATAGAGTTGAATATTCGAATCGATAGTCAGCTTCACATCATGACCGTCTACCGGAGGTTTGACATTATCTGAATTCGGCACGATATAGCCCCATACGTCCTGAGAATAATCAACGCTGCCTGGCTCCCCTTTAAGGAGGTCGTTATAAATACGTTCAAAACCAAGCTGGCCGTCCAGGGCACCGATGTCATCATTTAATTCTGCAAAGCCGATTAAATGAGAGGCAAACTGGCCATTCGGATAAAAGCGTCTCGTTTCCGGCACAAAAGAGATCCCTGTCGCTTCGGATTCCTCGAGGAATTTCTTATCATTATAGGAAATATTCCGGCCGGCCTGTCCTAGCTCCATCTGAAACTGGCCTTTTTTAATATTCTCTTCGATTTCTTTTTGTATGTCTTCTTTCTTCATGTCGACAACTTCAGCGAGCAGAGCAGCTGTTTCTTCCGGGTTGCTCACGTGATTCGGATAATTCTCATCGGTAATTATCGCAATCCGGTATGCCTCCATATCTGCTGCAAGTATATTGCCTTCACGGTCGACGATTTCACCGCGTTCCGGTTCATTTACCGCACTGACAGCATATTTATCCTGTCCTCTCGCGATTAAATCTTCGTCGTCTATCGTTTGAAATACCATCAATTTAATAAATTGACCGATAATCAAAAGAAAAAGCACTCCTATACCGAAATATATCAGGAGTGCGCCGATTGTTAGCTTGCTATTTTTAAGACTGATCTTCCGTCTAATCTTCCCCATACTTTTCTACAACCTTTACATTGCTATTATTCAGATCCAGGCCCAGTTCCTGAGCTTTTTCATATATGCGATCGTAAGAAGCAAGGTAAGTGATCTCAGTATTCAACTCACTGATTTCACCGTTTTTAACTGCGATTGTCTGTTCAATTGATGACTTCTCATTCTGGTAATTATAGGCTTCCATTTTTAAAGATAATACATATATGGAAACTGCAGCAATCAGAACAGCAAGTGTTATGTAAATAGCCATTTCCGTACGTTTAATCCCGACAATCTTTCCTTTTTTCCGGGTTTTCGGCTGACTGTCAGGTTTTCTGTATACTTTTTTTGCAGGATTTACCTCAGTATATCTTTCTACTACCATGTCAACACTTCCTATACTTGTTTCTCAGCAATTCGAAGTTTCGCACTGCGCGCACGCGGGTTGGCTTCAAGATCGTCACCTTCAGCGATAATCGGTTTACGGTTAACTCTTTTTAAGACAGGTTCATATCCCTCGGGAATAATAGGCATGTTCTTTGGCAGCTCCGGTCCTTTTTCGTACTCTACAAACATTTGTTTGCAGATTCTGTCTTCTAAAGAATGGAAGGTAATTACCGATACACGCCCGTCTTTGTTCAAAAGATCAATCGCCTGTTCCAGTGAACGTTCGAAGACACCGAGTTCATCGTTGACTGCAATGCGCAGCGCCTGGAAAATACGCTTTGCAGGATGCCCGCCTGTTCTTCTGAACTTCTGAGGTATTTGTGATTTAATAATTTCCGCGAGTTCCGTCGTCGTTTCAATTGGTTCTATTTCTCTTAAACGCTCGATTTCTCTGGCAATTTTTTTCGAGAACTTTTCTTCTCCGTACCTGAAAAAAATACTGACCAGAGCTTCGTATGGATATTCATTAACAATCTCATAAGCATCAAGCAGCTGTGTCTGATCCATTCTCATGTCGAGTCTCGCTGTTTTGGAGTGACTGAATCCCCTCTCTGTTACATCGAGCTGCGGACTTGAAACACCGAGGTCGTAAAGAATACCGTCGACACCCGTCACACCCTGTTCGTTAAGTGCTTCTGTTATATTTTCAAAATTTGTATGAATTAAAGTTATATTGCTGCTGTCTTTAAATTTTTCCCGGGCATTATTTATCGCTGTCATATCCTGATCAAACGCGTATACATGTCCCGAGTCAAGCTGTGACAATAAATATGAAGTATGTCCGCCGCCGCCGAGTGTTGCATCGACGTATATGCCGTCCGGTTTAATATTTAAGCCGTCGACTGTTTCTTTTAGTAAAACTGAAGTGTGGTTGAACAATTTGTCACATCCTAAAGGTCAAAATCAATTAAATCTTCTGCTATATCTTCAAAGTTATCTTCAGATTCAGTGTAAAAATCTTCCCATGCTGCCGAATCCCAGATTTCGATTCTGCTCGAGACACCGATGACTGTACAATCTTTTGTCAGTCCGGCATATTCACGCAGATTTTGCGGAATATTGATACGTCCCTGCTTATCGATTTCCACGGCTGCTGCGCCCGAGAAAAATAATCTCGTAAATTTACGCGCATCTTTTTTCGTCAGCGGCAGCGTTTTGAGTTTTTCTTCAATGCGGCTCCATTCTTCCTCTGTATACGCAAATAAACAGCGGTCGAGCCCGCGGGTAATAACGAATTGTCCATCGAGTAATTCTCTGAATTTACTCGGCATAATAATACGGCCTTTCGTATCCAAATTATGTTTATATTCACCCATGAACATATTCTCACCCCGCATATATTTAATTTACCACATCTCCCCACTTTCCTCCACAAATTATAAAAAAGATTGCCGATTATTTTATCAAATAAAAAAAACGATTTCTTCAAATGAAGAAATCGCATGGTATACAGCATGATTAACTTTTTATAATCGTCAATTTATCTGTGTAGCTGAGTGGGGAATAATCCCAATTACAGGCCGGATACTGCCACGGATGATACAGTCTTTCCTGCAGCGCCCCATTCGGCATCAGTTTTTCGCTCAATTCATCCAGATTATTCAGCTCTGTTCTTAAACTGCGTTTGATATCAACTGAATAACGCTTCTTTAAATACTCGAGTTCATTCAGATGGCGCTTTTTGTTGCCGTCGATTATCCCGCTTGTAAAATATTCATCCGCGTATTCGTAAAGCGGTTTAAATGACTCTTCGAGAGAAGATTTAACACGTTCGATCTCGTCAAGCACCTGATCGTTGGTATGCGTTTTAATAAGCGTTTCTTTACGCGCCTGAATCTGGTCTGTGATGCTGCTGTCCAGTGTCAGTTCATACCTTTCGAGCAGCTTACTGATTCTGTCATCGACATGTATGAACTCCATCCGCTTCAGCACTATCGGCATATCAGTTTCCATCACACCGAATACTTTATGCAGCTCTCCCCAGTAAGCTACTTCAGCACCGCCGCCTAGGAATACTGCTGTATTAAACAGCATTTCCTGCATCAGGGGTCTCGTCACTACATTATTGGAAAACTCTATTGGGGATTGTTCTATACGTTTCAGTATTTCATCTTTGTTTAGTTTCTCATCTCCGAGCACATAGGCATTTTCTTCTTCAGTTTCAGTAATCAGCGTTCTTGCCGATGCTGCATTAGCAAACAGATGAACATTTGTCTCAGTCTGAATAACCGGTGCTTTATTTACAGTGCGTATAAATTCTTCCTGTCCTTCTTTAAATGCTGCATCGATTGCTTTATGCTGCTTAAACATATTTTGCATTATCGGCACTTCGAGTTCTCGTACGGCTTCAAGATGAGAATTGAAAATTACAAGACCATCGTTTTTAAATGTTTCGTGGACCAGGCTGTGGAACAGCTCCGTCCACGACGTACATCGTTCTATCGATGCTGTCACTTGTTTTTTTAATGCTGCTGCATAGCTGGAGTCACCAATGTATCGAAGGATTTTATCCAGCGCTTCAGCCATCGCTTTTTTATCGTAATTATAAAAACCAATGCTCATAGGCACAGTCAAATTCGGCTTGTAATTTACTTTAACTCGTCTGCGGTGGTATGTGTCATACAGATGTGTGTGGTTCACTTCCTCGTAATCGTGATCCTCACCCGCAACCCAAAAAACGGGAACTGCATCATAACCGTGCTTCTCTTTCAGTTCTTTTACTACGACTAAAATTGATACTATTTTATGAATGATATACGAAGGACTCATAAAAAGTCCCGCCTGCTGGCCGGCAATAACTACCTTATGCCCTTTTTTAAGCAGTTCAATATTGTGCTGCTGCGCCTCTGACAGCCCGTACTGCGACATATCGGTTTCGATAATGCTGCCGAGTTCTGCAGTATGGCTGTGCACCGGGCGCTGAAGCACTTCTTTGATACTTTCTTCATCATAGGACAGACCGCCGTAAAATTGCTTGTTGTCAGTTATATTATGTAGGTTTTCAGAAAAATCAATAGTCTCAAAATGCATAAATCGTTCTCCTCAATTAATCGTTATTCAAAGTATAAAAGTTATTTATCTATAAAACAATTGAACGGCTTCGCAATTATGAATATACTGTATTAAAAGGAGCGTTGCCAAATGTCAAAAGTAAAAAACTTAGCTATTAACTACAAAACAGCAGAGGAATTTAAAAAATTCCGCGAATACGGTTCTCAGGAACTTCACATGATTGATGAACTCGAAGCCAATGTAATCGATGCGAATATCGATTCACCTTTCTACGGTATTTACCAGGGCGATGATCTGGCTGCACGCATGTGCCTGTATCGCCGCGAAGATGCAGATCATCCGATCGACAACGAAACCGCTGATTATTTAGTTATCTGGAAACTTGAAGTGCTAGAAAGATATCAGGGCAGAGGGTTCGGCAGTGAGCTGATTGAATACGCTAAATCATTTAACCTTCCGATTAAAGCTATCAGCCGTTTCCAGAACTCCCGCGACTTTTTTGAAAAACACGGATTTGGCGCACACGAATACGATATTGAACGTGATCTGGCGGACGAATCACTGATGTGGTATCCAAAATAAGATTTAAGTTATGAGCCGGGACGGATTTTGTCCCGGCTTTTTATTTATCTTGTGTCAGAGGATTCCCGGAAGTTCTAAAACCCTTAAAATCCCGTATCAAGTATTTAAAAGTATACTTTACATGCACAAAAAAGCCTGAAGATCTTAGAAAATAAGATTTTCAGGCTTTTTCTTTAATAAGACGATTAGTTAGCTACGACTTCTTCGCCTTTGTAGCTTCCGCATTCTTTACATACACGGTGAGCTAATTTAGTTTCACCGCAGTTAGAGCATTCTACCATTCCTGGTAGTGAAAGTCTCATGTGTGAACGACGTTTATTTTTGCGTGTTTTTGATGTTCTTCTTTTAGGTACTGCCATTATTTTTCCTCCTCATCGCTTAGCTTTAAAGCTTCTAGTTTTTGTAATCTCGGATCCACAGCCGGTTTCTGGCTGCTGGCTTCCGATTCATCCATTACTGTCCAACCACTTGCTCCTGATGACCCGGGTAGTTCGTCACTCTCTGTATAAACTGTCGGTAAGTTGACGATTAACAGCTCTCTGACTACCGGCTCCAAATCCAGCGTATGAATCAGCGGATGCAGGTTGTCATCATCTATTTCTTCGTCTTCTTCAAGTGTTTCATCAAACACTTCGACAGATTGTATTTCGAGAGGCAGACTAACAGTATCACCGCTTCGGCTGTCGATCATCTTAACAACCGCCGATATATGCAAGTCAACATCTACTCGATGATGTCCGAAAATCATATCACCGTAGACTCTGGTATCTTCTACAGCGAGTATATCCGCACGATCATACAATGTGTCTAACTGAACAGTTTCATTAAAAGTGAATTTCTCGCTGGCAGACTTTCTTAGTTGTGAAAGCGACCATTTCATATAATTCCACCTCTTATGAGCACAACAGATATTGTACAGTTATAAAGAAAAAGTGTCAAGTTTTTTTCTTAACAAATAACTTCAATCTGTCTAATATTTTGATACACTTAGTATAACATTTATCGGGGGTTTATGTATGAAAATTTTAGCATTAATTACGGAGTACAACCCATTTCATAACGGGCATATTTATCATATTGAGAAAGCAAAAGAACTCACGGAGCCCGATGTAACTGTTGCGATTATGTCAGGAAACTTTACCCAGCGCGGCGAAATCGCAATTACAGATAAGTTTACGCGGACTGAGGCCGCGCTTGAACATGTGGATCTCGTCGCTGAATTGCCGCTGTTAAACGCGGTGAGTTCTGCCGATGATTTTGCCCGGGGCGGCGTGCACATTGCTGAGAAGCTCGGCGCGACCGACCTCGTCTTTGGCAGCGAGTCAGGCAGCATCGATTCATTAATCAGCGCTGCCCGTGAATCCAAACTGCTCGAAGATTCACCCGAGTTCCACAAACTGCTGAAACAGGGGTACAGCTACCCGCGCGCAGTAAGCTCGCTTGCTCATAATACCTTTCTTTCGTCACCGAACGATACGCTCGGCATCGCTTATATTAACGCACTTAACGATTTAAAGTCGTCTATAAGACCGGACACGATAAAACGAATCGGTAACAAATACAGCGACGCAGCCTTATCCAGCACCGAATTTTCCAGCGCAACGAGTCTTCGTGCCGCACTTTTCAGCGGCAATAATGAAAAGGCGGGAAATTTTATGCCTGAAAGTCTTATCGACAAAATGACAGAAGGTCATCTCGCTTCTAATGAAGACTTTTTCCTGACCTTAAAAACGCTTATTTTAACCCGTTCACCGGAAGATCTTAAAAAGATATATATGATGACCGAAGGGCTCGAATACCGGCTGAAGGATAAAATAAAGAAAGCCGACAGCTATGCTGAATTTTTATCAGCCGTTAAAACAAAACGCTACACATGGACAAGACTCAGCAGACTGATGATTTCCATCCTCTTGAATATTACTGATGAAGTGATGAAGCAGTACAAGCTGACCGATAGCGTCCGCATCCTCGGCATGACTAAAAATGGACAGCAGTATTTAAGATCGCTCGGTCCTGCAGAAATTATTACGAACGTCAATAAAAAAAACCGCAGCCTCGTGTCACATGAAGTGACGGCCACGGAAGTGTATAACACATTTACCGGATGCCGGAAAAATGATTTCAATACACCGGTAATTATTGTTCCTTAAATTTTTCTTTTAAAGCATCTTCAATGAGCGGCGGGACGATATCTTCAATCTTGCCTCCGTATTTCGCAACTTCTTTAACGATCGATGATGAAATAAATGAATAGTTGTTGTTAGTCATTATATACATCGTTTCAATCTGGCTGTCGAGCTTTCTGTTCATACTCGTCAGCTGCATTTCGTATTCGAAGTCGCTGACCGCACGCAAGCCCCTGATAATGGCATCCGCTTCGACTTGCTGGCAGAAGTCAATCAGCAGTCCGTCAAACTGCACTACTTCAACATTGTCCAGATGCTTCGTCACTCCTGAAATCAGCTCGATGCGTTCTTCAGGTGAAAATAACCCCTTTTTTGAAGAATTTCTTAAAACAGAAACGTATACCTTGTCAAAAATTTTACAGGCACGCTCTATAATATCCAGATGCCCGTAGGTAATCGGGTCAAAACTTCCCGGTACTACCGCTATTTTATTCTTAGTCAAAATGCTCCCCTACTTTCTCTCTTTGCTAAGCAGCCATATTTTAATCGAACCGTAGTCATTTTCTTTTGTGATTTCAAATCCCGGATGGGCAAAATTTTCATTTTTGCCCGCCTCCGCGACAATTCTGCCGCCTTCTTTCAAAAGCTTATATTCTAATATCAGTTCTAGACTTTTATCGATCAGTTTCTTATTATAAGGCGGATCTAGAAAGATCAGATCAAATGACTTGTCCCGTTTCGCCATCGCTTTTAAGGCTCTGCGGTAATCATTGCGGAAGATTTCTACCGGTTCATCCAGGTCACGCGTATTCTCTTTAATAATTTTAATAGCATCTCCTGCACCGTCGATAATCATCGCTTTGTCAGCTCCCCGGCTCAGCGCTTCGATTGCAAGCCCGCCTGTGCCGCCAAAAAGGTCCAGTACGCTCCCCTCTATATCTCCAAGCATACTGAAGACACTTTCGCGCACTTTGTCGCTTGTAGGCCGTGTATCATTTGATTTTAAAGTATGCAGTTTCTTTGCTTTATATTTCCCGCTGATAATTCTCATAAGTATTGCCCTTTCATTTGGCTCTCTGGTCATATATTATATTGATAGGAGCTGATTATATGCAAAAATTCATCACGATGGGTGAAGGTTACCACGAAATATTTGAATTGCAGGCACTGATCGACTATAATCACGAACGTGTTCAGCATGCAATATTTCTCAACAACGACAAAACACCTGCGACATTTCTCTTGGTTATGAAACCTGTTGAACAAAACCTGCAGGCGATATACACTATCTACAACGGCATCGTCTATAATGACGGCCAGGGTAAAAAGTATCAGCTGATAAAGTCATGGTGTGAGGAGAAAAACTTGAACATCGTCGAGTTTTCAACAAAATCACCGGAAGAGTTTTATGAACGCGAACAGTTCTACCAGTATCTAACCGGAATTTTAAGATTAAATCATCTGATTCTGCCAATGACTTAATTAAATAAGACGGTAATCTTCTTTTTCTTTATCTTCAGTATGATATTCGCGTTTGATATTCGGATATTCACTCAAAACGATATCGGTAACAAACTTCAGTTTGCCGAGGTCTCTGAGCGTCTTATCCAAATCGGCTTCATCGATATACAAAAGGACATATTTCTTAGATTTATTCACATAAATTAAATGTCCGTGCCGTTTCAATTGTCGAATGAATTTATTTTGTTTAAAATAAACATATATACCAAGTCGGTTAACTAACATTGACTGACCACCTATCTAAATCTTTAGAATCATAATAACATATATCTTATATGTTTTTTAAATGAATATCTCATGGAGGTTTCCAACATGGCAAATTGTTTTAAAAGAATGGTAACAGCAGTCGGTGTTGCTACCGGTCTGACACTCGGCCTATGGGCAGGTACAAAGTTAATGAAAGAAACGAAAGTGCGCGATATCAAACCATACTTCAAACAGCGTTCACCGTACATTTTCGCACACCGCGGCGGTATGGGACTTGCACCTGAACACACACGCATCGCGTTTGACAAAGCATCGGAATTCGATGTGGAAGGATTCGAAATTGATATCCGTCTGACAAAAGATGAAGAAATTGTCGTTTTTCACGATGCCTATGTAGACAGAACATCAAACGGTGCAGGGAAAGTCAGCAATTTAACACTCGATGACTTAAAAGACCTTGATTTCGGTTATCACTTTACCGATGTCGAAGGCAATCACCCCTACCGCGGACACGACAAAGCAAAAATTGTTACTCTGCGCGAATTGATTGAAGAATATCCGGGCAAACTAATCAATATCGATATTAAAGATGACCCCGACACATATTCAGGCAGTCTTATTCCAAGCCTGCTCTACCGTTTAATTACCGAGCTCGGCGCTGAAGACCGCGTACTCGTAACAAGTTTCCACGATTCACAGATTAAGCAGTTTAATCTGTATGCAGAAGATACTGTTGCGCTCGGCGCGGGTGTCGATCAGGTCAGCCGTGCGTACTTCCTGCACCGCGCAGGATTCGGTCATATGTATGAACCGGCGGCGGACACCTTCCAGATTCCGACAGAATACAACGGTATTCGTTTAGATACAAGACGTTTTATCGAGCACTTAACGAGTCTGAACATTGCAGTAGGATACTGGAACATCAACAAGATGGATAAAATGGATGAACTCATCCAAAAAGGTGCGCATACTATCGTAACCGACTATCCGGACATCAGCTATCACCTGTTAAAAAACAGATACTAATGATGCAAAAGACCTGCAGAAATGCGGGTCTTTTTTTGTGGGCGGATGGAGGTGCTGGGACTGGGGTTGGGATGACCGGAGATCATATGTATCCGGAGTCTCTGGGGTTGGCGTGACAGAAGTTCATATGTATCCGGAATCCCTGGGGTTTGAATGACAGGAGATCATATGTATCCGGAGTCTCTGGGGTTGGCATGACTGGAATTCATATGTATCCGGAGTCCCTGGGGTTTGAATGACAGGAGATCATGTGTATCCGCAGTCTCTGGGGTTGGCATGACTGGAATTCATATGTATCCGGAGTCCCTGGGGTTTGAATGACAGGAGATCATGTGTATCCGCAGTCTCTGGGGTTGGCATGACTGGAATTCATATGTATCCGGAGTCCCTGGGGTTTGAATGACAGGAGATCATGTGTATCCGCAGTCTCTGGGGTTTGAATGACAGGAGATCATGTGTATCCGCAGTCCCTGGGGTTGGCATGACTGAAGATCATATGTATCCGGATGCTCTGGGGTTTGCATGACAAAGTATCAAGTGTATCCGCAGCAGCTGGGATTGGCATGAACGGAGCTCATGCTAACTCCAACCCCACAATCCTACTCTCTCCAATAAAAAAACACAGTTCCCAAGAGGAACCGTGTTTTGAAGTTAAATTTATATTAGCCTGCGCAGCCGCAGCTTCCGCCTGTTGCACAGCCGCTGTTTGAACTGTTTGAGAAAAATGGATTACTGCTGACGATATTTGCATGGGGACTGACTGACTGCCCTATAATAAAGAGTATTTCATCCAGCAGCGACTGCAGCTGAAATTCCGCTCTCCGGTACTCCATTATAATCGGATGCATGTCCAAGGCTTTTTTATACTGGTTGATCTCTTTTCGTTTCGTGCTGAAATCAGGGTGATATTTACCAAAGCGTTCAACGTCGATAAAGTTCTCTTTTAAACGCGCAAAGTGTTTAATCATGCCTCTGACTTCATCATCTGTATCCAAGAGTGTTTTATAATTACAGTAGTTTTTATATTCTTCTGTCTCAGTAACCATATCGTTTAGAGAGTCTAGTGAATCCAAAATTTCAAAATCCATAATTGCTGTCATATAATCACCTCTCCTTAACCATTTTATCATATAGACACATTTGTTACTATATGATAAATACCATTTGCAACCTGTATTGTAATAGATTAAAATTAGGGTAATGGATAAATGATAGGGGGCAAAATGATGGTTTTTGAAAACTCAGGTATTGAAAATGTAGTCATTCCACAAGGCTCACTGCAGGAAATTATGAACCACAATGGTTGTGTTCTTGGCGGCAGTTGGGATTACGAGCGTATGACTTTCGATTATAAATACGAAATTCCTGAAGGTATTTATTACTTACGTTTTCCTGGATATGCAGTAGACGGTGATGTCGGTGCAAATAATGCAACATTACAGTTAATGGATCCTTATATGGGGAAACATTACTACCCGACTGGTATCGAATACGGCAGCGATGAAGTATTCCCTGAACGCATCGTTGAACATGCGATCAGCAAAATCAGAACAATCAGTAAAGAACTGACTGCAGTTGCGGGCGTTTAATTTACAGCAGCTGCTACATAATAAAACCTCTTACAGTAATTTGTAAGAGGTTTTTATTAATCCTAATGGAATATTGCATCCCACAGACCGGTCGTTTCTCCGCCCGGATATAAAATATAAAGTATGATATAGACCATGATACCTGTCACTGCAGTGAAGAACCAGATTGTCGCTGCTGTCATACCGAATTTTCTGTGCTGGCGCAGTTTGTTTTTCTTGCCGGTGAACACTTGGATTCCTCCGAAAATCCCTCCCGTAGTAGCCAGAATAATATGGCTGACAAGAAAAATTACATAGTAAATTTCAAGCGATTCAGGTCCGCCAAATTGAGTGTTTCCAAGGAATACAGTTTTCGATATATAAATAACGAAAAATGTTAACGCCGACCATGCAGCGAGTGTCATGAATTTCTCATGCTTCAGCACGTGCCCTTTTTTAATATGATAAACTCCAATACCCATAAATATCGCGCTCAGTACGATAAATGATGTACTGAGTGTGGGCAGGATAAAATATATGTCCAAAATTTTTCCTCCTATGCTCTAAACCGGTTGTCCATTTCTTTTTGCGCCTGTGCTTTTGCCAGGGCACGTTCTGTAATCTGATTTGCATCTCTGCGTTCTTCATTGAACCATTTAAAGAATATGTGAGCGAGCATTACTCCGAAAAATACTTCCTGCAGTACTTTCATTATAATACCGCCTGTCTGCTGGTCATTCAAAGGCGTTGAATTTGTAAAGTATTCCGGTCCGGAAATCATCCCTGCTCCGGAAATACTGTCAAGAATACCTGAAGGTACGCATAACTCCATCGCACTTAACCACGCTTCACCTTCTGTAAAAGTAGCATAAATTGGTGTGCTTGAGAAAATAATCAGTGCACATGCCGGAGTAACAAAAGCTCCGATTCCAAAAATATAAAGCAGTTTAAACAATCCGCCCATATGCTCTTCTTCAGGTTCAACTTTGTTGAACATCGGGTAAAACGCCATTAAAGCTGTCAGGAACATTACTGCGAGTACTAATGTATGAAGAGTTGCACTCATTTTTAAGTTATCCATAACGACGGGTAAATGATAAATTGAAAATGCAGCGATAAGCAGCATCAGTGAGATTAAAGGTTTTTTCGCACCTAATCTCAGCACCGGACCGATTACCGGCAATGAAACGATATATTTCTGCAGATAAGCCGGCACGCTAAAATACATCAGCGGTGCAATTAAGAATAATACAAAAGCCATCTGCAACATGTGGAATGTAAATAATATATGACTTAATAAGTCGACTGGCGAGCCGTACATTGCATACAGTAAAATCATATTGACTGCAAAGAGTGCCCCTTCTCGACTCGTCAGCGGTCGTCCACCTTCAAATTCCTTATACCATCTCGTGGTCACAAGGAAGAAGACTGCCGTAACAAGAATAACGAAAGCCATAAAAAAGGGACTCCAGTTAGCCATAAAACCGAAAATTTTAATTGAAGTTATATTTCCCATACCTACCACCTTAAATTTAACCTTATTATCTCTAGTATAAATTTATTATTATCATAACTCAAGACGATAAAAACACACAAAGTGACAAACTATTGACCAAAAAAAAGATGACCTCAGAACGAGATCATCTCTTTTTGTATTAGATCGGCTGACCGATCCATACGATATAAATGAATGTTACACAGAAAGCAATTGCGAAATACATTCCTACAATCATAAACAGTTTAGCAAAATCATGCCCTTTATCTTTCATGTGCATGAAGTAGTAGAACTGCAGTACAACTTGAATGAATGCGAACAGCATTACGCTTCCCATGATGAACGTTGGATCAAATTCCAGTGCAACCATACCAAATGCTATGAATGTTAAAAAAATCATAAATGAAAATCCTGTAAGCTGCAGGCGCATTTCTTTTGTACGCTGGCGTCGAAGATTTCTCAGCTGAGTTTCTGTCATTGGTTTCTCTTGTAAATCAGCCATTTATATCACTCCTAACAAGTAAACGATTGTGAAGATGAATACCCACACAACGTCGATGAAGTGCCAGTACAGCGCTGCTGTATTCACTTTAGCTGCTGTATATACTGATAAACCGCGCGTTGCGTTACGGATAATCAGACCTGTAATCCAGATCAGACCGATAATTACGTGGAAACCGTGAGTACCGATCAGAATATAGAATGCACTACCGAAGGCGCTAGATCTGAAAGTATGTCCAAGGTGAACATATTCATAGAACTCGTAAATTTCAAGTGCTAAGAATCCTGCACCAAGAAGTACTGTAATAGCTAGCCATAACTGCATTTTACTGAAGTTATTATTACGCATGTGATACACCGCGTATACACTCGTCAGGGACGATGTAAGTAATAACATCGTCATGACAAATGCAAGTTCAAGGTGGAACAAATCAGCTGCAAGCATATGATCCGAACTTGGCACGCTGTCTTTCAATGCCATGTAAGTTGCGAATAATGATGCGAATAATACTGTCTCTCCTGCTAAGAAAGTCCAGAAACCGACGAATTTATTTCTACCTTCGTGTGTTGCTGTCTCCGGGTGCTCAGGCCACTGTTCGTTAGGGACATTATATTTCATTTCAGCCATTACTTAGCACCCCTTTCTTCTTCTTCAAGATCTCTTAATATTTCTTCTTTCGTTACATAATAGCCAAGGTCATCTTTAAATGAACGTGTAATCATTGAGATAAATGTAATTGCAAGTCCGATTACAAGTAACCAGAATGCCCATGGTTTTACTGGTAAATCTGCTACTGCATCGATTGCCCATTCTTTACCTGAAGCAAAGTACAGAGCACCGAATGAAGCGATGAACAGACCAAGTGACATTACAAACGGAATGATTGAGTTGTTCGGCATATGGAAATCTTCAACCGATTCCGCCGGAAGCATTTTTCCGTTACCTTCTTTTTTCTCAATCCAGAATGCATCAAGTCCGCGTACTAAAGGAATCTGTGCATAGTTGTAATACGGTACTGGAAGCGGTATTGACCACTCAAGTGTACGTCCGTCGCCCCAAGGGTCGCGGCCCACTTTTTGATTTTTAGCAACTGTCATGATGATGTTAATCACTAAAACAATAACCGCTGCTGCCATCAAGAGAGCACCGATGGTTGATATTAAGTTTGCTGCATTGTAGCCCTGTCCGTCGAGGTAAGTGAATACCCGGCGCGGCATTCCCCATAATCCTAAGAAGTGCTGAATCAGGAATGTCAGATGGAAACCTACAAAGAACAGCCAGAATTCTACTTTACCAAGTTTATCACTCAGCATCGTGCCGAATATTACCGGCCAGTAGTAGTGAAGTCCTGCAAGTAAGGCGAACACTACCCCGCCGACGATTACATAGTGGAAGTGAGCTACGATAAAGTATGAGTCATGGTACTGATAGTCAGCTGGAGCAACTGCCTGCATAATTCCTGTTACCCCACCCATAACGAAGGATGGAATAAATCCAAGTGCGTACATCATAGGTGTTGTAAACTCTATGCTTCCGCCCCAGATTGTAAAGATCCAGTTAAATATTTTAATACCTGTCGGTACTGCGATTGCCATTGTTGCCAAGGCGAAAATTGCGTTGGCTGTCGGCCCGAGACCAACTGTAAACATGTGGTGTGCCCATACCATGAATCCGAAGAAACCGATAAGCACTGTTGCGAATACCATTGCTGAGTAACCGAATAGACGTTTACGAGCAAATGTTGCGAATATTTCAGAGAATATCCCGAACGCCGGAAGGATTAGAATGTAAACTTCCGGGTGACCGAAGATCCAGAATAAGTGTTCCCAGATAATCGTGTTACCTCCAGCTTCTACAAGGAAGAAGTTGGAACCGAACATACGGTCAAAGATTAACAGGAAAAGACCTACTGTTAACGGCGGGAATGCAAAGACGATCAGAACACCTGCAACAAGTGCAGTCCATGTAAAGAGCGGCATTCTCATATATGTCATACCTGGTGCTCTCATCGTAATAATAGTTGTTACAAAGTTGATTCCTGTCATCAATGTTCCTGCACCGGTAATTTGCAGACCCAGTGCATAGAAATCAATACCGTGGCCAGGTGATGCAATTGACAGTGATGCGTAACTTGTCCAGCCCGCATCCGGTGCTCCGCCCATAAACCATGATAAGTTAAGGAAGATACCACCCAGGATAAACAACCAGACACCCAGTGCGTTCATGAATGGGAAAGCCATGTCACGTGCACCAATTTGAAGTGGTACTATAACGTTCATGAACGCGAATAATAGCGGCATCGCTGCTAAGAATATCATTGTTGTACCGTGCATCGTAATAACTTCGTTAAACAGACCTGCTGAAAGGAAGTCGTTGTTCGGCACTGCCAGCTGAAGACGAATCAGCATTGCTTCTATACCGCCCATTGCGAAGAATAATCCCCCAGCAATCAAATACAGAATACCAATTTTCTTATGGTCAACGGTTGTCATGTATTCCCAAATCGTTGCACCAAAACCACGTTTTTTTGCTGTTGCTTCGGACATTACTAGTTACCCCCCTCTTCTGACTCTTCATCGGCAGCAGGCTCTCTTAATTGCGATACATCGCCGGAATCTTCTTCAACTTTAAGCTCCATTAAGTAAGATGCTACTGCTTCAATTTCTTCGTCAGTTAATTCGTAAGTGCCTGCCATTTTGTTATCCGGTTTGAATGACTCAGGGTCTTTAATCCATGCTTCAAGATTTTCCTGGTCATGTTCTAAATAACCGGCGATTAACTCACGGTCACCGAAGTTCGTTAAGTTAGGACCCATAGCTCCCGGACTTGTCGGTGTAGCGGCGTGACAGCCCATACATGAGTTATTGAAAATTTCCTCTCCGCGCTGTGCATCTTCAGATGAAGCCTGTACAGGTTCTTCAACTGCTTTCATATCTGCAAGCCACTGATCGTACTCTTCTTCAGGCAAGGCTTTTACTTTAAAGTCCATTAAGGCGTGCGACGGTCCGCAGAGCTCAGCACATTTACCGTAGAATAAACGGTCTGCGTCCTGGGATTTATCGTCGTCGAATACTAAGTAGAAGCTGTTGATACCATCGATGTTGGTATCCATTTTACCTCCGGCTGCCGGCACCCAGAATGAGTGTTTAACATCCGCACCCTGCAGGTTGAAGTAAACTTTTTGGTCAGTAGGAACTACGAGTTCCTGAGCTGTAACAACTTCTTCGTTTGGATATTCGAATTCCCACCAGTACTGGTATGCTCTGACGTTAATTACTGTTTCTTCGGCGTTTACATTGCCGTCAGCATCTGTCATAGCTTCAGTATCTGCCTGTTTAAATACAAAATAAACTGTTGGAATTGCTAATACAATAAGCAGAAGAATTGGAATCGATGTCCAGATAACTTCAAGCGTGTGGTTACCTGCAACTTCTTTCGGTTCGAAATCCTCACCTTTTTTACTTCTGCGGCTCTTCGTTACTGCGATTGTGAACAAGACAACAACTACTGCGATAACAAGCAGCATAATGATGATTGATAAAATCATTAAATTGAACTGTTCGCGTCCGACTTCTCCTGCAGGTCTTAAGGTACTTAATTCATTCGTACCGCAACCGGCAAGGAAAAGAGTAAGAGCAGAAACTAATAATAATGCCTTACCTTTAAGAAAACTTAAATTCATTGTTAGACCCCTCTTTCATTCATTTACTTTTTAAATATTCACAAGTAAGCCGGCTACGATAATCATGACGAAAAATATCACGACGTAGTTGAGTGAAAAGACAAATATTCGCCCGGCATAGCGATTATAGTCCGTAATCCGTTTGAACTGATTAACACTTAAATAAAACCAGACCACATTAAGTGCGGCTGTCAATGCAACAAACCACGTACCAAGTTCAAACATCATAAGTGGTGTGAACAAAAGAAGTGACACCCAAAAAATAATCGAGTTTCTAGTGCGAACATTCCCTTTCACAGAAGGCAGCATTGGAATACCCGCCTCTTTGTATTCATCGCTCCGTCTTATAGCCAGTGCATAGAAGTGAGGCATTTGCCATAAGAACATTACGAGGAACATCGACCACGCTAATATATGTAGATTGGGTTCAAAAACTGCCCAGCCAATTAGCGGAGGCATTGCTCCGGGGATTGCCCCTATAATTGTGTTTGAGACAAGATGTCGTTTGGCAAAAATGGAATATACAACTGCGTAACCGAATGCTGCGGTTAACCCTAGAACTCCGACAGTCGTATTGATTAAAAACAGCATTGCGAGGCCAAATCCCAGCATCGTAAATCCGATTGCAAGAATTTCTTTGCCTGAAAATGTTCCATCAATACTCGGTCTTGCCTGTTTCGATTTCATCAGCCGGTCAATATCTCTGTCATAGAAATTGTTAAGGGCACAAACGCCTCCGATGACTAGTGTAGTACCTAGGAGCATCAACAGCATGACAGGAATCGCTTCGAAAAACGAAATGCTATAATACATAACAGCAAGAAAGCTCGCTGCAAACGCAGGTATTAAGTTCGCTTTAATTATGCCATCCTTGATGAGTGTTTTAACTGCTTTCAGTTTTTTACTGCGTGCCGTTTGATGTACCTCTTGCTGGTATACATCACTGTGCATCTATACGCCCCCTTTCATAAACAAACACATTTATCTTTAATAATAGATTATCCCGGTCACATTTTCTATACATATTTGAAATAAAAATGTTACTTTTTGCATTGTTCATGAATTATTCATCAATATGCCTCATTATGATACGGAATCTGTTTTATACTCAGATGAGTATGGTATCAATCTCTACACTAGTTAATTTTACCATAGTTTTATAAATTGTTAAGAGCTATTCAAAACTTTGCACATTGCAAAGAACGGTATTCTAATATATATTTATTATTTGTATAGCGAACAGAAACGCGATTATTAGAGGTGTTCTATTTGTACAGAAATTTAAAAATTGTAGCGATTATTACGACACTGATTATGGTCTTTGTCCAGATCGGCGGCGCACTTGTTACAAAAACCGGTTCCGAAGACGGCTGCGGAGAGACCTGGCCGCTTTGTCACGGACAGCTCATTCCAAAAGACTGGCCGCTCGATACAATTATCGAGCTCGCACACCGCGGAGTTTCAGGTGTTGCTATTATCTTCCTATTAATACTGGGATATATGGCCTGGAAACAGATTGGACATGTCCGGGAAGCTAAATTCCTTATTTACCTGTCACTGAGCTTTATACTGATCCAGTCACTGATTGGTGCAGCAGCTGTAATCGGCATCTGGGAAGGCGACTTCGTTCTCGCAGCTCATTTTGGTATTTCATTAATTTGCTTCGCTGCAGTATTTCTTTTAACACTGCTTATTTTTGAAGTCTCACACGGACAGCATGAACGTAAAATTTATGTCAGTCCATTTTTAAGATATAACACGATACTGATAACAATTTACATATATATTGTTATTTACAGCGGAGCATTAGTCAGACACACTGACTCTTCGCTTGCATGTACTGAATGGCCGCACTGTATGCCGGGCGAAATAATGCCTGAGAACTTTTATCAGTCGGTCCAGATGGGACACAGATTTTTAGTCGGCATACTCGCAATATGGATGCTGCTTATACTCATCCATGTACTGCGTAAATACAGTGATTCTCCGCTTATTAAAAAATGCTGGATTACTGCATTTGTACTGCTGATTCTGCAGGTGATTACAGGCATGCTGTCTGTATTTACAATGGTAAATATTTTCATTGCACTGTTCCACGCACTGTTTATTACTCTCTTGTTCGGAGTGCTCTGCTACTTCATTATGCTGTTATCGAGAAATAAAGATTAAAAATAATAAGCAGATTTAAATCCCGCCAGCCATTACGGCTGACGGTTTTTTTATCCTGTGACATATACACGCTGCATTTCGGGTATTCATATTATTAATACTTATATTTGATGAAAGGAGAGGATGTGCATTGAAAGATATATTTGCATTACTTAAACAAGGCAGTATGGCCTCGCTTACTGCAGCTGTTGTAAATTTTATTCTGGCAGGTCTGAAAGGTCTTGCATTTCTATTCACGGCAAATGTTGCCATGTTCGCCGAGATGATGCACTCTTTCGGAGACGGCGTGAACCAGCTTTTTGTTTTTACCGGTTCAAGCCTTTCAAAAAAAGCACCGACTAAAAGGTTTCCATTCGGCTTTGGCAGACTGGTGAACCTCGTCTGTCTGTTTGCGATAATTATCGTAGCGATACTCTCTTACGAAACTGTAAAGGAAGGCATACATCATATAATCGAACCTCTCCCTGCACAGACCGAAACCACTCTGCTGCTAGTAAATATTGGCGTTCTCACAATCTCAATGATGCTGGAAGGAAGTGTCCTTTATAAAGCCGGCAAAGAATTGCTGCAGCAGGCGGGTCAGCCGTTTGACGGTCTTAAACCGCTGACTTTAAGCTACAAGCATATCAACAGTGCAAAACCTGCAACTAAACTTGTATTTTTAGAAGACACTGTAGCAACTGCCGGAGCCTTCCTCGCAATTATCGCTATACTGATCGGACGGTTTACAGGACTTCTGCAGGCGGAAGGAATTGCATCGGTCTTAATCGGTCTCATGATGTTCTACATCGTCTACAGAGTATTTATGGAAAATGCAGCGGGTGTGCTCGGAGAAAGCGACCCTCATATGGAACAGCGCATTTCACAAATCGTTCTGAAAAACGATGAAGTTAAAGATATTCAAAAACTCATCGTGCTGAAAGAAGGAGATGCTCTGCACGTGGAAGTCATCGCTGAGATCGCTCCCGATCTGACCGTTGCCTACACGAATGAACTCCGCGATGACATTGAGGCGCTGATACTGAAGCAAAGTCATGTTACCGACGTGAATATGGAATTCGAAGTCGACGACGGCAAGAGATCCTGGCCGGTGACTCAAAATCAAATGGACAGGAAATCACAAAAGAAATAAGAATATAAATTAACAAACCCTCCGGATTTAAGACCGGAGGGTTTACTGTCAGTATTTATTTTTCAGTTCAATTTCTTTCTGTTTAACGTGTTTCGCTGCAATGGTGAGCAGTCCAACCGCAATCGATACACTGAGGAAGGATGATCCCCCGTAGCTTAGGAACGGCAGCGGCACCCCCGTCAGCGGAATAATTTTTGAGATTCCGCCGACATTTATAAATACCTGGACCGTGATGTACATGGCCACCCCGATACATATAATCCTGTAAAACGTGTCGGTCGACCGGTGGGCGTACATCAATGCTTTGACGATAATAATCAAATACAATATTACGACAAGCAGTACACCCACGAGTCCGAGTTCTTCAGCGATAACTGCCATGATAAAGTCTGTATGCGGTTCAGGCAGATAACCGAGTTTAATTATACCGTTGCCGATACCTGTACCAAACAGCCCGCCGTGTGAAATCGCAATAAGCGAGTTCGTCAGCTGGTAACCTGTTCCCATCGGATCATTAAACGGATGGAAAAATGTTTCAATACGGTGCATCTGATACGGCGACAGCACTGAGCCGTTAACGAGATAAAGTATCCCGGCGATGACACCGAGTGTTGCCGTGCCGAGTGCCATTGCCCAGCCTATGACTTTAAGCGGGATGCGGATATATAAAAACATACTGAGAATAATCGCAGCAGTAACCATCCAGGTACCGAAGTCATTAATCATGACCATACCGGAGATAACCAGTATGAATACCAGCGGAATAATACTTGTCAGTTCGTCGCTGTCGATACGTTTTTCACGTTTCGAGTATATGTAAGCCAGATACAAAATTGCTGTGACTTTAAAAAATTCGGAAGATTGCAGACCGAATCCGCCGATTCTGATCCAGTTGCGCTGCCCGTTGATTTCCGTACCGAAAAACATTGTAATTAAAAGCAGCAGTACAATTCCCGCCAGCATAATGAGCTGGACACCTTTCATTTTAAAAAAGTTTCCGCTCATAAAATACGTCATAAAAAAGACGATGCTAAAACCAAGCAAAATAAACATCAGGTGTCTAATGTAATAGTATTCAGAGTTGCCCTCGTTCATCTGCGCGGGCACCATACTCGCACTGTAAACCATAACAAGTCCAATGAGTGACAGTGCAACATATGCGATTAGTATTAAAAAATCCACGTATTTGGAATACGACTTAACATAGTTGAAGAAATTTCTTATAAATTGCACGGCTGTTCCCTCATTTAAAAAAGTCTAAAGAAATATTCTTTAGACTTGATTCTTTTCTTTTTCCATATATGCTTCGTGTACTTTGGATACTTCAACTTCAAGGTGATCCAGAATATCACGGCCGTCTTGTGCATCAACTAAACCAAGTCTTACTGCAAAATTTATTTCTTTCGATAAGCCGAACATTTGTGTATCCAGCACTTCTTCAAACACAGGGCACTGGGGCATCGTTAAATTTTCCATTTGAACTTCGATTAGCTGGAGAATTCTGTCAGCGTCTTTATCCAATTGATTATAAGCAAGTTTGCTCAGTTGTTTTTCAGCAGACACGCGGTTCCCCCCTCATTCACTCTTCATAAAATTTTATCCTAACAATCGTAAAAAAGCAAGCAACATCCGAAGATGCAATAGTAAATGTTTACTACTCCATTGTATAATTTTATCGTAAACTTTGCTATAATTTCTAAGCAAAGGGAGCGATATTAATGATAATTCAACTTACTGGAAATGTACGGTACCAGATTACTCTTGATCCTTCGACCTGGATATTCGATGACCGTAAAATCAAATTAGAAGATTTACTGGCACAAAAGGAAGACGGAGAAGAGATTACATTCAATGACGAAACCGAATGGAACCGTCAAATTATTGAAGGAGAAACAAAGCCGCCCACGCTTAAATCTGAAAAGAAACATAAAAAAAGAGAACTGCTCGAAAGTTCTTTTGTTATCGGTTTAGCACCTTTTCTAGAATATGCAGAAGCTTATGAAGATGAAGATGCGAAGATTGTGTTTGTACATAACGGCGGTGAAACAGAACTTCAATACAAAGACCGCGAAACATTTTATGCCCATTTTTCTAATAATGGCAAACGCCTGCACGAAGATGGTTTATTTGATTTGCTGGTTGTCGGCGACGACGGCGTTGAACAGGACCGTCTCATTTATGTTACCAAAATAGAATTTAAATAAAAAAATCCGCGAACTTTAAGTTCGCGGATTTTCTATTTAACCGGCGGGCCTTTCGGCTGTGCAATGTTGCCTTCTTTTCTTTCCTTATGCAGTCTGTATCTGTAGCCTGCGAGTATGATTGCAATAACAATTAAACATTCAGCCACGGGATAAAACGCACCGAAAAAGGTCAGAAATATTACACCGAAAAACATCAGTATATAAATAACAACTGTTTGCCACAGCTTAACTTTGCGGGCAAATCCCAATTGATATACGATAGCACACAAGACAAAAATTGTAATGAATAAATACCACATACCGGTTTCAGGATTGGAATCCAGACCATATAGTCTCCCGAAAAAAGTGAGCCGTTCCGTCAGACCTGCACCACTTTCGGCGTTCAGGAGAATGAGAGGATTAAACAACTGCCTCACTCCACTTCGCTTTTATTACTTACTTTTTTTATACGCTTTTTCACGTGCATTTTTCTCTAAAATTTTCTTGCGCATGCGAACTGTTTCCGGAGTAATCTCCACAAGTTCGTCTTCGTTAATATACTCAAGTGCTTCTTCAAGAGTCAGTGATCTCGGTTTTTTCATTGTAGTTGTCTGCTCTTTAGTTGCTGAACGAATATTGTTGGCAGCTTTCACTTTAGTAATATTAACGGCAAGGTCATTTTCGCGTGAGTTCTCTCCGACAATCATACCTTCGTATACTTCAGTACCAGGTTCCATAAAGTTCGTTCCGCGTCCTTCAAGTGCAAGAATTGAGTACGTGCTCGCAGCACCTTTATCAATTGAAACAAGAACTCCGTTTCTTCTGCCTCCGATGCGTCCTTTAACCAGTGGGCGGTACTCTTCGAAAGTATGGTTAATAATACCGTAGCCGCGTGTCATCGACATGAATTCTGTACGGTAGCCGATAAGTCCGCGCGCAGGAATCAGGAATGTCAGACGGGTCTGTCCATTGCCTGTTGTGACCATGTCGAGCATCTCACCTTTACGTGTACCCATAGATTCGATAATACTGCCAGTATTTTCTTCGTGTACGTCAATTTGTACACGTTCGAACGGTTCACATTGAACACCGTCAATTTCACGGATGATAACTTCCGGTTTTGATACCTGAAGTTCAAATCCTTCGCGTCTTAAGTTTTCAATAAGAATCGATAAGTGAAGCTCACCGCGTCCTGAAACTCTCCAGGCATCCGGCTGGTCTGTCGGGTCTACACGCAGTGATACATCTGTTTCTAATTGAAGATTCAAACGCTCTTCAATTTTTCTTGCTGTAACGTGCTTGCCTTCGCGTCCCGCAAACGGCGAGTTGTTAACAGCAAACGTCATCTGCAATGTCGGTTCGTCAACATGAAGAACCGGCAGTGCTTCCTGAGCATCTGTAGGCGTAATCGTTTCACCGACGTTAATATCCTCCATACCGCTGATTGCGATAAGGTCTCCCGCTTTCGCACTTTCAATTTCTACCCGGTTAAGTCCAAGGAAACCGAAAATTTTCGATACTCTGAAGTTTTTAATTGTGCCGTCGATTTTAATTAATGAAACTGTTTCACCAACGTTAATCGTTCCGCGGAAAACGCGTCCGATTCCGATACGTCCAACGTAATCGTTGTAATCCAGTAATGATACCTGGAATTGAAGCGGCTCGTCGCTGTTGTCTACCGGTGCAGGAACATAGTCTACGATAGTTTCGTAAATGGATTGCATGTTTTCCTCCTGCTCACCTGGTTCGCGGCTTGCTGTACCGTTCATTGCAGATGCATAGACAACAGGGAATTCAAGCTGTTCGTCGTTGGCATCAAGTTCGATAAAGAGTTCAAGCACATCGTCCACTACTTCTTCAGGGCGCGCACTCGGTTTATCAATTTTATTAACTACTACTACCGGTTTTAAGTTTTGCTCCAAAGCTTTTTTAAGAACAAAACGCGTCTGAGGCATCGTACCTTCATATGCATCGACAACGAGGATTACCCCGTCAACCATTTTCATAATACGTTCTACTTCTCCGCCGAAGTCAGCGTGGCCCGGTGTATCTAAAATATTTATACGCGTATCTTTGTAATCAATCGCTGTATTTTTCGCCAGTATTGTGATCCCGCGTTCACGTTCAATATCATTCGAGTCCATGGCACGTTCTTCAACGTGTTCATTTTCACGGAAAATACCAGACTGTTTTAAAAGCTGGTCTACTAATGTCGTTTTACCATGGTCTACGTGTGCAATAATTGCTATGTTTCTAATGTTTTCTCTCAGGTTCATCAAGAGGATTTTCCCTTCGTATATAGAATATCTTTATAACCGTAACAGTATACCACATTTTTTACCAATCTGAACATTCAAGGATATTATTTTTATGATATAATTCGAAATAAGACAAATGACTTTTAGGGGAATACTTATGGAAAAGAAAAAATCAAAGGCTGTATTTTTAATACTTGCTGTCTTGGCAGTTTCAATGATGATTGCATTTTCGATTTTCATTGCCGAAGAAATGATCATACTTGCAGTATTGTCGGTTATAGTGTTTATCGCCATTTTCGGCACTGGTTTCACATTGAAGAAAAAGTATCGTGAAAATGGCTGGCTCTAACTTCAGTTTTGCTTTAACTGCTTATTTATTATAACAGATTTCCTTATTTGTATTGGAATAATAGGGAAATCTGTTGTATTTTTTTTGCATTTTTTAAATTATCGTTTTTTGACGGCAAATTAAGACCGGGCAATAATGAATTTATCATTCATTAAAGGAGCTTTGCTGTGAGACAAAAAAATGAAAAGTTAAAAGTTTACGAGTTTCTGTATAACCGGTTGCCTTTTAGCGATGACGAAACTGAAGAATACGAAGCAATGCAGCGGATGGATCTTTTGGAAGAACATTTTGATTTATATTTGCGTCAAATCAATACAGGAAATATGGAGCTGTTCTGGCACTGCGAAATAACCGTAGGCACTGACCATGAACTGATTAATGTGCTGATTGCAACGGAATATTGCTATTACCTTTTCATTCTGCACAACTACGCCGGTGAACATTTTATTAATCCATTTAATATTTTAATCGACAGCAATTACGAAGCTGTCTACGATTTAAACCGGACTGCGAAAGTTTACGAAAAGTTTAAGGAAACACTTGTTGATGAAGGCCATTTTCAGCGCCCGATTATTATTAAACACGTCGTAATGAACGAAACTTTCAAACTCGCTAAACGGCCGTCCGATCAATTTCTATCCCTTAAAAATCTGCCTTACTATTTAAAAGCGATTGAACACAGTGCTGTTATCAGAAAAAAGCAGCCGCGCCCGGAATTGAAAAGTTAAAAGCCCGTACGGCAGTTTCGAGCGCAGCTGCAAATGATTTCTCGTACGGATTCAAGTGCACCGGCTGTCTGGAGTTCAGCCTTGAACTCCTCAGCAGCAAATTAATAATGTGTGAGTCCTGTCATGCTATCCATAATATCGAAAAGATGTTTACCGATTATTTTGATATGCTGAACCTTCTTAATATTTCACAGCCGTATACTAAAAAACAGATTAAGCAACATATCAATGTCCCGCTCAGCAATTACGCTTTGTTAAAATATGTCGGTAAAATTTTTACGAAAACATCAAAACATTCCCAACTGTACTATTACGAACCATGAATTTTCTCATGATATTCGTAAAGTCTTTTATCGCCGGTAAAATATTCAAGTATTTCTGAATGGATTTTGGGATTGCCGCTGATTACACTCGATGAGCTTAAGAGCGGCAGCTCTCTTCCATACAAATCGGACGTTTTAAACCCGAGCTCTCCGGTAATAATTACACCGGCTGTATAATCCCACGGATACAGCCTTAAAAACAGCAGGGCAGAAATCTGTCCTTTTGCAAGCATCGCAAATTCCAAAGCAGCAGACCCGTACGATCTTACACTGCGTGACTCAGCCATAATTTTAAAAAACGGACTGCGGGTTTCTTCGCCGAGTACTCTTTTCGGGTTAATGGCGATGAGAGATTGATTTAAAGGTATATTCTCTGCCGGCAGCAGCGCCTGTTCATTTAAATACGCACCATTTTTATATTTAGCGTGATACAAGTCCCGTTTCATACAATCGTAGATTAAACCGCAATATGGTTCCCCGTCGATAAACACCCCGATGGATATTGCAAAATTTTCTCCCTGGTGCACAAAATTTAAAGTCCCGTCAATGGGGTCGACAATCCAGATGACGCCTTTTGTATCTTGTATATTTTGTCCATGTCCCTCTTCACCGATAATAAGATGGTCCGGAAAACGTTCCAGAATTTTAGTATATAAAAACTGTTCTGTCTCTCTGTCGACATCTGTTACGAGATCATTTGGATTCGATTTACTGTCGATCTGAAATTCCTTGGTCATGCGCATTTCGATAAATTTACCAGCTTCAACGATTAATTCTTTGCCAAAGTTATATATGTCCATGAATCCACCTCAATCATTTGATTGCTAACCAACTTTATTTTATCATAAGAGAGACCTTTTGAAAGGAGCTCAACCTTAATGAAGTATACATTTACACAAACGGACTTCGATGTTTTTAATATCGACGGCCTCGAAAACAGAATGGCAGCCCTGATTGAAAATACACGGCCGAAACTCGAACATCTCGGAGAACACTTCAGTGCCTACTTAACTGAAATGACCGGGGACGAGACATACGCTCATGTAGCAAAACACGCACGGCGGACGACGAACCCTCCCGATGATACATGGGTGGCCTTCAGTACGAACCCCCGCGGCTACAAAATGATGCCCCACTTCCAGATTGGTTTATATAACAGCCATGCTTTTTGCATGTACGGTATTATATATGAATCAAAAGATAAAAAGCGGCTGGCAGAGAACTGGCTGAATAATATAGAGAAATTTGATAATCTGCCGGAAGACTATCAAATTTCACTCGACCATATGAAACCTGCGAAAACTCCGCTTAAGGAGCTTTCTGACGATGAACTTGAAAAAGGTCTCATCAGACTGCGCGATGTTAAAAAAGGTGAATTTTTAGTCGGCAAGGTTTATAAGCCAGGCGATAAAGAATTCAGTTCTGATGAAGCTTTTATTAAAGACCTTGAACAGGTTATGGAAAACCTCGCTCAGTTCTATCATCAGGACTAGTCTCCTGATAAATTAACGCAAAACCCATCTGGGTTTTGCGTTTTTTTTGTTTGGTTTTTAACGAGTCCTGATCACGGTGGCGCGCAATCCTCTCTTTTGTGCCACCGTGAGTTTTCGGTGGCGCGCAAACCCCTCTTTTGCGCCGCCGTGAGTTTTCGGTGGCACGCAAACCCTTCTTTTGTGCCACCGTGAAACTGATATGCTTATTCATGCGCCCAAAAATATAAAGAACATCAAAATAACCCGTCCGTCAAATCCACAAAGGAAAATGACGGACGGGTTGTTTGTTTACAGCACAGTTATTTGTTCTCTCGTTATTGTTTTATGATTTGCCTGCAGGGCAAGTGCCTGTATTTCTCCCATTTTGCTGAGATCCAGGTTGCCTCCGCTAACGATAACCCCTGTGTGCTCGGAGTCAATTTTGTCATTAAATGCTAAGAGTGCTGCGAGTGCTGTAGCACCGGCACCTTCTACTAGTGATTTTGTACGTTCAAGCAGGTAGACCATTGCATAAGCAATCTGACTTTCCGATACGCAGTATATTTCATCAACATACTGCCGGACGGCCTGCTGTGTTAATTCACCGGGCTGTTTGACTGCAATGCCTTCTGCAATTGTGCTGCAGCTGTTAAGCACTACATGATCGTCTTTTGTGTAATATGATTTAAACATCGATGGTGCGTTTGCCGCCTGCACACCGATTATTTTAATGGATGGTTTAATCATCTTCGCCGCTACTGCAATGCCGCTTATCAAACCGCCTCCGCCTATCGGTACAATTATCGTATCGAGCTCGGGTATCTCTTCCAGCATTTCTATACCAATTGAACCCTGGCCTGCCATAATATCGTAATCATCAAAAGGATGGACATACGTTGCACCTGTCAGCTTTTTATGTTCCAGAGAAGCTGTAAATGCTTCCTGAAAACTCGCTCCAACAAGTTTAACTGCTGCACCATATCCTTTTGTTGCTTCGACTTTCGCTGAAGGAGTACCTTCCGGCATAAAGATAGTCGCAGTAGCATTTAATTTTTTCGCAGCAAGGGCTACGCCCTGGGCATGGTTGCCTGCAGATGCAGTCACTACTCCTGCTTCAAGCTGTGCCGGAGTTAATTTCGACAGTTTATACGATGCACCCCGATATTTAAACGCTCCGGTTTTCTGATGATTTTCCAATTTCATATAAACATTTTTACCGGTTTTTTCATTTGTTGTCTGTGATGTTATCACTGGTGTTTTGTGCACATTTCCCCGCAAATATTCCATAGCATCTCTGACTAAATCACTGTTTAACGAATTCCCAAAGAACCACGCTCCTCAAAAGCTGTTATTTTTTCTTCATTTAATAAAGTTAATGCAATGTCATCCCAGCCGTTAATTAATTTTTCTTTATGATAGGCAGGGATTTCAAACTTCAATGTCTTGCCGCTGCTGTCTGTAATTTCTTGTTTTTCTAAATCAACCGAGATATTAAAATCTCCATTTCTTGCCTGCTCCTGCCATTCAGCTACTTGCGTTTCCGGCATTTTAATTAAAATAATGCCGTTTTTAAATGCATTTGAGTAGAATATATCCGCAAAGCCCGGAGCAATAATAACTTTATAACCATAGTCCAAAAGAGCCCACGGCGCGTGTTCCCGTGATGAGCCGCAGCCGAAGTTGTCACCGGCGACCAGCACTGAAGCACCATCGAATTTTGCATCGTCCATATCAAAATCTTCACGCTTCGTACCGTCGTCATTAAAACGCCAGTTATAAAAGACAAATTGCCCAAAACCAGTACGTTCGATCCGTTTCAGAAACTGTTTGGGGATAATCTGGTCCGTGTCAACATTCGAGCGGTTCAGCGGATATACTTTACCTTCATGCTTTGAAATTGCCTCCATAATTACCCTCCTATGCAGTTACTCTGCTCTGATATTTTCTGACATCGACAAAGCGGCCGTTAATTGCCGCTGCCGCTGCCATTTCAGGGCTGACAAGATGCGTTCTTGCCCCGTTACCCTGACGGCCTTCAAAGTTGCGGTTTGATGTTGATGCACAACGTCCGCCAGGCGGTACTGTGTCTTCATTCATGCCAAGACAGGCACTGCATCCTGCGTTGCGCCATTCGAAACCTGCATCGATGAAAACTTTATCGATGCCAAGCGCTTCCGCTTCCTGTTTGACAAGGAATGAACCCGGTACAACGATTGCTTTAACCCCATCCTTAACACGGTTGCCTTCTATAATATCTGCAGCACGCTGCAAGTCCAGAACACGGGAGTTAGTGCATGAACCAATAAATACATGATCAATTTCAATATCTGTAATCGGCATGCCTTCTTCAAGACCCATGTATTCAAGTGCGCGTTTCGTCGAGTCTTCATCTTTCGATTCGGAAACTACCGGTGTCGCTGCACTGATTGGCACAACCATGCTTGGATTTGTTCCCCAGGATACTTGAGGTTCTATCTCCGAAGCATTAATTTCAAGCGTTGCATCGTATTCTGCACCTTCATCAGTACTCAGGCTCAGCCACTCTTCGGCAAGTTTCTTATATTCTTCTTCATCTCTCGGCACATAACGGCGCCCGCGAAGGAATTCAACTGTCGTTTCATCCGGTGAAATCAGACCGGCGCGCGCTCCGCCTTCAATTGACATATTGCATACGGTCATGCGGCCTTCCATCGTTAAGTCACGAATCGCCTGTCCAGTGTACTCAACGACATGTCCTGTCCCGAAATCAACACCGAATTTCGCTATAATAGCTAAAATTAAATCCTTGGCAGTCACTCCGACACTTAAGTTTCCGTTAACTTTGACGTTCATCGTTTTCGGTTTTGACTGCGTTAAAGTCTGAGTTGCAAATACGTGTTCCACTTCACTCGTACCGATACCAAAAGCAAGTGCTCCAAATGCGCCGTGAGTCGATGTATGAGAATCACCGCAGACAATTGTCTTGCCCGGCTGGGTCAAGCCCAGCTGCGGCCCGATGATGTGGACAATACCCTGATCAGGGTGATACATATCGGCAAGTTTAATACCAAATTCTTCACAGTTTTTCTTTAACGCATCCATTTGTTTCTGAGCAATCGCATCCTGAGCGTCTTCCCTGTTTTTCGTCGGAACGTTGTGATCCATCGTGGCAAACGTTAAATCCGGACGGCGGACTTTTCGATTATTTAAGCGTAATCCTTCAAAAGCTTGAGGCGAAGTCACTTCATGGATTAAGTGCTGATCGATATAGAGTAAATCCGGTTTGCCTTCTTCTTCATGAACGACATGCCGTTCCCAGATTTTTTCGATTATAGTTTTTTTCTGAGCCATGTTAATCTTCTCCTTTAACTTTTTTATAGATTACTAATAATTTTTTCCGTCATTTCCGTCGTCGATATCGTTTCAGCTCCATCAATTTTCAAATCTGGAGTTTTGAAGCCTTGTTTCAGTACTGTATTCACAGCTCTTTCTATCGCTGCTGATTCTTCGTGCAGACCAAACGAATACTTAAACATCATACCGACAGATAACATCATACCGATTGGATTGGCTTTATTTTCTCCCGCAATATCAGGTGCTGAACCGTGAATCGGTTCGAACAGTCCGAGTCCGTTTTCACTTAAACTCGCTGAAGGCAGAACACCAAGAGATCCTGTTATTACAGAGGCTTCATCACTTAAAATATCTCCAAATAAGTTCTCAGTTACGATGACATCAAAGTAAGATGGATTCGTAATCAGCTTCATCGCTGCAGCATCGACAAGTTCGTGCTCAACTGTAACTTCCGGATATTCTTTTCCGACTGTATTGACAATTTCACGCCACATCCGGCTGGATTCAAGCACGTTTGCTTTATCAACCGATGTTAAATGTTTTCTTCTTGTCATCGCTGTATCAAATGCAGTGCGAACGATACGTTCAATTTCATCATGCGTATAAGTCAATGAATCAATTACACTTTGTCCGCCGTCCCGGCGTTCACTTGGTTCCCCGAAATACAGTCCGCCCGTCAGTTCTCTGACAATCATCAAATCGCTGCCGTGAACAATTTCTTGTTTCAGCGGTGATGCTGCTTCGAGTGAATCAAATATTGTTACCGGACGCAGGTTTGCAAATAAGTTGAAATGTTTGCGGATTTTTAACAGTCCCTGCTCAGGACGTATACTGCTGTCAGCCCATTTTGGACCGCCGACAGCACCAAGCAGAATTGCGTCAGCCGCTTCACATGCTTCTATCGTTTCATCAGGCAGAGGATTATTATATTTATCAATCGCAATGCCCCCGATATCTTTAGCTTCTGTCGTAAACTCGTGCTGATATTTTTCTCCTGCAGCTTTCAGCAGTGCTTGTGCCGAATTCATTATTTCCGGACCGATACCATCGCCGGCCAAGGTGATTATATGTTTTTTCATTGCCGATTATCTCCTTTATGCATTTACACTTTCTGCAGGTGCTGCCGCCTGTTCACTCATCAAATAGCGGTTTACTGCATTGATATATGCATTTGCCGATGCTGCGAGTACGTCCTGAGCTGTGCCGCGTCCTGAAAACTGCTGATTATTAATCTTAATCTGCACACGGGATTCTGCCAGTGCGTCTTTCCCTCCGCCTACTGAGCTGAGCTGGTAGTCGAGTAAGTTAGTTTTTTCTCTGAGAATTTCCTGGATTGCCTTATACAGTGCTTCAACACTGCCGGAACCAGTAACTTCGTGCGATACATGTTCTCCGACCGGAGTGACAACATCGATATGTGCTTTCGTCTGTCCGTCCTGCTCATAATTCACTTCGAAATTATCCAACACGTAGCGTTCAATATTAGATGCGTCTGTCTTGATTTCCATAATAATCGAATAGATATCATCATCAGTCACTTCTTTTTTATGATCCGTCAGTTCCTTAAAGCTGCTAAATGCTGCAGACAATTCCTCTTCTGTCAGCTCGACCTTAAATGATTTCACTTTATCTTTAAATGCATGGCGTCCTGAATGTTTGCCGAGGAACAGCGTATTTGCTGTATCCGCGGAAACCCCGACCAGGGCCGGTGAAATAATTTCATAAGTTTCCGAGTTTTTCAGCATGCCGTCCTGATGAATTCCTGCTTCATGTGCATAAGCATTCCGTCCAATAATTGCTTTGTTCGGCTGAACTGTCATACCGGTCAGTTTGGCAACAATATCACTTGAACGTTTAATCTCCTGTAAATTTAAGTTTGTTGTATACGGATAAAAGTCTCCGCGGATGTGCAGTGCCACTGCAATTTCTTCGAGCGCTGCGTTGCCGGCGCGTTCACCGATACCGTTAATGGAACATTCTATTTGTGTCGCTCCATTTTCAATACCTGCTACCGAGTTTGCTACTGCCATACCAAGATCATTGTGACAATGCGTAGAGAGAATAGCTTTATCTATATTCGGAACATTCTCAGATACATATTTAAACATTTCACCGTATTCTTTCGGCGTCGTATAGCCAACTGTATCAGGCAGATTGATAATTGTTGCTCCAGCATCGATCACCGCTTCAATAATTTCAGCAAGGAAAGGCAGTTCTGTACGTGATGCATCTTCTGCTGACCACTCTACTTCATTAAACATGCTCTTCGAGTAGGTGACCATCTCTACAGATGTATCGATGACTTTCTGTTTATCCATCTTCAGTTTGAATTCTCTGTGAATCGGGCTCGTAGCAAGAAATATATGAATTCTTGGATTCGGTGTATTTTTTAAAGCTTCGTACGCACGATCAATATCGTGTTTTTTCGTTCTAGCCAGTGCAGTTACAGTTGAGTCTTTAATCGTATCTGCGATCAGCTTCACTGCCTGGAAGTCGCCTTCTGAAGAGGCGGGAAAGCCCGCTTCTATAACGTCAACACCGAGGCGTTCGAGCTGCTTTGCAATCTCCAGTTTTTCCTGCTTATTTAAATTGACTCCCGGTGACTGCTCACCGTCTCTCAGCGTGGTATCAAAAATTTTAATATCGGTTATATCAGTCATATTGACCTTCCTCTCTTCAGTATTATTTATCTAATCGGATTTTGAACAAACGGCATTAAGTCTCTCAGTTCCTGGCCGACCGCCGTAATCGGATGTTTATATTCGCTGTTATTAATTGCATTGTACTGCGGGCGTCCCGCCTGGTTTTCTAAGATCCATCCTTTGGCGAACTGGCCGTTTTGAATCTCTGTCAGCACTTCTCCCATACGTGCTTTCGTTTCTTCATTAATAACACGCGGTCCGCTGACAAAGTCTCCCCACTGAGCTGTATCGGAAATTGAGTAGCGCATATTTTCCATACCGCCTTCGTACATTAAGTCCACGATAAGTTTTAATTCGTGAAGACATTCAAAATATGCAACTTCCGGCTGGTAACCCGCGTCTGTTAAAGTTTCAAAGCCTGCTTTAACTAATGAAGTCAATCCGCCGCACAGTACCGCCTGTTCCCCGAATAAGTCTGTTTCTGTTTCTTCCTGGAACGAAGTCTCAAGTACTCCCGCACGTGCAGCTCCAATTCCCTGTGCATATGCTTTTGCAACATCCGATGCGTTGCCTGATACGTCCTGGAATACTCCGAATAAAGCAGGTACACCCGCTTCTTCCTGATAAGTACGGCGTACTAAGTGTCCCGGCCCTTTAGGAGCTACTAAAAATACGTCAACATTTTCCGGCGGTACAATCTGATTAAAGTGAACATTGAAGCCGTGCGCGAAAGCTAAGGCACTGTTCTCTTTTAAGTTATCTTTAATTTCTGCTTCGTATACTTTCGGCTGGCCTTCATCCGGCAAGAGGACCATCGTTACGTCAGCATCTTTAACTGCTTCTCCGACAGTTCTTACATCAAAGCCGTCTTCTTTTGCTTTATCGAATGATTTACCTTCGCGGAGACCGACGATTACGTTATAGCCTGAGTCTCTTAAGTTTTGTGCGTGTGCATGCCCCTGTGAACCGTAGCCGACAATCGCTACTGTTTTTCCTTGTAAACTTCCTGTGTTGATATCTTTATCGTAATAAACTTTAGCCATAATTTAATTTCTCCCTTTTTATATATAATATTTTTTTAAACGCTGAATGATTTTAGTTCCTGGATACCTTTTTGCTGTCCGCGCCGGAAGGCTGTAACACCCGTGCGGGATAAATCCTTCAGTCCGTATGGTGTCAGCAGTTCAATTAGCGCATCCACCTTATCCGGCTTGCCTGTTACTTCTATAATGAGTGAGTTTCTTGAAACATCGAGCACACGTGCTCTGAACGGTTCGATAATACTCTGGATTTCGCCTCTCGATGTATTGTTTGCTCCGACTTTTATAAGAGCAAGCTCTCTCGAGACGATTTTAGAATCGGTTATATCATCGACTTTCAATATATCGATTTGTTTGTGCAGCTGTTTAGTCAGCTGTTCCGAGCTTTTATCGTTCGCAATATCGACAACAATTGTCATTTTCGATATGCCCGGCGTTTCAGAAGCACCAACTGTAATGCTTTCGATATTAAAACCGCGTTTGGCAAGCATTCCGGTTACTCTGTTCAGCACCCCGCTTGAGTTTTGCACTGTCAATGTAATTACTCGCTGCATGGTCTCACCCCTATCATTTCGTGATTTCCTTTACCTGCCGGCACCATAGGATAAACCAGATCAAGTTTGACAACTCTTGCATCGATCAATACCGGTTCATCCGACTGAAGAGCCTCTTTAAGTTCTCCTGATACTTCCTCTTCCTGTGTATATCTGTATGACTTCACACCGAAGCTTTCACCGAGCTTTACAAAGTCGGGATTAGTATGCATCAGCGATTCTGAATAGCGTTCGTCGTAGAATTTCTCCTGCCACTGTCTTACCATGCCGAGTGCTTCATTATTGACGATTACTACTTTTACCGGCAGGTTGTATTGTTTCAGCGTGGCCAGCTCCTGCATTGTCATTTGGAAGCCGCCGTCACCGACAACAGCAACAACTGTTTTATCAGGGAAAGCCAGCTGAGCACCGATTGCCGCAGGAAGTCCAAAGCCCATAGTGCCGAGCCCGCCGGATGTGACGAAGTGATTCGGCTGGTTAAATTTGTAGAACTGAGCACTCCACATCTGATGCTGGCCGACGTCTGTCGTCACTATCGCTTTGCCGCCGGTCGCTTCATATACCTGTTCGATAAACCACTGCGGTGAAATCAATTCATCACTGTGTTCATACCAGAGCGGATTCTGTTCTTTGTCTGTCTGGGTTTTATGTCTCCAGCTGTCGATTGGTTTCATCTCGCACTGGCCTGCATTTAACAGTTCGAGCGCTTCTTTTGCATCGGCAACTACCGGTATTTGAGTTTCGACGTTTTTGCCAATCTCAGCCGGGTCGATGTCGATATGAGCTACTCTTGCACGCGGTGCAAAGTCAGCAATTTTGCCAGTCAGTCTGTCATCAAAACGGGCACCGATGTTAATCAGTAAGTCAGCATCGTGAATCGCCATATTCGCTGCATACGTTCCATGCATTCCAGCCATGCCGAGGAAATTTTCATCGTCTGCATTAAATGTTCCAAGACCAAGCAGAGTTGATACTACAGGCAGATTATACTTTTTAATAAAGGTCCGCAATTCTTCCGACGCTTTCGCAAACTGAACACCGGCCCCTGTTAAAACAACCGGACGTTCCGACTTTTGCAAAGCTTCAAGCAAACGGCTGATCTGCAGCGGATTCGGTTTTGTTGTCGGCTGATAGCCCGGCAGGCGGAGCGCATCATCTGACGCTTCTTCCACAACTGCTTCCGAGATATTTTTTGGAATATCCACTACAACTGGTCCCGGTCTTCCTGTAGATGCAATATGGAAAGCTTCTTTAACAATACGCTTTAAATCTTTAACATCTGTTACCTGATAGTTATGCTTTGTAATCGGAGTAGTTAAACCGATGATATCCGCTTCCTGGAAAGCGTCTGTTCCGATAACTTTCGTCGATACCTGACCCGTAAATGCAACTATCGGCAGTGAATCCATCATTGCGTCAGTTATACCTGTAATTAAATTCGTTGCACCCGGTCCGCTTGTTGCAATTACGACTCCCGGCTTGCTGCTTACTCTGGCATATCCTTCCGCTGCATGGATCAGGCCTTGTTCATGTCTACAAAGAATGTGTTTGAATGAACTCTCATGACGGTAGAGCGCATCGTAAATGGGAAGTACTGCACCGCCCGGATAACCGAAGACAGTATCAACTTCATGTTCCGCTAATGCTTCTACTAATAAGTCAGCACCTGTTTTTATATTCGCAATAACTTCCTGTGAGTGTTCAACTTCAACCTTCATAATTTTTCCTCCTTATAGCATAAACTTAAAATAAAAAAGCTCATTTCTCTCAAAGATCATTTTTCTAATGATCAATGGGGAGAAAAGAGCTTTCCACGGTACCACCCAAATTCGCGTACACCTTCAGGTGCACACCTCTGCAACTGGCATAACCAGTTAAAATGAATAACGAGTTTTAACCCGTCCCTGCCTACTTCTTTTCAGCCGGGCACTCAGGGATGAGATTCTTTACTGCTGCATTCTGAGTTCGCACCAATCACTCAGTCTCTGAAAATGTTATGCAGTAACGAAGTTCCCTTCAACGCTTTAAGTTTCAATATTTGAATTGTTTGATTATTTAATTTTCTTAATGAATGTATAATACCCCGTATATAAAGCAAAAGCAACAGCAAAAAGCTAATTATTTTAAATTATCTAACATTTCTGATAATGTAATCGTTTACAATGCCGACGTGTCCACTTTCCTGAAAATCAATATTTTTGTTTACTTATTACACGAATACATCTTAAATACAGATAACGCTAAAAATACAAAAATCCGCACGTCAGCTTTCCGAAGAAGTTTGACGTACGGATTTCACTTTATTTTATTTAATTATCAGTTTCTCCCCGGCAGGTCGTCCCGGTTAAAGAAGTCTGTAATCGCACCTTTTGATGAAGAAGATACGATATGCGCGTATTTTCCGAGCACACCTTTACTGTGGAGTGGCGGCAGCACTAAATCTTTGCGGCGTTCTGCCAGGACTTCATCTGAAACGTTAAACGACAATTCTTTTGTATCCTGATCAATCGTTACAATATCTCCTGTCTGAACTAAAGCAACATTTCCTCCGTCCTGTGCTTCCGGAGCAATATGCCCGACGACAAGACCGTGGGTGCCTCCGCTGAAACGGCCGTCCGTTAAGAGTGCGACATCTTCGCCGAGCCCTTTTCCGACGATTAAACTTGATAACGACAGCATTTCCGGCATACCCGGCCCGCCTTTAGGACCAACATAGCGCACGATGACAACATCACCTTTAACAATATCGTTTGTCATAACAGCTTCAATAGCTTCCTGCTCTGTATCGAACACTTTAGCTTCGCCGACGTGACGGCGGACTTTAACGCCGGACACTTTTGCTACAGCGCCTTCCGGTGCCAGGTTTCCTTTAAGAACGATTAAAGGTCCGTCGGCACGCTTCGGATTTTCAAGCGGTAAAATGACATCCTGTCCCGGTGTTAAGTGTTCAACTTCTGCCAGGTTTTCAGCAATCGTTTTTCCTGTTACAGTCAGGCAGTCTCCGTGAATATATCCTTTTTCATAAAGATATTTCATTACACCCTGCACTCCGCCGACATTAAACAGATCCTGGAATACATATTTACCGGAAGGCTTCAAATCAGCCAAATGCGGTACTTTTTCCTGGAAATCATTAAAGTCTTCAATCGTCAGCTCAACTTCAGCTGCATGAGCGATTGCCAGCAGGTGTAAAATCGCGTTAGTCGAACCGCCGAGTGCAAGTACGACAGTAATTGCATTTTCAAAAGCTTCTCTCGTTAAAATGTCTCTCGGATAAATTTCTTTTTCGAGCAGGTTGAGTACAGCTTTACCGGCTTCATAAACATCCTGTTCTTTTTCTTTTGTCACTGCAGGATTTGATGCAGAGCCTGGCAGGCTGAGCCCCATAGCTTCTATGGCAGCGGCCATCGTGTTTGCCGTATACATACCGCCGCAGGCACCCGGCCCCGGACAGCCTGCACATTCTACTCTCTTAAGTTCTGCGTCGTCGATATCTCCATTGTTCCACTTACCGACACCTTCGAATACAGAAACAAGGTCGATATCCTGGCCATTATGACGGCCCGGTGCAATCGTTCCGCCGTATACAAAAACTGCAGGAATATTAGTATTCGCTATAGCAATCGCACAGCCGGGCATATTTTTATCGCACCCGCCGATAGCTACGAAAGAATCGAAGTTCTGACCTTGAACCATCGTTTCTATGGAATCTGCAATAATGTCCCGTGACGGCAAGGAAAAACGCATGCCCGGTGTTCCCATTGCGATACCGTCTGCGACAGTAATCGTATTAAACTGAACAGGCACACCGCCCGCTTCTGACACCCCTTCTTTAGCAAACTGAGCAAGATCGTTTAAGTGAACATTACACGGTGTCGTCTCTGCCCAGTTACTCACGACGCCAATTTGAGGTTTTTTGAAACTTTCATCGGTAAAACCGACCGCTCTCAGCATTGCTCTGTTTGGTGCTTTTAATCCGATATCATCATATACATGTGAACGGATTCTGATATCTTTTTTCTCTGTCATAATTGTTCCCGCCTTTTTTAAACTTCTGATTGGTTTACCTCTTTAAGCTTTTCTCGAGCCATGCCTTCCTTTTTATCTGCCTGTTTCTTTTTGCCAATTCTGTTCAGCCAGTTTGCTGCAAGTGAACCGGAAATATTATGCCAGACACTGAACAGTGCTCCCGGTACAGCAGCAACTGGTGAAAAGTGAGTTGCAGCAAGCGTTGCGGCAAGACCTGAATTTTGCATGCCGACTTCAATCGACAGCGTTTTTGTGTCTCTGAGATCGAAACGCAGTACTTTCCCGAGCAGAAAACCAACTAAATAACCGAGCAGGTTATGGAGTATTACAACTGCAAAAATAAGCAGTCCGGATGTAATAATATTTTCAACATTATTTGATACTACTGCGGTAATTACACCGATAATTCCTAGCACTGAAATTAATGGAAGAATGCCGACAGCTTTATCAACTTTAGTTCCGAGCAGGTATTGAACCGCTACTCCAAGTGCTATTGGTATCAGCACTATTTGGATTATCGATATAAACATTGCCGAGAATGATACCGGCAGCCAGGCACTGGCAAGAAACAATGTCAGCGCCGGAGTTATAACTGGTGCAAGAAGTGTTGTTACCGATGTTGCAGTAACTGATAATGCCATGTTGCCTTTTGCAAGGAAAGTCATCACATTACTGGATGTTCCACCGGGCGAGCAGCCGACAAGAATAACGCCGATTGCAATTTCAGCAGGCAGCTGAAATAAATAAACGAGCCCTAATGCGATTAAAGGCATGATGGTATATTGTGCAACTACAAGAGTAATGACTTCTTTCGGAGCTGTAATTACTTGTTTGAAATCTTTGAACTTTAAAGTCAAACCCATGCCGAACATAATAATACCGAGCAGCAGATTTATGTATGGTGAAATCCATGTAAAACCCCCGGGTAAGGCAAAAGCTAGAGCTGCAAATAAAATGACCCAGACAGCAAAAGTGTTTCCTATAAAATTACTAAACCTGATTAATGCATTCACATATAAGACCCCCTATACTTAATTTTTAATAGTATAAGAGGTATCATAACAGAAATATACGGTTATTAGAATATGAATATTTGATTATTTATTAAATTCAGATAACTTAAGATATGGATAAATCTCTGTACCATTGACTTCATAGCATTGTTATCGTTTACAAAATCTATAATAATTTTGTGTAAATTTCTCCATATTAAAAATCCGAAAGAATCAATAACTCTTCCGGATTGAAATATTGTCTTATTTTCGATTTCTGCGATCAACGTTGTTTCTTCTTGTACGAGCAGGATCTTCCCGGTCAATTTCGTTTAGTTCTTCAGTATCTACTCCGCTTTGCCGATTATATTCGCGGTCAGTAACCGGCTGGTCGATATTTTTTGAATCGATATTATTGTCGACCATAGACGAGTCATCTTCATCGATACGGCTGAATTTACGCGTGCTCTCAATATCTTCCCCGCGCACCTTGCTTTCCTGATTATAACCGTACTCCGTGTCTCTGTTCTGGTGAATTTTAACATCTTCATCAGGCGGAGTCTGAACGCGGTGCTGATTTGCTCTATTTTCTTCTTCAGGAAGATATTCATTGCGGTTATTGTAACCGTTACGTTCTTCACGCGGGTATGCATCTCTAGGGTCCTCGTTTTTCACAACTAAATCTTTACGTGCAAACAGCAGAATTGCTGCGATGACGAAGAACAGCGATGAGATTAAAGTAAATACTAATGGAGCTGCAAGAATCGCAGCAAGCAGCAGTAAAATACCTGCTAAAATTCTACGGCGCATATTTAACAGACCAAGTATCGCAATGATTAATGGCAATGCAAGATAAAGTGCTACCATCCAAGAACTGCTCAGCGCAGAAATTGTCATATCGATAACAGCCTGCGGATCAACTCCCTGAGTATTCATACCCTGCACCTGAGATTCCATCTGGCTGGTAATCTGGTCAATTTGATTCGGGTCATTCATAGTAACTAATGAGAAAAACAAGATTCCTGCAGTAAATGCCAGCAGTATAAGCCAGCCCAGCCAGCCGAATGTTCTTTCAGCAATGCGGCTGACAGGTTTTACAGTTTGAGTGTATTCCTTTGCCATAATAAGCCTCCTAATTTGTCTTTAGTAGTTAATACCCACCGTCAGCATAACTTAATCAAGCGATACTTTAAATTGTTAATAAAACCTCTAGAGCATTAAATTTATTAACTGCAGAGACCTTCAAGTCATTTTACGGCTTAATGATATCGGACGGTTCTGCATCTTTAAGCTGTTTAATTAGAAGGTAAGGTACTTTGCCGCTGACTTTTTCATATTCTTTGAAAAGTTTTTTCTCCTCGGATTTTGACGGTACTATCTCCTTAAAGTCCTTATAAGCTTCTTCAAATTTACCAGCCAGCACGCCTTCTTCATAACCGATTTCAACTGCCTGATAAAAAGACATGACATAGAGCACTTCCTCGGTGCTCCAGTCATAATCAAGCGGATATGAGTATTCATTATTCATTAATTTCAGCCTCCAAAGCAAATAAAGGCCAGAGTGTTTTACCCTGACCTTTAAAGTTTATAAAATTACATTGAGTGAATCGGACGTCCTAAAGCAACTTCTGCCGCTTCCATCGGAATTTCACCTAACGTCGGATGCGCATGAATTGTCAATGCGATATCCTCAAGTGTCATACCTGTTTCAACTGCAAGTCCAAGTTCAGAAATAATATCTGAAGCACCGTTACCTGCGACCTGAGCACCGATGACCAGTCCATCTTCTTTACGTGCGACGACTTTAACGAAACCGTCTGTCTTGTTAAGTCCGAGTGCGCGGCCATTCGCCTGGAACGGGAATTTGCCGGTAACAACTTCGATATTTTTATCCTTGGCTTGTGATTCATTGTAGCCTACTGTAGCAAGTTCAGGCTCAGTGAAGCAGACTGCAGGCATAGCGATATAATCAACTTCTGATTTTTCGCCGGCGATTGCTTCTGCTGCAACTTTACCTTCGTAGCTTGCTTTGTGAGCTAATGGAAGACCGTCAACGATATCACCGATAGCATAGATATTAGAAATACTTGAGCGCGATTGTTTGTCAACCTCGATTAAACCGCGGTCAGACATTTTAATTCCTAATTCTTCAAGTCCGAGCTCATCAGTATTTGGTCTGCGGCCAACAGTAACCAGTACGTAGTCCGCTTCAATTTCATGAGTTTCGTCTTTTGCTTCGTAAGTTACTTTAACGCCATTTTCTGTCTCTTCGGCAGATTTAGCCATCGCTTTAGTAACAATCGTCGCATTTTTAGATTTAAGATTTTTCTTAACCAGCTGAGTCATCTGTTTTTCAAAACCGCCTAATATATCAGGTGTTCCTTCAAGAATCGTCACTTCAGTACCGAAGTTGGCATAAGCTGAACCAAGTTCAGTTCCGATATAGCCTCCGCCGATTACGATAAGTTTTTTTGGCGCTTCTTCAAGTGCCAAGGCACCTGTAGAATCTAAAATACGGCCGCCGAATTTAAATCCTGGAATTTCGATTGGGCGTGATCCTGTTGCGATGATTGCGTTTTTGAACTCATAAGTCTGAGACTGCTTATCATCCATCACTTTTAATTTGTTGCCCTCTGCAAAGTAAGCCTCGCCTTTAACGACATCGACTTTGTTACCTTTTAAGAGCATGTCAACACCGCCGACAAGTTTGTTTACTACGCTTTCTTTAAACTCCTGAACTTTAGAGAAGTCTAATTTAACACCTTCTGTAATAACACCCATATCTTCGGAATTTTGAGCTTCCTGGTAACGGTGCGCTGATGAAATCATTGCTTTTGACGGAATACATCCTACATTTAAACATACACCGCCGACATTTCCTTTTTCTACCAGAGTTACCTTCTGTCCAAGCTGCGCTGCACGGATTGCAGCGACATAACCGCCGGGACCTGCACCAATTACAATTGTATCTGTTTCAATAGGAAAATCTCCAACTACCATTTTACTACCCCTCCATTAATAATAAATCCGGATTATTAAGCAGACGCTTAATGTGATTTAAAGCATTTTGAGCTGTTGCGCCATCGATTTGTCTATGGTCGTAACTTAGTGATAGTGCGAGAACACGTGCCGCGACAATCTCTCCGTCTCTTACGACAGGCTGTTCTTCAATACGGCCAATTCCTAAAATAGCAACTTCAGGCTGATTGATAACCGGTGTAAACCACTTGCCGCCTGCAGATCCCAGATTGGAAATTGTTACAGAACCGCCTTTCATTTCATCAGATGAAAGCTTGCTGTCACGTGCTTTTGTAGCCAATTCGTTAATTTCATCAGAAATTTCGAACATTGAAAGTTTATCTGCATCTTTTACAACAGGCACTACTAAACCTTTTTCAGTATCTGCCGCAATACCTACATTATAATAATGTTTCTGAATGACTTCAAATGTTTCATTATCAATTGAAGTGTTTAATTCAGGGTATTTCTTAAGTGCTGATACAAGCGCTTTAACAACATAAGGAAGGAAGGTTAATTTAACACCCTGCTCAGCTGCGATTTCTTTGAACTTCTTACGGTGAGCCCACAAGGCATCAACTTCAACTTCATCGATGTGTGTAACGTGAGGTGATGTGTGCTTAGAGTTAACCATTGCTTTCGCAATCGCTTTTCTCATACCGCTCATCTTCTCGCGAGTTTCCAGTTCGCCTGTCTGCTGTTTAAGAGGAGCTTTTTGTGTTCCTTCACTTGAAGCAGAAGTTTCCTCTTTAGTTTCTTCAGCCTGTTCTGACTCAGCTGCTTCAGTACCGAAGTTTTCGATGTCTTCTTTTAGAATACGGCCGTTTTTACCAGTGCCTGTAACTTCTTTAATATCCACATCGTTTTCACGTGCAAATTTACGGACAGACGGCATCGCAATAACTATTTTATCGCTGTCTGATTTATCTTTATCCGGCTGTTTTTCTTCTTTGTTCGGAGATTCTTCAGAAACCTGTTCTTCATCAGCCGGTTTAGCTGCATCATCCGCAGGTTTTTCAGCTTTTTCTTCAGGTTTTTCTTCAGATTTCTCTTCAGCTTTGTCTGATGAACCTGAATCTTCACTGCCGTCGTCGATTGTTACAATTGTCGTTCCGACTGTAGTAACTTCGCCTTCTTCGACATGAATTTTAGACACAGTCCCATCTACAGGAGATGGAATTTCTACGACTGCTTTATCGTTTTGAATTTCAACCAATACATCATCTTCATTAATCTTATCGCCTTCGGCAATTAGCCATTTAGCAATTTCCCCTTCGTGAATTCCTTCACCGATGTCCGGGAGTTTAAATTCAAATGCCATAATTATTCCTCCTATTATTAGACTCTAGAAATCCAGCACTTCTTTTGCACGTTCAATGATATCATCTTTGTTCGGCAGCCAGACACTTTCAGCCTGCGTGAACGGATAAACCGTATCAGGTGCAGTCACGCGTTTAATCGGTGCTTCAAGATGAAGAATCGCACGCTCCGATAATTCAGAAACTACGTTTGCTGCAACACCAGCCTGACGCTGCGCTTCCTGGATAACTACTGCTCTGTTAGTTTTCTTAACAGAATCGATTAAAGTGTCGTAGTCTACAGGTGAAACAGTACGAAGGTCGATAACTTCTGCACTCACGTCTTCTTTGGCCAGTTCTTCAGCAGCTTTCATCGCTTCCTGTACCATAGCGCCGTAGGCGATTAAAGTAATGTCTGTACCTTCCTGTTTAATGCTTGCTTTGCCGATTTCCACTTCGTAGTCCTCTTCAGGTACATCTTCACGGAAAGAACGGTATAACTTCATGTGCTCAAGGAAAATAACAGGATCATTGGAACGGATCGCTGAAATTAACAGTCCTTTAGCATCTATCGGGTTTGACGGAATTACTACGCGTAAACCTGGAGTTTGAGCCATTAAGCCCTCCAGAGAGTCTGCGTGAAGTTCCGGTGTGTTAACACCGCCGCCGAATGGCGCGCGGATAACGATTGGTGTTTGCTTGCTCGCTCCGGAACGCACTCTGTGGCGAGCTATCTGTCCCGCAATTCCATCCATTGCTTCGAACAGGAAGCCGAAAAACTGAATTTCAATTACCGGACGGTAGTCTTCTAAAGTTAAGCCTAAACCTAATGACACCAGACCGCTCTCTGCAAGCGGCGTATCGAATACACGGTCTACGCCGAATTCTTCCTGCAAACCTTCTGTTGCACGGAAAACCCCGCCGTTGACACCGATGTCCTCACCGAAAACGAGAACATTCTCATCATTTTTTAGTTCTGTAGCCATAGCATTAGTAATAGCTTGAATCATCGTCATTTGTGCCATAATTATTTAGACTCCTTCCCTTTATAGTACTCATACTGTTCTTCTAAGTTAGACGGCTTCACATCGTACATGAGGTCCATCAGCTCAGTTACAGATTGTTTTTCTGTTGCATCTGCTTCTTTTATTGCCGCTTTTACATCTTCTTTAGCCTGTTCAATTACTTCATCTTCTTTTTCTTTAGACCATAATTTCTTACCTTCTAAATAAGTACGGAAACGTACAATCGGGTCTTTCTTCTCCCAGTCGCTGTCTTCGTCTGAAGTTCTGTAACGCGTCGGATCGTCTCCCGCCATCGTGTGCGGTCCAAAACGGTAGCACAGTGCCTCAATCAGCGTAGGGCCTTCTCCCGCAACTGCACGGTCGCGTGCTTCTTTTGTCACCTGATAAACTGCGAGCGGGTCCATGCCGTCAACAAGAACACCCGGGATGCCTGCTGCTACAGCTTTTTGAGCCAGTGTTGCAGCTTTACTCTGCAATTCTCTCGGTGTTGAAATTGCGTAATTATTGTTTTGAATAACGAAGATTGCCGGTGCATTGTAAGCTCCTGCGAAGTTGATTCCTTCATAGAAATCCCCTTGTGAAGTTCCGCCGTCACCTGTATAGGTAATTGCTACATTTTCTTTGCCGCGTTTTTTAAGACCGAGTGCTACACCTGCGTTCTGCACATACTGCGCACCGATGATAATCTGCGGGCTGAGTGCATTAACACCTTCCGGGAACTGATTCCCTTTATAATGACCGCGTGAGAATAAGAACGCTTTAGTCAGCGGCAGGCCATGCCAGATTAACTGAGGTACGTCACGGTAGCCCGGGAGTACATAATCCCCTTCAGATAATGCGTAGTGACTTGCAATCTGCGATGCTTCCTGACCGGCTGTCGGAGCATAGAAACCTAGACGTCCCTGACGGTTTAATGCCGTAGAACGCTCATCTAAAACTCTAGTCCAAACCATTCTCGTCATTAACTCAACGAGTTCATCATCGGATAATTTCGGATCCATGTCTTTATTGACGATTTCGCCTTTTTCATTCAAAATCTGAAGCATTTCAAATTTTGCTTCTATTTCTGAAAGAACATCAACTGGATTCAATTTCTTATTTGCTGCCATGTATGTTCACAATCCCTTCTAGATTTGTTTGTAATTAATTTCATTTTATCACACTACTGTTCTAACAGTAAATAAAATAGAGGTGTAACAGATTAGTACAGAGTTGATATGTCAGCGTTTTCATTAATGATACAGTTAAATCTGTTCTAGTAACACCTTGGATTTTTAGTTATTTTCAAGAATTTGTTCTATTTCGCTTTTTAACTGATTTATTTTTTCTGTTTCAGAGGCAAAACGTTCGGATGCTTCGTTAATCGGTTCGCTGTATTCGGCGATTTTGTTTAAGTGTTCATCCACCTCATCCTGTGCAATATCTTCATTTCCTAAATATTCGAACAACGCATCTTCTGCCTGCAGGGCTTCTGTATATGTATCAGTCATCGTTTTATGTGCGTCAAACCGCTCATTCATTGCTGTTACAAGAGAATCTGCTTCTTTTTTATATTCTTCATTCGAAATATCTTCCGCTGCTTCACGTGCATCTTCAAATGCTTCATCTGAATCCGCAATCAGCCCGCGTTCTTCCTCCAGCAATTCAAGACGCTCTGCAGTATTAGTCTGAAGCTCTTCGCTGATGCTGTTAATCTCTTTAATATCAGCATTGTTCAATTCTTCCTGCATCGATGCCTTTGAACCTTCCAGTTCATTATACTGTTCGTTCAGTTCGCCCAGTCCTTTTTCTTCAGTCAGACTGCCGGTAAACGCATCGTAAAAATCATTCAGTTCGGATTCCGCATTGCTGCAGGCAGATAAAAACAAGGCTGCTCCGCCCAGTAATACAATAAATTTCTTCACTTCGATATGTACCCCCATGTTAATTTAGTTTTTTTATCAGTATTTACAATACCATTTTAACGCAAATATATTGTATAATAAACCGAGTGTTTGAAACGAAGGAGGTTTTATCATGCTGACTATGGAAAATATTGTGCGCGATGGTCATCCGATGCTGCGTAAAAAAGTAAGCGAAGTGGCAGAAATCGATGCACAGACAATAGCAGAATTAAAAAGTATGAGAGAGTATCTGATTAACTCACAGAATCCTGAAATGAGTGAAAAATACTCCCTCCGGGCGGGTGTCGGACTTGCCGCACCTCAAATTGGTCTCGATAAGCGCATGCTTGCGATATATGTTGCAGATGAAGAAGGCAATCCGGAATACGACTACATGCTGATTAATCCTAAAGTAATCAGTCACTCGGTTAATGAAACTTATTTACCGGCCGGCGAAGGCTGCCTGAGTGTCGATGAAGAAATAGAAGGCATCGTGCAACGTAAAAAACGCATCCGCGTCAGTGCTGTAACAATCGATGGAGAGAAAATCGATATTAAGGCAAAAGGCTTTTTAGCAGTTGTCCTGCAGCACGAGCTCGATCATCTGGACGGCGTAATGTTTTACGACCATATTGATAAGAAGGCGCCTTTTGAGCCGACCGGCAATGCCGAACCGCTCGAATAGGACCAATATAAAAGACGGGGATTGTGTTAAACACAGTCCCCGTCTTTTTAAGTTTAAATAAATTCATCTTTTCTGATATTATATTGAATATTTTTTTCACGCAGTTTCTGAAGCAGCATATTCATTTCTTCTTCGTTAATAAAAACCGGATCTTCTCCGTGGGGCATGTACACATCAGTATCCGTCTGACTGCTGTAGTCAGCATATACATAGTTCATAACGACCTGATTCCCCCGGACATTGAACTCGATGCCGGTAAATATTTTATCACTTCGCATCTTCTCATTTTTAACTGTCGACATAATCCTTTCTATCTTCACAGTTTTCCCTCCCTTGTTACTATTATAAAGTCTTTGCAAGTACCGGGTCTATATTGTAAAATGAGAATAAGTATATAAGGGTGTGATAGTATGCTGAGAAGGTTACGTGAGAAACTTAAGAAAAAGTTGAAAAGCATCCTGGGCAGAAAAGGTTTATTGCGCAATGAATATATGAAGGGTAAATAGCGCCCTAAATAATGTGCTTAAAAAATTTAGGCACATATTTTTATTTTTAACATTTATTTTAATAATGATAAATAACTAACAAAGGAGTCATAAATTATGGCAGTATTTAAAGTATTTTTCCAAGAAGATATGGACACGCGTATCATTAGAGAAGACACACAGATTCGCTATGTCGAGGCAGAAACAGAAGAAGAGGTTCGCAACTATTTGAAAACGAACCAGAACAACATCGAATTTATCCAGGCACTTAGTCCCGCGCATCTGGAATACGAACAAAACAATAACGAAGATTTTAAAGTAGAGACTATCGCGTAATGACGCTTGAATCAAATGAAGTAGGTGTATTTGCTCTTGGGGGACTGGGAGAAATCGGGAAAAACACATACTGTATCGAATATAAAGATGAAATTATTATTATCGATGCAGGGGTCAAGTTTCCAACAGATGATGAACTTGGCGTTGATTATGTAATACCTGATTACACTTACTTAAAAGAAAACGAAGATAAAATCAGTGCACTGATTGTAACACACGGCCACGAAGATCACATCGGCGGTATTCCTTTCTTATTAAGACAAATTTCAGTACCTATCTACTCAGGTCCGCTTGCCTTGGGGTTAATTCGCAACAAACTTGAGGAACACCATCTTCTCAGCCAGACTGAATTAATTCCTATCGATGAGGACAGCGTTCTGAAATTTAAGCATATGGATATTGAGTTTTACTTAACGACTCACTCTATCCCGGAAGCCTACGGCGTAATCGTACGGACACCGGAAGGCAATATTGTTCATACAGGTGATTTCAAATTTGACTTCACTCCGGTCGGCGAACCGGCAAACCTTGCCAAAATGGCGAAACTTGGTGAAGAAGGTGTTCTTGCCCTTCTGTCAGACTCAACAAACGCCACTGTTCCAAACTTCACTATCAGTGAAAAAGCAGTCGGCCAGAACGTTGAAGATATATTCCGTAAATGTACAGGCCGTATTATATTCGCTACTTTTGCATCGAATATTTACCGCGTGCAGCAGGCAATTGAAGCTGCGGTGAAATTCGACCGCAAAATTTGTATTTTTGGCCGCAGCATGGAAAACAACATTAAAATCGGCCAGGAGCTCGGCTATATTACAGCTCCGCCTGAGACATTTATAGAACCTAAAATGATTAACAAAATAGAAAAACATAAAGTGATGATTTTATGTACAGGTTCACAGGGAGAGCCGATGGCAGCACTGTCGCGTATTGCCAACGGTACACACAGACAAATCAGCATCATTCCTGATGACACTGTAGTTTTCAGTTCATCGCCGATTCCGGGTAACACTTTGAGCGTTAACAAAACAATCAACGCGCTTTATAAAGCAGGCGCTGATGTTATCCACGGCAAACTGTCCAATATTCACACATCAGGACATGGTTCGCAGGAAGAACAGAAATTAATGCTCCGTCTGATGCAGCCTAAGTATTTTATGCCGATTCACGGTGAATACCGTATGCTCGACCTGCATAAGAAACTGGCAATTTCAACAGGTGTCAAAGAAGAGAATATTTTTGTTTTTGAAATCGGCGACGTTCTTGCCCTGACGAAAGACAGTGCGCGTTTCTCACACCGCGTCACTGCCGGCACAGTATTCGTTGACGGCAACGGTATCGGAGATATCGGCAATATCGTTCTCCGGGACCGTAAATCATTATCGGAAGAAGGCCTCGCAATCGTCGTGCTGACAATTGATTTTGAAACAGGCGAACTGTTAAGCGGTCCGGATATTATCTCCCGCGGTTTCGTTTATATGAGAGAATCATATGGTCTAATCCGCAGTGCAGAGAAGAAAATCCGCGATGAAGTCAAAACGCTGCTCGATTCAAAAGAAAATGTTGAGTGGTATAATGTTAAACAGCTGATTATTGAAGAATTAAGCGGTTTCCTTTATAACAAAACGAAGCGGCGTCCAATGATTCTTCCGATTATCATGAGAGTTAACGACGATAAATAAAATAATATGACTTAAGCATCGATGTCCCGATTAGTTGGGATTTCGGTGTTTTTTTATTTTCTGTAACTCCTCTACACCTCCTTTTTGTCTTTAATTTAATTTAATCTATAATGAGAGAAGAATGTATTATTAAGGAGGAATTTTAATGGCACACCATAAACTTTCAAAGGATAATCTTTTTTATGCAATGAGCAAAGAGAACGAGCCGAAGTTAACAGTTAAGCTAGGAGATACTGTCGATATTGAAACACATGACTGCTTTACAGGGCAAATCACTTCCGAGGAAGGTTCTTTCGGCGGACTTGACTGGGAAAGAATTAATCCTGCAACAGGACCGGTTTACGTAGATGGCGTTAAATCGGGAGATGTTTTAAAGATAACGATTAACAGTATTGATATTTCCGATACTGGAGTTATGGTGACCGGCCCCGGTATGGGTGTGATGGGAGATACTCTGAAAGAAACGCTCGTCCGTATTTACGATGTTGATACTAAAAATAATACAGTCAATTTTAACGGCTTGCCGCTTCCAGTTAATAAGATGATCGGTGTAATCGGTGTAGCTCCGCCTGATGAAGCGGTGAATAACGGCACGCCTGATACCCATGGCGGCAATATGGATTGCCTGAAAATAACAGAAGGCATCACTCTGTACCTGCCTGTCTATCATGACGGTGCGCTGTTTGGTCTCGGTGATGTACATGCTGCGATGGCTGACGGCGAAGTCAGTGTATCAGGACTTGAAGTCAGCGCGAGTGTTAATGTAACATTTGAAAAAGCAAAGAATTTACCAACTGAACATCCAGTAATTATTAATGATGAAGGTATTTATCTGAATGTTTCCGATGAAAGTCTCGATACCGCTGTTGATACTTCAGTTCATAAAATGGCTGAGCTGCTTCAGCCGAAAACTGATTTGAGCATGGAGGAATTTACGATGCTGATGAGTCTTGGCGGCCAAACACAAATTAATCAGGTCGTTGATCCTAAAAAGACAGCACGATACTTCATGCCGCAATATATTCTCGATCATTACGGAATTGAATTTAACTAATTATTACTCCCCCTAATAAAAAACAGCGCCTCCCTTCTCCGGGAGGTGCTGTTGACGTTTCCTGTATTTATTTAAGACGCTCCATAACTCTCTCAAAATGATTCAGCTGCTGGACACTGCCTATAAGAATCAGTATATCTCCACTGAGTATGCTTATTTGCGAGTCCGGACTCACGATAATATCGCCGTCTCTGTTTATTGCAATAATACTGATACCGAATTTCTCGCGAATATTTAAATCGCTTATACGTTTATTTTCAAGTCTTGCATTCGCGCTGTATTCAATAATGGAATGGCTGCTCGATACTTCCAAATATTCGACAACAGATGAAGATACCAGTCTATGGGCAATCCTGCGCCCCATATCCCTTTCGGGATGGACGACTATATCAGCTCCGATTTTTTCAAGCACCCTGCCGTGATAGGAATTCTGAGCTTTAGTTGTTACTTTTTTAACACCGAGATCTTTTAAAATCAGTGTCGATAAGATGCTCGCCTGAATATTATCTCCGATAGCTACGATGACATTATCATAATTATCAATGCCGATGCTTTTCAGCATCGCTTCATCTGTTGAATCTCCGATAATACCTTCAGAATAATAATCCTGATATTCATTGACACGTGTTTCGTCCGTATCAATAACAAGGACATCCACGTTCATTTCACTCAGTTCCATAACGATGCTTCCGCCGAATCTGCCCAGTCCGATGACTGCAATTTCTTTTTTCATAGTATCAACCTATTCTTTAAGTAACTAGTATTTTTGCTTCCCTTTCACATAATCCTTATCAAACAGGAACAGTCTTACAAGCAGGAATAGTGATGGAATTAATAATAGTAAACCTAATACGAAGACGACTGTCAATGCAAATGCCATATTTTCGTTAACAACAGCGTCATTAATATTTACATACGGATAAAGTATATACGGCAGTTTACTGATACCATAGCCGTAAAAAGCAAAACCGTACTGCAGCATTATCATAATGAAAGCTGTACCGTAGTTGCGGCGCTGCCAGATTAAGAAGACCGCAATCAGCATTGCAAGAAGACTCAGCCCAAATAAATACCAGTAATTCTGAGCACTCATAAAGTGTTCATAGTTATGCTGTCTTAGTCCTAAAAACGTAAACTGGGTAATAACGAGCGTCGGCAAGGCCCAGATTAAAAACCAGGTTCTCGTTAATTCACTTGCTTTCTTATCTTCAGCTTTTGCAGCATAGAACGTTAGAAAACCGCTCGAAATATAAAGCACTGAAATAATTGCGAGAAAGACAACCGACCAGCCGTAAGTGCTGAAAATTAAATTTTCAAAGTTTAAATCGATGCCCTTGGCGGTTTCTTCTATATAACCGCCTTCTGAAATGACAAGTGCAATCGACAGCGCCGCCGGTATAAGAAGTCCTGTTACACCGTACAAGGCTGACCATGACAGCTTGCTTTCCCGGTTGTATGAGTTAAACGCGTAATACGAGCCGCGTATCGACAGCAGTATCAGAGCAATCGACCCCGGAATTAACAAGGTCGTACCTAAATAATATGCTGTATCCGGATAAAACCCGACAATTCCGACGAAGAAAAAGACGAAGAAGACGTTTGTTGTCTCCCATACCGGACTTAAATATCGTGAAATAATCGGACTGATGATATTATCATCACCTGTCAATTTTGAATAAAAGTTAAAAAATCCGGCACCGAAGTCAATCGATGCGATGATGACATAGAGATATAAAAAGGTCCAAAGTACAGTTACACCGATAATCTCATAATCTAGGCTCATGGCAATTGACCTCCTTCACCTTTCGATATAATGCCGGTTTCTCCATACCAGTTTAATTTATCTTCTTCAGCTGATTTGCCTTTAAACATTCTGAGCAGCACATATATACATGTCGCTCCGAGCACCATGTACAGGAGTGCAAAAGCTATCAGCGTAATACCTAAACCGTCTGCCTGTGTCACCGCTTCAGACACTCTCATATAGCCTCTGACAATCCATGGCTGCCGTCCCATTTCTGCTAAGAACCAGCCTGCTTCTATTGCCAGAAAACTGAGTGGACCGGCGAGGGCGTACATATAGAGCAGTGCCGGATGGTGCTCGTGTATTTTTGTCCACCGCTTAGTAAATTTAACGATAAAGTACACAGCAGCGATACCGAGTCCGTACATTCCGAAGAATACCATTAAGTCAAAGAAGTAATGGATAATCAGCGGCGGATGTTCATCTTCCGGTATATCATTCAACCCTGTCACTTCAGTATCGAATGAATTTCCTGCGAGGAAGCTGAGTACCCATGGAATACGCAGTTCATATTTAACCTCCTGCGTCTCCTCATCTAAAATACCAAACAGTACTAAATCTGCATTTTCTTCTGTTTCAAAGTGCCATTCAAAAGCCGCAAGTTTTTCAGGCTGATGTTCGTGCAGGAATTTCGCTGTTAAATCTCCTGCCAGCAGTGTCAATACTGCCATAATTATTCCGATTGACATCATCACTTTTAAGCCTTTTTTGTGATATGTTTTATCTTCTTTATGTGATGATCTGAGCAGCTTCACGGCACTGATTGTCGCCATAAGGAAAGCAATCGTCATATATGCCGTAACGACAACGTGGAATACTCTGACCCATGACGAAGGATTGAACATTGCGGCAATCGGATCGATATTTAAAAGTTCTCCGCCTTCAAAGTCAAATCCTGCCGGTGTATTCATAAATGAGTTCACCGTCGTAATAAAAACCGCCGACAAAGTCGAACCGATAACAATCGGTATATTTAACAGCCAGTGATACCAGGGATTTTTAAAACGATCCCATGTATATAAAAATATTCCGAGGAATATTGCTTCAAAGAAAAACGCAAAGGTCTCCATAAACAGCGGCAATGCTATAATTTGACCGCCGAGTCTCATAAAGTCCGGCCATATCAATGACAGCTGCAGTCCGATTATGGTTCCGGTTACCACACCTACTGCAACGGTGACCGTATAACCTTTTGCGATACGCCGTGCCATCGTTAAGTACTGCGCATCTTTCTTCCTCAGCCCTAAAAATTCAAGAACCATAAACACTATTGGAACACCGACCCCGATAGTGGCGAAAATTATATGAAAGCCTAAAGTCATACCGGTTAAAACGCGTCCAATTAATACCTCATCCATTTGTAATCACCCCATATTCATACCTATTATTATAACTGTTTTACCGCTTTCTATTAAATACTTAGGTTTAAAATTTAGTGACATATTTGTGAATTAATTAACATACTTTGATTTATAAAATTTAAACTGCGCGATTATGGGGTATTTTTACTCTGCTGTGGAAGTATAAGCCGATAATTACCATCACGAGTAGGCTCGTTATCGCAATACGCGATGCTGCGGTGCCGAAATCGCTCAATACCAGAGTGATTGTACCGTAAATAAACGGTCCGGCGATGGCGCTCATTTTCGCACTGAACGCAAATAAACCGAAGAACTGTCCTTCTTTGCCTTCCGGTGACAGCTCGATAATAATAGTTCTTGAAACTACCCAGACAGATCCCATCGCTATACCGAATAAACTGGCGGCAATCCAAAATGTCCACATCGGAAGCGGCAGTGCCGCAATAATAATAGCAGCAGCAAGAAGCAGTCCAATGATGCTGAATGTAGGTTTGGAGCCATATTTTTGATTGATAAACCCAAAGACCAGAGCTCCCGCAATACTGAATAAGGTTGCGACCATAAAAACGATTAAAAAAGCACTTGCTTCAAAGCCGACGACAGTTGTTGCATACGGCTGCATCATTGCGATTGCTGTTGCAAGAGCATCATTAATAAAAAAGTAAGCAATCATAAAAAAGAAAATCGAAGGATATTTTTTGGCCTCTTTAAAAGTATAATAAATATCTTTATATCCTTTTAAAAATGGCTGCTTCATTTTTATCTTCTGCACAGGGTCTTTATTAATGAAGAATAAGGGTAGTGCAAAAAGCAGAAATAAAATACCGCTCAGCCAGAAGGCATTATGAATACTGCTGTCTCCAACGATAATTAAAACGGAGAATATACCGAATAAAGTGCCTAAATATCCGAGAGCCACCCCGAATCCGGAAATCAGCGGCACTTCTTTTTTACTGCCGAGCGATGACAGCATGCCGTCGTAAAATACATTACCTGAACTGTAAGTAAATTTAGCAAATACAAACAGCAGTATCGTTAAAAATAAACCGTTCGGAATACCGAATACAGTGCCGGTATTCATACCGCCGAAAAGCCCCATGAGTACAGACGCTCCGACTGTCAGCAGTGTAAATATAATAATATATTTTTTACGTTTCCCTGATCTGTCCATCAATACTCCGAATAAAGGAGAAAATAAAATAAGAAACAGAGCGCTGGCAGCATTGGCATAGGCAATTACTGTTGATGATATTTGCTCAAGCCGCGCATCTGTTCCGATTATTTCGGTTATATACTGAGGGAAAAACAAGGTAACTATATTGGCAGAGAAAATCGTATTGGCAAAATCGAATAAGGCCCATGCAAGGATAGGCAGTGATAAAAATAAGACGGCCGGTCTGCGGCTTTGTCGCTGCATATATTAACTTCCCTTCACTTTTTGTAAAAAAAGACATGTAGAATCCTTCTACATGTCCAGTGTACTATACAATATTTAAGATTAAGTTAAGTTTAAATGTTCTTCAATTAAATACAGAACGTCTTCTGCACTGTCGCACGACAGTACACTTTCACTCAGCTGTTCCATATCAGTTTTTTTAATTTCAGAAATATATTCACGGATTCCGAGAATTTTTTTCGGGCTGACTGACAGTTCATCAATACCGAATCCTGTCAGGAGCGCGATAGATTTATGATCGCATGCCATTTCACCGCATATGCCCACCCATTTATTATTATTCCGGCCGCTGTCGATGACTTTTTTAATTAGTCCGAGCACGCTCGGATGATAAGTCTGATATAAATCACTCACTTGTTCATTCAAACGGTCTGCAGCCATCGTATACTGAATTAAATCATTTGATCCGATGCTGAAAAAGTCAACATGCTTCGCAAGCTGATCACTGATCATTGCAGCAGAAGGTGTTTCCACCATAATACCTGCTGCAATTTCATTCAGCTCTTTGCCGATTTCAGCTTCATATTTTTCTTTTTCTTCTATCAGCAGCGCTTTTGCTCTATTAAACTCGTCGATTGTAGTGACCATCGGAAACATTACTTTCAAATTCCCATGTTCGCTTGCACGTACGAGTGCGCGCAGCTGTGTTTTAAAAATTTCTTCATTTTTTAACAGAAAACGGATGGACCGTTCACCTAAGAATGGATTGCTTTCTTTAGGCAGATTTAAATAAGACAATTCTTTATCTCCGCCAATATCAAGTGTCCGAATAATTACCGGCTTATCATCCATATCCGAAAGTACAGCCTTATACGCTTCGAACTGCTCTTCTTCAGACGGCAGATTCATTCTGTTCATATAAAGAAATTCCGTGCGGTAAAGACCGATGCCCTCTGCATCGTTGCTGCTGACATCGTTAAGATCTTCCGGTCCTTTAATATTCGCATACAAGCTGATATTAATACCATCGAGCGTTTTTGTTTCCTTACCGATAAAATCTTTTAATTTTTCTTCCCGTTCTTCCTGCGCTTTCAGCTTTTCACTGTATGCCGCCATTTCAACCTCTGTCGGCGAAAGTACGATATCCCCGGTGAAACCGTCGATGATAATATCATCTCCGTGAGTCACTTTAGATAAAATATCCGGTATACCTGAAATCGCCGGGATATTCAAACTGCGGGCAATAATAGCCGAGTGGCTGGTCATCCCGCCTGTTGCTGTAATGATACCTTTAATATACTTACTGTCTAATTGTGCTGAAGCAGATGGTGTTAATTCATCTGCAACAACTACTACAGGTTCGTCCACGCGCGTTAAATCCGTCAGCTGCACACCTTGTACATTTGCTATTAAACGCATACAAATATCTTTAACATCCAGTGCCCGTGCTTTCATATACTCCGAATCGAGTGATTCGAATTTTGTAATATACACTTCACCGGCCAGCTGAATCGCTTTTTCAGCATTGTTAAGGTTATTGATGCTGTTAATAATCTGCTCATTAAAACCCGGGTCATCCAGCATCATAATATGCGCATCGAAAATTGCGGCGCTGTCCTCATCGAGGTGCTCATCGACATTTTCCCGAAGTTTGCGCAGCTGGATATGAGCTGCCTGAATACTTTCCTTGTATGCTGATATTTCTTCTTCAATTTGACCAGCATCGATTTCTCTGTTCGAGGCTTCGATATCTGCTCTTTCGGAAATAAATATGCTTCCAAAGCCGATTCCTTCACTCAATTTTAAACCTGCAATAATTTCTGGCATTATTCAGTCAGTCCTTCGCTAGATAAAGTTTCGGAAATTGCTTCAATTGCTTCTTCCTCGTCTTTGCCGTCCGCGTAAATGGTTACTTCAGCACCTTTCCCTACTCCTAATGACATTACACCCATAATTGATTTTAGATTTACTTTTTTGCTGTTATATTCGAGCTCGATATCCGACTCGAACTTTGTTGCCGTCTGCACAAGTATTGTTGCCGGGCGTGCATGAATACCCGTTTCGTCTATAATTAGAAATGACTTTGTTTCCATTATGTTTTCTCCTTTAAGTGTGGATTTCTCAATGATTACACTTATTTTACACCACTTTTAGGATTCATGCACAGAACTGTCTATATTTTTAGATCTTAAATACTCTACGCATTTATCAATGTGGTCATAGCCAAGCTTTTTCATCAGAAAATAACTGATTAATGCTGTTGAACCCTGAGTCACCAGAGGTACTACTCCGAAGCGTCCCTCTGCTTTTTTGTTTTTCTTGCCTATCTTATTCACTGCGTAACCGATAGTTTTCCGTGCGACAAATTCCCCGCCGGCACTGGAAATCATTACAGCAGCTCTTGTTTTCATATCATCGGTGTATTTCGATACTTCATCATGTGTAATACCGAATATATCTTCAATGTCACCGGTAATTTCATTCATTAATTTCATGTCTGTACCAATGTCGAGAAGCGGTATAGGCAAAGCTGCCGCTAACGCAGATTTCCCTGCTTTTGATTTCACCAGCTCACGGGCTTCTTTTTCCCGCTCATCAATTTGTGTATTGGTTAATGGTCCGGTCATAGTTAAATACTCCTTTATTTATAAAGTTATATTATATGCTATACCCGTTTTTAAATTTTTCGAACTTAAAATGATGCCCGAGCCGATAAAAATTTGTGGATGATGCTCGCAGCCATCGCACTTGTCTGATCATTAATATCGAGCGGCGGCGATACTTCGGACACATCAAAACTTTTAAGATTTGGAAGAGTTGCGAACCTGCCTATCAGTTTATGAATTTCCGAAGGAGTATAACCGTTCGGGCTCGGCGCACTCACACCAGGAGCGGCCGCCTGCTGCAGCGAATCCATACATAAGGTCATCAGCACAGCATCGTATTTCTCCAGCTGTTCAGCTACTTTATCAGCAGCATCCGTTTCTCTGACTTCATCGATTGTATAATATTGGACGCCGAATTTATCAGCTGTGTCGTACAATGTTTTTGTATTTCCTTGCGGCTGCAGGCCGAGACAATAGTAATCCGCTTCCTGATCCTCAGATAAGATTTGGTGGAACATCGTTCCGGATGAAGGTCTCTCGTCACGGAGATCCAAGTGCGCATCAAAGTTTACAATGGCAAGGCTGCCGCTGAATGCCTGTCTCGCCCCTAAATAATGACCGTAAAATGTTTCATGCCCTCCTCCGATAATAATCGGAAAACTGTTATTTTTGTAAACGTTGTAAACAGCATCACCCAAATCTTTCTGAGATTGCTCCAAATCTTCCGTACCGATGATTGTTCCGAAGTCGTACAAGTCGTCCGTGAATGCATAGGGCCCCATTTTCTCGCGGACTTTAAACGGCCCTTCTGCTGCACCGGCCGTGCCTTTATTGCGTTTTACACCTTCGTCCGAACTGAAGCCTGTAATCACCGGTACATCCGATTCTCCGTTATAATCTTTAATAACCTGATGAATTCTCTCGTGAACAGCTGCGTCATCCGTACGGCCGCTGTAATTATATTTTTCTATCCGGCTCATTTTTATCGTCCCCTTTGAATTCCTTAAATATACTGATGAGTAAAAGCGGTGTCAGCAGTAATACGAGTAATACATTGAATGGTAAAATAAACAATGACAGCTCGACATCTTTAAAAAGTGTGATATACAGACTGACGGTCACATTCAGCCAAAGTATGAAAATGACGATCATCTGTCTGTGATAGTATCGTTTTTTTACCAGATTCATAATCGTGAACACTAAATATAAAACTGCAAGCACCAGAGTAATAAACAAATTAACCCATTCGTAAATCGTCTGCATCTGATTCAATTTGAAGTATCCTTCGACGAATACACCGTTGCGGTTATTAAATTCTAAAAAGACGAAGATCAGCACGATAATCCCAAAGATTATTTCTAAATAGTTGACTTTAAACCAGGAAGGCAGATCCGTTTCAAAAAATTCTTTCAGCTTATCCAGAATTTTGTTGCGGAAATCATACAGCTTCTGTGAAAATCCTAAATATTTATCGGGCGCAAAGTTTTTTTTGCTGCTTTTCTTTTTATTCAAACGCGACAGTTTTGCAGGCTGGCCATCTGCCGGTTTTTTCAGCAGGTTGTTCGCCTTCAGCAGGAAAACGCCGACCCACAGTGCCATGAACGATGATATCCAGACGAGTGCAAAAAATAAATTAATCGACAGCACATCTGTCGGCGATATTGTTGACTCTATATTTGAATACACTGCATTCTGTGTAAAGAAATATGCAATACCGTAGAACAGCAGAATAATCATATAATGTTCTTTTCGGTGGTCCGGGTTTAAGTACTCATTAAATACACTGAACAGTAAATGAATAATAAAAGCAACTAGAAACAGCAGTGCAAAAAGACCGTAAACTTGTGTCATTAATATAGTCGTAACGACAAACAGTACCAGAGACAGACCGATAAAGAAAAACGTCAGCGGCACATCGTATTTAGTAGTAGTGTTAATCCACGAACCAACTTTAAACATAAACAGACCAAACAAAATAATCAATATGCCTGCAATAATTGGAAATCCTCCAATCATCATGGACAGCATATTCGATACCTCGACGAAGAAAGCATTAATTAAATCAAAAATTGTTTCTATTTTATCTTCCTCAACAGGTACTTCTTCATTTTTAATCTGACCGGTGTTAAACAAAATAAAAAGACCTAATACAATAAAAAATACACCGAGTATAAAACTTATAATCACTTCACTGCGATTTCTGAACTTACTTATCATCCTGTCACCTCAATCGTTTCTATTATATAAAATTCAACTATAAAAATCATTCTCCAGCATATTTATGTTTATATTTAATTTTTTCGGCTATATAGCTTAATAACAGATAATAATTATAATATTGATATCAGCTAAAAAATTTCGAATAATATACTTAGTTTTTCACGCGCATAATCGCACATGATAAGGAATAATTATATCATTTAATTGTTTTTTACTCATGCAAAAGAGGTCGGCATTCAGCCGACCTCTTTTTTATTTTGATAACAGCGCACGGTGTGCAATATCCGTCCTGTAAAATATTTCTTTCTTATCGAATTGTATTTCTTCGACGCTGCTGTAGGCTGCTTTCAGAGCTTCTTCAATCGTCTTGCCGGTTCCTGTTACGAGCATAATCCGGCCGCCTGAAGAAATGTAGTCACCTTCTTCGGTCTGCGCCAGCCCGCTGATAAAACTCCGATCCATTATTTCATCTGTAAATGCAATTCCAATACCCCGCTTATACTCATAAGGATAACCTTCTGTCGCAAGCATCACACCGACAGTGTAACCGTCTTTCCAGTCAATGCTGAGCGGTTCTTTCCTCTGCACTTTTTCAAGGATGCATGCAAAATCGCTGTCTATCATAGAAAGCAGCACCTGGGCTTCAGGGTCGCCGAATCTCGCATTATATTCAAGTACCTTAACACCTTTATCTGTAAGCATGGCACCGAGATACAGCACTCCGAAATAGCTGAGCCCCTCTTTAACCATCGCCTCTGCTGTCGGTTTTATAATTTTTTCAATGGCTTCCAGCCTGACTGCTTCACTGATATGGGTGACAGGTGCATAAGCTCCCATGCCGCCGGTATTCGGACCCTTATTTTTGCCGAATGCACTTTTATGATCCTGGGCAATCACTTCAAATGTGTGCGTATAATCTTCATTAACCATGACCATTAATGAAAATTCCTCACCTTGTAAATATTCTTCAATCAGCAGCGGCTCCAGCATATCACCTTCATCAGACAGCACTGCGAGTTGCTCCAGCGCTTTTAAACCCTCTTCTGTGCTTTCTATAATGACGACTCCTTTGCCTTCCGACAAACCGTCTTTTTTTATGACATACGGCGGTACTGCCGATTCTATATATTTTTTTGCTTCGTCGTAACTTTCAAACACTTTGAAATCGGCTGTAGGAATATTATATTTTTTAAGCAGATTTTTCGTAAAAGATTTACTTGTTTCCATACGGGCTTCTTTTTTACGCGGTCCGAAAACAGTAAGGCCGTATTCATCAATTAAAAAATCCGCCAGGCCGAGTGATAATGGACCGGCATCCCCTATGACGACCCAGTCGACCTGTTTCTCAATACAAATTCCCGCAATCGCATCAAAATCCTCTTCATCGACGCGGTACATTACTTCGCATATTTCCCGCATGCCTGCGTTTCCCGGTATGGCATAAATATTATTAACACTTTTTGAATTTGCCAACATCTTGACAATGGCATGCTCCCTGCCACCCTTGCCAATTACTGCAACGTTCATAATTATTCCCCTTTCATACTGTTACACTTATGTAATATGAACTTAACATCAGTATAACTTAAATAGATAAACACTACTAATTTCTTGGGACGGATATCAGATTATATCTATAGCTTTTTCTTATGATTTTCGAGATAATGAAACAGACAAACTTTTAGGGAGGAATTTTTTATGACTGCAGAATTATTAAACGGACGCGAAATTGCTAAAGATTACCGCGCCGGATTACAAAGCGAAGTTGAAAAATTAAAATCACAGGGAATTGTACCAAACCTTACAGTAGTAATTGTAGGCAACGACGGCGCTTCTTTAAGCTATGTACGTTCTAAAAACAAAGCTGCTGAAAAAATTGGAATGGAATCTTCTATCGTGCGTCTCGATGAAGATACTTCAGAAGAAGATGTACTCGCTGAAGTTGAAAGATTGAATAAAGATGATAAAGTAAACGGTATTCTTGTACAAGTTCCGCTGCCTTCGCAGGTAGACGAAAATAAAGTGCTGGAAGCAATTGCTCCGCATAAAGATGTAGACGGTTTCAGTCCGATTAATATCGGCCGCCTTTATACCGGCCAGCGCACCTTCGTACCATGCACACCCCTCGGTATTATGGAGCTCTTGAAACACACAGGTTCTTTAGAAGGCAAAACCGTTGCTGTTGTCGGACGTTCTCATATTGTAGGACAGCCGGTCGCTAAATTATTAACTAACGAAAACGCCACCGTAACCCTGATGCACTCACGCACTAAAGATATGGTTTCAAGTCTTAAGAATTACGATGTTGTCGTAAGCGCTGTAGGTAAACCGGGTCTGATTAAAGGCTCTGACTTAAAAGAAGGCGCAATCGTAATTGACGTGGGTAATACTGTAGTCGATGAGAAGTTAGTCGGAGATGTTGATTTCGACAGTGCCAAAGAAGTAGCAAGCTACATTACACCAGTACCGGGCGGAGTCGGTCCGTTAACAATCACAATGGTCTTGAATAACACGCTGCTGGCTGCTAAATGGCATAACGAAAAATAATATTTATAAGCAAATCCGTATATTTTACCCCTGGGAGTAAAATATACGGATTTTCTAATTTACCAAACTTTCTTCCCTGCAGCTCTCACGATTTTATCCTCTTAAAATAATGTAAACGAGATAAACTAAATATAAAGCAGCAAGCACTCCGCCTCCAAGGCGTGACAGCCTGCCTTTCCATAAAGCCAGAATCAGCAGAATAACAGATATGGCAATGAGTATCCATGCGTCTGCAAACAGCGAATCACTGACACTTAATGGACTGATTACCGCGGATATGCCGAGTACAAATAATATATTAAAAATATTACTGCCTATGAGATTGCCAAGGGCCATCCCAGCCTCGCCTTTTCTGGCAGCAGAAATAGATGTCGTCAGCTCCGGCAGCGATGTACCGATTGCCACTATCGTCAGTCCGACAAGTGCCTGGCTCATACCGAGAGAAAGTGCAATCGTTGACGCACTGTCAACGACCAGGTTACCGCCGAATATAATACCTGCGAGCCCGATTACAAAAAGGGCGATATTTTTAAACCAGCTTGAATCATTTCCCGATTTTTTTGCTTCATCATCTAAAGTTGCTTCTTTAGTCCGGCGGGCTTTTACAAATATATAATATAAAAATAAAACAATACCCACTAAGAGCAGCACACCGTCAAATCGTCCGATTTCGCTGGATTCAGCGGACAGCAAAAAGCGGTCTGACATAAAAATAATCAGCAGCACCGCTGCAGCCAGTGAAAATGGAATTTCACGTGTTTGTGTTTCCCGTTCGATAATCATTGGAGAAATCAGCGCTGTCACTCCGAGCATCAGAGAGATGTTGATGATATTGCTTCCCAGAACATTCCCGATGACCATATCACCGTTGTCTTCCAGGGCCGCAATAATACTGACGACTGCTTCCGGAGCACTCGTGCCGAGAGAAACAATTGTCAGACCCACAATGAGCGGGGACACATGTAATTTCCCCGCTATTGCCGACGCACCGTCAACAAAATATCCCGCCCCTTTAATTAGTAATACGAAGCCTGCTATTAATAATATGTAAGTCAAATCTCTTCTCTCCCTATCCGAACTATTCTTGGTCGTTCTGTCTGCAATATGCTAAAATTAAAAAAAGTACTGTAAATTCAGAGGTGTAATAAATGAATGTAAATACGCTAGTAAAATTTATGATTGGTGCACTGCCGATTGCTCCGGTTATCAGTGATTTTATAGATACAAATGTCGAAGAAACTGAGAACAATACAGATCAGGCTTACGAAAACTATGATGGCCCCACAATGGAAGATGAGATTCTCGCCCATTCCGGCAGTATACCTGCAATAAAAGGTGTCGGCAATATTAACGTTCAAACTGGCGATACTTTTGACCCTCTGAGCGGTGTATACGCAGTTGACAGCGAGGACGGAAATATTACCAGCAGTATAAACGTGACAAACAACTCCGTAAATACTGAAAGTCCCGGTACATATAGTGTAACTTACCGCGTAGAAAATTCACGCGGCGGCTATTATGAGCATGTCCGCCAGGTTACAGTTTCCGCTTCTGAGAGTGACTCTGTACCGCAGATTCCTCCGACTGAAGAACAGCTTGGTAAATCCTCTTCAGACAAGAGCTCAGATTCTTCTTCCGGTATTGGAAATTCTGTATCTTTCAGCGGCACTGAAGACTTAACTATAAACACCGACGAATCATTTGATCCAAAAGACGGTGTTCGGGTTCTCGACGTCGATGGCACAGATATCAGCAATCAGCTGTATATTTCAGGAGAAGTTGATAATGAAACTCCCGGTGAATATACTATAGCTTATGCTATATTCGACAGTTTCGGCGATCCTTCTGCAGTCGCACGTACGGTCACAGTAGAATAATAATTAAATAACAGGCTGCAGCGGAATTCCGCTGCAGCCTTTACTTTTAACCTAATTGTCTTTTAATTTCAGCGTTAAACTGATCTAAATCATCAGGTGTCCGGCTCGTAGCAAGATTGCCGCAAACCGCAAGCGGGCTGTCTTCCCAATTCGCTCCCGCATTAATCAAATCATTTTTAACATTTTTAACACTTGTAATTTTTCTGTCTTTTAATAAATCAGTATCTACCAGAAGCTGAGGCCCATGGCAAATTGCAAATACCGGTTTGTCTTCTTCCAGGAAATGTTTGGCGAACTTGCCAAATCGGTCTTCCTTGTCACCCCGTAAACCATCAGGTGAAAATCCGCCTGGAATTAACAGCGCATCATAATCAGACGGCGTTACTTCTCCGATAGACTTATCCGCTTCAAATTTTCCGCCTTTTTTACCTTCTACAGTTGAACCGTCCGGAGAAATGAGCACCGTTTCATGCCCTGCTTCCTCAATAACTTCTTTAGGGCTAGTATATTCGATATCTTCGACTAAATCCGTCATGATAACAGCTACTTTTTTGGCCATAAATTAATTCCTCCTGTAAATATGATTCTACTCATTAATCTTCCCGCTTCACTGCATCTTAAACATAAAAAAACACTGATAATCAGTGTTTTTTAATTATTTAACTGTGATCAGCTTTTCATTTTTAAGCACGAGTTCCGCATTAACTTCTTTAGCTTCATTTAAGTAGCGGTTGCTGTTTGCAATATGAATATCCATCAGGGCCTGATGAGACTCTTCGCCGCTGCCGAGCATCGATTTAAATTCGATGACAGCGAGTGACCGGTTCGATATCGCAAGGAGCAGATCGTCCTTTATCTCCTGAACACGGAGGCGCTCATTTTCAGGCAAATTATCAGGAATTGAAAGATTCTGGACTTCTTCCTGAAGACCCACATAGCTTTCATTTAAATTCGTAATTTCATCAGCTGCATATTCCACTTTCAGCTCGTCAAACTGGTACGCATTATAAAGCGGAATAAAGTTATCATCCCATATATTAAATATGTCGTCATGAGTTTCGTTAATTTGCCGGAGAAGTAATTCAAACTCTGCGCTGTCTGACTGTTTAGAATCATTTATATTGTTTTTCAGTAAATTTTCAGTATCGTATCTGCTGTTATCAGCTGTACTGTTCGATGAATTATTTGCAGTATCTCCCGATGCCGTTATAACCAAGTTACTTGCAGTGAAATGTGTTTTAGCAACTGGCGATAAATCTTCCGCTTTAGAAAATTTATCGTTTTGATTACATCCGAATAGAAATAATACAAATATTGATAATAATATTTGTCTCAAGTTAGGACCTCACATACAATGACTTTTCATTTCGTTCATTAAGTATTGTAACACAGTTGTAATCTCGTTGAAATATAATATTCCATTTCCTCAAGTCAGCTAATACCAGACAAAGTAAATAATAAAACATGCGATAAACATCGTTATCAGAGCAAGCGGTGCACCGACCTTTATATAATCACTAAATTTGTAACCGCCGGGTCCGTAAACAATTAAGTTAGTCTGATAGCCGATCGGCGTCATAAAACTTGCTGATGCGGCAATTGCTACAGTAATTATCAAACCCATATATTCAATATTCATCGCATCTGCAACTTCAAGTGCTATCGGAAACATAAGTACTGCTGCTGCGCTGTTTGTAATGACTTCAGTAAAACAATTCGTGACGAGATAAACAATGAAAAGCACACCGAGTATCCCGAACGGCGTTGCAAGTGCTGTCAGCCCGCCTGCTATATATTGTGCTAATCCCGATTCCGTCATTGCAGCACCGACGGCAAAGGCGCTCGAAATCAGCAGGATAACATCAAATTGTACAAATTTCTTCACTTCATTCGGTGAAATAAATTTAAAACCAATCAGGAGCACAACAAGAATCATCATAGCTTCAAGCATTGTGAACCAGCCCAAGGTCACTACAAGAATCATAGAAACCAGAGCGATTAAGCTGACCCAGCCTTTTCTCATATCCTGATTGAGATTTTCAGGCGGAGCAACATCATTTACCACGTAAAAATCTCCGGAATATTTGTGCATATTAATAAAATTATTATCCGCAAGGAGGAGCAGTGTATCCCCTGTTTTTAAAACGATATCCCCCACCCTGCTTTTAATACGCTGATTATTTCGGTGAATCGCAATAACACCGGCGTCGTAGCGCGTTTTAAAGTTCGCCTCTTTAAGCGTTTTATTTAACAGCGATGAGTTATGCGAGACAACTGTTTCAATCAGATGACTGTCTTTATTAACGACATCATCAAGCGTAAGTTCTGTACCTGTTTTAATAGTGACACCTTTAAATTTTTGGATTTTCCCTATAGTATTCAGAGAACCGGAAAAAATGATATGGTCGCCGGCAAGCACTTTAGTCTCGCCTGTGACAGGATAGACTCTGCTGTTATTTCTTATAATTTCAATCACATAGATTCCATCCAGAACATCCCGGCCGAGCTTGGTAACAGTCTCTCCTTCGTGTTCAAATTTATCTTCTATTATGGCTTCTGCAAGAAATTCTTTTGTTTCCTGGCTAATCTGCTCCTTAGCTCCAAGATGTTCCGGCAGCAGTTTATAGCCTAATGTCAGCAAGTAAATTAAGCCCGCTGCGGTAATCGGCACACCTACTGCAGCTAAAGTAAAGAATGAGAAACCCTCGAGCCCCGCACCAACCAGCAGTCCGTGTACAACCAGAGTCGTCGACGTCCCTATCATGGTAATCGTTCCGCCTAAAATCGTCATATAAGATAAAGGAATCAGGAATTTAGATGGACTGTAGCCGTTATCGACCGCCCAATCTCTAATTATCGGTGTTAAGGCAACGACTATCGGAGTATTATTAAGAAAACCCGAAGAGAGACCGACCGGCAGCATTACTTTAATCATACTCTTTTTCACATTGGCAGCTTTGCCGAGCAGCCTGTAAACGACAAGTTCTATTATGCCGTGTTTTTGAATTGCACCGGCCACGATAAACAAGAGCAGTACAGTCAGCATCCCTTCGTTTGAAAAGCCGCTTAAAGCCTGCTCGCTGCTAATCACGCCGGTAATCAGAAAAATAACCAGAACTAAAAATATTAAGAAATCCGCACGGATTACTTCAAATGATAAGCCTATTAACATTAATACAATGACAAGTCCGACAAATATCATTTCTCCGGTCATTTGATCTCCCCCGCTTCATGATGTGTTGAAACTTAAAAATATCTTACCATAAAAGAGAGGCCGGACATAAATACTTTAGCGTATGCCGTCCCTGTTTGATCTCGGCTTGGACTTTGAGAATCCAAGCCACTTCATAATTGTTTTAATTACCGGGACGTGCAGCAGCATGAACTCCAGTACTTTTAAATCCCGTCTCATTCTGTGAGGTTCTTTAATTAAGCGGTAAAGCCATTCCAGCTGCAGCTTAATCCATATAGCCGGAGCCCGTTTGAGCTGTCCGCTCAGCACATCGAAACTGCCGCCGACACCGATAAATATACCTTTATCGAATTTCTCCAAATAATGGTGTATCCAGCCTTCCTGCCGCTTCGCGCCAAGCGCAACAAAGATAATATCAGGTTTCGTTCCAGCAATGTAATCAGCAATATCGTCATCATATCTATTAAAATAGCCATTCTTCCTGCCCGCTATAATCAGGCCGGGATAATCTTTTTTAACAATTTCAGCCACTTTAATATTCACTTCTTCACTGGCACCTAAAAAGAATACGCGTTTTTTATTAGTATCTGCATATTTCAGCAGATCGTACATCAGGTCAACACCAGTTACCCGTTCTTTTAGCGGATTGCCGATTAATTTCGATGCATTGACTACACCAATTCCGTCAGCAAGCACGTAGTCAGCACTTTTAACTATCGTTTTAAAGTCCGGATCATCCCGGGTTGCAATAACAACTTCCGGATTTGCCGTGACGATAAAACATTTTTTCTGCTGTTCAATAGACGGATAGACGATATGTTTTAAAAATGAGTATCTGGATATATTGATAAAATCGATATCCATCAATTTAACAGTATTATATTTTACTGTCACAGTGACCCTTCCTTTCTTATGTCATCTTAATAATTTCTTTACTTTGGAATGTTACACTACAAGTATTAAAGTTTAATTAAAATTGGAGTGAATTTTATGGTTATTGTGTTTGCCCACCGCGGTGCTGAGTCCATCGCCCCGGAAAACACGGAAGCCGCATTTAGAACAGCAGTCGAACACGGTGCACGTGCAATCGAACTGGATGTTCAGCTGACGAAAGACGAAGTGCCGGTCGTCGTGCATGACTATAAGCTGAAGCGCTATAATAAGGATGCGAAACTCGCTGTTAACCAGTATACTTTTGACGAGCTTCAGGCTATAGATGTCGGTAAATACTTTAATGCTGAATTCGCCGGTGCCAAAATTCCGTCTTTACAAAAAATCCTTCAGTCTATGCCTGAAGATATTCTCCTTAATATTGAAATTAAAAATTCTCCTGTCCCCCATGCTGGGATAGAAAAACAGGTCGCAGACCTTACGAATCAATATTATAATCTCGAAAATATTATCGTTTCATCATTTGACCATACAGCTCTTCTCAGGATTGCCGAATGCAATCCGGATATTAAGCTTGGTTTTCTGATGCATTACCCGATGATTAATGCCGGAAAATATGTAAACATGACCGGTCTTAATGCTGTTAGTGTGCACCCTAATAAAAAAATTACCGATGCCGCTTTTATTGAAGAATGCCACAAGTACAATTTAAAAGTGTACCCGTATACTGTAAAAAGCCAAAAAGAAGCCGACAGACTGATAGAAATCGGCGCCGATGGATTTTTTACATCGCTGGAAACGTTATATGAAATAAATTAAGAGGTGCAGAGCACCTCTTAAACATCTTCATTATCATTAAGTTCTTCAGTATCCCTCACAACATTGTTGCTGTGTATCCATACCGGTTTATTTTCTCCTTCAATAACGCCTCTATACCAGATATTGTTGCCAACCAGAATGGTTTCGTCTGCATTAAAGGACAGGCCGCCATGATTTTCCAGTGATTCATGAATATACTGACGTTTTCCGCCCCACGGTTCACTTGATGCATAACCGCGCCCTTTTAAATAAAATGTTTTTTTGTCATTGTCCACCAATGTATGCACATGCGAAGATGTTTCAATTCCTCTGATCCAGCCTATAACGCCTTCTTCACCACTTGGTTTTGTACTCAGCAGGTAATAGTTCTCAAACTGGTATGTCGCTTCTCTTTTAACGTAATATACTTTGTTTTTCAAATGCTGGGCATCTGTTTTACCTTCTTCTTCATTCGGAGAGCTGTATATATATGTCGTATATGCTTTTAAATGCGCCAGCCTGCTGACCGGACGGACTGAATAAGTGTGAGATGTCTCGAGTTCTTCATCATCATCCAGGACCATCAAATCCCCAAGCTTTTTATATTTGTTTTCAGCCGGGTCTTTCGACATTATCTTCGCCCTGTATGAGTCTCTTTCATCCTTCTGCATATTCTGCCATTTCAAAAGAAATGCTTCGTACAGCGGCAGTACATCTTTCACTTCGCCAAACGCTTTAACACGGCCGAATTCAAGCCACAGAATTTTATCGCAGAAGGTTTTCATCTGCCCGATGGAGTGGCTGACGAAAATCATCGTCTTCCCCTGGTCTTTAAATTCGAGCATTTTCTTCAGGCTTTTGTCTGCAAAAGCTCTGTCGCCGACCGACAGTGCTTCATCAATAATTAAAATATCTGGGTCGACTTTAACGCTGATAGCAAAGCCGAGCCTTGACTTCATCCCGCTCGAGTAGGACTTCACCGGCTGATCGATAAAGTTTTCAAGTTCTGCAAATTCAATGATTTCGGGCTCTAGTTCTTTGATTTCATCTTTAGAAAAACCGAGCATTAAACATTTTAGTTCAATATTATCGCGGCCTGTTAAATCATCATTCAGGCCTGCTGCGACTGCGATAAGCGCAGGCTGTCCGTTAACCTGGACTTCGCCGCTCGTTTCAGGAACGATGCCTGCAATAATATTCGACAGCGTTGATTTACCTGAGCCGTTAATACCGATAAATCCGACTACATCGCCTTTATCCGCTTCAAAGTTTACACCGTTCAGCGCAAAAAAATCATCTCCGTGCCCTTTCGGACTGATCAGATCAAGCATGCGCTCTTTTTGATTTTCGTACAGTTTATATTTTTTCACGACATTTTTAGTAATAATAGCTTTTGTCATTTTCAAACCCCATTATAAGTAATCGATAAAATTACGTCTGAATTTAATGTGCAGCACCGAGCCGATAAACAGCATCACGAGCATGAGGCCCCAGAAATATAAAGAATATTTCCATTCGGTAACGAGGAACCATTCTGTACCGAAAAATGCAGCGCGGTATCCTTCAATTAAATATACCAGCGGATTTAATTGCATAATTACTACGAGCTTCGGGAAGTCCGAGAGCATCGACAGCGGCCACAGCACACCCGATAAATACAGCAGCATGCGGAGCAGTGAATTAAGTACCAGATGCACATCGCGAATCAGTGTTGACAGCGTCGATGTAATCAGCGCAAATGAATATACCAGCACGTAGGTTGCAAAAATAAAATAAGGAATTTGTATAAAGTACACGCTGACGTAATAACCCGCAAACTGAAACACAATAAAAGCAATGGTAAGCATGATTAAATGCGTATAAAACTTGGAAAATATCGGAATATTAGGTATTACACTTAAAGGAAAATTCATTTTTGACAGCATCTTAAGACGTGTATATATCGATTTGGATGCTTCTATACTGGCCTGATAAAAGAAAGTCCAAACGACAAAACCTATAAACAGCCAGAAGAAGAAAGGCACTTCCATGCCATCCATTTCAATCGGCGCGCGTGAGCGCAATGTACCGAATACAAACCAGTAGATAAGAATACTGATGACCGGCGTCAGAACTTCCCAGACTATCCCGAGATAGTTATTCTGGTTCTTACTTTTTATATCGTATATCGACAGACGCCTTACCAAATAAAAATGAGCAATCTGTTCTTGTAATACCTTCCACATGGATCTCATAAGTTACTCACAACCTCAAATTTTCATCAATGATGAATTATACAATTTTACTTCCTAAATAACAAATAACTTCATCGGCTACACGCTGTGACGCTTTGCCATCTTCAAGTGCACCGAATCTGCTGCGGAATTCTTCAGTATTGTATATTTCGTTAAAGTTTTCAGTTTCCGTCTTTTTAATTGCCTGCAGAAGTTCATCTGTCGTAGTGACAAGCGGACCGGGCGCTTTTCTTTCAAAGTCAAAATAAAATCCCCGGAGCTTGTCGCGGTAATTATCAATATCATAAACATAAAAAATCATCGGACGTCCCAAGTTCGCATAATCGAAAAATACCGATGAGTAGTCTGTAATCAGCATGTCCGAAACAACATACAAATCTCTGATTTCCTCGTAATTTGAATAATCATAAATAAAGCCTTCATATTCACTTATATCGAGGTTCTCACTTACCAGATAATGCAGTCTTAATATAATAATGTATTCATCAGACAAATTTTCATACATTTTTTTCATATTGAATTCGAGATTGAATTTATATCTGCCTTTCGCGTGGTATGAATCATCACGCCAAGTCGGAGCATACAAAATTATTTTTTTATCTTCCGGCAGATTCAAATCTTTTTTCAGATTATTAATGGCTTCCTCATCGCTGTTCGTAAAAAGAAAATCATTTCTCGGGTAACCTGTTTCCAGCATTTCCCCGTCAAATTGAAATGCTCTTTTAAATATTTCACTCGAATACTCATTCGGCGAGATTAGAAAATCCCATTTTGCCGATTCCCGGGTAAAGTTTTTTTTATAATTCTCAGTATCAGTACCGGGCATATGTACTTCATCCATATCTACAGCGAGCTTTTTCAAAGGTGTACCGTGCCAGGTCTGTAAATACGTCGTGCCTTTCGGCTTTGGAATCCAGAGAGGCATTCTGCTGTTTGAAATCCACAATGCTGCCTTATTCATATAGATCATCCAGCTGAACGAGAATCTTTTAATATAAGGCACATCATGGCGTTCAAACACTTCAGTGTACCGCTTGTCCACACTCCATAAAAATCTGTATTCTGGATAATGAATCGACATGTATTCATATAATGCCCGGGGATTGTCACTGAATTGTTTTCCGAGAAAGCTTTCGAAAATAATCAGCGAATGATCTTTGTTAAAAGATTTTCCGCATAACCAGAATAATATTTTATATAATTTTAAGGCCAGTCTTTTAATTTGTTTCATATCCACCACACCTGCAAAGTTTTCTTAATTATCTTATGCTATAATTCATAATACTACAAAACACTATAATAATGCTTTAACGGAGGCAAATTAACATGAAAAAAGTAATCACTTACGGTACATTCGATCTGTTGCATACGGGTCATATAAATATACTGAGACGCGCCAAGGCGCTCGGAGATTATTTAATCGTTGCAGTATCAACCGATGAATTCAATATGCTGAAACATAAAGAGGCTTATCATTCATTCGAAGAAAGAAAACAAATACTGGAAGCTATCAGATATGTCGATGAAGTTATCGGTGAAGATACATGGGGCCAGAAGACCGGCGACGTACAAAAATATAACATCGATACTTTTGTTATGGGCAGCGACTGGGAAGGTGAATTTGATTTTCTGAAAGAATATTGCGAAGTTGTCTATCTGCCGAGAACAAGCGGCATATCAACTACAAAAATTAAAGATGAGCTGAAAAACAATAATGGCTAAAGAAGCGGTCATCCAATTTTTTCTGCTTCTGTCGGGGACTGTTTTTAAGTTATTTAATCTCCTGCCCCTCCAAGATAAAACGGTGATGCTTGCGTCCTTCGGCGACAATATCGAATATGTCATCAGGGAAGTTAAAAATCAGACCTCATCGGAAATTTTTATCTTAAAGGAACCCCGCTGCAAAAAACAATTTGAGGCTGTCAGCCAAAAAAACATTACAGATTTTACTCCCCGCAGTATCTTTTCTTTTATAAGGGGGATATATCATCTGGCAACAGCCCGGTATATTTTTGTCGATAACTATCACGTCGTGCTCGCTGCCTGTAATTTCCGGCCGTCAGTAAGATGCACTCAAGTCTGGCATGCTAACGGAGCTGTAAAGTATTTCGGATTCAGAGACAAAACAATTAAAAACCGGCCGGACAGCGCGCACAAACGTTTTAAAAAAGTATACAGCCGCTTTCACCATATAACGGTAAGTTCTGATGAAATGGCGTATATTTTCAAAGAAGCGTTCGGTGCTGATGACAGCCGGATACTCAAAACCGGTGTGCCGAGAACCGATTTCTTTTACAATATGGATAAAATTGAGGCCGAAGCCGAAAAAATCCGCAGTGCCCTGCCTATACTTAAAGACAAAAAAGCGCTGCTCTATGCTCCTACATTCCGTGATAATCAGTTTGATACAGATAAAATCCAACTGGATATCGATCTGATGAGAAAAAAGCTTGACGGAGAATATCATCTTTTGTTAAAACTTCATCCGGCAGTAAAGCTTTCAGGTTTTAATAATAGCGAATTCGTAACGGATGTTTCCGGAAAATACGAGATAAATTCACTGCTCGCAGCTGCGGATGTGCTCATTACAGATTATTCCTCGATACCTTTTGAATTTTCAATTTTAAACAAGCCGATGATATTTTTTCCATACGACTTAAAGGAATATGAAGAATCCCGCGGTATCTGGTTCAACTATGAAACCTATATGCCGGGACCGGTTGCTTATCAAACTGCAGATATTATTACAGCCCTCGAGGAAAACGATTTTGACTTAGAGAAAATCGCAAGTTTTAACAAGCAGTGGAACAAATACTCCAGTGGCCAGGCGAGCGAAAAATTGATAGAATATATATACAGTATGTAAAAGCAGCCGTCCGGACTTCCGGACGGCTGCTTTTAATAATTTATTCTTTCTTTTATTTTTTCTTTTACGCTGTTATATATCCGTTCTGAATTATGATGATCCTGATATTTAAATATACCTGAAATATCAGGCTGTTCCGATTTAAAGTTGAGCTTAATCTGACTTTCAATCAAATCGATTAAATCATCTTCAGTCCGTGCAATATCTCCGATGAATGTTTGGAATAATGGCCGGAGTTTTCCCTGTCTGAAAAACTTTCTGACATCAAAATGATAGTAGATGACCGGCTTATTCATCAGGGTAAAGTCAAAGCTGACACTGGAATAATCCGTAATTAACAGCGAGTGGTCAATCAGGAGCTCCTGTACTGTTCTCGTGCCGAGCTGGATAAATTTAATATTGCTGCTCGGATTCAATATTTCATCGTTAAAATACATCTGCGCTCTGTAATGCGGGTAAAAGTTCAGCTGCACATCATTATCTTCCAGTATTTTAATCAGACGCTCGTTATGAATCAGTCCGTTATAATTATGGAAGTACTGGCTCGTGAGAAACGCTTCATCTGTATTTATCCAGTCCCGCCATGTCGGCATAAGCAGGATGTCTTTAGTTTTATTACCCCGGGGAAGCGAGTCGAAGCGTGCGAGTCCGGTGACCGCAACGTCTTCCTCGTCATAACCGAGCTTTCTCATGACAACATCATATTTTTCAGGATCACTGCTGACGATAAATAAGTCGAAAGGCAGATCATAATACTTTTTATGATACTCTACTCTTTTACGGCCGAGTACACCATGCTGCAGAAATACTCTTACTGTATCCTCATAGTTGAAAAAGCCTCTCGCAGGTTTGTAAGGCAGCAAATTTTCAAGGTCGTGCGTGCCGAGCAGAACACCTGCTTTAAGTGCAACTTCAAAATGTTTATCTGAACCGAAAGGCAGTACATGCGGATCCGATTTTATCTTTTCATAATCGAGAGCACTGCTTTCAATTGCATAATAAGCATTGACATCGGTATTTTCTTTTAAATACTTATAGAAAGCGTAGCCGTTGTCCTGGGCAGTATCGTAACGTTCTCCGACCAGCCATGTATTATAATCTTTCTCCGCAGCATTATCAGGAACTGCTATTTCAGTCGGGATAGTAAACGTTTCTATTTTCAGATTATCAAACGGAGTCGTCGTGATTAAATGATAATGGACATTCCCTTCACCGCTTTTTTCCGAATGGCTGCCGTAATAATTATCTTTTTTATAGTCGGAAAATTTATATTTTATTTTTTCTTTCCGTACTGTTTCCCCTTCTTCGCTGATCATTGCAATAAACACGTCTATTATAGTTTTATCTTTGCTCTTAATTGATTTTAAATCCAGCTTGGTTAAATCAATGTTAAAATCTTCGTCAATCGGTAAATGGACAGCCTCTTTACTGTAGCGGTCTTCAAAAATCATATAAGTACTGCAGCCTGAAAAGTTTTCGCGTCCTTTAATAAAACCTTCCACCTTAAAGTCTTCAATCTCTGTTATCTGTCTCTGAATGCGAGGCCGGGTCACCTTAAAACCGAGCGCGGTATCTTTTCTTTTATAGAACCATATTTTGATATTTTCGTGGCAGTAACTTATAACTAGACGCTCACCAAAGCCCAATTCTTCAAGACAGCTCACATCGGGCTGAAGTGTAAGCGGTTCGTCACCGGCAGTAATCAGTTTAAATTTCTTGCGCGAAAAACTGTCAACCAGGGTACTCAAAGGAATTTCCGTTTCAAACTCACCCGGCCGGGAGCTGTTCACCTTGAACAATGTTTCCTCCTCTGAAACAGTATCTGATACAACAAAATGTTTAATTTCGAAATTTTCACTGTAGGCCATTCTCATCATTACATTGTCTTCGATGACTTCTGCCTTGACAGCGGTCATCTCAATTTCATGATTTTCTATATATGCATATAATTCACGACTTTCGCTTAAAAACTTCAGATTATGCTCCTGAGTGATTAAATTCATTTCATTGATGCTCAGTTTCACCGGTGTCATTTCGAAACCTTTAACAACATAAACTGACGCTCTGCCCATCGTAACATTGCTGAAATCCGCAGCTTCTATCACCGGTCCGCTGCCGGTATTTGGAAATTCGACTATCTTATTAGCATAAAGAAGCGCTAAATTGTATTCGTGCATAGACTGTCCGCTGTCAAATGACACCGCTAATTTCTCGTATGACATATCTATATCAGCTGCATTTATATAGGATTGCTTAAAAGTATATTCTGCTAATAAATGTTCCAGAATTAAGGTGCCGTTCACCAGAATATTATAATATTTCCCATCTTTAAAGAAGGATGTTTTCTTCTCAATGCTCCCATTGGAATCAATAATCATATTTTTACCGTCCACAGAAACAGTAATGGATGAGTTTCCGGTTGTGTTTTTAAAAGTACTGTCTTGCAGCTTTATCGACAGCAGATTTTTTTCAACATAATATTCAAGTGATTCGGTATACTCGCCGTTTGAAAGTGTAATATTCAATTTTTCAGTCAGATTAAAATTATAAAAGTTTTTCAAGGTTAGATTAATTACAACAAAGCCGTTAGAAAGTGTAATATCCTGCAAGGTAACTTTTCTTATTAGCCGCTCCCGCATGCTGCGAGGTATTATTGTTTTTAATGTATTTAATATAGAATTCATTTTTAAACCCCTAAGAAAGATTATATTTTGTACTCAGTACATTCATTTTACATGAAAATATCTTTTCTTAACATTAATAAAAGAGTTTAAGCGATGTTGTTAGCGCTTAAACTCTTTATCAGAGATAAAATCTTCCAGTTTTTCAATATTAGCTTCCCATAGAAAATGAGACTTTAATAAATGTTTAGAGTTTTTCCGAAGCCTGGCTTCCAGCTCGTCATCCAGTTTAACTTTCTTAATCGCCTCTGTAAGCTCTTCAGCCGTAGCTTTCTCTTTAGCGTAACCTACATCATATGAGTTAATTAAATCACTTGTATAGCCCCCGAGATTTGTGACAACGGGAACTCCTGAAGCAATACCATCAATCACTTTGCCTGGCAGGACATTTAAAAAGATTTCGCTGTCTTTTAATATAGACAGCTGAATATTAGAATTTCTTATTTCAATTAAACATTCTTCTCTGGTTTTTTCTTCTTCGAAAGTTACATACTTAAAGTCCTTATATTCAATATACGATTGGAATAAGTGAGCATTCATTCCATAGCCTATTATTTTAAAATTAATTTTATTTTCTTCAAGTTTATGAGCCATTTCCTGCAGTTTTTCATAACTTTGAGCAAAGCCTATATTCCCTGTGTAAATCACTCTGAAATCATCAGGTGCTTGTTCAAATTCCACTTCGCTTTCAGTAAAAGCATTAGGTAAAAACAAGACGGATTTATTTTTTGTCATTTTCTTTATATAATTTCTAAATCCCTCGTTGTTAATGACGATTTTATCCGACTGCTTGTACAGCATCTTTTCCATGAATTTCAGCACAGGATAAAATAAATTTATGTTCATCTTTTCTACATCTCGTACACTATCCGGCCAAAGATCACGCACTTCTAAAATTCTTTTAACATCTTTGTCTCTCTTTTGAAAGAAAGCGGCCCAGGGGATAAAAATATTAGGTGTTGTGACGTAAATTGTATCGTACAGGTGCTGGTATTTCTTAACATATACCCGTACTTTATAGGCAAGTTCAAAATAATACATTAAACGGAAAGCCATAGATTTACTCTGCTTGTCCGTTCTCATTTTGAGTCTCATAATATCTTTAGAATTATTTATTTCTTCGCTGCTCCAATACTTATCTTCTTCATACATCTTTGCATTAGGATAAGCCGGATTAGTAGTGAGCACTTCTACATCGTGCTTTTTTGCCAGCTGAATATATAAATTTTTTAATCTGTTGGCGCCGGAGCCGATTTCGGGATAAAAATTTTGTGTGATCATTAATATTTTCATAATTCACCTATACTTTTACAAGGATAAAGGCTAAACAATTAAGTTCAGCCTTTCTTAATAATTAATATATATTTTTATACAACGATTTAATCTGATTATATAATGATAACACAAAAGATTAATTAGATAGTATGACCTTTTTTATTTTTACTTATTCAATGTAAATTAAAATAGTTTTAATTTATAAGAACGTTTAACATTCATAGTATCATTTATCAATTTCACAGTATCTTTTTGTCCCAATGGATTATGTCCCGCTTTTTTATTATGGTAAAGTAAGGTTTTTGTCTGTTGCAAATTCAGTTTACTCTTCGTGAACTTTTGCATGTAAGGAAAATAGTGTTTTTTCATATCGGGGCCACATAGTCTATTTTGTACATATAAAATATTGGGAGTATAATCATAATATTTAAAAGCTTCTATAACATCTAGTCTATGAGCATAATTTTCATAAGCGTATTCGATACTCCCGTAAATTTTTTCAATTAAGGGTTTAGAAGCACTCTCAGCATAATTCTTTACATCTGTCTGTGGGTTATTGACGATAGCATTAGAGTTACTGTGCATTGCTGATAACACCATAGACATAAATCCGCCAGCAGAAGAGCCATAATAATAAACATCGTTATCTTTTATTTCTAATCTTTTTGATAAAGTTTTGATAATCTCACTATATATTTCTAAAGCAAACTCTTCTTTGATACCCTGTCCCCAACCAATTCTAAGTTTATCTTTATGAATTGTCGGATCATCTAGAAATATATGTGAAGCATCAAAATCATCTGACCACTTATGTCTCATATAAACGGGCGGTTTACTTCTTTTAGGATTAATTGCACCATTTGATAACACAAGTAACTTGGAAGTGAATCTTTTTAACCTTACTAGGAAACAATATGTTAAATTATCACTCGTATAATGTATCTCTGTTTTTTTATTAAATCTAATTTTTATTTTTTCAAGCTCACTTATACTATTAATTTTTATTATATCCATATAATCCCACCATAATTCGTATTGCAAACATAATTATAATCAAACTAGCTAAAGCACTAATCAATTTATAATATTATTACTTTAAAATATATTTAATTGCAATAAAACACTATAAACAAAAAGACCAAATAATGAAACAATTGGAATATACCGTAGTAATGGCCTATGATACTTTTTAGTTGAAATTTCGTCACTTTTCTCCTGCTGCTTTGTAAGCATTTCCTTCTTATAATCGAGTTGATCTTGTTTGGACATTTTTTGAAATTTTGTGATAAATCGTGCATACTCGTTAGCGATAGGTACACATTTACCATAATCAATTAATTCACCATAATGAATCCACATTGCTTTATTACACATTCTGCCAACCTGTTTTGCTGAATGAGAAACAAAAAATATCGTTTTCCCTTCTTTTTGAAACTGTTTTATTTTTTCGATACATTTATTAGAAAAAGTTTCATCTCCAACCGATAAAGCTTCATCTATGATTAGCACATCAGGATCTGTATGAATTGCAATGGCGAAACCAAGCCGAGATTTCATACCACTTGAGTAAGATTTTATCGGCTGATTTATAAAGTCATCTAGTTCACTGAATTCTAAAATATCATTGTAACGCTCATCTATTTGTTTTTCAGACAACCCGTGCATTAAACATTTTTTCTTAATGTTTTCCACACCGGTTAGTTCCTGATCCAAACCAGCATTAATCGCAATCATTGAACTGGTACCATTTATAGTAATCTTACCCTCACTAGGTACTGTAGCCTCACCCAGTAAATCAGATAATGTTGATTTACCCGATCCGTTCAAACCGACTATACCTACTGAGTCACCTGGTTCAACTTCAAATGATATATCTCTTAATGCATAAAAAGGTTTTTCTTTATAAAAGTGACCGAACGTAAATAATGACAGCAATTTGTCCTTACGGCTTCTGTTCATATCATATATTTTTGAAACATTTTCGACTTTAACTTTATAAGTCATATTCAACCTTCTCTCAATTACTTAATTCATTATAAATATTAAGTAACTCTTCTTTTTCATTTTCCCAGTTATAATTGTATTTCGCATTTTTGCAATTCATACTCAATTCATTTCTAAGGTCTGGGTTATCAATTAATTTTTGAGTAGCTGATGCAATACTTTTAGGTTTATCTGCTTCTACAGTTATACCAATATTCTCTTCGTCTACAACACGTTTTATTTCAGGGAAATCACAACTGATGACTGGAACTTCGGCCATGATATACTCAAAAAGCTTGTTAGAAGATGCCGAGTAATGATTATAACTTGTATTTTGCAGTACCTGATATCCTATATAAGCTTGTTTCGTATATGAAGGTAGTTTTTCCAACGGCTGTTTAGGAAGAAACTTAACTTTATCTTCCAATTGTTTTCTATTTGTTTCTTCTATCAGTTCTTCTTTCAGCTTGCCATCACCAATTATAACAAGTACTCCATTTTCAATATAATTCATCGCCTGGATTAATACATCGAGTCCTCTGCCATACTGAACTCCACCTTGATACAATAATATTTTTTTTGAACGTTCGATATTAAGCATTTCATATAAATCGACGTCAGGAACCTTGTCTATATCATACAGTGCTGAATAATTGTGAAGTGTTTTTGGCAGATAACCATATAACTCTTCATGTTTTTTTGCACGCGTTTTGTTCTCAACAATTGTTTCATCTGCGAATTTAATTAAACTTTTTTCTACTAATTTTATTGTGTCCGGATTATAGCCTGTCCGGTCCGTTTGAACTTCATGAGAGTCATAAACAAGTTTACTGTCATGAATTATCGTACAAATGCAACCTTGAGCCAAAGTGTTTAAATCATTGGAATGATAAATATCTGCTCTTTGCTGAAGACCTTTCCCAATCATTTTTAAACTTCGAATCAATTTCACTGTGTTTTGTCTCAGCTTATTATTTTTTAAGGTTACTGCAGTTGCAATTAATCCGCTTAACATCACTAACAAGCTCTTTTTAGAGTATTTGAATAAAATCGGTGACATTACTGCCGTCACTCCAGCAGTCACTACTGTCACTCTTTTCTTTCTTTTAAAATAATACTCAAGTGCAGCAGGGTACATTGGCACACGATGCACCTTAAAGTTCTCATTGATTACCTCATATGGAACTGCTTCGGGTATTTTTTTATTTGCAATCGCAATTAAATTTACATCATAACCATTTTCACTTAATGTAAGACACTCTCTCATTACACGTGCATCGTTCGTAAAATGGTTCCATACAAACACTGTGACTTTTTTCATTATTCATCACCTATATATTTATAAAAATCTCTTCACCATTTACAGATATTTGTAATGCAAATTCATTTATGTCTGTCACCTGTATACTTAGAGAGTCATCCATACTGATTATAGTTTTAAATACATAATCACTGTTACTATTAACAGCTGCTGAAAACCTCAGCTGTTTTGTTTCTACTGCTTTACCGTAACCTGAAGTTACAATAGACTGTACTGGTTCAGTCTGTGATGGTAAAACATCAATTTTTTCTTTAATATCTTGTAATTGAGTAAATGTTACAATATTTCCGGATTTAGTTTTAATTTTTGCAGTGTTAGCTTCATAATTTACAATTTCACTCTGTGGTGACAAGTTAAAATTTTGATATATATTTGATTCTACTTCACTTTGTGCCGAATCCAGCAATATCACAACTGGATAATTCTTTAATGCAATTAATCTGCGGGATAGCTTTGAGCTTTCAAAGCTGTGGTTCTTCCCTTCAACAAAAGTATACTTTTTATTATCAAAGTATTTTGTTGTCTGCACTTTCGTCGAGAATCTATTGTCATTATCCAATTTATAATCTTCTTTATCAAAGAACAGGGTACTATGAGCCTGAGGCGACATAATGTAACGTCTTCTTATATCACCGCCATAGCTGAATTTACCAGAGTCAACAAGAATGTCATCTCCTTTATAATACAGAGTCATGCTTAGATCATCTCTGTGTTTGTGCGTGATTGTAGAATAGCCTGCCGTGAATGAAGCGTAGAAATTTTCGCTCTGAATTACAGTCAAACCAAGCTCATCATCGGAGAAATTTTTAAATACTTTCTTTCTCCCTAAAGCACTGTTACCCGAGTCTCCTAATGCAGGCAGACGTTTGTTCGGCCTTGATATAACAGGTAAAAACTCCCCAGCAACGCTCAGTTTTTTATTAATAACATCACCAAAAGTCTGATCATGTTTATTTAAATATCTTTCCATTTCCTGATACATTTTCACTACCATCCTGTGATAGTCAGGCGAGTTTTCTAAATGACTTCCTTGAGAACTGAATGAATACCAAAGAGTTTCTTTGGCTCTTCTAAAACCCGTACTGAACAGTTCACGATTTTCTAAGATATTTCCAAGAATCATTAATGAACGGTCCATCATCAACGAATGATTATTATATTTATAATTTTTATCATCCATTAAGAATTCGCCATGCTTTTTAAGAAGCTTATAGTATTTACGTTCATCAATATTTAACGTGTTTTTGGATAAGTAGAGAAAATAGATGATATTTTGCACCCTGTTTGCTACAGGATGATCATACCAAAGCATCTCATTCTTTTGTTTTGATTCCATGAAATCAATCCATGATTCTATATAATTTTCTGACTTCTCTAAATATTTAATATCTTTTGTTTTGTCATATTCTAAAAGTAAACTGCCGACAAATCGCAATGAATGAATATATAACTGATAGCTTTTACCATATCTTTTATTAGTAACATTCCAGTTATGGCCATTATTGAAGTCTGTTTTTGCAAAATTTGGAAATGGAATTATAAAATTTTCCATAGCGGAATCCGCTATTAGTTTAGTGTTTTTATCATATTCTAAGAGTTTAATAAAATCGTATTCTTCTATCGAATCGATGAAATTAACCTTATGATTTCTTTTTAATAACCTGGAAAAAATATTTGTCATTAAATTCATTCCTTATAATTCACTTCGTTTTTTAACTCTCTTATACTTTCCAATAAGTCATTATCTTCAACTTTTTCATATTTATCATACAAACTGTAAATATCAAGGAATCTTGTAATTGCTTCATGTCGTTCCTCTGGTTTAATACGATCAATACGTGATAAGTACCAGCCTTTAATATAGAAATTGAATCTTTCATTAAGATAAGTTTCTAATAAATTATGTTCTTTAAGGAATGGTATTCTTTCGATTTCCAGTTTGTAATATTTATCGAAGAATTTTTTCCCGATAGTATTTGTAACTGAACCGCTGACCGCCGCGTAATACATGTGAACAAAAGTTTCCACCGCAATTGCATTGCGGCAGTTCAGAATAAGCTCTTGGAAAAATACTGTATCCTGTCCTGCTGCTCCTTCTACCATCTCAATGTTGTTGTCCTGAATAATGTTTGTTTTAACAATCAAAGCTTGAATACTCTGGGCACGAAGGGCAGAATCTTTCATAAATTGATGTGTATCTTCAATTAGAAGTTTTTTATTATTGAATTTTTTAACTGTACCTGAATATTTAAATGTAGCTCGTCGTTTATTATCTTCTTTCATGATATTACCAACGGCCATGTCTATCTCAGGGTTTTCGACCAGTTTATGCAGTAAATCAGCATAACCGTCTCCTGAAGCCTCGTTGTCAGGATCCAAATAAGTCAGATAAGGTGTTTTAACCATTTTAGCGCCTTCGTTTCTTGGTCTTGATGCACTGCCGGAACCTTCCGGGAACTCTACATAGACAATATCAGGGTATCTGCGTCTTAATCTGTTGATGATGCTGATTGTCTCCGGATCCGTACTTCCGTCATTAATAAAAATAATTTCCATCTTGTCAAAAACAGAGGATCTTGTAAGACTTCTAAAACACTTATCTTCAAGATATCTTCCGTTATTATGAATCGGCACAATAACAGAAACTAGTTTCTCAATACCTATTTTCTCAGGACTGTTAATCATAATTTCAGTCATAGGAATAACATAACCATTCGAAGTTTCTGCTTTATAATCACTGTTTAAAATATTAGTATCGAACATAGTTAAGTTCAGGTTTCCATATTCTTCTGAATAATCATGAACATTATTATTTTGTTTTGTTACAAAGTCGACATCTGTATATACGAACGCGGACAGTAAATCTTCCAGATGATATTCTTCATAAATAAATTCGTCACTGAAATACGTAACGAAATCGTAATCATTGATATTTACATTGTTCAATTCGCTCTTATGAACCAATATTTTATTTTTGTACATCTGTCTGTCGAATGAATCCTGTATTTTACCTGAAAGTTCAGATGCAATTACTAAAATATTCTTCTCATCAATATTTGACTGAAGACCAAAGTTTTCTGCGAATTGTGAGATTCTGTGAAATCCAGTCTCATTAAGCATTACCTGTCTGATTCCTTTTGCCCGCATGTCTTCATATTCGCGTTCTGAATGATTGTTCAGCATAGGTTTTACATCCGCTTTAGTATTCACTATAAATAAATTTGGAAACTTATTATTAACTCCCATGCTGTAATTAGTAAGCATGAGGTTACCCATTGCCTGCAATTCAAATACTCTGTTGGCAAACATTGTTTCAGAGTACTTCACAGAGTTGACATTAATCGCCCAAGGAATCAATCTGTGGATATCCATTAAGTCGTTATGTTCCATAGGATAGGTTAAATTCTCAATATATCTTTTCGGGAACTGATATCTCGTTTTTCTCAGTTCAAGGTTCCTGTCGATAATCGTCAGATCAAAGCCATTTTCTTTAACACCATCAAACATCCTTGCAGATTCATTATTTCTCACCGGATATTTTTCAGTCCAGCTTCCTGCAAAAAGTACATGTTCTTTGTTTTGAAGTGCTGTTTGTGTCCGGCTGCCGACTGGATTATGATATTTAGGATTCACTCCAAACTCCATAACATAAACATTCTCGTTACCGCAGTACTCTTTATATTTATCCACCATTTCCAGTGCACTTGTATAAATAACATCGCACTCTTTTGCAATGTCTTTGAAGAGATGGAAGTTAACCGGATCTTCTTTAGAGTAGAAAGCAGTTGGCACGCCAGATTTCTTAAATGCAGCTACCATGTTCATAAGTTTTTCGCGCTTATCACTTCTTGGAGATGCTACCTGAGCCCAGCTGCCATCAATCCCTCTCCATGAACTAACTACAATAACAAAATCAAAATCACTGCTCTCAACATCACTGTCTGCTGAAATATATTTTATATTTGCTGAATCTTTATAGGCATTGTATACAAATTCGTCACATATAATTCCAATGTTATAATTTAATTTTTTATAAAATCTGGAGCCATTGCTCTTGCTGATTTCAGGGAAATGAGTTTCAAGTTCCTCTAAGAAATCTGTTTTGCCATTTTGCTCAAATTCTTCATAATATTTGTACTGGGAATTGTACATTTTTTCATTACTCAAATGTTCCAGTGCTCTGAAGTAATTTTCATCCAGCAGATTGACATAGTGTTTAAGGCGTTCAATTCTATCAAGATTATCAAAACCTTTGATTAACTCCTCGTCTTGTTTTAATTCAGTTTCTCTCTCAGTGAAATTTCCCTCCACTATTTCCCTCTCCTTTCCCAAATCGCGACTTGAATTTTACCAAGTTTTGAATTTCTTAAATTATTATACAAATTTTCAACGCGATTGAGACGTGTTTCATATTTGTCAATGTTTTTTTCAAGTTCAATCTGTCTTTTCAAAAGAGACTCAATGATACTTTTTGTTTTTTTACGTTCATTAGTCTGCATTTGAATAAAGTTTTCCTGCAGATGACTATTTTCAATGTCCAAATGACTTGTATCATAGTCCAGATCATCTAAATTCACCCAAGAGGTTTGATTCTCAGTAGATAATTTTGCTATGTTTAATTCTAGAAATACAAGTGTTACTGTAGCTTTCATTGTCTCTGCAACAGGTTCCTGATCAATTACTAAATTAGAATCTCTGTATAACTTCACACTCTCATCTACATTTAAGTAGTCGGAAGTATCAATCCCTCTGATAATATCTCGCGGGTATACAAATCCCTGAAATTTCCCTTTTAAATAAATCATTTCAAGTTGTACACCATCTACTTGTATAAATGACTTAGAAGTAAGCAATCTGCCTTTTAATGATAGAACTAAATCTTTATTAATATTTACCTGCCTGTTAAAATCCGGCGTCGTAAATTTATCAAAATTTATTTTCACAGATTCCAGCTTTTTAGGATGAATAAAAATAGAGTTTTCGAGAACTGTCCAGCCGATTATATTTGCACCGAATTCTATCAGAGCATAAAATTCTTCATCTATCTCACGTAATCCTAAAACACGCACAACCTGATTATTTAAATTCCCCAGGGTACGTTCACTGGAGTTGATATCGAACTCGTTATATATATTTTGGTTTATATTTTCCTGTACTAATATCTCAAAAAGTTGCGGTGTTTTGATGTATTCTTTCAATTTATTTACTAATTTAATATTCATGGAAATACTCCTCTTATAAATAATCTACCAGTTTATTTTTAAATCTATAGTGGATTTGAACTCCGATGTAGATTAATAGCACCGTTAATGACCAAAAGTATAAATGATCTGCCATCTCACCATAGAGCGGCCCACCTTCAAAAACCATCGCATATCGGTAATTCATAAGCAGATAGGCAAATGGATTTAGCGAAGCCATTGTCTGCAGTATTTCATTAGCTTCTGATAATGACCAGAATATCGGTGTCATGAAGAAAAACATTCTAATAACATTTTGCAGTATATTTTTCATATCTCTGATAATAATTATAAGTGACGACATGATTAACGAAATACCAAAAATTACTGCAGAACTTGCAAATATGAAATATAACAGCGCTAAATAATGTAGCGGTTCTGAGTATCCATTCCACAAACTGATTGCCATTACAATAGATGTAACCAGCAGCAGATTAAATAACCCATTCAAAATTGCAGTGGATAATAAAACACTCGCTGGGAACTTCATTTTCGTCACTAATGAAAGCTGACTTTGAATTGCATTTGAAGCACCGTTAATACCTTGTTGAATATAAAGCCATGGGAACAGACCTGAAATCAGATAGACAAGAAAAGGTATACCTTCTACATCTCCTCTGTCTCCACGCAAGCCTAAACCAAATACAATGAAATATATTAGAACCTGTAAAAGCGGTTGAAGTATATTCCAGAATGCGCCTAAATAATGATTAGCATATTGACTTTTAATATTATAAATAGATAATTTCCATATTAAATGTCTGTGATGCCATTGTTCCTTAAAAAATTCTATAATTTTCAGCATAGTTTTCCCCAATTCAATTCTTCACTTAATTACATATGCAGTAAAATATTGTTACGTGAACAATAAAAAAACCAATAATCACTATATCATTTTGTCTGTTAAGACTTCTATTAAATATAAAAAAGTGTTACCTGCAAAACATGATAACACTTAGATTTCATAATAAATATTATTCAATACCTGTTTCTCATTATCCCAGTTATACTTGTTTTTAGCTCTTTGAGTATTCTCCTTAAGACAATTCCTTTTATCTTCATCATCAATTAACTCCTGAATTGCCTGCTGTAACTCTATTGTATTCGACTCTTCAACTGTTAAACCAATTTTTTCTTCTTCAATCACCTTCTTAATCTCTGGTAAATCTGAACCGATTACAGGAACATGAGCCATAAGATACTCAAACAGTTTATTTGATGATGCTGAATAATGATTAAAATTTGTATTCTCTAAAAATTGAATACCGATATCAGCTGTTTTTGTATAGCTTCTCAGTTCTTGATAAGGCACTCTGTCTATAAATATCACTTTGTCCTCAAGTTTTAATTCTCTATGATAATCTAGCAGATTTTGACGTTCTTTTCCATCGCCAAGCATAATCAGCTTTCCATTTTCAATATTTTTAAAAGCATCGAGCAGCTTAAATAAACCTCTCCCTTCCTGCATACCTCCCTGATAGAGTACAATCTTTGTGTCCTCTGGAATGCTGTAGACTTCTCTTAAAGGAAAAGCTTTAACTTCATCAATATTATATAATTCAGAGTAGTTATGAATCGGTGTCGGCCGGCTTTTATATAAATCTTTATGGTAATCGGCTCGTGTGTCATTCTCTACAATCACTTTATCAACAAATTTAAGCAGTAACTTTTCTATTCTGTATATTTTTTCAAAGCTGTAATGTGTTCGGCTTGTCTGTACTTCATGAGAGTCATAAATTAATTTCTTTCTCTTTAAGCGGAGTTTTGCGCTCACGATTCCCTGAATTAAAGTATTTAAGTCATGTGCATGATACACATCTGTATTATATTTCCTACCTAGCATTATCATTTTAAACATTAGCAGCATATTTGGTATATGCTTGGTAATAACAGACGATTTAATCTTGCTTGTTATCTTTTCAGGAAATTCTAATTTCAGAGGTCTGTTGACAACTACACCCTTCCTGATTTTCTCACCGGAAGGAAGATGCATTTCAGACAGTTCTTTCTTAGCAATTATTGTTACTGTATAATCTAAATCAGCTAACGCAGATGCTTCTCTCAGCACCCTTGCATCATTCACAAAATTATTCCACACGAACATCGTTACCTTTTTCATTTGCAACCCTCTATATTTTAATATATTGTTTTAAATTATGTCTTATTATCATTATAATAGAAGTTAATGCATTTTAAAATCTAAACTAGAAATGGGTCTATGACATTGATGAAAAAAATAATATGGACAATTGTGATTGTCCTGGTACTGATTTTAATCGGTGCCGGTATTTATATTTACAGTCTTTATAATACTTTTGATGAAGGGGTCAGCAGCTCCTACGAACCTACTGACAAAGAAAGATCGGACTTAAGAAAAGAAGACGCTACAGTGGAAGACAGCTTTACAGTTTTAATTCTCGGTACTGATGAGAACGAATCACGTGCCGAAAAAGAAAATTTAGACGGCGATGATTTCCGCACCGACAGCATGATACTTGCAACCTTTGATAAGAACAATGATGATGTAAAATTGGTTAATATCCCAAGAGATACACTAGCCTACCTTAAAACTGAAGAATACTTTGATAAGATTAATCACGCTCATATGTACGGTGGTCCTTCAGCTTCCATGGATGCTGTCGAGAGACTATTAAATGTTCCTGTAGATTATTATGTTCGTATTAATATGGCAGGCGTAGTGGATATTGTAGATTCTGTAGGCGGAGTCGAATTCGATGTGCCTTTTGATATGAATGAGCCGAATCAGGATGACAACGGCCGAATCGAACTCTCTGAAGGCGTTCAGGAGCTGAGCGGTGCAGAAGCGCTTGCTGTCGTCAGAAGCAGACGGGTCGATTCAGATTTAGGACGCGGGAACAGACAGATGGAACTCGTGGAAGCTGTACTCAACAAAGTTAAATCATCCGGCGGTTTAAGTAAAATTGATGATTTAATTAAAGTTGTTGCGGATAACACTAGACATAACTTTACAACTAAAGATATCCGTCAGCTTGCTTCATATTACGCTTTTAACGATATCTCTTTCGATTCCACCCAGCTGCGCGGTACAGATTACTGGCAGCAAGGAAACGGAGCTTATTTCTACAGAGCAGATGATGAGCATTTATTTGTTCTCTCAAATACGATACGCTCTATACTGGAAATAGAACCTTCTGAACCGTTCGATTTACTGCAGCTGAGATTAGGCGATTATCTTGTACCTTATGAATATATGGATGATTATATGCTCACTGAACATCGGCCCGAAGTAATCCCCTACTTCGCCGAAGAAGGTTATGAAAGTTCTTACGGTGACGGCTTTGAAACTGAGGAATTTGATTACGAAGAATCTGATGTCGAAGGCGAAGACGATTTAGAAGATACAACAGAAGGTGACTTCAATCAGGGTAATCAGGCTCCTCAGGATGAAGGCACTGAAGAACCGGCACAAGGAGAAAATTATAATAATGAAGGTTATTATGATGACGGCACAAACAATCAGAATGATAGCTACTATGATGATGGTACAGAAACAGAAGATGAATACTACGAGGGCAGCAATAGCAATTCACTGAATAATGGTTATTATTATTAATTAAGTGGAGGTGGCTGTTTTGAGAAAATCATATGACAAAGTGACAAATATCCATGAAATGATGGATAATCTGGAAGAACTGATTAAAAATAATAATCAGCCAAAAATTGAAAATGAATACTTTTATATGAATCACGAACACAAAGAATTATATTTATCCCTGAGAAGTTATTTTTCGGAATCACAGAACAACCCTTCTGTTGATGCAGCCTGTTATATCACTGCGATTCCTGAAATATATGAAGTTGTAAATATTTTTGATTATATTTTCCCGCTGGACTGGATTCAAAAAGACGGCAGGTTATCAGATGAATTTAAAAAGCTAAAACCGCATATCCAGTACATTGCACTGGCAGCAGCAGAAGCAAGCAACATTAAATTTAACACCCGTCCTGCCCTATCACTCGGTATGGATTACTGGAATATTGAGCAGCTTAAAGTATTTTGGCAGTATACGATTATACGAAGAAAAAATGCGATGTAGGTGATGAAATGGAACTTAAAATAACTGATAATCCAAAGTATTACAATCAATGCCTGGAAATTAGAAAAGAAGTTTTTGTTGACGAACAAAACGTGCCGCTGGAATTAGAAGTCGATGAGTATGAAAAAGAATCTGTGAATATTCTCCTGACTCTTGATGACCGCCCAATCGGTACAGTCAGATACCGTGATATGGGTGACGGTCTAATCAAAGTAGAACGCATGGCTGTAAGAAAAATAGCAAGAGGTCTGCACCTCGGCCAGACACTCATGAACTTCGTTCACATTCATGCAGAAGAAAACGGCTATACACGAGCCAAGCTAGGTGCGCAGGTACATGCGCTTAACTTTTATGAAAAGCTCGGTTACCATGTTTCATCTGATGAATTTGATGATGCAGGTATTCCTCATAAATATATGGAGAAAGAATTATAATGATCTCGATTGAGATCATTTTTTTATATTTCTTCCCTATATTTAAACTGAGATATTCTGTATTATGGAAATATTGAGCTTAAATTAAGGAGATGTATATAGTTGAATAATTCTTTAACTATAGAGAGAAGATTCCGTCCTGAAATTGAAGGATTAAGAATTGTAGCTGCTCTATTAGTCGCTGTTTATCATATTTGGATTGGAAGAGTATCCGGAGGAGTTGACGTGTTTTTTGTTATTTCAGGTTTTTTAATAACAACTTCGATTGTTTCTCGATATAATCGTTATGGAGAATTAAAATTCTTTCCATTCATTACCAATCTAATTAAACGTTTACTTCCATCAATTATCGTAATAGTTTTTACAGTTATTGTTTTAAGTATATTCTTATTGCCAAGAACAATTCTAGATAAAACTTTTTATGAAATAATTGCTTCTTTGCTTTATTATCAAAACTGGCAACTTGCATTTTCCAATACAGATTATTTAAGCCAGGAACAGATGAGTACACCCTTAGAACATTTTTGGGCAATGTCGATTCAAGGACAGTTTTACCTTATATGGTTTGTTTTATTTTCACTCGTATTTATTTTGTTAAAAAAGAAAACAAATTTAAACGGAGTAAAGATTATAAATATTGCTTTATCATTGTTATTCTTAACTTCATTTACATATTCAATTTATTTAACTGCCGTAAACCAGCCTTGGGCATATTTTGATACATTTACTAGAGTATGGGAGTTTTCTATTGGCGGCATACTTGCAATAAACCTATCAAAAATTAAAATCAATTCGTTTATAAGTAATATTCTCGGATGGGTTGGATTCATTGGGTTATTATTAACAGGTATTATATTTGATGTTTCAACGATGTTCCCGGGTTATATTGCATTGTGGCCGACACTTTGTGCAGTCGCAATTTTAATTGCTGGGAACAGTTCAAGTAATACCGGAGTTACTAAATTCCTTGGATCTAATTTAATGGTTAAACTTGGAGGTATCGCTTTCGGTATATATTTATGGCACTGGGTGTTATTATCATTCTATAATTATCATTCGGAAACAAATCCAAGCATCCTTATAGGTATAACAATTATAATCACTTCTATTGTTCTCGCCTTGTTTATGTCCAAATTCATTGAAACACCTTTTAAAAACATGGAGATATCGATAAGACCGTTAAAATATATTGGTTACGGAATATTGATTAACTTGTTTATATTAATTGGATTATTTACTATTTACAATAAATCTGTACCAAATATTGAAGAATTAATAAATGACCCTGACTATCCTGGCGCGTCTTCAATTTTCTATGATATGGAAGTACCGAATGCCACTCCTATACCAACCCCAGAAGAAGCTATGAACGACCTTGCAGATTCTTATGATGACAAAATGAATCAATCTAAAAACGTAGGTTCTTTAAAAATTGGAGAGTATGGTCAATTAGAAAATAATCAATACACTGTAGCTTTAGTAGGTAGTTCTCATTCTGCGCATTGGCTTGGTGCGTTACAATATTTTGCAGAAGAAGAAAATATAAAAATTCTTAATATAGTTCAGGTAGGAAGTCGCTTTTCTTCAACTAACACATCGGACACCACTGCAGCTTGGAATAATAATGTCATGAATTACTTAGAAGATAGTAAAAATGAAATTGACTTAGTCGTTGCTACTTCAGATATCGGGAGCGTAGATTCCCCTCTCCCACCAGAAGGTATGGCTAATCAATTAAATACTATTGGTGATGAGATAAAATTACCTATAATGGCTATACGTGACACGCAACGTTTTGGATTTAATATTCCTGAATATTTAGATCAATATGGTTATAAAGCTACAAAAGAAAAAATGAATTCTATTGAACCTATCAGCGAAACGATGCCTTGGGAGAAAATAGATTATAAATCACCATTAGTCCACCCTGTAGATTATAATGATTACTTTAAAGTTAATGGTGAGTACGAACCTGTTATTGGAAATGTTCTTGTGTATTTTGATGGAAGTCATATTACGAATACTTATTCAAAAACAATGGGACCAGTGTTACGTGAAGATGTTATAGAATTGCTTGATAAATATTCTTCTTAAAATTTAATGCTGAGTGTTATTAATCTCCAACACCAAACATTCTATGAAAATATAAAAAACTATCTCAGGTGCAATCGTGCTCCTGAGGTAGTTTTTTTATTAAGAATCATTACTCGTGTACCAGTTCAGAACAAAAGACTATTTTTTATCTGTATACTTGACAGCGACAGTTAATATTGAAGTAACAATGTTTTTTGCTTTAACGTAGTAGTATTTTTTCAATGTCTTTTCGAATAATTGGCGCAAAAGTTTTGTTAAAAGTTTCAGTCATATGATTTTTGTCTCGATAAGCTAAAACATTTCCAACTATAGGGGGACACGTAGCTCTGTCACACAAGTAATCTGTATAATCCACATATGTTACGTTCTCCGGCGGATTTGACAACTTCTCCCATGCAGATATAGGGGATAGAGTTTTAGATTTCTCTATGCTGCACTCACTAGGTTCATTAGTACGACTCAAACATTCCACAACATCTTTCTCGAAATAAGGAGTATCGCTAATAGCTAGTATGGGAATATTATAATCATTTAGACTTTCAAATTGCTTAAGAAAACCTTTCGGAACTTCTTCATATTCCCTATCTGCAATGTCTGCTAATGTTATTACTAAATTTGGTTCATACTCTGCAAGCTCATCTACTACTTTAGTATTCCACTCATAACAATCGTCTGCAATGCCTTCACTATTATCTAAAGAGAATCTGCACCCGCTCTTTGTAACATTCAGTATTCTATAATTATCTCCAAGATTTTGAAGACTCGGTAGCCAATGCGTTGATTTCGATCCTCCTACTAAAGCAACTGTATGTTCATAGTCATCAGTATTACCATACTCACAAACCTTAACTTCGGATTCTCCAGGAGAAAGCTGACAACCATCAGCATATGGAGAGGGGCTGTCTTCCTTAGCAGTTTCGAGAGACGGTATAGGTTTTGAACCTTCAGGAGAGAATGATATGTCTTTTGAAAGAGCCCCTGGATAATCGCTGTTACCTAGAAGCTTCTCCTGATTTGAACTCTGCAGTTCGCCTGCTCCATACCATGCTCCAAGCAGAGTGAGCACTACACCTAACTGAATTGCGATAGGTATGAATTTTCTAAACGTAAAATTGTTTTTTCCAATTAATTTGTTGATTGGTGTTTCTAATAATTTGTTCCCCAGATAGCTTAAGATTAGTGATATAAGTATGATTAACATCCCATGTAATATACTGACATCAGTCGTGTCAAAAATTACGTAATAAAAGCTTAATATTGGCCAATGCCATAAATATAATCCGTAACTCAATCCACCGAGCCAGACCATTAATTTACTGCCCAGAAATTTTTCTACACCAAGTTTCGATGAGTTTTCTCCTGCTACTAAAATGAACACTGCAGCTATTACAGGAAGTAATGCAGTGTATCCTGGGAAGCTTTTTTCAACATCTAGCATTAGTCCTGTACCTAACAGAATTAATAAACCACTCCAGCCCATTACTGTGCTTATAAATTCTGGCAATTTAATTTTATATATAATAATTAAAAGTAATCCTCCTATACCAAATTCCCAAACCCTTGTCCTGGTATCAAAATATGCCAGGGGCTGATTGACAGCAGTCAGATATACAGAATAAATAAATGATAATATTATTAAAGTTAATAATATTCCTACAAATGACTTTTTAAAATCAACTTTAAATTTCTTGTGGATTATAATTGCTAAGCTTACAATTAAAAACCATATTACATAAAATTGTCCTTGTATAGACATAGCCCAAAAATGCTGGACCGGACTTTTTTCACTTCCCTGATTTAAATAATCTGTTCCTGATATAGCCAACTGCCAGTTTTCAAAATAAAATATCGATGCAAAAATCTCTTTTATTATTCCAGCATGCCGATACTCCGGCATAATAAAGTAACTTGCTATCAACACAACCGTTAGTACCAGTAGAGCATTGGGCAACAGCCTTTTTAGCAAACCGTATATAAAATAAAAGAAATTAATATATCCATCTCTTGCATATCTTGAAAGCAATGAAGTTGTTATTAAGAATCCGGACACTACAAAAAACACATCTACGCCGCCTGAAACTCGCATCATCCAAATATGATATGCCGCTACAAGCAATGCTGCTACTGCTCTCAAACCTTCTATTTCTGGTCTGAATTTACGTTTTATTTCCATTAAAATACCTCGTTACTTTACTTAATCTATAATTAAATTTGTAAATTCAGCTATTTAACTGACTACCTAAATTAGGAATTTTGGTAATTCATAAATCTTATCATCAAGTTTTACCTGAACACTATTAGATTCTTCAAAGATATTTAATAATCTTGGTTCTTCCAAATGAATGACAAAATAATCATTGAACTCCGAAGCATTTTCTTTGGTATTAAGTATTTGATGAGTTTTTACTACCTTGCCACTTGAAGGCGAATTTACCGCTCTTGGCCACTTAGACTTGGTATTTCCATTTAAAATATTTACATCGATATTTTCCGGAAATTCTAACGTAATACTTACATCATCATTTTTCAGCTTAAATTTTTCATCTGATAAGTGTTCCAGCGTTACATTGTGGTCTAGATTTAATCTTTGATGCCAAGTATCAAGATTTTTGCTAGTTCCATTATCAAATACAATGATTATATTTTCTTGATGTAAATAATAGATAGTCCTTCTAAGTCGTGCATCATCATAACCATTGTTATAACCTGAAACAACAGTATACAAGCTACTATCTAAAAATTTATCAGTCCAAATTGTTTTATGAATTTTATTTAATTTATCTTTTTTATAATTTTTTGCTAATGAAAAACTGCTGTGTGCTTGTCTTTTCACAATATATTTTCTAAATTTACTAGTACTATAATTAAATTTCCCAGGATCTACAAAAAAATCTTTATATTTATAGTTTAAAATAAAACTTAAATCATCAGAATGTTTATGTGTGATTGTAGAAAAACCACATATGAATGCTAAATATAATAAACTTTTTTTATTTTTTATAATACTTATTCCAGCTGCTGGTTCACTAAAATTTTCCCATATATTTTCTATTTTATTTGAATTATTTACATGAAAACTATCGCCTATTGGCGGGAATTTATTGTCAGGCTTTAAAACCAATGAATAATATTTTCTTATAAGCGGAAACATGTTAGTGACTTCTACGCCTAATGATCTATTATTTCTTTGTAAATACTCTTCCAATCCCTCATATAAACCAAACACCATCTGATGGTATTCTGGTGAATTTTCCAAATGAACTCCATTATCTGAGTATGTCACCCAAAAAATTGATTTAACTCGTTCATAGCCTTTAAGAAAAAAAGATTCATTATTTGTTGCCAAACCGAGGACTATCAAGGCTTTGTCCATCATAATCCCGTGATTATTATACCTATGAATTTCGTCATCACATAATAGTTCTGCATGTTTTGACAGTATATTCATATATCTATTTTCATCAATGGATATCTTTTCTTTTTTAGCATTATAAACAAAATCAATAAGAACTTGGCTTCTTGCACCGATAGCATGATCATACCAAGTCATCTTAGTTTCATTACCGGCATCAATATAATCAAACCAACTTTCTATAATTTCTTTTGATTTAAATATAAATTCAACATTAGCAGTTTCACGATATTGATTTAATAACTCATTAACTACACGTAAGTTTTGAAGATATAACTGATAACTGGTTTCTACTTTTGGATGCTTATATTCCCAATCGAAATCTTTTTTAAATTCTATATCATCAAATTTGGGAAATGGTTCTATAATATTATTCAATGCCTTTTCTGCAATTCTTTTAGTATTATTTGATGTTTCCAATAATGGAAATACATTGTTTTCATTTAAGTCTAAATTCATAATATCCTCCTGGAAATAAATTTTAAGCCTTTACTATCCGCTTCAGCTGCTCTATCTCTACAAACCCGATGGAGTTTTTCTCATTAAGCTGTACATATGATGGCAGTTTCCCTTCAGCTTCCAGAGGTTTTTTGCTCACCTGGAATTTACCGATAATCACCATTACTCTGTGGACAAGTGTCGACAATTCATCTACGATATCCTGGTTAAGTTTTGATACTTCCAGATGAATGATCGGATTTTTACGTTCTTTAGACGGAAACATTATTGTCCGGATCCATTTCAGTTCACTAGTTGTCAGTTCTTTTTTGGTTTTTAATTCCAGTATCAGGAAAGGAAATCTGTCCTCATTTTTAAAAGCATTGTCATACTGCAGTTTAAAGTGATACAGTTCAAAGCCGTGTTCTTCATACCTGATTAAATACTGATGTTTTTCCTGCTGCACAAAAAACACAGTACCGTATTCTACATTAGAGCCCTGCTCAAGTTCCTTGAATTTATCGACGACATTTACAAGCTGCGAGTAATCGAGCAGCACCTGTCCTGCCTTATGTCCGTCTTCAGACTTTTTCTGTGTGACTGTAATCTCCACTTTATCTGATGACAGCACCGCTTTCTCCTTGCCGTGAAACAGGGTGGATGTTTTTAACCGGTGAAATTCCCCGTATGTATACCCATTGGTTTTTATAGCAGGTAAATATGAATTGAATATCAGATCTTCCTGCACCAGCTTTCCAAGCAGCAGATCGACCGTTGATTCAGCTGGCACATCTATTTTAGTAATTGAAATACCGCTCTCATAATCTCTCACTTTAACTTTTAATTTCAAGTTGCTCTCTCCTTCTCCAACTGAACAAATGATTTTAATATATCCACTCGCAAGGCGACCAGTTCAGCGTCTTCATACATTGATTGTACTTTAACATCACGCAGTTGAGAACTGTTTGCCGGAATTTTTTCCGTGATAAATTTCATAAAAGTAATTGCATAATCTTCTTTAACATTCGTCGCCTGATATGGAACGTAAAAATCTGTCACATTATTATTGTAAAATCCTTCGAGCTGAAACTGGCTTTTATGAGAGTTTTCGAGCCAGGATTCATCATACTGGGACCAGAATCTGTCTGCATGCTTATCAATAATAGTATCTTCTTTGGCACAGGAAATATCCGTACTGTCACAGGCCTCGTCAAAGTCATCTATCGGCAGGGAATAGATATGCCCGAATTCATGAATCAGGTTGCGGTACTGAGTCGCTTTATGGAGATTGTCCCGCACATCTATGGCAAACACAGTTCCGCCTCTCGTTATTGATACATAGGCGGCTGTATTACCCTCACCATCTGAGAATAAACGGTATTCATTAATGTCCTCTAAATAACGATGGGGAAATACAGCTTGAAAAGTATTCCATATTGACATAAATGTTTCTTCATCACCTAAAGGGAGCGAATTTTCAACTTCTTTATCGGCGATTTTGAAATCTTTTATTTGGTAATCAATATAGGTTGTCCGTGTCCGGTTTTCAAAAAATATATGCGGTTCATCCTGCAGATCGACATACTCTTTCAGTTCTGAAAGATAACGGTCACCGAGCTCTGTACATGTTTCGACAGTGTCACAGTCATCATGCTCTACTTCAAGTGACCAGTCGACTTCCGCTTCAAACGACACTCTGTCACTGCTGATAAACTCCAGCAGCTTGAACCCTCCTGTAAAAAGCAGCACCAATACAGCAGCTATCAGCAGCAGCTGGATTACTGTTCTGCCCGACCGCTGTGCAGCTGTTTCAGGTATATCCCGGTTTTTTGCAGGGGTACTGCTGATGATTCCCCGGCTAACGAGTGTTTCTTTTATTTCATTAATATGAGCGTGGTAATTCGGAAGACCGGTATTTTCCAGCATAACGAGATTTTTATCATCTACAGATCGGGGGAGGTATTCTCCGCATGTAAACACCAGTATCTGAAGACCGTTTCTTCGTGCATAGTTCAGTATATATCTAAAATCCCGTTCTCCGATATCGGTCGTCAAAATCACCGTATCGATGGCCTTTAAATATTTTGCTTTCTGATTAAACGTATCGTAAATATTTGAATTCACTGTAAATCCTTCGTCACCGGTCATACCGTACGGTGCCGATACAGACTGCGCACTTCTGTGGCTGACCCCGGCATTTCTGAGTGAATCTTTTAAGGTTGCTGTCAGCTCTGTTTCCTCCGAACTGAAATTCGTGTGAAGATACACATCCTCGTATGTATGTCGTGCTGCGAGAGCGGATATTAAATGGCCTCCGGTAAGATGAGATTCTTTATTTTTATAAATACCGCCGGCTATAAGAATCGCCATTTTATCCCTCCCTGTCTTTAAAATACTTCCTCACTGCATTCTGATGTTTAACCGTTCTGTCCAGTATAAATAAAGTTTTCTCATACTGCTTCTTTGAAAAACTGTAATCATAATCGGTTTCCACTTCCCGGCCGTCTATAAATGTAATGACCAGTTTATTATTCACCTTTTTAAAATCTATCAATTGGCGCAAATTCACAAAAAACGGATTCTTGTATTTGCAGCTGTGCAACGGAAAAAGTACAAACTGATATTTCTCATCGATAATAATCGGCTGAAGCCTGTGTATATTATGTATCAGTTTAACATTTTGCCGCTTCACCTTAATACTGCTTGAATAAAAGTAAACCAGCGTATCATCAATCCATTTTTCAGCAGTCTTCTCACAGTATATTACACCATCAGTATGAACAGCACGGCATAAGTACTCAGGATGCACTACCGGCTCTATATAAAGCACCTGCGGAGTCAGCTCAGGGACAGTCAGCATATTCTCACCCCATCATCAATTTGATTAAACATACTTATTATAACCTTAAGTTAACTTATTTAATATAAATATAACTATTGTTAACAAAAAATATATCATAAGTTGTGTTAAGTACACTTTTTTTGTTATTACTATGTTTTATCCCCCGTTTAATTTTTCTTATATTAAGTACATCCGGAAAATCTTATGAATCGATTCATTTAAGGATAACTTAAATGGCAGCAGACAAAAAAATTATTTCTTATGAACCGATGATTCACAGTATCATACAGCAGCTGAATATTTTATATGATAAAGACGAGTATATGCAGGTTGGCCGCATTGCTGTTTTTGAAGCTGTTAATAAATTCGACAGCAGCAAAACATCATGCAGCGAATCACAATTTGTTTATACACTCATCAGGCAGCGTCTGATTGATGAAATAAGGAAAGTTTCGCGCTATCAGGAACGGCAGTCACCGGCAGAAGATAATATTATCGAAATACAGGCGGCAGATGATTCTTATAAGCTCGAAAATACAGCTCAAAAAGTATTAAATGAACGGGAATACCGATGGTTTACGCTTACTTTATCAGGCTATTCTTTAAAGGAAACTGCTGAACTTCTTAAGGTCAGTGTCTCCACTGCCAAAAACATCAGGAAAAGTGCGCGGGATAAACTGCAGAAAAGCTTTCTGCTATGAGTACTAACGCTTGTAATTTCCTGTGTTTATAGTATAATGTCAGTCATTATCGCTATTGTAGTGGAGGAATTTACATGGATGCAAAGAAGAAGGAAAAAGAAGAATTAGATGTTAAAGTAGGCAACATTGTTGAATTCGACGATCTGATTGGTAAAGTGGAAAAAATTAATGATAACTCTGTTATCGTTGATATTACTATTAATGATCACTTTGACGAACATGAAATGTTTGAAAAAACTGTAGTTAATCATAAAAGGTACAAAATTATTGATGACTCCACAGATTAATATTTAAAACAGGCAAATGGTTTTGGCCATTTGCTTTTTTTATACCTTTTATTGACAACAGCAGTGCATTAAATATATATTTACATTAACATTGAAAAATCTTCCAAAGTGGGTTATTAACTATGAAAAAAATTCTATGGACCATCTTTATTATTTTAGGTGTCGTGCTCCTCGCTGCAGTCATCTATATTCTTTATCTTTTTAATGCTTTTAACAGCGGGATATCAGATTCCTACGAAGAAATTGATCGGGACCGTTCAGAACTTCGTGTCGATGATGTCGATGCATCAAATGACAACTTCACAGTTCTTATTCTCGGTATAGATGCCGATGCTGAAAGAACTCAGGATGGCCAAATTAACGCAGACCACTTCCGTTCGGATACTATGATTTTAGCAACATTCGACCGTGAAAATGACGACGTCAAAATGGTCAGCATTCCGCGTGATACGCTTGCCTATATCGATTCGATGAATTATTTCGATAAGATTAACCACGCCCACGCATTTAACGGACCTTCCGGAGCAATGGATGCAGTTGAATCATTACTGAACGTGCCGGTCGACCATTTCGTCCGCGTTGATATGAACGCAGTTGTAGAAATAGTCGATGCAATCGGCGGTGTTGAATTCGATGTACCTTATGAAATGAACGGACTCCAGCCGGGTCTTCAGCAACTGAGCGGTGAAGAAGCACTTGCAGTAATCCGCAACAGAAGCATCGATTCTGATTTAGGACGCGGTGTACGTCAGATGGATCTGATCGAAGCTGTATTTAAACAGGCTCAGTCCTTCAGTACATTATCCCAAGTTGATGACTTGATTAAAATCTTCACAAGCAATACAAGTCATAACTTTGAGACAAGTAATATCCGCTCGCTCGCATCATATTACTTATTTAACGATGTAGCATTTGAAAATTCACAGCTGCAGGGTACAGGATTTACAAGCGAATCCAATGGTGTTTACTATGCATGGCCGGACGAGGAACATCTTTTCGCACTGTCCAACACGATTCGCGATATTCTTGGACTCGACCCTTCAACAGCCAATGATTTAATCAGCATCAGACTTGGAGAACAAATCCAGCCGGTAACAGAAGTCAGCACGGATTTACTTGAGAACTATACACTCGACAATCCGCCTGCTTACACTGAAGACGGTGCACAAAACCAATACGGTGACGGATTCGGAGTAGAATAATTTTAAAGCCATCTGCAGCTGCAGATGGCTTTTTATATTGCTGACTGAATTTGAAGGGATGGATGGTGGGGATGGGGATGCACGCTTGGAGCTTGGGATACATATGAGACCTGCTCATGCCTATGCAAGTTTCGATACGTATACATGAAATTCGCTCATGCCTATGCAAGTTTCGGTGCGTATACATGACACCCGCTCATGCCTATGCAAGTTTCGATACGTATACATGAGACCCGCTCATGCCTATGCAAGTTTCGTTGCGTATACATGACACCCGCTCATGCCGACGCAAGTTTCGATACGTATACATGACACCCGCTCATGCCTATGCAAGCTTCGTTGCGTATACATGACACCCGCTCATGCCGACGCAAATTTCGTTGCGTATACATGACACCCGCTCATGCCTATGCAAGTTTCGGTGCGTATACATGACACCCGCTCATGCCGACGCAAGTTTCGTTGCGTATACATGACACCTCATCACGCCACCCCCCCCAACAAAAAAGGAGCCACAGACAACTGTCTGATATGCTCCTCTTTTATCCAGAAAATTATAAATACCTGTAAACAAGGTCCAAATATTCAATATCTTCCGCAACTTTGGAAAATTCTTTGTCTCTGATTGCCATACTATGTCCCAGATATTCAAAAGTGTTAACTCTTGTTTTAAATCTGATGTCAAGCTCCATTATTCGTCCATTATGGACATGGTGATACAGCGGCACCTTTTCGCCGTGCACGCGTGTTGTATTGAAAACGGGTGTCTGTTTATCATAATTTCCTTCATAGGATGAACCGGTAATTACGATGCCGACGCCTTCCAGACTATTTTTCAAATTTTCTATACAGACCGAATCGTCGGTGAAATCCGATACAAAAACGATAACATAATCCGGCTCCTCCTGACTGTGCAGATAACGCAGCCATTTTTTAAAGGATGCTTCTAAATTCACCGATGAAATCTGTTCAGTTTTATCTTCTGACGGACCGCCGTATCCGCCGATGACTGCGAGCTTCATTCTGTTCATATTAAATATTCTGTACGGCTGGCCGTAAAATGGCTCAGCTGTAAATTTTTGAACGATATTTGTGCTGATCCATGGGAAATACGATGTCCTCATCGCCTTGCCTGTAGCCCCAATATTTTTCAGATCACTCACATTGAGTGTCGCAAATTTATAATGCAGATGATTCATACTCATAATATACGGATTTTGAGGCCCTCGTGTATTTACAGCATTGCCAATGGCACCCCCGAGGTCGCAAAATATCGGCCGTTCATATTCTTTCATGCTCATACTGTTGACCGCACTGGAAATTTTACCGAAGGTCACGCCTTCTTTTTTACCCAGACACCCGTTCATATGCTGTGTAATATACAGCTTGACGTTAAAAAATTCAGATACCATTTCTTTCACTCCCTGCTGATTCTAGCCCACCATCAGGCGTTCTTCAGAGTATTTATAAGTCAGTTCCCGCTGTCTGCCGGCGATTGACAAGAGAAACGATACAAATCCAATTCTGCCGATAAACATAAAAATCATTATTACTGCTTTACTTAATCCTGATAACTGCTCGGTTATCCCTGTAGATGTTCCAGTTGTACCGAAGGCAGAAGTTACTTCAAAGATAATCTGGGTCAGCGTAAATTGATGGCCATCCGCAATTAAGACGGTAAGAATTCCTGCGAAAACAAGAGCAACTGCAAGTGTAAAAACAGCAAAAGCCCGTTCAATATCTTTCTTCGCTATCCTTCTCTGAAATATATTGATATGCTGCCGTCCTCTTGAAAACGATATGAGGAAGAGTATCAATATAGCAAAGGTTGTCGTCCGTATTCCTCCGCCCGCACTGGATGGCGATGCTCCTATAAACATGAGCACGCTCATAATCAGCTGCGTAGTCTCAGTAAGCTGTTCCACAGCAACAGTTGTTATTCCCCCGCTTCTTGTACTTGCTGATAAAAACATGCTTGTCATTACAGACGACAGAATATTTTTATCTTCAAAATATTTTGCAGCTTCAAGCAGATAAATTAAAATTGTCCCGGCAAGAAGCAGTACCCCGTAGGTAGATGCTGTCACTTTCGTAAATAATGAAAAACGAAAGCCCGGAGAATGTTTACTGAAGAAATGCTTCAACTCTATTAAAACCGGATAGCCGATTGCCCCAAGTATAATCTGGCACATTACTGGTATTTCAATGAATAAATTTCCTTCCAGATGTGTTAAAGAATTACTGTACAAATCAAGTCCGCCATTTGTTGTTGCTGAGACCGATAAAAAGGTCCCGTGTAAAAATGCGTAAGCCAAATCGCCCGACTGCATATAGAAATATGATATATAAATAAGGGCGCCGGCAACTTCAACCGCGATAAGCAGCGTTATAATATCAAGCACGAGTTTTACTGCACCGGACATTTTATATTGTGCATTGTCTGTAATAATCTGCCTGCGTTCTTTAACACCGATACGCCGCCCGAGCAAAATCCACAGCAATGTTCCGACCGCCATAATCCCGATGCCTCCGAGATTCATTAAAAACATCAGCAGTATATATCCTGGTATATTAAATGTTTCCACTATTGTAACTGTACTTAAACCGGTAACGGATATCGAAGATGCTGCAACGAACAAAGTATCGATAAATGAAATTCCGTCAGTCCGATAAAAAACCGGAAGACTGAGCAGTAAAGTTGCTGCTGCCAAGGCCAAAAAATAATACAGCAGTATGGCTCTTTGCGGACTTAAGTTCGTAAACCGCCGGCGTAATTTTTTCAAAAAGACTATCCCCAATCCGTAAATCACATAATAAAATAATATAGACACATTATACAATAAAATAACCATTTCTGATTAAAAAAACGGAATCCCTGTATCAGGATTCCGTTAAAATTTATTTTACTATTCCAGTACTACCGTTGCCGACTGCTGTTCGCCGTCGCGGTAAAAGTCAATTGTCATTTCTTCACCTGATGATTTTGCATAATAGAGATGCTGTCGCAATTCAACCATATTGTTAATCGGCTCTCCATCCAGGTGAGTAATCACATCAAGTTCCTGAAGCCCCGCCTCTGCAGCAGGAGAATTTTCCTGCACGCCGCTGATGATTACGCCGCCTTTAACATCTTCAGGAAGCTGCAGCTGATCGTAAACAGAAGATGAGGCCACATTTAAAAGATCCTGCAGTGTAATACCAAGGAATGGTCTTGTAACTTCTCCGTTTTCCTCCAGCTGGGAAGCAACTTGTTCCACTTCATCTACCGGAATTGCAAAACCAATTCCTTCGACTGAAGCAATGCCGACCTTCATCGAGTTAATACCGATTAAACGTCCATTAGCATCGATTAGAGCTCCGCCGGAGTTGCCCGGGTTGATTGCTGCATCTGTCTGAATAACGCTCGCTTCCCAGTCGTTTGAGCCGTCTCCGTCCAAGTCAACGGGAACGGAGCGGTCGAGGCCTGAAATAATACCCTGCGACACTGAACCTGAGAATATTTCACCGAGCGGCGAGCCGATTGCGATGGCCGGTTCACCAACCAGTAAATCGCTGCTGTCGCCGAATTCAATCGTAGTCTCCACAACGTCAGATGGAATACTGAGCACTGCGAGATCTGTCCATATATCCGAACCGACGAGTTCTGCATCTACCGAATCGCCGCTTTCCAGATTTATTTTAATTTCTTCAGCACCGTCGACCACATGATGGTTCGTTATAACGTACGCAGTGTCGCCTTCAGTTTTATAAATTACACCTGAACCGCTGCCTGCTTCTTCAGCTTCTTCAGAAGTAGAATTAATACCCGGTATAATTGACTGGATACGCTGCATGTTAATAACCGACACAACTGCCGGCTTCGCTTTTTGTACTGCAGCTGTCGTATCTGTAATTACCTTATCAGTGTTTTCTTCTTCAAGCTGCTGCTTCACTTCCGATAAGTCCTGATTCGAATCTACTTCAGAAGCGGTTTCTTCACCGGCTGATTCTTCTGTTTCTCCGTTATCATCTGTACCGGTAAATAAAAGGTAGGCCCCGAGGACGAGAAGCGCACCGATAATTCCTGCAAGAAGCGGCAGTAAAAATGATTTAAAACCGCCTCCGCCAGAATTTCGAGGTGGCTCTTCTGTACTCCGGAAGTTTGAAGTGCTTTCCTCTTCTTCAGGTGGAGAATTTATCTCGCTGCCGGTATTATGATCCGTACCGAATTCTCTTTCTTCTTCACGTGATCTAGTAAATTCAAATTGATTTTCAGCGTCTTCTGCTGACTGATTCTTATCCGTGAAGTTTCGTGCTGTCCGTCTGTATTTTTCTCTGTCAATCGGACGTTTTCTTTCATCGCTCATAATAATCACTCCCTGTTATTACTTTACAAGTAATTATAAGGCCTTTTGAAATTTCTTGCCAATTATAACCGTCAGGATTTCGCTGCTGTTTTGCCGCTGTCTTTTTTACTGCCGCCAAACCAGCCGAGAAGTACGATGATAATCATCACGGCCCAGAAGATAATTTTCCAAGTCGTTGAGTGCGGGAATTCTGCCGGAATAATACCAATTGCTTCATGAGCCAATGTCAGCACTGTCAGTTTAACCCCGACCCAGCCGACGATAACAAACGCCGCTACTTCCAGTGACGGGCGTTTTGCCAGCAGCTCAACAAAGTAATTTGCAAAGAATCTCATAATGATAACCCCGACAAGTCCGCCGACAAGCATTACAGTATACTGTCCTGCGTTAACTCCAAAAAAGTCTCCGCCGACTGCAGGCAAGGCAAGTGCAATTGCTGCAGCAGCTAAAATAGAGTCTACCGCAAAGGCTATGTCCGCGAGCTCCACTTTAAAAACAGTCATCCAGAATCCGGATTGTTTTTTGTCCTTCTGTTCCTCGATTAAATCATCAGCAGTTTTGTCCTTATGCTTTTTGATAGCGATTAAGTGTGATATTGATACGTAGAATAAATACAAGGCACCTAATGCCTGAACCCACCACCACTGCACGAGCCAGACGAGTAATAATATCGCAATAACCCGGAAGACAAATGCACCGAGCAGTCCGTAAAATAATGCTTTCTTTCTTCGTACAGGATCTAAATGACGCACCATGACTGCCAGTACAACAGCGTTGTCCGCCGCAAGTAAACCTTCCAGCCCAATTAACACAATGAGGACCCATGCATATTCCAATAATACAGCTGTATCCATCTTTATTTCCTCCTTTTCATATTAAACACAAAAAGAGACCAAAACAGCCAGTCCGCGCATATTTTTGCACAGCACTGTCTGTTAAGGTCTCACGATACAATAATATATATTGCTCGGTGCACCGGGATTTCTCCGTAATGACGATGCACCGATAGTTTCCTATTCGTTACTCCCCTTAAAATACAGGTTCATTATATATGTTTTTTAATTCTTATTAAATATATGATAGTCAATGTAAAAAGTAAAGTGAAATTTACTTTACAGCAGACTGTATAATTTGATTTCCGGATATTTATCCGAGAACCAGCGCATCGCAAATTCATTCTCAAACAGGAAAACCTGCTGATCAAAACGGTCGTATACTAAATTCGCCCGCGGCGAGTTCATTGAATCTTTAATATCTTCTTCATTTTCTACCCAGCGCGCGATTTTTCTGCCGACGGGTTCCATAACGATATCCGTATTGTATTCATTTTTCATACGGTGTTCGAACACTTCAAACTGAAGCTGGCCGACCGCGCCTAAAATTGGCTGGTTCGTATGCATCGATTTGTAATACTGAATTGCACCTTCCTGCACGAGCTGTTCGATACCTTTGTAGAAATGCTTCTGTTTCATTACATTTTTAGCAGAAACTTTCATAAACATTTCTGGTGTAAACTGCGGCAGATCGATGAAATCACGCTGTTTTCCACTGTAAAGAGTATCGCCGATCTGATAATTTCCTGTATCGTATAAGCCGATAATATCGCCGGCATACGCTTCGTTAATAGTTTCTTTGTCGTCAGCCATAAACATCGTCGCCCGTGTAATCTTCGATTTCTTTTTAGTGCGGGCAAGTACCGCATCCATACCCCGGGTAAATTTCCCCGAAACGATTCTCATAAATGCCAGACGGTCGCGGTGCTTAGGATCCATATTGGCCTGGATTTTGAAGATAAACCCGGAAAATTCTTCATCTGTCGGGCTGACTTCTGTACCGTCTGTCGTCTCGCGTCCGGTCGGCTCTGGAGCAAAGTCAACGTATGTGTCGAGAAATTCTTCAATACCAAAAGTTGATAAAGCTGAACCGAAGAATACCGGTGTCAGGTCACCCTTCGAAATTTTTTCTTTATCGAACTCGTCTCCCGCTTCTTCCACGAGCATAAATTCATCTATCGCATCTCTATAGGCAGCATCTTCTGTTATTTTATGCGGTTCAGTCAGCTGGTAATCATCGTCGAGCGTTAATGTTTCTTCTTCTCTGAACGGATTAATCGTGCGCTCTCGGCGGTTAATTATTCCGAAAAAGCTCTGCCCCATGCCGATTGGCCATGTCATCGGGTAGGTTTCAATCTCAAGCGTCGATTCAATTTCTTCAAGCAGTTCAAACGGTTCTTTACCGACCCGGTCCAATTTATTAATAAAGGTAAAAATCGGAATACCGCGCATTTTACAAACTTTGAACAGTTTCAGCGTCTGAGGCTCGATTCCCTTGGCAGCATCGATTACCATGACCGCGGAATCCACCGCCATTAAAGTGCGGTAAGTGTCTTCTGAGAAATCTTCGTGTCCGGGCGTATCCAGAATGTTTATCTTGTAGCCGTCAAAATCAAATTGCATTACTGAACTTGTTACACTGATTCCGCGTTCCTGCTCTACTTTCATCCAGTCACTCGTTGCAAATTTGCCGGTTTTCTTACCTTTAACAGTTCCCGCTTCGCGGATTGCACCGCCGAATAACAGCAGTTTTTCTGTCAGAGTTGTTTTTCCGGCATCCGGATGGGAAATAATCGCAAACGTCTTGCGTTTCTGTATTTCATCTTTTATATCCATTATTTTCTCCTAGCTCAGTTCTTATTACTGATAATATTGCTTCACTGGCCTCTTCACTTTCATCTTCATCGAGCACTGTGAAAAGATGTATAATCAGTTCTTCAGCCATCTCTTCTTCTGTGAGGTCCGAGCTCACCTGCATACTGAAGCTGAGTTCCGGTATGCTGATAATATATGTTTCTTTATACTCTCCGATATAAGTTTCACAGGCCGTCCCGTTAAATTTTACTGTCGCTGTCAACATATTCTTCACTCCGGTATTTTCTGTAAGCGGCATCCAGCGCAATTAAATCATCTCTGTGCGGTACTTTTACATAGTTTTCCATAATTTGATACGGTTCGCGCCCTTTACACGCGAGGATAATTGTATCCCCCGGTTCAGCCTTGTTCACTGCGTGAATAATTCCTTCTTCCCGGTCTGTATACGATACATAATTATCGTGGGCTGCACCTTCTTCAAGCAGTTTTACAAGCATGTTCGGATCGTCGTTCGCAGGATTGTCAGGCGTAAAGACTGCATAATCAGCCTGCGTCGCTATTTCGCCCATTTCAGCTCCTTTTGAAGAATCACGCTCTCCCGTCATGCCAATTAAGCAGATTAATCTGCCTTTAACGAAGGGTTTTACAGTGTTAATTACTTTTCTTAGGGCATCAGGCGTGTGGGCAAAGTCTATTATAATGTTAATCGGCAAGGTCGGATCGAGAACTTCCAATCTGCCGTCTACAGCTTTCATCTCAGGGACTGCAGATAAAATATGTTCAATATCGTAGCCCTGCAGCCATTCGCTGATAACTGCACACATTAAGTTCTGAATATTGTATTCCCCGACAAAAGGAGAGTTTACTTCAAAACTGCCCTCCGGCGTATTCAAGGTAAAATTAAAACCTTCAAGACTGCCTTTTATATCAGATGGATAAAAATCAGCCGTGCTGTCCATACCGTAAGATATTGTTTCAAACGGTGTCATATCTTTGTACACAAGAGACCATTCATCATCATTATTCAACACGACGTATTTATGTTTTTTAACATCCTGGCCAAGCTGGGAAAACAGCAGACCTTTAATATGCCCGTATTCCTCCATACTGTTATGAAAATCAAGATGATCCTGCGTTAAGTTGGTAAAAATGGCAATATCAAAGTCGATACCGAAAGTCCGCCCGAGTTTCAGCCCGTGAGATGATACTTCCATTGTAAATACTTCAGTATCATTTTCATGCGCTTCTTTAATACGTTTGTGCAAGCGTGTCGTTTCCGGCGTAGTATTGGCTGATACCATATGCACATCGTTAATCATAAAACCATTCGTTCCGAGATACGCACTTTTTTTGCCGAGTGCCATACTCAGATTGTGAATCATCGTTGAAACTGTCGTTTTTCCGTTCGTTCCAGTCACGCCGATCATGGTCTGGGATTCATGAGGAAAATCATAAATATATTCGGCAAAAAGAGCCGCAGTTTTCGATGGATCTTTTACTACCATAAGACCGACATCAGAAGGCAAGTCTACATAGCGGTCAGCTATAATAAAGCGGCATCCGCGTTTAATGACGTCTTCTACAAAGTTAAGGCCGTCGGTCTGTTGTCCTTTTATTGCTGCGAACACAGCTTCCTCGTGCGTTTCCCGGGAATCCGCTGTAATATCCCTGACAGTTTCCGGGAAATTTCCGTACGTGGTTTTTATCTTCAAAAGAGATAGAAGCATCGTTGATTTCATCTCAGTTACCACCTTTCAACTTAAGTAATTATACATGAAAATACCCTTCTAAAGATAGAGATATGTTGCTTTTCATTAAAAATGAGCGGACATGGCAATTTTGCCGTGTCCGCTCGTTTTAAAAATTATTTTATTTCCGTTCTTTTTTTTCTGCTTTCTCTTGCGCTTTTTGTTCTTTTTCCGCTTTAGCTCTTTCCTTCCGTTCTCTCCGTTTAATCAGAATAATACTCAGTTCGTATAAAAGAATCATCGGAATAAGTGTAACCATGTGCGTAAACACATCCGGCGGTGCAATAAGCGCTGTGATGACAAGTAAAATAAAATATGCGTACTTCCGCATCGTCGTCATCACTTCAACAGTCAGCAGTTCGATATGATGCAGGAATAATGCGACGACCGGGAGCTGAAAGACCAGCCCAAACGGAATCGTCGTTATTAACAGAAACGACATGTATTCATCTGCAGTGACCAGCACATTAAAATTCTGCTCTCCCATTTCAATCAGGAAGAAGTAGCTAAGCGGGTGCACAACAAAATATCCAAATGCCAGACCTGTTATAAAAAGCAGCAGCATGACCGGCAGCGACCCTTTCAGGAACTGTGTTTCTTTATCCACAAGTCCCGGTCTCATAAACTGCCACAGGAACCAGCATATAAACGGGATGGAAAACCCGATACTGATCGCGCCTGATGTTCTTAAATAGAAACGGATAACTTCAAACGGTCCGAGAACAACGATTTCCGCCCCTTTTGAAACGACCGGAAACCACCATCCGACAGTGGAGAAAATAATCAGGAACCATACTGTTATTACAACCGCAGACTTAATCAGGACAGATCTTAAATCCTCCAGGTGATCAGTCAGCGGGGCATATGGATCTTCTTTAGTTACTTTCTTCCGTTTAGCTACCGTTTCCGGTTCATTATTTACATGTTTGTTATCAGGATTCCGACTTCCATTTTGCTTCGGCTCCATTTTACATCACCTTATTCTTCTTCTAGGCGTCCGCCATCTTCAGCATATTTAATAATACCATCTGCACAGCGGTATGCAAGCGCTCCGACAGTCGCCGTCGGGTTATAACCGCTGTTGTGCTGGAAGTTTCCTGCACCGACGACGAACAAGTTATCGCGGTCCCAGTGCTGCAGGTAATTATTGACTACACTTGTTTCAGGATCAGAGCCCATCGTCGTACCGCCTGTATTATGTGTTGACTGGTAAGGAACGATATTATAATCAGTCAGCTCCGCCGCCAGGTCAACCTGGCTTGCGCCCATTTCTTCTAAAATTTCACCTGAACGTTCAGCAAGGTATTTCTGTCTCGCTCTGTCCTGATCAGTAAAATTATATGTGAGACAGACAAGGGGCACACCATAAACATCTGTATATTCTTCATCCATACTTAAGTAGTTTTCTCTGTGCGGACTTGTTGCCCCCTGCCCCGATACAGAAAGTACGCGGGTGTAGTTCGTAATTGACTCTTCTTTAAACTCTTCCCCCCATGAAGGTGTACCGCTCGGTACAGGGTTCGACAGAATCGGTCTTGCCCCGGTTTGAGTAATAGATATATTACCGCCGTGCAGGAAGTCAAGATCTTCGTGATCAAAGTTATCACCGTTGTAATCATCGAGTGCCATCCCAAGTGCTCCGGCTCCCATAAAGGTGTTAAACTGATCATCAAAGAATCCTGTTGCACCGCCGAAAATCTGGTAGCAGTAATTGCGGCCTAAAGTGCCTTTGCCTGTTTTCGGATCGTACTGTTCTCCGATATCTGAAACAGCCAGCAGCTTGTAGTTATTAAAGACGTAGCTTGTCAGCGCCACGACATCAGCAGGCTGAATGAATTCTTCACCTGTTATCGTATCAACAAATTTAACACCTGATACTTTAGAATCATCATCTTCATCAGTAATTACTTCCACCACATTAGCCTCTGTGCGCAGAGTAAAGTTATCACTTTTCTGAGCCGTTTTAATTACAGTAACTTCAGGCGTTGCTTTAGCGTCGTACTCACAGGCGAAACGTTCACAAAATGCACAGTACTGACATGCATTGATTTGTTCGCCGTCAGGATTTTCATATTGCTGGCTCAGGTTTGCGGATGGCATCATATGAGGATGAAGCTCCATATTCGTCGCAGCTTCTTCAAACATGCGGAGCATGCGTGATTTTAACATAGGCGGTGTCGGGTACGATTCTGAACGCTTTCCGCCAAGCGGATTCTCTTCACCGGAAATTCCGGCTGTTTTTTCAAACGTATTGAAATAAGGCTCCAGTTCATCGTAAGTAATACCCCAGTCTTCAAACTGATAGCCGTCATCCTCCTGCAGTTTCTTTTTACCGTAACGTTCTTCCGTCATCGATTTAATCTCGAAATCATACGGCAGGAATCTCCAAGTCTGGCCATTCCAGTGTGTACCGGCTCCACCTAAGTTTTCACCTAGAAGGAAAGACCCCTGCTGACGCATCGGCAGCGCTTTTTCATCTTTATTATTTCTGAAGGTTAATGTTTCTTTAGAAGTGTCCTGCATTAACTCGTAACGCACTGCGTACTTCAACTCATCATGCACATGTTGATAATCTTCGGTACCGCGTTTTCTGCCGCGCTCAAGACCCATAACGGTTAAGCCCGCTTTAGTTGCTTCGGCTGCGATAATACCGCCGGTCCAGCCTACTCCTACTGTTACTACATCTACTTTATCTAATGTTGTTGCCATAATTTTCCCCCTAAAATAAACTCAAAATTTATTGCCTGATTTCTGGTAATTGAATAATCAAATACAGACTCCAAAAAACTTCACTGGAGTCTGTATTTGATAGACAGCTAGATTAATGAGTCATACCAAATACCGGTTCAGGCTCTAATTCATGGAACTCGTCATCTTCAATGTATTGAATGTATGACATCTGGTGACCTGGGAATTTTTTCATTTTCCAGCCGGCCATATCGCGGTTGCCGCGGTAAACCGGGTCTGCATATGCACCTTCGAGTGTCGCTGAACGTAGCATTGTAAAGAAGTAGCTTGATGTTGCAGTGTGCGCTGGCACACCTAAGTCAACTTCTCCAGCTTCAAAATCAGTCAGAATATCATCCATCTGTCCGTCTTCTAAATCTGCAAAGTTGGCATCGTGGCGATCATTCGCTTCTTCGTTCAATTTTTTAATGCCGAGCATGAAATAATCCCGGCGATTTAAATTAGACTGATAACCTTGTGTCGGCAGCGGTTCGGCAAACGGTCCCTGCATATATTCTTTAGAGTTAAAGCCGTATTGGCCTGTAAGCTGACCATCAAGATAAAACGCACAGCCGAGTTCAATCGCTCCCGGTCCTGATTCTGTTTCCGGGAAAATGCGTTCCATCGCTGCAGATACTGTATTAAAATCAGTATCGTTTGCAAAGAATACACGGGAATTGTCTGTTAATCCTCCGGTTTTGTTATCTGTTTCAGTTCCTTCTGAAGCTGTGTCTTCAGTTGTTGAAGTTTCTTCAGATGAGGATCCATCCAGATTGAAGCCGACAAGCCCACCGAGTAAAGAACCTCCAATGATTCCGCCTGTTGCTACACCTGTAGTCTTTAAGAAGTCGCGTCTTGAAAACTGTTTTTCTTCTGGTGTTTTCGCCATTTTTAATTCCCCCTAATTAAATCTTATTTATCATACATTATAAACATATTATTTATAATAGAAATGATTAACTTACTTTTTACATCTTTTTTTAATCCACTCTGCTCAGTGGATACTCTATTATACTCCGATTTAACAATCTTAATTTTTATTAATATATTAATAAAAATAATGCAGCAGACCATTCCAAGAGTGGTACAATATGATTAAAGCTCTGGCTGCTCTCATATTTCATTATTCAGCATGTGAAATGCGTTTGCGGCTTCATCTGCAGTCTGAGTATTTACACTGCAGGATTTTTAACAGGTGTGCCGTCAGACTTATTGACCACCCTTGTAAAGTATAATATGATTAATTATATATTAAATTTGACAATTTTAACATAGGTGGTGGAAATTTTATGTCATTCTTTAACTTGCTTACCTGGAATAACAGTCATATGGATTTGCGTTACGTCGAAGATGATCTGCATGGCAAGGTAAATATTACCAATGTGTATAATGATGACCGTTACGTAAACATGGAGAAAGTTAATCAGAAATATGATGCAGAATTGCAAAACGCACAGCGCAGCATCAATTCCAACAGAATCATTATGCTGGTTCTTTTTACTCTTGCAGTATTCCTTCCTGCTGTGCTTTTAAGTGTAGTTCAAAGTAATCTCCTCTTAATCGGCGGTATTATCGTTTACGCTATTATTGCTTACTTCTTAATGGAAGCAGTGAACCAGGTTCAGATTAACAGAGTCCTTTATGATATAACCAACGACAAAGAAATCCATACGCAGCCTTAATCAGGTGCGCATGGATTTTTTTATTCTTTTCCTTTTGATGTATTCAGCCTGCTGAGTTTTCCATATAGCTTTGTTTCTTTAAATACCGTCCCCGGAATCTTTTTCCCGCACGCGATAAATACTGTTTTCCCCTGCTGCCTGCATCTAAGCCACCAGTATCCGTCATTATCATAGAGCTTATTAAAACTAAATTTCGAGTTTTTACCTGTAAAACCAATTCTCGAACCGGCCAGAGATGGAAAATCCCGGATATTAATTATTTGATCTGCAGTAAAATCCCCGCTCCACAGCCAAGCTGCATTATACCTGCGTTTATCGACATTTAGAGCAAGCGGATTAATACCCGTACAAACAAAATTCCGTTCCCTGCTTATATAGCCGTATTTTTGAAATTGAATATGGAGATGGCTGCCCATCTGGACATTCTGATAATTTGTATTGCTCTGATAGCCGATAATATCCCCCTGCTTTACGTGCTGGCCGGGGCTAATAGAAAGCGGCCGTGCAAGATGACCGTAGATTACCTGAATACCAAGATTCTTATTCGCAAGCACTACAGTACCGCCAAAGTTTCCAAAACCTGCTGTTCCAGGAGCAGCAATACCGTCAAAAACTGCCGGAACCGGTGCTCTGTCATATTTCACAAGATCATATGCTCTGTGGTAGCCTCCGCAGTAATTATCATAGTTATAGCCGTTCACCGTATAATTTCTCAATCCCCATATTCCGCTTTTGTACTTCGCCGGATCTGATGTAACCTTAAAACCATGATTAATTAAATACTCAATTGGATTCATCTTTCTCCCCCTTTTACCTTCTGACCTTTATATCGGCTGAAGACAGTAAAAAGGGCAATTTATTCTGCCGGCAGAAAGAAACCCGGGCAGCCAAAAGGACCATCCGGGTGTGTTTACTAAAAATTTAATTTGTTTTTGATATGTCTGTCAGCATGGTATCTTTCAGATTTGTACGGTACCTCCAGATATTCTGGATAATCGTTTTAATTACTGCATAGGTTGGTATAGCTACCAGAATACCGATAAAACCGGCGATATTTCCTGCAGCAAGCACGATAGTAATTACAGTCAAGGGATGCAGTGCAAGAGACTGCCCCATTACATTTGGAGTAATGAGGTTACTTTCAATCTGCTGGGCAATCAGTGTAATAACCGATACCCAGATAAACATAATCGGATCTTGAATCAGTGCAAGCAGTCCAGCAGGAATAAATGCTACCCACGGACCGACGAAAGGCACTATATTCATAAACAAAGCAAAGATTGCAAGCAGCAATGCATAATCCAGGCCGATAATTGTATAGCCGATGTATAAGATAATACACAGTATGAATGATACCAGCATCTGTCCCTGAATAAATGAACGCAGAGTGCGGTCGATATCGTATAATAATTCGATTAAAAACTGTTTAAAAGTTCCGCTGAACGGTGAAGTCATCGCTGGAATGAACTTATGGTGATCTTTCAGCATAAAGAAGAAAAAGAACGGTCCGAGCACCAGGGTTAAAAGGACACTCACTGTGCTTGTCACTATCGTAATTGCATTAGAAACAAAGCCGCTTAGCATATTCGTTCCCATATCGAGTGCATCCTCAGTTACCGACTGCAGATCGATATCAAATGGCAGACGTTCCCGCTGGCTCAGCAGATAATTTGCAATGTTCTGCACTTCACTTTGCAGTATAGGCAGTCTGGAGACTAAATTCTGTACCTGTTCTGTTACCATCGGTGCTACTGTCAGCGTAATAACCGCAATAACTATTAAGATAATTATAAAAATTGCAAGAATACTTACGAGTCTGTGCGCCTTGCGTTTTTCTAAAAAGCGCTGAATCGGTTCGGTTATGTAGTATAGCAGCCCGCCTATTAATACCGGGAAAAATATTGTCATTATTATCGTAATAAACGGATCAAAGATAATCTGAACCTGCATGACGAGCAGAATAATGACGAAAGTAATAATAAGTGCTATACCGCTTTGAAACCAAAGTTTATTAGTCATAAAGTGGCACCTCTGAAGTCTTTTAGTTTGTTCATATTGTATCATTCCTGCTTATAATTTCATACTATATAACAGGCAGATTCGGAAATACATGTTATCCCTAAGGACAAATTGGTAATATACAATATAAGGAGGCGTTACTTTGGATAAAACACCAGGAAAAGTACATACCACATCCCTCAGCTCGGAGGTTTGCGGTGAAACATTCGAAATACAATATTACCTGCCTAAATCGTATTCCGATCTTTATAAGTACAACGTTATTATAACTTTCGATTCGCAGGATTTCTTTAAATACGGGCAAATTGAACGATTAATTGAAAAGATGGAAGCAGATGGTGAGCTGGAACGGACAATCATTGTCGGTATTCCCTATCCTTCAGTTGAATGGCGCAATCATTACTTCAGTCCGAACGGAGAGCATCATGAAAAGTTTGTTACTTTTGTTGGCCGCGAACTCAACAGTTTTATAGACAAGCAGTTTAAAACTTTAAAAATGGCAAACAGCCGCCTGCTTATGGGCGAAAGTCTTGCCGGCAGTTTCGCTCTGTCGGTTGCATTGACCTATCCGAACACTTTCAGCCAGGCGCTTGCTTTCAGCCCTTTCGTCGACGAGCAGTTTATTAAGCGCTTTAAAAACAGCATGAGTCTGATTAATTTAAATATTTACCATACAATCGGCCTCGAAGAAGAAGATTTTACAACTATTATGGGCGCGCAGGCAGATTTTCTGACACCTAACCGCAAGTTGAATGAGATACTTGAAAACGAACCGCTTGAATACACATACCGCGAACTGGAAGGCGGACATATTTGGAAAACATGGAAACCGGAACTTAAAAATGTTCTTAGCCATTTTTTCGGATAGAAAACGTATACATTTTTTTTCGTAAAATGATATACTTGAAACAAATCGTTTAGGGAGGCATTTTAAAATGAAATTTGGAATAGCATTATTTCCATCTAAAAAACTTCAGGATACTGTGAACCAATATCGTAAGCGTTATGATGCTAGATATTCATATATCGCACCGCATATTACAGTAAAAGAAGCTTTTGAAGCGGATGAGAATGAAAAACCTCAGATTGCAGAATTTATCAAAAACGTAGCATCACAACATCAGCCTACAGAAATTGAAATTAAAAAGGTTTCAAGTTTTGCTCCAAAGAAACAAGTTGTTTATTTTAAAGTTGAGCCCAATGAAACATTAAGTTCAATTCACGAAGCGTTTAACAAAGGCGACTTTTACGGTGAAGCTTCACATCCGTTTGTACCGCATTTCACCCTCGCCCAGGAGGAAACAGCTCAGAAATTTGAAGATACACTCAGTCATTTGCAAATGATTGGAATCGAGCATTCAGAAACTCTGGATAAAATCAGTTTGTGCGTGCAGCTGGAAAACGGTATCTGGCATGTTACAGAAACCTTTAAATTAGGACAATAAAAAAACTCCCGAAAGGGAGTTTTTTTATGCCATAATATGATAACCGCTGTCCACGTGAAGAACTTCTCCTGTAATACCGCTTGACAGGTCGCTCAAAAGGAAGGCAACTGTGTTTCCTACTTCAAGCTGGTCAACGTTGCGTTTTAACGGCGCACGATCTGCAATTTCTTTAAGAATTGATTTGAATTCGCCGACAGCTGATGAACTCAGCGTACGGATTGGTCCTGCGGATACTGCGTTCACGCGGATGCCCTGTTCTCCAAGATCATATGCCAGGTAGCGTACACTTGCGTCAAGCGCTGCTTTTGCTACACCCATAACGTTGTAGTTAGGCATTGCGCGTTCGCCGCCAAGGTAAGTCATCGTGACGATGCTGCCGTTCTCATTCATGATTTCTTTAGCATATTTTGAAACAATCGTTAAGGAGTAAGCACTGATATCGAGTGCCATTTTGAACCCGTCACGTGAAGTTTCGCTGAAACCGCCTGTCAGTTCGTTTTTATCTGCAAATGCGATTGCGTGAAGAACACCGTCGATGCCGTTTGTTTTTTCGCCGATTTCTTTAAATGCTTTAGATACATCTTCGTCACTTGTTACGTCGCATTCAACGATAATATCGTGCTCGCCTTCAAGTTCAACAAGCAGCTTGTCCAGTTCCTTGCGGAAACGTTCGCCTAGAATAGTAAATACGAGTTTCGCACCCATTTTATCCAGAGCACGTGCTGCACCCCAGGCGATACTTCTTTTATTAGCTACACCCATAATTACATATGTTTTACCTGATAAATCCATTCAGAAATCCTCCTAATTCATCCCTAGTATTAGTACCTACTACTAATCTACATTTTATTAAGCCCCATTGCAAGAAATATCATAATAAGCTCGACATAAATACATTTGCGAGCGCAAAATAAATCAGCAGGCTGATGATATCATTTGCTGTAGTAATAAACGGACCGCTGGCAATAGCGGGGTCGATGCCAGCTTTATTCATTAATAAAGGTATAACAGTGCCGATAATAGTTGCAACTGACATCGATGCAAGCAAGCTGCCGCTGACAATAATACCGAGCACCGGCTCCCGGTACATCACTATAATAATAAGAAATATAACAATTCCGCAGACGAGACCCGTAATAAATCCGGAACCGAGTTCACGTCCTGCAAGCTTTATCTTGCTGGACTCTTTGATTTCGCCTGTCGATATACCGCGGATAGCCACAGCAAGCGATTGGGTTCCTGTGTTCCCTGCCATCCCGCTGATTACCGGAATAAATGCGCTGAGAAGCACAACCCGTGCCAGAGTATCTTCAAAAAATGACAGCATCCATGCCGTAATCATTCCCATAAAAGTCAATCCTATAAGCCATGGCAAACGTTTCTTTGCTGTTTCCACCGCCGTATCGGAAGTACTTTCGTTATCGCTCATACCGGCAAGTCTTGAATAGTCTTCCCCGGCCTCTTCATGAATAACATCCATAATATCGTCGGCTGTAATAATACCGACTAAATGATCCTGAAAATCGACAACAGGCACTGCAAGAAAATCGTAATCGCGGACAATTTGGGCGACTTCCTCCTGATCATCCGATACCCTTACCGACACGACTCGCTCGGTCATGACATCTCCGATGTATTCATCGTCATCTGCAACGATCAGTTCTCTCAGCGAAATAATGCCTGCAAGATGATTATCCGGATCGGTAACGAAGAGGTAGTAAATCATTTCCGATTCCGGCGCCACTTCTTTTAAATAGCGCATAGCTTCACGCACTGTCATAAGACTGTTAATGCTGACAACTTCCGTCGTCATGATACCGCCGGCAGTATCTTCCTCGTAGTTCATAAGACTGCGGATTTCCACTGCATCTTCTTTATCCATCAGCGGTAAATAAGTTGTCATTTTTTCGCGTGAGATTTCATTTAAAATATCCACTGCGTTATCGTACTGCATCGCCCCGATAATATGGGCTGCATAACGTGCATCTATTTTATCCAGCAGTTCTTCATATTCATCCGCTTCAAGTTCAAGCAAATCGAAGAAGTCTGATACTTCTTCCGGGCTTAAAAACTTGTACAGAGTATTTTTCTCTTCATCGGTGAGCGCCTGGTAAATTTCACCCTGTTCATAATTGTGCAGGTCCATAAATATTTCTCTGAAACCATCCAGGTTCTCTTCATTTAAATACTTAATAAGGCTCTGTTTTACTTCTTCAAAATCTATTTCTCTGTTGTCTCTTGACATATCCATACCCACTCTCAACAAAAACTTTTATGAAATGAACGAATCGTGCACTCTTTGCCAGAACGGGAATGGCCTGAATCGTGCAAAGCGGATCTTCTCTTCAGCTACGGAAAACTGAATAGACTTTACACCTTTGTGCACCAGGTTCACATGATCAATCGTCATCTGATATTCTTCACTGTTAACCGGTCTGACGTTGACAAAATGATGCTTCGGCAAGACAAGCGGCGAACCGACCGTCCGGAAGACACGGTTATTTATCGATGCAATTTCAGTCATCTGCACTGCTTCGATGGACGGGTGTATAATAGCACCGCCGAGCGCCTTATTATATGCTGTGGAACCCGAAGGCGTTGAAATACACAAACCATCCCCTCTGAATCTTTCAAAGTGGCGGTTTCTGATATCCACATCCATAACCAGTGTCGATCCGTTGGTCATACGGAGCGTCGCTTCATTTAAGGCGAGGTACTTCGTTTCCATGCCGACTTTATCATAATGAATCATCACTTCGACAAGCGGATACTCAACGATTTCAAAGTCATCATTTTTCAATGCCATAATCAGGCGTTCAACTTCATCTTGTCCCCAGTCGGCGTAAAAACCGAGATGTCCTGTATGCACTCCGACAAATGATACTTCACCGACGATATGCTGATAGCGGTGAAACGCCTGAAGCAGCGTACCGTCGCCTCCAACAGAAACGACAATTTCCGGCGACTTTTCATCCAGCACCATATCCATCTCAAGCATATAGTTCATCATTTTGTCAGTTAGCGCGTTCGATTTTGTATCCCCTTTTGAAACTATAGCAAATCTCATATCATCACCTGATTTCATTTATATATTACGTTTTTTGGAAAAGTATTTCTGCGCTTCCTGAACTTCTTCTCTTATCTCCGACATTTCTTTGTCGAGCAGATAAGCCGCTTCAGCTGCATTCTGCAGACGGTCTTTAATTTCCGGCGGATATTCTCCCGAATATTTATAATTCAGAGTATGTTCAATTGTCGCCCAAAAATTCATGGCGAGCGTACGGATTTGAATTTCAGCGAGAATATTAATTCTGCCGTTCACGCTCTCGACCGGATACTCGATAATAATATGATACGAGCGGTAGCCGCTTTCCTTTGTATTCTCGATATAATCGCGTTCTTCAATTACCTTCATATCTCCCCGTGATCTGATATGATCTGTAATTACATTAATATCATCAACGAACTGGCACATAATCCGGATACCCGCTATATCATACATCTGCGCACGCAGATTATCATAAGGGATATTTCTCGTACTCGCCTTTTCTATTATACTCTGGACCGGCTTCACTCTTGATGTTACAAACTCCACCGGTGAGGACTGGCTCGTAATCTGATAATCTTTGCGGATACCTTTCAGCTTAATTTTAAGCTCTTCCACCGCCTGTCTGTACGGTGCTAAAAATATACTCCACTCTTCCAATTAAATTCATCCTCCAGACTCCACTGTAAAGGCCATTATTTTTTACTTCTGACGTAATTTATTCTACCATAACCCGTGAATTCTTATATATATAATCTGTTTGCTTTACAGGTTTTAAAAATTTAAGGATAATAACTGTGAGGAGTGAGGATGATGTTCGAAAAAGAAATCGAGTTTAAAAACCTGCTGACGGAAAGTGAATACGGTAAAATCAGGAACGATCATTTCTCCGGCGGACAGCCGCTGCATTTAACAAACTACTACATAGATAATAATGAACTGCAGCTGATTAACAATCTATTAATGCTGAGAATACGGGTCGAAGGCGGCAAGCAGCTCATGACGGTAAAAATCCCGGATGAACGCCATGTCGTTTACGAGTATTCCGGTGTTACGGATATCGATCTCACCGAAGGTGCTGCCATCGATGAAAGCAGCATCCCGGAAAACATACGCGGACAGCTTAAACAACGCAATATCCGGATGGACAGTCTGGCCATTCAGGGAACCTTAGTGACCGAACGGTTCGAAAAACCTTTAAACCTCGGTCTGCTCGTGCTCGACAGGAGCACCTACCTCGGGACGACTGACTTTGAACTTGAATTTGAAGCGCCTGACGTCAGTACCGGACAGGCAGAATTTACGCAAATTCTTAATAATTATGGTATTGTACGACGAGACGAAATTGTTAAAAGCGCACGTTTTTATAATGCACTTAAACACAAGAAGGGGGTAAACTGATGCCTTTAGCATATAATGAAATCGGCGAGGAAAAGCTTTATAAAATGATAGATATTTTTTATGAATATGTAAAAAATGACGACCGTATTAACCATCTTTTCCCCGACGATTTAACAGAAACTGCCTATAAGCAGAAACTCTTTCAAACACAATTTCTCGGCGGACCGAATTTGTACAACGAAAAGTACGGACATCCGATGCTCCGGGCAAGGCATATCCCTTTTAAAGTGACACCCGCTGCAAGCGAAGCCTGGCTTGAGAATATGAACCGGGCGATTCTTGACGTCGGTATAGATGAAGAATTGCGTGAGTATTTGATGGCACGTTATACCCTTACTGCAAAGCATATGGTAAACAGTGAGGATTAACAGCCGTCAACAAAAATATAGAGGTGAAATACGTGAGCAAAAATAATAGTGAAGACTTGCTGTTATTGGAGCAGTCAGATCATACAGTCGAAATTTTTTATTTCTTTGATCCATTTTCAAATGACTGTATAGCTATGGAGCCCGTAATAAATAAATTGCTGATTGAATACCGCGGACATATTACTATTAAAAAAATATTGGCGCCGTCGCTGTCTGTGCTGACTAAATGTCAGGCGCAGTCTACATCCAGTGTCGATAATATAGCACTCGCCTACAAAGCGGCGGAAATCCAGGGACAGTCCAAAGCTCGAGCTTTTATCAGATATATTTTTAACAGGATTAATCCGCTGAATACAATCTGCACGAAAGAAATGATTGATGACAGCGCAAGACTTGCCGGCATCGATTTAAATTCATTCCACGAAGATTTGAACTCTCCGACACTCGATGCGATGCTGAAATACGATTTGTCAGTGTTCAGGGAGATGGATATCGAAAGCCTGCCCGCCATGGTTTTCTTCTCAGGTGATGTAAAATCGGAAGGGGTTAAAGTTGAAGGTTTTTATCCATATCATATATACACTTATATTATTAACGAGCTGATCGGTATCGAAGTGGAGAAAAGACAGCTTCCAAGTATCATTGACTATATCAGAGCCCATGAACTCGTCAGTTTTGATGAATTAAAAACTATCTTTGAGTGGCGTGCCGGTTTATTATTAAACGAACTGAAAAAACTGCGGCTTCAGCGCTTAATTGATGAAGTCAATTTAAACAATCAGTCTTTCTATCAGCTTAAACAGCCGGCAGTTCCGCTGCAGGCAAAACATTAATAACGAAAAATACCAGGTCCGAAACAAAAGATATAAAAGGTTATAATATTAGATGATTTCACTTTAAAAGCCGTACGTTAGACTTCTAGGGGAATAGCATCTGCGTGAGACTACAGACTCACGCGATGCCCCAGAAAAGCTAACGTACGGCTTATTTATGCTGTAAACATTTATGTCCGAGCCCAGTGTTTTTTAATATGTATTAAAAAAGCCAATAAAAAAAGTAGCACATCTTCTATAATGTGCTACTCAAACAAAGGGGATGGGAGAAATTTTTCACTGTTAACAAAGGGGTATGTTTCAGTGATAAAATTTTCATGAGTTAAATATAGCACGGTAACAAGCTCTAAGCAACACTTTGAACAGTTTTTCACATTATTGTCATAATGTAAACGAATTCACAAACTTAATTCTCTAAATCAGTAAGCAATTCTTCAAATTTTGTTAATTGTGCTTCAAAAACTTCCAGTGCATTTTCAACCGGTTTGCTCGTCGTCATGTCGACTCCAGCATTTTTTAATATTTCAATCGGGTAGTTCGATGATCCTTTTTTAAGGAATTCCTCGATATAGCGCTGTGCAGTCTCTTCCCCTTCTTCCAGCACCTGTTTTGACAGACTTGCTGCAGCTGCGTAGCCTGTTGCATATTGATAAACGTAATAGTTCATATAGAAGTGAGGAATTCTTGCCCACTCCACGCTGATTGCTTCGTCGTAGTCGACTGCATCACCGAAATATTTTTTATTCAGATCTCCGTAAACTTCGCTGAGCTTGCCTGCTGTCAGCGGCTCTCCCGCTTCTTTAAGCACATGAATTGCATGCTCAAACTCCGCAAACATCGTCTGACGGAACACGGTGCCTCTGAAACCTTCCAGCTGTTCGTTCAATAAGTACAGCTGCTGTTTTTTATCATCGAGCGTATTAAACATGTAATCAGCAAGCAGCGCTTCGTTAAAAGTACTTGCGACTTCTGCAACAAAGATAGAATAGCCGCTCGTATTTGCCGGCTGGTTTTTGCGCGAATAATAACTGTGCACAGAATGTCCGAATTCATGCGCCAGCGTGAACAGGTTATTGACATTATCCTGCCAGTTCATAAGGATAAACGGATTTGTCCCGTAAGTGCCTGATGAGTATGCACCTGTACGTTTTCCTTTGTTCTCATATACGTCTACCCAGCGGTTCTCTAAGCCTTCTTTAACGATGCTGACATATTCTTCACCTAAAGGCTGGAGAGCATTTACAAGCCATTCTTTGGCATTTTCATAAGTCATATCAAAGTCTGTATCTTCAACGAGCGGTACGTACATATCATACATTTTCAATTCATCGACTTTTAAAAACTTCTTGCGCAGTTCTGTATAACGGTGTAAAAGATGAAGATTATCGTTCACTGTGTTTACCAGGTTGTCATACACAGATTCAGGAATATGGTTATTTGACAGCGCCTGATGACGGCTTGATTTATACCCTCTGACATCCGCACTGAAAGCATGAGTATTTACAACTCCGGCAAGTGTCTGGCTGAGTGTGTTTTTAAATTGATTATATTCACCGTACAGGTTGTTATAAGCAGACTCGCGCAGCGTCCTGTCGGAAGATTTAAGCAGTTCAACATAGTTCCCCTGAGTAAGTTCATGCTCTTTTCCTTCCTTGTCAACAGCAGGTTTAAAAGTAATATCTGCATTATTAAACATACCGTACACTTGAGATGGTGTATGCATCACTTCACCGGCACGGGCAAGGAGCTGTTCTTCTTTATCGCTTAAAATATACGGTCGCTGCTTATTTAATTTCTCAAGATCAAATTTAAATTCCGCGAGCCGTTCATGATTCGCATATTCTTTTAAAGTTTCTTCAGGAATTTCCATAATTGCCGGCACGAGGAAACTCCAGGCTGTCGAGTATTTAACTGCAAGTGATCTTGCCCGGCTTTCGAGTGCGCTGTAAGTATCATTTGACGTATCCTGGTCGTGTTTTAAATGAGCATAGACAAATAATTGCCCGAGTTCTGTATCGAGTGATCTTTCGAGCTCCAGAGCATCTGCGAGTTTTTCTGCAGAATCGAAACCATCTTTGAATTGATCGTTATCAGCGATTTTGCTCTCGAGTGCTTTATACGCTTTTTCAAAATCTTCGTCACTTTTAAAGATCGTCGTTAAATCCCACGTATTTTCAAGCTGCTGTTCTTCTCTAGTAATTAAATTCCCCATGAATAAAAACCTCCGTTTATTAGTAACACAATTTTCTCAATAATTTATTCTTTATTCAAGCAATATCTTTCGAAATCCGAAAAACTTTTAAATAGAAAGCAAGCAGCTTCTTAATGATTGTGTTTTTATCAGGAATATCAGAGAGTGTTCTCAATTTAATAAAGTTAGAAAACTTTTCGCGGTCAAAAGTACTGTTCGTTAAATGGTAATAAATATATAACTTCCACTCAATTGGCGAATTTAAAATATATCTTTCATCAAAACCGGTAAAATAAAGAAAATCAGGCAGCGTGCCTGCAGTCAGACCCAGCTGATACATATAAGTCAGTGTCGGATTCAAGACTGATTTCCCGGATTTCTCACGCCGGATTAAACGCTTCACCGCTGCTTCTGACAGCCTGTATGTTTCTGCCCAGCTTTCCTTAGTTTGAAATGTTAATAAATCATCCAGGACCACCTGTTCTTTTTTAAATGTGAAACGGTTTAAGCCGGCAGTATGCCCGATGTGCCAGGCAGTAATAATAAGTTTTTCGGTATCCACTGTATAGATAGTATCTTCGGACATGGCGGACAGCTGAAAATGACTTAAGGAGACGAGCACACCTTCCTGTTTTATTTCTTTTTCGTCCAGCAGCCAGATTACTCTGATACCGAGCTTACGATAGCCTGAGGTGCGCGATAAAATTAATTCCGGACTGATTCTTGACAGCTGAATTTCAAGAGCCAGGCTGTGTTCAATTAAAATATCCGGAATCTGTTCAATACTTTCAAGATAATATTCCATCGCTGTATCGTAACGCTTCTTCAATTTAAGGTATAAATCGTGTTTCAGCTTTAAATGGAGCAGCGATTCCCTTTTGTATAAATATCTGCTGCATTGTAAAATATGATGGTGAGAAAAGTGCGGAACCTTTACGCTGCCTGCTTTTAAAATAACAGGTGTGTCACAGACCGGACAGAAATACAGTTCATTTTTTACTGCATTTAAAGCCATAACCTGCAAGCCGTTTTCATCATTTGCCATAAACATAAAAAAACCTCCTTTTCCTATATATAGGGAAAAAGGAGGTTTTATTTTTTTTTCGTACAAGTTAATTAATTTTCTTGAAAATATCTTCTAACCTGCGCCCGAACGTTGTTACTCATTATAATTTTTCCATATTCATCCAGTAAGGCACTGGCAATCGAAGTCGGCTCACTGTATTCCAGCAGCTTTGATTCAATACCTTCCATACTGTCAAAATGTGTTCTGTAGTCAAAGAAGACCTGGTAGTAGTATTTACCATCCAGTACATACAGTAAATCTTCATACAGCGTTTCATCCACTTCAACTTCATGAGTATATTTTATAAGATTTTCAAAATCACTAAAGTGAACCATCAGGGGTTCATTAATGACTGGAACATCAAATTTATTATTGTTGTCAGTTTTCCGTTCGTCGATGGCTTTATCGATAAATGATTCGATTTCCCGGTTTTCAATATTCATGGCATAAGGCTCCATGCCATACGGATCATGTTCATTCTGGGACTTAGACACAACGACTTCGATACCTTTGTCGAACGCATGCACTTGAATCCATAATGGGCCATCCATAGCAAAATCATCTGTTTGCTCGTTGTTTACTTCATCCATAATCGTCCAGAAAAATTCTTCGCCGCGCTGACGGTTCATCCATAAATCTTCTTTGTTAAAACCGCGGCTTTCAATATCGCTGTATGTTAAGAAGAATTTAATGGTTGAGTCGTTCACTCTTTCAATTCTCATCCTGCTCACTCCCTTACCATCATTTCTGCCTATTATACTAAGGATTATAATATAATACCAAATTTTAGATTTGTCTGCTTATTATATGTTAAAACGCCCGCAGATAGCAAATCATCTGCAGGCGTATTGAACTTCATACATATATCAAGTTAATCATCGTACAAATATTTCTTATAATTCTGCCAGGCGTTTAGCTTCGATTAGATGCAAGGTTCTAATGCTGCGTGGTAAAAAGCGTCTGATTTCATCTTCGTTGTAGCCCACTTGTAAACGTTTGTCATCCATAATAATTGGACGTCTCAATAAACCGGGGTTTTCCATAATTAAAGTATACAGCTCATTCATAGGAAGGCTTTCGATATCAACATTTAATTTTTGGAAAGTTTTAGAGCGAGTCGAGATAATTTCTTCTGTCCCGTACTCTGTCATTCTTAAAATAGATTTAACTTCGTCTAAAGTTAATGGTTCAGAAAATACATTGCGTTCCGTATAAGGAATATCGTTTTCCTGCAACCATGCTTTTGCCTTACGACATGACGTACAACTTGGAGAAGTAAATAGTACTACCATGTAACTCACACTCCAATTTTTTATTTCTAACAAGAATCTATACCCGTTTAAAGTTATCTTTAAACATCTCACCAGTATGTAACCCTGACTCCTGTTGACAATTCTTATTATAGGTACTAAACATTAAAATAAAATGAGAATATTGTAATAATCTTAAAAATTATTAATTAAGCTGCTGTTAAAAAGCAATATTTACTGCCTGATTCTATTATAACATCAAATTTGGTCAAAGCATAGATGTTTTCCGCATTAATACTGCCTACTCCAGTTTTTTCATATAAATTAATGCTAATTTGCCCACTTGATTGCACATCTGCAAAAAGAGTATTAATATTAAGAGACTAACTAAAACTATGTAGGTGACATTAATGAAAACATTATTCTCAGGCGTTCAGCCAAGCGGTATTCCGACTATAGGGAACTATATTGGCGCTTATAAACAATTCGTTGAATTACAGGACGAATACGATTCATACTTCTGCATCGTGGACCAGCATGCTATCACTGTGCCCCAGGACCGGCTAAAGCTTCGTGAAAATTCACGAGCGCTCGCAGCCATTTATCTTGCAAGCGGCTTAAATCCCGATAAGATTTCTCTCTTTATACAAAGTGAAGTCTCAGCTCATGCCAAAGCAGCATGGATGCTGCAGTGTACTTCATATATCGGAGAGCTTGAACGTATGACACAGTTTAAAGATAAAGCACGAAAGCAAAATCAGCGGGACGGCATCTCTGTTGGACTCCTGACTTATCCTGCTTTAATGGCCGGCGATATTTTACTTTACAACGCTGACGTAGTACCAGTCGGTGAAGATCAGACTCAGCACATTGAATTTACCCGCAATATTGCCGAGCGTTTTAACACTAAATATAATGACATCTTCACACTGCCTGAAATTAAACTGCCGGCAGTAGGCGGACGTATTATGAGCCTGAACGAGCCTGTTAAGAAAATGAGTAAGAGTGATGATAATCAAAAATCATTTATAACCTTACTGGACGATCCAAATCAGGCGGCGAAGAAAATCCGTTCTGCCGTTACCGATTCTGATACCGAAATTAAATTCGATAAGGAAAACAAACCTGGTATTTCGAACTTGCTCACTATTTACAGTTCATTAACCGATAAAACAATCGGACAGCTGACTGAAGAATATAAAGACTCTAGCTACGGAGACTTTAAGAAGGATCTCGGGGAAGTCGTGAAAGAATTCCTTATCGATTTCCAGGAAAGATACAACTATTACCTCAACAGTGAAGAACTGGATGAGATTCTTGATGCCGGCCGCGATAAAGCAGCGCGGAAAGCAGATAAGATGGTAGAAAAAATGGAACGCGCAATGGGCTTAGGCAGAAAGCGCAGAAAATAATCAGTAATCCGGACAGAATTTTTGATTCTGCCCGGATTTTTTGTGTTTTTGGGTAAATGAAAAGGGGATCGAGATTTCATTGCGGAGCAAACACACTTTCTCGGGAATGACAGGAGCTCATTGCGGAGCAAACGGTAAAATTCCATACAAACAAAAAAAGCACGCTCCACCCAAGGCAGAACGTGCTTCAATATATAATTTTATTCTTCGTATTTTTTAAATACCAGGGACGCATTGTGACCGCCGAAACCTAAACTGTTAGATACAGCATATTTAAGGTCAGCTTTTTCAACACCGTTCGGCACGTAGTTAAGATCGCACTCCGGAGCCTGGTTTATTAAATTAATAGTCGGGTGAACTTTGCCTTCACGCAGACTGTAAGCAGTAATGATCGCTTCCATACCGCCTGCTCCGCCGAGCATGTGGCCCGTCATCGATTTAGTCGAGTTGACGAACAAGTTATCCGCATGTTCTTTAAAGACAGAACGGATTGCTAGCGTTTCAAATTCATCGTTGTAAGGTGTGCTCGTACCATGCGCGTTGATGTACTGCACTTCTTCCGGTTTAATGCCGGCATCTTTCAGCGCTTCAGCCATTGCGCGTGCGCCGCCTTCTCCATTTGGCGCCGGTGCTGTAATGTGATGTGCATCTCCCGTAGAGCCGTAGCCTACAATTTCAGCATATATTTGTGCACCGCGTGCTTTTGCATGCTCGAGTTCTTCGATAACAACAATCCCGGCACCTTCAGCTATTACGAAACCGTCCCGGTCTTTTGAGAAGGGACGCGACGCATATTCAGGATCGTTCGAGTTCGATAATGCTCTGTTCGCCTGGAATCCTGCAACACCCATGTTTGTAATTGGCGCTTCAGTACCGCCCGTAATCATTACATCTGCCTGGCCGCGTTCAATAATTTTAAACGCGTCACCGATAGAGTTTGTACCGGTTGCACATGCTGTGACCGTCGCACCGTTCGGGCCTTTTGCCCCTTCACGGATTGACACCTGGCCGCTCGCCATATCCGGGATCATCATCGGAACGAAGAAAGGACTGACACGTCTCGGTCCTTTAGTCGTCAGCGCGATAAAACCATCTTCCAGTGACTGAATGCCGCCGATTCCGGAACCGATCCATACTCCGACACGTTCAGCATTGCTGTCGTTAATTTCAAGACCTGAATCCTTTACCGCTTCGTCTGCCGCAATAACAGCAAATTGTGTAAATTTATCCATTCTGCGCGCTTCTTTTCTATCGATAAAATCTTCTATATTTAAGTTTTTTACTTCTCCGCCGATATGAACATTAAATTGTTCGGTATCGATATTAGTAATTTCTGCAATTCCATTCTTACCCGCCAATGCGTTCTGCCATGTTTCCTTTGCTGTATTACCAATTGGTGTTACTGCCCCTGCACCGGTAATTACAACTCGCCTTCTAGTCATTAAGAGTCCTCCTTTTTAGTACCCCAAGTTAAACAAACTGCGCCCCATGTTAAACCGCCGCCAAATCCGACGAGAACAATATTGTCTCCCGGTTTGATGCGGTTTCTTTTCACTTCATAATCTATACTGAGCGGAATCGATGCTGCTGAAGTGTTCCCGTATTTATTGACAGTCACACTCATTTTATCATAAGGCAGCCCCATACGTTCTCTTGCCGCATTCATAATTCTAATATTAGCCTGATGAGGAATCAGCATATCAATATCTTCTTTTGCAAGTCCTGCTTTTTCAGTGACTGCAACGCTCGACTCTCCCATTTGACGGACTGCAAATTTAAATACTTCCCGGCCGTTCATACGGATATATCCTTTTTCTTTATCTCCATATAAATACTTGCCGCCTGATCCTTTGCTCCCGAGTTCGAAAGATTTAATGCCGAAACCTTCTTCAACTTCACCAACGACTACAGCACCTGCACCGTCTCCGAATAATACCGCGGTCGAGCGGTCTTCAAAGTCAGTTATTTTTGTCAGCTTATCAACGCCGACCACTAAAATATTTTTGTAGTTGCCGGATTTAACGAACATTTCAGCTGTTGAGAGTCCATATATAAAACCTGAACATGCAGCGAGCTGATCCATCGATGCAACATTATTGAGTCCCAGACGGTCCTGAATCATAGTTGCAACTGTCGGGAATTTATAATCTCCGGTAGAAGTGGCAACGATTACAAAATCGATATCTTCTTTTGCCACGCCCGAGTTCTCTATCGCCTCTTCAGCTGCATAAAAAGCCATTTCACTTGTTTCCATATCTTCCGCGAAACGCCGTTCTTCTATACCTGTCATTTCTCTAATCCATTCATCAGAAGTATCGAGAATTTTTTCAAAGTCAAAATTCGTAAATACTTTTTCTGGTGCATATGAACCAATGCCGAGAATTCCTACATTTGTCATGCTTCTCACACCTTATAGTCTCATTATATTACTAGGTACTAATTTATCATAATTCAGTCCGTCTTTCAATTAAAAACAAACTGATAAATAAGAAGAAACCTGAGACAATTTGTCCCAGGTTTCCTCTTATTCATTAATGGTTATTCTGCGTCTTCAACACCAACGCGGTACCATAACAGGTCTTCGTTCCACTCGTAATCTTCAGAGTAGTTGATTACTCTTTCGTTTACAGGTGTAACAAATGCACGGTAAAGTGTCGGAATTACAGGAATATCTTCAGCCATCAGTTCTGCCCACTGGTTGTATACATCTTTTCTGTATTCAGTGTCAAGAGCTTCTGCTGAGTTACCATCTTCCAGCAATGCAGTACTTTCATCTGATTCATAGCGAGTGTAGTTAAATGGAGCATCCGGACCGTAAAGACCTGAAGGGTCTACGTCAGAACCTACACTCCAGGCACCCTGATAAATATCGATTTCCGGATCATCGTTTTCAACCATGTCGTAGAATGAGTTAAACTCGATTAAACGGCCGTTAGTTAATTCAACATTTAAACCGACATCTCTCCAAGACTGGATGTAGTAGTTTGCTAATGGTTCCGCAGTATCTCCACCTGACATTGAAGCAAAGTTAATCGTTAACGGTTCTCCTTCAGGTGTTTCTCTCATGCCATCTCCATCAGTATCTTCGTATCCAGCTTCGTCAAGAATGCGGTTTGCTTCTTCAGGATCGTAGGCAGGAACTTCTACTTCTTCATGCCAGTTAGCATGGTAAGGAGTAATTAGTGAAGTTGCTTTCCAGCGAAGTCCGTTGTAGAAACGTTCGCCGATTGCGTCATTGTCAATTGCATGCCACATTGCACGGCGTAATTCAACGTCGCCCATTTTCATTTCTTCGGGTTTATAATCTACACGATTTTCATCAGCATTCCATGAGCCGAGTTTAAATCCGATGTAAGTATAAGCACCTTCAATATTTGCCAGCCATTCAACACCTTCAATGTCTGCAACATCCGGATACTGGTCTGTCGGGAAACTGATAGCATAATCTATCTCTCCTGACTCAACTGCACTTGCAACTGACGATGGTGCAATGACACGTACCGTTACTTCTGCAGCTCCTGGTTCACCGCGCCAATAATCTTCAAACTTAGACATAGAAATCGACTCACCTGAAACCATTGAGTCCACTTTGTATGGTCCAATACCAATTGGGTTTTCACGAGTTTCAGGTGCTGCTGCCATATCAGCTACTTCTATACCGTCATAATGATGTTCAGGGAAAGCATATGGCCAGAAACCACCGGCTGTTAATGACGGCGCAAGTTCACTGTATGTAAATACAGCAGTTTGATCATCCACTACTTCAATACCTGAAATAGAATCAGCATCGCCGCTTCTATATTCTTCGTACCCTTCGATTAGCGTAAAGCCGTCTGTTGAACCGCGTACCCCGTCGTAATCAGGATGTCCGATAACTTCATATGAAGCAACATAGTCCTGAATCGTTAACGGCTCCCCATCGTGCCAATTCACGTCATCACGCACTGTAAACGTTACAGTGTTATTTTCTTCATCGAGTTCGTAAGTCATCGCACCCTCATTTGTATACTGGAAATCAGCATCCATTGACAGTAATGATTCATCGAATAACTCAAGCATTTCTGCATCTGGTGCACCATTGTAGAATGCCCAGTTCAGAGTGCCCTCAAAAGGCGTATCTGATGAATATCCTACTTTAATAGTTCCTTCCCCTGAAGGCTCCCCTGTATTAGATACTGTTTTTGGAAAATCTTCATAGTTGTATACTTCTCCTGAAGCAGTATCCCCTTCTTCTGCAGAATCATCTGATGATTCTTCATCTCCTGATTCTTCCGTTGAAGCGTCATCCGTAGATGTATCTTCTTCTGAAGAATCTCCCCCGCATGCTGCCAGCGCTAAAACAAGAGCCAGCGTCATAAGGAAGCAAAACCTCGACCAAGAAATTTTAGTCATTTTATTTCCTCCTTTGTTTTTACTGCTTGATATATATACAAAGTTCAGATCTCCGAACTTTAGTATCTGAATTGAAATTCTTCCATAAAATGTTTGTAAAGTTTTCTTAATATTCATAATAGCATAGTTATGCAGCATTACAATAATTTTTTGAAAATTAAGTCTTCTGTTTATGCATTGCGCTGACGGGCGTCTCCTGCACGTCTGAATGCTTCTCCGATGTTTCTGACACACAGCATTAAGATTAAAATCAGGATTGCAGCAGGTGCCCAAATCCACCATCTGTTCTGCAGAGTCTGCGTTTGAATTGCATAAGCCATGAGTGTCCCGAGTGAAGGTGTGCTCTCCGGGAAACCAAAGCCGATAAATGACAAGCCTGATTCAATTCCGATATTCGCAGCCAGTGACAGCGTTGCGTTAACGATAATCAGACCGACCATGTTTGGCATCAGCTGGGTAAATATAATTTTAATATTAGAACTTCCAAGAGTCCGGGAAGCATTAATATAATCGAGCTCTTTCTCCTGCATCGCAATTGAACGAATCAGCCGCGCTGTACCTGTCCACAAGAAGGCAGCCATAATTAATGAGAATGTCCAGATATCATACGATGGAACGATTGTTACGAATACAACAACGATCATCAGGAATGGCAGAACCATGAAAAAGTCAACAACACGCATCATCGCGTTATCGATATGTCCGCCAAAGTAGCCCGATACAACACCGTAAACTATACCGAAGCCGACACTTATAGCAGTGACCAGGAAACCGATAGCAAGTGAATTCCTCGTTCCAATAATCAGCTGGCCGAAGATATCGCGGCCGCCGTAGTCCGTTCCCAATCTGAATTCATCATTAGGTGGCTGGTTGATTGCGAATAAATCCACTTTAACAATCGCCGCCTGGTTCAGGAACATCGTTAAGCCGAATACATATGATGTAATAACGACTAGAATTATAAGAGAGAACAGCGCGAGTTTATCGCTGATTAATTCTTCAAATATAATTTTCCAGCCGGGCTTAGAGCGCGGCAGATTTTTCATATCCAGCGCGCCATGGCCCACTGCCCCATGCGGTAAATCCGCTTTAACGCTCATATCCATTTCTTTTCGCTCACTGCTGTCTTTATCATCCAGTGAGAATGCATCCCCTTTTTCAGGCGGGGTGTATTCTTTGTTTGCCGGTTCTTCACTGTACTTATAAGTTTCTGTTTCATTTTCTTTCAGTCTGTTTTTGTCTTCTCTTTTATTAGCCAAATTCACCCCTCCTTACTTAATGCGGATACGCGGATCCACTATACTTAAAATAATATCTGACAGCAGCGTTCCTATAATCGCAAGCATTCCGTACATTAGAATAAGTACGTTCGCCACTGAAAAGTCGCGGATTGAAATTGATTCAAGGAATAAGCGGCCCATGCCTGGATAGCCGTAAATCGTTTCGATAAACAGCGACCCGCCTAATAATGCCGTAATTTCATAACCGAAGAAAGCAGCAATCGGTAAAATTGAGTTTCTAAAAATATGTTTCGTATAAACTTTTCCTTCTGTTACACCTTTAGCACGTGCTAAAGTTATGAAGTCTTTCTGTTTTGTTTCGATAATACCGCTCCTTAAATACTGAACGGTGCCGACCAGCCCGATTAAAGCTATAGCAAAACTCGGCAATATAAGATGCTGGATTTTACTCAGCACATACTCGAAGGTGCCCGGCTGTATGCCCGCTCCAACCGAACCGCCTGTAGGAAACCAGCCAAGTGTATAGCCGAACAGCAGCAGCATTACTAAACCAAAAATAAATGTCGGTGTTGCGAAACCTAAGTATGTGTATCCTGTAATCAGACTGTCGAGCGGCGAGTCGTTCCATCGTCCTGAAATAAGGCCTAATGGAATACCGATTAAGTAAATTAATACTGCTGAGAATAATGACAGCCATATGGTATTCAGCATTCTATCACCGATAACGTCAAGTACCGGCTGCTGTTTAAAGAACGAGTGCCCGAAATCTCCCTGCAGCATCGCAGCTATCCAGTCTCTGTACTGAATATACCAGGGATTGTTTAGTCCCATCTGTTCACGCAGACGTTCGATTTGTTCAATCGGCACTGTAGGGTCAATCAGACCGCTTAAGGCATCCCCCGGCATTAAAGAACCCAGGAAGAATACCAGAATACTTAGTAAAATAATTTGCGGAAACGATATAATTAACCGTCTAATAGTAAATTTTAACATTCAGCCTTTCACCCCTTTGCCGGCAGTGCAGCTTTGTGCGTTGCTGAAATATTAATCAGCGGCAATGCTCTGCCATCCTCATCTAAATATTCGTGAAAATGCTGGTCGTATTCTTCTTTTACCGACTGGCGAATATGCAGATTTTCATCGATTTTATCAACGTTCGTATCCGGAATCGCAGCGATCAGACGTTTCGTATAAAGGTGCTGAGGATTGCTGAAAATATCCTCTGCGGTGCCTTCCTCGACGAGGCGTCCCTGATACATAATACCGATATGCTGACACATGTGCCGGACAACCCCTAAGTCGTGCGCGATAAACAGCATTGTCAAGTCCAGCTCTTCTTGAATATCCTGCATAAAGTTTAATACCTGCGCCTGGACCGACACGTCGAGTGCAGATACAGGCTCATCGGCAATAATCAATTTCGGGTTCAGTGCGATTGCCCGTGCTACACCGATTCTCTGCCGCTGTCCGCCTGAAAATTCGTGCGGATATTTATAAAGCGAGCCCGGCGGCAGCCCTACTTTTTGGAGCAGATCCAAAACTTCTGCAATCAGTTCATCTTTAGTACGTTTGTGATAATTTCTAATCGGCTCACTCACGATATCAAATACACGCTTACGTACATTTAAAGAAGAGTACGGATCCTGGAAAATCATCTGGATTTCTTTACTGTTTTCCACTGACTTCCCGCTTCCGCTGATTGCTTTGCCATCGAAAAGAATCTCCCCTTCCGTTATATGATTCAAGCCGATGACTGCTTTGCCTGTTGTTGTTTTCCCTGATCCCGACTCTCCAACGAGACCGTATGTAGTGCCCTGCGGAATATTGAGTGAGACTCCGTCAACAGCTTTAACGTGGTCTTTAACTGTATTGAAAAAACCGCCTTTTATCGGGTAGTACACTTTTAAATTATTTATTTCGAGCAGGTTATTCATTCCTTCACCTCTTCTGCGCCATTTTCCATTTGCTCCTGTTCTACTTGAAGTCCGATATCAGGGTCCGATTTTAAATAGAAGTCTTTATAGCACGTGCAGCGTACATAATGCTCCGGGCTGATTTCCCTAAGTTCTGGATTATGTTCATGGGCTTCAGCCGGAATCCACGGAATCCGTGGCGCAAAACGGCATGAGTCTCTATCCATTTTATTCAGTGCAGGCACGACCCCTTCAATAACATGAAGTCTGCTTCCCATCTGCTCTTCATGCGGCAGTGAGTTTAGCAGAGAACGCGTATACGGATGTTTAGGATATTTAAATAATTCTTTAACCGGTGCGATTTCCACAATCTGGCCGGCATACATTACAGCTACCCGATCTGCCATTTCCGCCACAACACCGAGATCATGCGTAATCAGCAGTACTCCCGAGTTAAGATCTTCCTGCAGTTCTCTGATTAAGTCGAGAATCTGCGCCTGAATTGTTACATCCAGCGCCGTCGTCGGTTCATCTGCAATCAAGAGCCGCGGTCTGTTCGCAATTGCAATTGCGATTACAACACGCTGGCGCATTCCTCCTGAAAGTTCATGAGGGAATGCTTCCCCGACACGTTCCGGATTTGGAATGCCTACTCTCGACAATAACTCTATTGCATAGCTTTCTCTTTCACTTTTAGCTTTCGTCTTATGTATTTTTAAAGTCTCCATAATCTGAAGCTTTATTTTCATTAACGGGTTCAATGCAGTCATGGGATCCTGGAAGATCATGGCCATCTCTCCGCCGCGTATAGTGTTCATCTTTTTCTCATTAATTTTAAGAAGGTCTTTACCTTCAAAATCCACCTGGCCTTCAATCCGTGCATTCCTGTGAAGCTTCATTAATGAAAATGCCGTTGCACTTTTCCCCGATCCGGACTCCCCGACAAGTGCCACTACTTCATTCGGCTGAATATCCAGTGACACACCGTCCACAGCGGGGTAATATGTCCCGTCTATTTTAAAGGATGTCGTCAAATTTTTAACGCTCAGAAGCTCTTCTCCCACTTAAATCACCTTAACTTTCCCTTTGTTAAAAATAAGTCTCAATTTTTCAAATTATGTAAATTCTCATGTTTGTTTTTCTATTGTATAAAGACACTGTCAAAAAGGCAATAAGAATTATCTAAAAATTATAAAATTTCTGCATGTAATTTATTAATATACATCTATGCATAATCGTTTGCACCTTTATTCTATGAGACCGCTTTCAATAATGCAAGCGTTTTCAGCAATTATTTTTTCCCCACTATACTTTATGAATTTTTTCATGTAAAATGAATGTATAAAATACGTTAAATCGGAGGCTTCTCACTGATGAGATATCTCGTTACATTTTTATGGGCATTCATGCTCACTCAGATGGTCAACTTTATACTTAACAGTCTTGCAGGCGGCGGCCCGTTAAACTTCTGGATTGGTGTTGTTTTAGCGGTACTTATTACATTGACAATCTTTGTCCTTGACGGATTGAATAAAATGTCAGCTGATCCTAATGCCGGCGACGAACACTAAACTGGATTTCATATGAAATCCGGTTTTTTTATTTGTATTTTTTAACTTTACTGTAAAACGGGTATAATTATTTTATAATCACTTTTACCTTTTTTGGGGGTATTTTAATATGAAAAAATTTATCATGTCGATCGACCAGGGCACAACGAGTACGAGAGCTGTACTTATCGACCGGGAAGGAAATATTGCCGCTTCAAATCAGCGGGAGTTCACACAGCACTTTCCGCATTCCGGCTGGGTGGAGCATAATGCAAACGAAATATGGAGTTCTGTCTTGTCTGTAGTTGCCGGAGTCATGATAGAAAATAACATCACACCGGCTGATATCGATTCAATCGGTATTACAAATCAGAGGGAAACCGCAGTAGTCTGGGATAAAAATACCGGTCTTCCAATTTATAATGCTATCGTCTGGCAATCCAGACAGACCGCCGATATTTGTTTTGATTTGAAAGAACAGGGATATGAAGCGCTTTTCCGGGAAAAGACAGGACTTGTAATTGACCCTTATTTTTCAGGCACTAAAATTAAATGGATTCTCGACAACGTTGAGGGTGCCATGGAAAAAGCAGAAAACGGCGACCTTTTATTCGGTACGGTAGACAGCTGGATTATATGGAAATTCACTGAAGGTGCTGAACACGTTACAGATTATACAAACGCGAGTCGGACACTTCTATATAATATATACGAGCTTAAATGGGATGAAGAACTTTTATCTATCTTAAATATTCCGAAGAAGATGCTGCCGGAAGTAAAATCTTCAAGCGAAATATACGGCTACACGACAAAGTCCCACTTCTTCGGTTACAACATTCCCATTGCAGGTATCGCGGGCGATCAGCAGGCAGCCTTATTCGGCCAGACGTGCTTTAATGAAGGCGATGCGAAAAATACTTACGGAACCGGCTGTTTTCTGCTTCTGAATACAGGTGAAGAACCGACATCCAGCAACAATGGCTTGTTAACGACGATTGCTGTCGGCATCAACGGCAAGGTGAATTATGCACTGGAAGGATCTATTTTTGTTGCGGGCAGCGCGATTCAGTGGCTGCGTGACAACCTCGAATTTTTCAGCGACTCAAAAGTAAGCGAACAATATGCTAGGCAAGTAGATTCGTCTGAAGGTGTATACGTCGTGCCCGCCTTTACCGGACTCGGTGCGCCATACTGGGACTCGGAAGCGCGGGGTACCATGTTCGGTCTGAGCCGGGGGACAACTAAAGCGCATATCAGCCGGGCAACACTTGAAGCTGTCGCCTATCAGACAAAAGATGTTCTCGATGCGATGCAGCTCGATGCCGGTATAGAAATCGACAGGCTGCGAGTGGACGGCGGCGCTTCAGCTAATAACTTCCTTATGCAGTTTCAGTCTGATATGCTGCAGACCAAGGTTGAGCGTCCCGCAATTTTGGAATCGACTGCGCTCGGAGCTGGTTATCTCGCAGGCCTTGCCACAGGTTTCTTTCTGTCACAAGAAGCTCTGCAGGAACTCAGTAAAACCGATTCAACATTCAATCCGCTGATGGATAACAATAAACGGGATACACTCTACCGCGGCTGGCAAAGTGCAGTCCGCGCGACTCAGATGTTTAAGACAGATGAATAATCCGAATTTAAAAACAGGAGGAGAATTATGTTAAACGCACTTACACGTAAACATCAGCTTGATCACATGTCGAAATTTGAATACGATTTACTTATAATCGGCGGCGGAATTACGGGAGCCGGAATTGCACTCGATGCATCGATGCGCGGACTGAATGTCGCCCTGGTAGAGATGCAGGATTTCTCAGAAGGTACGAGCAGCAGAAGCACGAAATTAATTCACGGCGGACTCCGGTATTTAAAACAAATGCAGGTTAATGTTGTCAGGGAAACTGGCCGTGAACGAGCCATTGTTTATGAAAACGGTCCGCATGTCACAACACCCGAATGGATGCTGCTGCCTTTTCATAAAGGCGGTACATTCGGCGAGTTTACAACGAGCCTCGGACTGAAAGTCTACGATTCTCTTGCCCAGGTCGATAAAAACGAACGCCGCAACATGCTCACAAAACAAGAAGTTATCGAACGGGTTCCTAATATTAAAAGTGACGGACTCCGCGGCGGCGGTCACTACGTGGAATATAAAACTGATGACGCGAGACTCACTGTTGAAGTAATGAAGAAAGCCGCTTCCTACGGTGCAGATGCAGTCAACTACGTGAAAGCAGACGGATTTTTATATGATAACGGTACGGTTACAGGAATTAAAGCCAAAGATGTTCTGAGAAACGACACTTATGAAATTAAAAGTAAAGCAGTCGTTAATGCAACCGGCCCCTGGGTCGATGAAGTCCGCGCGAATGACCAGGCGGGCCGGCAGACTAAAAAGCATTTAGTTCACACTAAAGGTGTTCACATCGTCTTTAAACAAGAGGATTTCCCGTTAACCCAGGCTGTTTATTTTGATACAAAAGATGACGGCCGTATGATTTTTGCTATTCCTCGGGCCGGCAAAACCTACGTCGGTACAACAGATACATTTTACGGTGAAAATAAAGCCAGGCCGAAAGCTGAGACTGAAGATAAAGCTTATTTGGTCGACGCGATTAATTTTATGTTTCCAACCTTAAATATAGATATATCGATGATCGAATCCTCGTGGGCCGGTATTCGTCCGCTTATCCAATCCGGCAGTAAAAACGCTTCGGATATTTCACGCAAAGATGAAATCTGGCACAGTACAAGCGGGCTCATTACAATCGCAGGCGGCAAACTTACCGGCTACCGCCATATGGCTGAGGAAATCGTGGATGAGGTTGCAGAGTATTTGAAAAAACATCATAAAATGAACGTTAAAAAAGTTTCAACTAAAAATGAACCTGTTTCCGGAGGCGATGTCGGCGGCAGTGTCGGCTATCAGAACTACGTTGATAACATAAGCCGTAAAGCGCCGAGTTACGGTCTTACACTCGATGAAGGTCATATGCTCGCCATGAAATACGGCAGCAATGTCGAAGCAGTTTATCAATATGCAGGCATTACAAACGATAATCACGAAAAATACAGTCTGCCGAAACCCTTATATGCGGAAGTAATTTACGGTATACTTCATGAAATGGTAATCAAGCCGGCTGACTTTTTCGTACGCCGTTCAGGCAAACTTTATTTTGAAATCGAGGATGTCGTAAAATACCGCAGCGGTGTTGAACAGCTCCTGCAGGATACCTTAAGCTATGACGACGAAACCCGCAATCAATTCTCCCGGGAACTCGATGAAGCGATTGAAGATACCAGAAAATAATAGATTATACTGCCTTTAGGCCGGCTGGGTGCGAATCTGCACCCGGTTTTTTTCTTTTGGGGAAGGGTTGGCGATAGTTCGGGTTGGGGGGTTGAGGTCCTTATGAAACCCGATTATGCCGATCCCAGCGCCGGCGGATACACATGATACCCGTTCATGCCAACCCCAGTGCCCGCGGATACGCATGACAACCAATCATACAAACCCCAGCGCCCGCGGATACACATGACACCCGATCATACAAACCCCAGTGCCGGCGGATACATATGACAACCAATCATACAAACTCCAGTGCCGGCGGATACATATGACAACCAATCATACAAACTCCAGTGCCGGCGGATACTTATGAAACCAGTTCGCGCCAATCCTCTCCTTACAAATCACCAAAATAATTATGAATGAATAATTTTATCTTTATATCTTTGCGTACTTCTTATCACGGATAACTGTTGATTAAAATTACTGTATTTCAAAGTATAATATGTAGAATTCCCTTTTTTAACACTGTAGCAATGTTTTTTCAAAGCACAAAATACAGTATTTTTATTAATTTTATAATCAATCAATTGCAGCAATGACAATCTCGTCATTGGATGACTAGGAAACAAGTATTTATAATCAAACATCGCTCGCACTAAATGGGTTTCATAGCTTTCTATGCTCCCGCAATCAGAGCATTTAAACTGAAATTTGCCTTTAAGTAAATTAAAACTTGAGCAATGTCCGCAATATAGCCCGTGTTTAAGTTCAGAAATATTAATAAAGTCAGCAGTGTCGGGCTTTGAGGTAATGGAATTCTTTATCAGCTGAACAATATTTTTGGCATTATCTCCTATCGTTTCATTTCGAAAACTCCTGAAGTAATTTTTCAGCTGAGTTCTCATCACTGCCTGATTATGCATTTTTTCATTGTCAGATGTAAAATTAAAGTCATCATTCGGAAAAATAACTTTACTATCTGTATAAAAATCCAGAGAACTTTTATTTCCTAGACTCACTATTTTATTTTTCGCCCGATTAAGCTGGATAAAAGGATCACTTTCCATCTGTCTGTTATTTTTATACCAGCTGTTATTATCATACCTGTAATCTCCGGTGAGATTTTTCACTTCGTTAACCACAATTCTGTTATCCATAACTATAATACTGTCGTACTGTGTGACCGAATTATTTATATGCAGATAAAGATCTCTAATAATATATAAATTGTCATGTCCTATAAAATCAAATATTTCATCGTATAAAGATTCTCCTTCAAATCCTTTTTCCAAATTAGACAGTTGATACTTTTCATTGTTCGTCAGTTCTTTACGTTTGGAAAGTGCAATGTAATAAAGTAACTCAATTGGTTTTTCACGACTATTTAAAAACATTATTATTCCTCCTATAAAAAAAGTCCTCTTACCCTATATATAGGCGAGAACCCTGCTTTTCTTTTAAAAAAGTTACTTAAACACAAAAATAGCAAAACTGGTTTACTTTTTACACAAACAAGGTTATTTTTGTAATTAAATGTATGTACATATTTTGTATAAACTATATATTTAGTCGTTAGAACGAGGTATATTTAAATTTTGAGGTCATATAAATAGGTTTAGATTATTTTTTTAAATTTGGATTGATATGAAATTTGGTCATGCCAATCCAAAAGGTTCCGGATACATATGAAACCCAATCATACAAACCCCAGCACCGTCGGATACACATGACAACCGTTCATACAAACCCCAGTGCCGACGGATACACATGACAACCGTTCATACAAACCCCAGCGCCCGCGGATACACATGACAGCCATTCATACCAATCCCAGCGTCCGCGGATACACATGACACCCAATCATGCCAATCCCAGCGCCCGCGGATACTTATGAAACCAATTCATGCCAATCCCAGCGCCCGCGGATACATATGATACCCAATCATGCCGACCCGCCCTAGCAATCAGCGCCATCCACCCCCAAAAACAACAAAAAACCTCCTGAAATCAAAGTTTCAGGAGGTTTTCATCTTACTTACTCAATATCGAATACTAATTCATCGTTTATATAGTCTGCTTTAATATGCAGTCCTTCTGTCATATCGGCTGCAATGAGTTTTCTTGCGAGCGGTGTTTCGATATGTTTTTGAATAAACCGTTTCAGCGGACGTGCGCCAAACTGCGGTTCATAGGCGCTTTTAGCTACCCAATTTTTAACGCTTTCAGTTACTTCTAGAGACATGTGCTGTGCAGCAAGCCGTCTGTTTAAGTCTGCAATTAGACGGTCGACAATTGCGCCCATATTTTTCTGAGTTAGTGGACTGAACATAACAATGTCATCCATCCGGTTTATAATTTCAGGTTTAAAGTACTGATGCACTTCACTCATGACGATATCTTTCGTTTCATCGCTCAGTTCACCGTCGACAACTACTGTATCGAGCAGGTGCTGTGACCCGATATTCGATGTCATGATAATGATTGTGTTTTTAAAGTTGACGCTGCGGCCTTTGGAGTCAGTCAGACGGCCTTCATCAAGGAGCTGAAGCAGAATATTAAATACATCGGAGTGCGCTTTTTCCACTTCGTCCAGCAGAATAACTGAATACGGCTGGCGGCGGATTGCTTCTGTTAATTGACCGCCTTCTTCGTGGCCGACATATCCCGGCGGTGCCCCGATCAGTCTTGAAACCGAATGTTTCTCCATATACTCACTCATATCAATACGGATCATATGTTTTTCCGAGTCGAACATCGTTGCAGCGAGTGCTTTCGCAAGTTCCGTTTTCCCGACACCTGTCGGTCCTAAGAACAGGAAACTCCCGATTGGTCTGTCCGGATCTTTAATACCCGCACGAGCTCTGATAACAGCATCGGCAACGAGATCAACCGCTTCGTCCTGGCCGACCACACGCTCGTGAAGTATATCCGATAATTTAAGCAGCTTATCTTTTTCTGTTTCGACGAGTTTCGTTACCGGGATACCTGTCCACTGGCTGACGATAAATCCGATTTCCTCTTCGGTTACGACTTCTCTGATAATACGATCTTCATCGACTGAATTTTCCATTTCTGTTTCGTATTCAGCGAGTTCTTTTTCAAGCTGCGGCAGTTTGCCGTGGCGGAGTTCCGCTGCACGTTCCAGCTCATAGTTATTCTCCGCTTCTTCCAGTTCCTGACGTACTTTATCGACTTCGGCACGTTTGTCATTCACTCTGCCGATTTGTTCTTTTTCTTTCTCTACTTTATTCTGCAGTGCTGTCTGCTCTTCTTTAATATCGCTGAGTTCTGTCTGCAGTTCTGCCAGACGATTGGCTGATACTGTATCTTTCTCGCCTTTTAAAGCCTGTTCTTCAATTTCGAGCTGCATTACGCGGCGGTTAATCTGATCTAGTTCAGTCGGATTAGAGCCCATCTCAGTGCGGATTGTCGCACTTGCCTGGTCCATGAGATCGATTGCCTTATCCGGTAAAAAACGGTCGGTAATATAACGGTCGGATAATTCTGCCGCCGCAACAAGCGCACGGTCGGTAATTCTTACACCGTGGTGCACTTCATAGCGTTCTTTCAGTCCGCGGAGAATTGAAATCGTATCTTCGACATCCGGTTCAGGCACCTGAACTTTCTGGAAACGTCTCTCAAGAGCCGAATCTTTTTCAATATATTCACGGTATTCATTAATCGTCGTCGCACCGATACAGTGCAGCTCTCCTCTTGCGAGCATCGGTTTCAGCATATTCCCGGCATCCATCGCGCCGTCTGTTTTACCGGCACCGACGAGCATGTGTATTTCATCGATAAAGAGAATAATTCTGCCGTCGGATTCTTTAACTTCTTTTAATACTGCTTTTAATCTTTCTTCAAATTCACCGCGGTATTTCGCTCCCGCTACAAGTGATGTTAAATCGAGTTCAAATACTGTTTTGTCGAGCAGGCTTTCTGGCACATCTTTACGCACTATGCGCTGAGCAAGTCCTTCGACGATTGCTGTTTTACCAACACCCGGTTCACCGATTAAAACCGGGTTATTCTTGCGTTTACGACTCAGTATGCGAATCGTATCGCGGATTTCCTCATCCCGGCCGATTACCGGGTCTACATTGCCGTTTCTCACCTCTTCGACAAGGTCGCGCCCGTATTTTTCAAGTACTTCATATTGGTTTTCCGGATTTTGTGTTGTCACATGATTTCCCCCTCTGATTTTCTTAATGATTTCTGTAATAATGTCCGCTTTATTTCCAACTGCTTCTTTTAATATATTATCTTCTTCAAGAGCTGCTAAAAGCAGGTGCTCCTGGGAGATAAACGAATCTTCCATGGCAGTCATCTGTTTTTCCGCACTGTTGTACAGCCGAGAAAAACCGCTAGACATATAGACACCGTATTCAACGCTGTCTCCGGTTACTGCATTATAAGTTTTTAATTTCCTGTCGTATTCTTTAATAATATCTGCTGTATTAATGTTTGCACGTTCCAGTATATCTGCACTCATGCTTTCATCTGCTGTCAGCATAGCTTTTAATACTGCTTCCAGTTCAATGGACTGCAGCTTAAGCTCAACTGAATACTGCTGTGCACGTTCGATAATGTTTTGCACTTTTAAAGTCATTTTATTAATATCCAATTTACTTCACCTCAGCTAAGTAAAATTAAGGTCATATATGTTTGACCTTTTTTGACCATAATTTAATTATACTCTTTTTCTTCTTTAAATCAAGTAATTAATAGCAATATTGAGGAATTTATCATATATTTATTGATGGGTATTTAAGGAGGAATTTTAAAGTTGGATATTATCACTACTATTAAATATGTATTTTTAGGTTTGCTGCAGGGGCTTACTGAACCGATTCCAGTTTCATCGAGCGGACACCTGGTCATTGCACGTGAACTGTTCGGCATAGAAGCGACTGGTCTTTCGTTCGAAATATTTTTGAATACAGCTTCGCTGATTGCAATACTCGTTGTTTACCGAAAAGATATTATCAGTATTCTTCAAAATTTATGGAGATTTGTTTTTAAGGGTGCAAGAGATAACGACGCAGTGACCGATTTTAAATATACAATTTGTCTTATTATTGCTACGATTCCGGTCGGCGTTGCGGGTCTGTTATTAAAAGATGTAATCGGCGACAATATTTCTGTTGGTTTCGTCGGCGTTATGCTGTTATTTACCGGTCTTGCGCTCTGGTTTATTAAAAATAAACGCGGAGAAAAACGCGACGGTGACATCACTGTTAAAGACTCAATTATCGTGGGTCTCTCACAATGTATTGCTTTGACACCCGGGATCAGCCGCAGCGGAGCGACCCTTGTCGGTTCTATTGCAGTCGGCTTAAGTCAGAAGAATGCACTGCGTTTTGTATTCCTTTTATATATTCCAGTTTCTCTCGGTACAGCTTTGCTTTCTGTCGGTGACATAGTAAACGATCCGAATATGAATACTTTATGGCTTGCCTACCTGCTCGCCTTTATCGTAACGGTTATCGCAACATACTTTGCAGTTAAGTGGCTGCAGAATGTTATGGAAAACGGCAATTTGATTTATTTTGCTTATTATTGTTTTGTACTCGGCGCATTTTCAATCCTGTATCAGTTAATATGGGCATAAAAAAGACCGCGAAGAATATCTTCGCGGTCTTTCCTTTTGTAAATAGATTTAGCTGACGCCAAGTGCGATTTTTGCATAGCGTGTCATTTTGTCCTTATCCCATGGCGGGTTCCAGACGATTGCTATCTGCACATCTTTGACTTCAGGCAGTTCGAGCAGCGAGTGTTCTACCTGTCCCATAATTTGCGGTCCCATCGGGCAGCCCATTGAAGTTAAAGTCATTTCCACACCTGCGTTACCTTCGTCATCAAGGTTTACACCATAAACTAAACCAAGGTTCACTATATCTATACCAAGTTCGGGGTCAATAACATTCTCTAACGCACCGTACATGCTTTCTTCCATTGCTTTATCCAAACTTATCACTCCTTACTGTAGTGTATGTACCATAACTATAACAAAAATTATACATTCAATAAATATAAATGCTATTATTAAGAAGAAACATTTTAATTAAACACATACAAAAGGGAGATTTATATGGACAAGCATTTAATCTGTTTAGATTTAGACGGCACTTTGCTGACGGATGAAAAGACAATTACTCCGTTCACAAAAGAAGTGCTTACAACACTTAAGCAACAAGGGCACGAACTGATGATCTCTACCGGGCGTCCCTACCGGGCAAGTGTTCCATACTATAAAGAATTAAAAATGACGACTCCTGTCGTTAACTTTAACGGTGCATTTGTTCACCATCCGACCGATTTCAATTTCAAGATAAAACATGAAACTCTCGATCTTGATGTTACTAAAGAAATTGCAAAAAAAGTACCGGAACTCAATATAAAAAATATTGTTGCCGAAGTTAAGGATAATATATATATACACTATCACGACAGCGTACTGTTTGATGCTTTTAAAATGGGCGATCCTAAAATCAGCGTCGGCAATTTATACGAAACTGTAAATGAAGATGTCACAAGTATTCTCGTACAGGCTGAAGAATCTGAAATGCCTCACATACGGCAAACGCTTGATGAACTGTTTGCGGAAGTTATCGAACAGCGCCGCTGGGGTGCACCTTATCCGGTCCTTGAAATCATTAAAAAAGGTATCAATAAAGCTGTCGGTGTCGACTACGCCAGAGAGTTTTTAAATATTCCGGCGAACCGCACTATCGCTTTCGGTGATGAGGATAACGATACTGAAATGCTTCAGTATGTTGAGCACGGTGTTGCTATGAAGAATGCCATCGACGACATTAAAGGAATTGCAAACTACGTTACTGAAACAAACAACAACAATGACGGCATTGGTCATTTCCTGAATGACTTTTTTGACCTGCGCCTGAAATCTTAAGGGGGAAATAGTTATGAAACTTATAATCGACAGCTGTTCAGATCTGTCTCTCAGTAAAGCACAGGAACTTGATGCTGATGTTTTACCTTTAACGATACAGATTGAAGATAAAAGCTACCTCGATCAGCTTGAAATTACGAGTGAGGAAGTGATTCAGGCTATCAAAGACGGCAAGCGTCCGATGACCAGCCAGCCGAATCCGGATGCATTTGAAAAACTTTTCAAAAAATATACTGACCAGGGTGAAAGTGTTATTTACATCGGGTTTTCAAGCAATCTGTCAGGAACATTCCAAAGTGCTGTAATCGGCCGTGATCTAGTGCTTGAAGAAACACCTGACGCCGATATTACAGTTATCGACACGCAGTCTGCGAGCTATGGTGCAGGACTGATTGTCGAGCGGACAGCCGAATATATTGCCGAGGGAGATGACAAGGAAACGATTATCTCGAAAGTGAAGTCGGACCTTGAATATATCAGACATCTGTTTACAGTTAACGATTTGAACTATTTAGCTGAAGGCGGCCGTTTATCTAAAGGCTCAGCCTTTCTCGGCGGATTGTTAAATATTAAGCCGCTGCTTCATATCGAAGATGGCAAACTGGTTCCTGTAGAAAAGCACCGCGGTATTAAAAAAGTATTCAAACGCATGGTCGAACTTGCAAATGAAGAAGGTGCTTCCGGCCATGGCCATATCGTTCATGCTGATGCAGAAAAATCTGCAAATGATTTAAAAAAGCAGCTGCTTGAAAAGACCTGTCTTCAAACAATTGATATTTCCAGTATTGGACCGACAATCAGTTCACATACAGGCGACGGCACCATCGCCCTTTTCTATTTTAAAGACGGTAAATAATATGACTAGAGTTATAGTAGTTGGAGGTGTAGCAGGCGGTGCTACTGCTGCATCTCAACTCCGCCGTTTAAATCCCGATATAGAAATCGTTATTTACGAACGCTACCGGGACATCAGTTACGGTTCCTGCGGCATGCCGTATTATATCGGCGGCGATGTTGAAAAATGGGACAGCCTTACGAATATGACACCTGAGAAATTTAGAGATAGAAATATTTTTGTGAAGACAGAACATGAAATCACCGCTGTAAATTCTAAAGAAAATACAGTTACTGTATACGATAAAAACAGCGATACAGAGTTTACCGATTCGTATGATTATCTAATTTTATCTCCTGGAGGCTCACCGAAAAAACTGCCTGCAGTAAAAGATGCAGCACAGACATTTTCACTGCATAAACTGGCAGATCTAGATTATATCGTGGAGTTTATAGAAGAGAATAATATTAAAGAAGCTGTCCTTGTCGGTTCAGGATATATTGGACTCGAAGTTACCGAGAACTTAACGAAGCGGGGCATTAAGGTCACAATGCTTCAGCACGATGAACAGATTTATAAAAATATCGAAGCGGATATGAACGGAGTGCTGTATGAAGCCATGACCGAACAAGGCGTCACGCTGAAACTGAATACGGAAATTGACTATGTTGATGGCGGTAAAGCAGTATTATCAAACGGTGAAAAAATCGATGCACCGCTTATTATTACAGGTGTCGGCATCACACCGAACACAAAGTTTTTAAACAGCTCGAACATTACTTTAAAAGACGGTCTTATTCCTATTAATAAAAACGGACAGACGAATATCGATAATATATATGCGCTCGGCGATGCTGTGATGACTCACTTCCAGCATGTACCCGAAAAAACAACCCAGTCCGCCCTGGCCTGGCCTGCTCACAGACTGGCCCATATTATTGCCAACCAGCTTGCTGGAGACCGTTCGATTACCCACGAAGGCCTGCTCGGCACAAACATTGTGAAGTTTTTCGATTACAATATTGCGACTTTCGGTTTATCGGAAAAAGATGTCGCTGAAATTCCTCACTTTACAGTCGATCAGAAACAGAAAAATAAATCCGGCTATATGAAGGATGCCTCACCGATTCATATACGAGTCTATGTCTCTAAAGACAGCGGACTTATACTAAGAGCTGCAGTCGTCGGGACAGAGGGTGTTGATAAACGTATCGATGTCTTATCGGCCCATACCCGTCTCGGCGGCACGGTATACGACTTAATTAATATCGAAATCGGATATTCACCGCCTTTCTCCAGTCCGAAAGATGTAATTAATATGATCGGTTATAAAGCGATTGAAAAAGCTGAAGACTTATAAATATTAAAAGCCGCATTCCGTTGAAGGAGTGCGGCTTTATTGTTATTTATTTTTCTCTGTCTTTCATTCTTTTTGCTTTATTTTTTCTGCTGCGGCTCGCTGCCACCCAGACAAAGACTGCAAATATACCAAAGATTAAAACTGCTGCGTATAAGTATCCATTGTTAAAGCCTGCTTCTTCAATTATCGAATACAGTTCTGTTTCTTCTCTGTCGAGCACAGTGATATATTCTCCATCATGCGGGCGAATCATATCTCCAATGAGCATACCGCTCAGTACTTTCCCTTCTTCTTCAGCTGTCTGCTCCATCGTATTACTTTTTGTTTCAGCTGTATTATTTACATTCAGTATGTAGTCCACATCAGCTGTATAATATTTAACCAGATACTGCCCGTCTTCGTTTAATATCGTCTCAGTTTCTGATTCCGGAGCCAGCATAATTTCGTGATTCCTGTAAACTACAGCGATATTCTCAAGATACTCAATAACTTCCTTATCGCTTCTGAAATCCATTTGCGGATGCACTTCCGGATAGCTGCTGCCGTTAAAGGCAACTTCTGTGCCGTATGTCATCGCACTCGGTCCGCGGTAGGCGTATAAATAGTTCGCCAGCTGTTGTATTCTCGTACCCGGAAACATATTTTGTTCTGCAGCACTGTGCGTGAATCTTTCTGAGAACCAGTGGTCTGCCATAATCAGCTGTTCATCTTCCGGAAATTCGGGAATTTCCTGATCAATGCCGCCGTATGTCTGTGCGAGATCAGCTCTGAATCCTTCTCTCGCTATAGTGTCAAACCCTTCAGCGGTTATTTCTTCAGTCGATAAAATCCCGTAAGTATCAATATTTTCAGGTAAAAATTCTTCAGCATTCAATCCATCCTGATTCACAAACATGCTGATACCGTCAACATCGTAAGTATCTGTAAATTCCTGAACCATTGCACGGTATGTTTCCTGGTTGCCGGCATCATTCAGGTCGATAATCTCCCGCCCAATATCTTCATAATATTCTTCCTGGATAGTATTAAATGCGGGAGTTTCCAGTGCTGTATAATCGTCTGTTGCCACAGCCGGCATATCGACAATGACTTTTAATTCAAGTTCATGAGCTTCGGCAAGCAGGTTTTCAAAACCTTCCGGACTGCCGTAGGCTTCAGAAATAGAGGCGTAATCTGTAACATCGTAGCCGAGATAATCATCTTCGGCACGTTCTGCCACCGGCGACAGCATAATTGTATTAAAGCCCATATCCTTAATATACTCGAGATACGGAACGATGCCGTCAAAATCCCCGCCGAACGGATAATAAGGATCTCCGTCTTCTGTTACGCCAACGTCATTTGACGTATTATTATTTAAAAAGCGGTCGACAGTAATCATATAAATTCTGTCATATGTATTCTCTTCGGCTGATACTGTATGACTGCTCATAAACAGCACTGCCAAAATCATGCTCACAAGCGCTAGTATTCTCTTCATAATTTTATCCTACCTTTTATTCGTATAGTAATCAGTATACTAAATTTCAGTTCTTTAAGACTCCGTTTCACTAATTGTTCATAAATTTTATTTTAACACAGAACATATAAAATACCGGCCCGTTAAAATTTAACAGGCCGGCATTAAGATTATTCATTTGTTTTAGAAGCTCAGCATACCTAGAGGCAGCATTGCACCCATAATAACTGTCGCAATAATAAGTACAAGACAAACAATTAAAAGCCCGGTCGCTTTTCTGGAGTTTTTCTTCAGTCTTACAATTGCCATTTCCATAAATCCAACTGAAAGAATACCAAGCAGCGCTTTAATACCATACTGCATGTGCGAACCTGCATTGCTGATGCCTTCCATATTACCGACGTAAACCATAATCCCGCTGAATAATACAAGCAGATAGAACACTCTCAGCACCATGTGCAGAATAAATGCCGGTTTGTTTTCAGCAGTATTATTCTTTTTGTACATAGCGTAAACAGCTATAAATAATATAAATGAAACAATAATAGCTGTCAGGTGTAAATGTAACATCGTCTGATTCCCCCTCTACATTAATGTTTCCTGTAGTAGTATATCATGGAATGTTTACTCAATGTGTGTCGTTAATGTTCCAATTCCATCAATTGAAACACGTACTGTATCTCCTGCTTTTAAGAAGCCTGTCGGATCCATGCCCGCCCCGACTCCTGCAGGGGTACCTGATGCAATAACATCTCCCGGCTGCAGTGTCACATATTTCGACAATTCTGCAACGAGTTCATCAATCTTTCTTACCATTAATGAAGTGCTGCCGTCCTGACGGATTTCATCGTTCACTTTAGTAACGATTGTCGTGTCCTGCGGGTTTGGAATTTCATCTTTAGTAACGATATAAGGTCCCATTGGAGTCGCCAGACTTTTCGATAAGAATGCCTGTTTGTGTGATTTCTGCAATTCCCTCGCTGAAATATCATTGACAATCGTGTAGCCGTAAATATAATCATAAGCCATCGAGCTGTCTATGTTTTTTGCTTCTTTCCCGATAACGATACCGAGTTCCCCTTCATAATCCAGCTCTTCTGTTACATCGCTGTAAGAAGATATTGTATCCTCATCACCGACGAGACTTGAGTTTGCTTTTGTGAATACATACAATTCAACTTCACTCTTCATCTCTTCAGTGTGTGCTTTAAAGTTGCGGCCAAAACCGATTGTGTTATTCGGCGGTTTAACCGGCGCCATAATATTAATATCTTCAAACGGTGCCTTGTACTTATTTGCATTATCAGATGCTTCTGCACTTTCAACGAGCTTTCTGACAAGTTCCTGAAAATCCAATGTGTGGTACTCAGTAATACCTTCGAGCAATGTTCTCGGATAATCTTTAACATCACTGAAATCCTGGAATAAGAGCGGAATAATCCATGCACTGTCTTCACGTTTTACTTTGACACCATAATAATTCTTGTCTTCATATTCAAAAGTTAAAAATTTCATTGGACAATCTCCTTTGTTTTCTTTCATACAGTATAACAAATAATATTTAATTATTCCCGCTTCATTTTCTTATTTGTCTGAAAAGTCTGTTCTAGCGCCTGAATATTACAGGCAGCCATCAGATTTGCAAAGATAATAAGTAAGATATAAATTGCCGAAACGATGAACAGCAGCATTTGGATTGAAATCTGTCCGTACATCGCCATACCAAAACCATAAAATACGAACATCATCAGAATATTGAATAATATATAGGAAGTTAATCCGTATTTACCCAGATTGTAAAACAGCTTAAACACCGGTTTTGGAACAGCGTCAGAAATATAGACAAGTATCATAAAATAGCCGATTGCTGTAACCGGTCCGCCGAATCCTTCACCTAGGGTTTCTCCTGTAATTGTACCGAGAGAAAGCACCTGCAGAAGCTTTACAGCGATGCCGCCGGCGAGGAGCACCATAATGATGCCGCCGCTTATATACGGACTGTCTTTAATGAAGCCCGTAAAATTCAATTCTTTTAAGGCAATGCCGAGAAGCACTGACGGCAATATTACAAAGACAACGCTGTATATTCCGTCTGTGCCGATTCCTGTCAGTATATCAATATTCATATTGACCATTGCCAGATAATCCGTGCTCCTGTAGGTGCTGATAAATTCATTCACCTGCTGAATACCTGAATACATGTGCTGAATATTGGAGTTCAGTCCTGTAATAATTTCAAGAACAACATTAAACATTAAATGCAGCGCAAATAATATAAGCGATGCGGCAAGTGTTATAATCCAGTGGCGTCCCACAAATATTAAACCGATAAATGCCATTAGTATTACAAAAGGCAGCTGGTCAAAACCAAAGATCAGGACAGCATTCAGACTCAAGAGTACAAACGCAATGACAAGTACCTTAACCAGATGTTTTTTGCCTGTATAACTGTACTGGCTGAGAAGATAGCCGATTATAATACTGATAAGCGGTATAACAGAACCGCCAGTAATAATATCGACTATATTAAAAACGTTCAGATCTCCGCCGAAGAAATATTCGAACGGATTGATTTCATTAAGCGGCATCATAAAATACTGCCCGCTGTGTATAAATAGTAAGAACAGCGACACTCCGCCGATAAAATAAATGTTTCTATTTGAATTATTCAACTGGAATCGCCCCATAATCAAAAAAGTAAAGCACGGCTGTTACCGGCTTGTTAAGTGATGCCATTGCTGATTTCGTGTAAATATCCATCTGTGTGCTGTATCTTTCACGAAGATCTTCATTTGTTAAATTCGTTCCTTTAACACGGTCTGTCTTGTAATCGATAATAATGTAATGATCTTCATATTCTAAAAGACAATCTATAATACCTTGAACAATCTGCTCGGGATGCTCCGCATAGCCGATTGCTTCCTGGCTCATTATAAAAGGCAGCTCCGTATAAATCCCCTCTTGTTCATTTAAAAGATCATTCATCATCTTATCATTGAAGAACCGCGCTGCATTTTCCTTCATCTTTTTAATATGCACCGTACTGAGAAGTTCATAATTTTCACTATAGTTATCGATGAGCGTATCAATATAGGCGGTTTTTGCACTGTCCTCCATGACGCTGAGCGTCTGCCACTGGTGTATAATATGCATCATCATTTCGTGCATAATCGTCCCGAAAACCGGCGCTTCCAGTGAATTCTGAAGAAAATTCGGCTCGCGCAGATTTACTTCGCTTGTATGGCTGATAAACTCCGCACCATCCGGAATCGTTTCATTTCTGCGTTTAATGGAAGTGACCGATTCCTTAGTTGTTACTTCGGTATCATCAGGCTCGGGGTAAGTATAAAATAACCGTTCCCGTACTTCCGGGATAATATCTGCTTTAAGCGCATCGATATCTTCGAGATTTGCGTATTCCGTTCGCTCATTTTCTTCCCCGGCCCGAAATTCTGTTTCCTTAACTTCAATATATGGAACCTGTGCCTGCATAACGACAGGCGCTAAAAAGTCCATGGCCGATTTCAGCTCCGCGCGTCTTTCAAAAGAAGGTTTTTCCATGCTGCTGAAATCATATTTATATTCCGCTTCACCTTTAAACATCAGCGGCAGATACAATTTCTCCTCTGCTCGTGTCAGCGCAACGTAAATCAGCCTTAATTCTTCACTCAGCTGCTCAATATTCAGGAAATCATTAGCAGCGAAGCCGTGAATACTGTCGTAATGGTAGTTCAGTTCATCATTAAAATTGTTAAAAACAATTCCAAGTTTCGGATGAACATAAACACGCGTCACTTTAGTGAGCGTATAGTTCTGTTTCAAATCGGCATAAATAACATGTTTAAACTCGAGCCCCTTGGAGCTGTGAATGGTCATCACACGCACCGCATCATCTGTATTCTCAAGTGAACCTTCTTCACCAAAATCCTTGCCTTCGGAAATTAAGAAATCAATGTAGCTGATAAACTGATATAAGCTTGTATTATTCATCGACTGAAATTCCAGTGCTCTATCAATCAGTCCATTCAGGTTAGCCCGTCTTGCTGAACCGCCGGCCAGACCGCTGAAAAATTCAAGTATATTCAGCTCAAAAAATATTTCCGAAATGAGTTCCGGCACACTTAAATATTTGGCATGAAGTTTAAGTTCACTAAATGTACTGATGAATTCTTCAGTTTTCCTTAATATATTTTCGTCACCGCTGTATTCAGTCAAAGCCTCGTATAAATATTTTTCTTCGGAAGAAATGCGGATTTGAGCAATTTCCTCCTCGCTGAAACCGAACATCGGCAGCCGCATCACACCTGCCAGATGATCATCCTGCAGCGGGTTGTCTATAAGTGATAAGATGCTCCGCATCGTTAAAATTTCAAACGTTTCAAAATATCCTTTATTAATGTCGATGCTGACAGGAATATCCGCCTTCTGGAATTCATGGCGCATGACGTCAGGCGCGAAGCGGTTTCTGTTTAAAATAACGATATCCTGATAAGCCGCGCCCCTTTTATACAGATCCTGCACGAGTTTAACAATCTGTTTAATTTCAAGCTCATCCGCTTCTCCGGATTTTAAACTCTTATCGTATATAACCGGCAGCACCTCAACAGGCGATTCGGGTTCTGCTGCCTCGATACCTTTAATCAGTTTTTCTTCATCCGTGTAATCAATTTCTCCGAGATCTTTATCCATAATATTTTCAAATATTAGATTTGTGGCATCGAGGATTTCTGCGCGTGAACGGAAGTTTCTGTTCAGCTGAATGAGTGTACCGCTGCCATCTTTATTAAAACGTTCGCTTTTGTCGATAAATAAATCCGGGGCAGCCTGTCTGAAACGGTAAATAGACTGTTTAACGTCACCGACCATAAACAGATTGCCATTCTCTTCTCCTCCGGACTTTAAGAGCTGGATAATCGCTTCCTGCACCCGGTTAATATCCTGGTATTCATCAATCATAATTTCTTTGAACTGCTCTTTGTAGCGGTTCGCAATTTCTCTGTCATCCGCAGTTAAAATATCAAGCGCATAATGTTCATAGTCGTTGAAATCCATCTCCCCTGCCGACTGCTTATCTTTCTTGTACTCGCTAATTACGTCCATGGCAATGCTGATCAGCTGATTATTCATGCCGTTCAGCGGACTGAGTTCCGCTCTCACATCTAAAAGCGTGTACTGCTTCAGCTTGCCGAGTTCCTGATACAAAGCGTTTGCAGGCTTATTATAGCGTTCATTTAAATCATTGCCGAAAGCTGCAGCACCTTTAATAAATGCATTTGTGCCTGTGACAAGTTTTGCCGGCGGAAGTTTAAAGTACCCTTCACGGCTGAAAGACTCGAGTGCCTGCAGCACATACTTGTGCATCACAGCCAGTTTTTCGTAGGCATCATCAACCGCTTTCTCTTTTAAGTCCTCATCGCGTTCGGCATTATCATACTCCGCTTTAAGCGTATAAAGATCCTCATCCAATTTCTTTAATTTACGGCCGATAACTGCTCTATAGCTGTCCAGAATCTCCGTCAGTTTATCCTCTGATATATACTGGTCAAACATGCTTCTTAGAAAAAGATCGGGCTCCTTCGTGGCGACTGCAACATGATAAAGGTCTGAGACAAGTTTATGAAGAGCAGCGTTATCCTTATTGCTCGTCACAAACTGATCAAGCTTTAAAAAGTCCTCATCAGCATTAACGTAAAATTGCTCCAGCACATTCGTAATTACTCTCTGCAGACGGATTTCCGACTCGACCTGGCCGAGTGTACGTATATCAGGCGGCAGTCCGATTGCATTATAATGCGTCTGGATTAAGTACAGACAGAAACTGTGCAAGGTCGATATATGCGCATCGTTCAGTTTAATAATCTCTTCGTTTAAGCGCGGATCAGGCGTTTCATTATAAGTCTCGCGGAGCGCCCGTTCGATTTTATCCTTCATATCTTTTGCGCTCTTATTAGTAAATGTTGAAACGAACACTTCATCTATAGAATAATTACCTTCGATAATATTCTGTTTAATCCGTTCAACGAGCACTGCTGTTTTCCCCGATCCCGCAGCTGCGGATACTAAGACATCCGAGCCTTTCGTCTCGATTGCTTTAGTTTGAGCTTCGGTAAATTTAACCATCGTGAACCTCACTTTCAAATGCTTCGATATCCTCGTCCGTAATACGGTTCATCCGGTAATCTTCTGCATTGATTAATTTATCTATATGGCAGGCTGCTTTAAAATCACAAAACTGGCACGGCAGGCTGCCGTTTGTATCGATCGGGTTCGCAAGCGTGTGCCCATCGTAGATTTCATCTGTCGCAGTTTTAAACTTCTCCATCACGTAAAGAGAATAATGTTTGAACATTTCTTCCGACAGCACCCGTTTTTTAGAATGACTGTTAAAAGTACCGTCTTTTTTCTCCTGCAGCGGGAAGTATTCATTAATATTTTCAGTCTCTTCAATTAAATTTTCAAGCCCTTTGTTGCCGTCAATATTCGATACAGTGCTGTCTGCAACGAACAGACCTTTCGGTTTCAAGGCACTCTGGCGTTCTTTGTGTGCTTCATCTGCATCTTCTGCTTTAACTTTCGGTTCGTTAACATGATAAAAGAGCATCGAGTTCGGGAAAATCTCACCGCCGAGCAGCTTTTCTGCTCGCTCCATCAGCACGTACATATACGTAATAATTTGCAGTTCGACGCCGTTCAGCACATCCGCCTTTCTTAAATCCCGGGCGCTCGATTTATAATCGATAATATTGACATACACTCTGCCGTCTTTTTTATACGTATCCACCCGGTCTATTTTACCGCGCAGAATAATTTTCTTACCATTTGGACTGGTGAGAATCAGCTCGCCCAGTTCATCTGATTTTTTGCCGAATACCGCTTCTATCAGCGTCATTTTATAATTTCCGAGCTTTTCAATATCTTTCATAAAGAGCAGGGTGGTCGTAATCGCCTGCACTGCTTTTTCCTTCAGCGATAAGTAGTATTCCGAGCGTTCAAATATGCCGTAACTGATCGTTCTGAGTACCGTATCCACCGCATTTTTTACCGTACTTTTAATAATGTCATCATCGTGCTGCAGTGTCATCCCGAGATCCGCCGCAACTTTTTCCAGTGCATTATGATAAAGGTTACCGATTTCAAGCGGTCTTACCGTATGATTCTGTCTGACATTGAGCTTCAGGCCGTAATTTGAGAAATGCTGGAAATTACAATTGAAATATGACTGAAAGCGCGACACACTGGCTTTCATTTCTGAGCCGTACAGCGCTTCTGCGGTCGCGCTGTTAATTTTTCGCGCTTTATTATCATAAGTCAGGTTTCTGGTCAGACGGTTAATTACCGCCTGTCTGTCTCCCGATTTAAGCAGCTGATAGACAGAGATAAAGTGTCTGTACTGCGGCACACTGCTTAAATCATGAAGATATTCTTTGCCCGTTGACATCAGCTGGCGGAGCTTAAAATGTTCCAGCGCTTCCATGCTGCGCAAGCTTGAAATCAGCCGGATTGAGTTTTCCACGTCGTAATGCGCCGTTTTCCGGTAAGTAAAGTTCAAGACCCGTTCATCCTCAGCCGGCAGAAATTCTGCAACAAACGGGCTGATTTTAGTCGCTTCTTTGTTTTGCAGGGTCGATGACCAGCTGATAAACAGTCCTTCTGTCGGACGTGTGACACCGAGATAAAAGACAAAGCGTTCATCCTGTGCAAGTGTTCTTGCACTTGGTGACAGCGTAATGCCTCTCGTTCCGAGAACGAGTTTTTCTTCATCTGTCACTATCGTCGTGCTGCGGGATTCCTGGGGCATTACATTATAGTTCATGCCTATTATAAAAATATATTTTTTATTTTCCACTTTAGCAAGGTCGAGCAAACCGACAATTACCTGGTCTATCGTTGCAGGTCTCGTATTAAATGTGGCAGTTTTCAAGCCGTCTATAAACGTTTCATAAAACAGGGAGAACTCGGTTTCCTTATCTTTGAAAACTGTATAACTGTCATCCAGCAGACGGATGAATAAATTATAAGACTGCTCAGTTTCGTTTCTCAGACGGACGTCGGTTTCTTCGAGCTCATGTATTTCATCTTCCAGTTTAGTTAATATACCGTTATCCACGATAAAGCTGTAAATTGACGTAATATAATCTTTTACTTTTGTCCCCTCATCCAGAGACTTGAAAAATTCCCTGAGCCGGCTGATTTGTTTATTTTTATAATCGATCATTTCGCTCAGAGATTCAGAATTATCAATCCGGTCAATCATGCCTTCTGCATCCAGACGGTATTCAATCTGAAAGCGTTCATCGTCGAACAGTTCAGTACCCGTCAGACCGCGCTCGATAATAATATTTTCGAGATGGGCAAGCAGTTTATCGTCGTCTCCGCTGTTTAAATAGCCGGTTTTCAGGACATTCAGGAATGACGAACTCTGAAAACGGCTTTTATAACATTCAAGCAGAGCAATAATAAGCTGGGTAAAAGGGTTGCAGTGCATATAATGATCGGCATCCATATGATAGGAAATGTCAAATCTCTTAAATGTTGTTTTTATATATTCCTCATAAGCCGAATCCCGGTAAAGAATACCGATATCGGAATATTTAGCGCCTCTTTCCCGGACTAGCGTTTCAATATTTCTTGCGGTTTCAATGACTTCCTCCTCCACAGACGGTGCTTCAGTAATAGTAATGCCATCGAAGTTTGTCATTTTTTTACCGGTTGTAATATACTTCTCAAGCTGGGTCAGGCCGGTGCGTTTTGCTCTCAGAAATTCGTCATCGAAATGCCGGAATTCTACATAATGCTCACCGAACAGTTCCTGCAGCCGCGTTACCACCGCTTCAGTTTTTCTGAACAGGAGAACATCCCTTACCCCCTGCTCGCTGTCATCTGATTTACGGTGCGTTAAAAGCAGGTTAATCTGAGCCACTTTCTTTTCAAGCGCATAGATTAAAGCAAATTCACTTTCGGTAAAGTTATGAAAGCCGTCGATATATATCGTCGCTTTATTTAAGGTGCGTATATTTTCTGTCCGGCTGATATCATCGATAAAATTCTGAATCATATTTAGATCTTCAATATTATATTCTGCAATCTGTTCACTCCATCTGGAGTATATTTTATTTAAATCTTCATATTTTTCCGTCGTTCTGCCTCTCTCAAACTGCAGGTTATTTAAATCTTCAGGATTAACGTTGTAAGCTCTGAATTCTGTAATCTGCTCCAGTACTTTTTCTGAAAATTTTATATAGCCGCCGGATGTCTGGTAGTAATTTAAAAATTCTTTCATATCGTTCATCAGCTTGTGCATGAACATAACATGTCCCGCCTCGGACAGAGATTCTTTTTCGGGCTGGCCAAGTTCATTGTAAACATGCCACATCAGTCGCGTAAAACTGAATACGCTCGTCCGCATACTGCCAGTAACCAAACCTTCCTCCGGCTGGGTAATCAGCTGTTCATAGCTCAGCGTGTTCTGCGTCGGCGTAACGATATATATATTCGAACCGAGCGGTGAATCTTTCGTCAGTTCTTTTATTTCATTAAACATACTGCTTGTTTTACCGGTACCGCTCGTACCGGTCCATATGGTAATTCCCATACATTATGCCTCCCCACTTGAATAAAGGAGATATTAGATTCTCTAATATCTCCTTTTGATAATATTTATAATTAAAAATCAATAGCAATCTCATTCAGCGGCCAGAATCTCAGCTGTACTTCGCCGATAATTGCATCCTCTATAATTAAACCGAAGTCTCTTGAATCTCTGCTTATCGGACGGTTATCCCCGAGTACAAGATAATGCCCTTCAGGAATGGTATCTCCTTCGACGCCGAGGTCACTGAGAGTGAAGTTATCCATATACGACTCACCCTGATGAACCACGTAATCTTCCTGCAGAGGTTCGCCGTTTAAATAAACTGTTCTGTCAATCATCTCAACAGTGTCGCCGGGTACGCCCATAACACGTTTAACGTAAGCCGAATCTTCCCCGGAGTTGAAGACGATAACATCGTCCTGTTCGATATCTGTTAAATCATATATAAATTTGTTAACGACGACTCTGTCGCCGTCTTCCAGCGTCGGATCCATACTGAGCCCGTCGACTGAAAATGAAACGAAGAGAAATATTCTGATTACAGCAATTACAGCGATTGCGATTATTATAGCAACTGCCCATTCGCGGATTTCTTTTGCCAATTACGACACCTCTTATTTTTTCATTTTTCTTTCCAGGTACTTCTGATACCATTTGGACAGAAGATAAAGTACTGCTAAAAATACCAATGAGAGTATAAGTTTTACCGGTGAGTCAAAAAACGAAGTTATGTCATAACCGACGAGTGTCATCGATAATATCATAATAAATTTCGACGCTAATAATATATATAAGTATACATGTCTTCTGACATTAGATAAAGCTGTGATAACGTTCACGACCGATGACGGTGTAAACGGCAGCGACAGCAGAATAAATAAAAATGTAAATCCCCGCTCATCAATAAATTTAAGCATGCGGTTAAGTTTTTCATGTTTTTCTATATATTTCTGAGCTGGTTTTCTGAACAAGCTGCGGACTGACAGAAACACTAAGTAACTGCCGGCAACACTCGCAGTATAACTGACAAGAAAACCGATAATAACACCGTAGGAGTTAATATTTAAAATAACGATGACTACCAGCGGCAAAAACGGCAGAAAAGACTCGATAAATACGAGCAGAAAACCGATGATAAAACCCAGGTCTTCAAATTTTTGAAATAACGTTTCTATTCCCTGTTCAGTCGTCAAAAGATCAATTAATTCATTCAAGTGTTTTCCCTCATTGTAAAAATACTAAAAGACTATATTCGTAATATAGTCTTTTAGTATAGAATATCAAATTATTTTCACTTATTATAACACGATTAATGACGATTTATCGTTATTTAGCATGACTCGCATGCTTTTTCGGAATCAGATTTTTAATTTTTTCTTCTTCGCAGCGGTGAAACATTTCCACAATTTCTGATCCGACAATCACTCCATCACAATGTTCACCGAGCGCTTTGGCAGCCTCTGCAGAAGTAATGCCGAAACCTGCACAGACAGGCACCCCGGATTTACTTTTAATGCGTTTCAAATTATCAAATACTTCTCCGCTGTAGCCGGCTCTTTTGCCGGTCACTCCGTTAACTGTTACCGCATATATAAAACCTTCAGCTTTGTCTAGAATATGTTCGAGCCTCTCGTCTGACGTCGTTAAGGTCGCGAGACGGATAATTGCAATGTCGGCAGCGTCAAGTTCATTTTTGAGCTCCGGCTCTTCCTCGAGAGGAACATCTGGCACGATTACTCCGCTGACACCGGATGCTTCTGCATCTTTTGTGAACTCCCGGAGGCCATAATGAAATACTGGATTATAATAAGTCATCAGCACATACGGCACCTTGATATCATCTTTAATTTCGCGAAGCTTTTTGAGAATCTGACGGAGGCTGACGTTTTCTTCCAAAGCACGGATGCCCGCCTTTTGAATAACAGGACCGTCTGCTGCCGGATCACTGAAAGGAATGCCGATTTCAATCAGATCCACCCCTGCGTCTACCAGCGTTTTAATCTTGTACGGAAGTGTATCGAGGCCGCCGTCTCCTGCCATAATATATGCAATAAACGCTTTATCATCCGTTTCCTTCAGCTTCGCAAACATTTCTTCTATACGCTTTTTAGTCATTTTTTCCCGCCTCCAGTTCTGCTTTAACCATTTCAACATCCTTATCGCCTCTGCCTGACAGTGATACGACAATAATCTCATCTTCAGGAAGCTCAGGCGCAATTTTCATTACATAGGCAAGCGCATGAGAACTTTCAAGCGCCGGAATGATACCTTCGGTTCTCGATAATTCCTGGAACGCTTTCAGCGCTTCTTTATCAGAAGCGTATTCATAACTCGCACGTTTCGTATCGAACAGGAAACTGTGCTCCGGCCCAATGCCGGGATAATCAAGTCCCGCAGAAATTGAGTGCGTCCCCTGCAGCTGGCCGTTGTCATCCTGCAGCATATGCATTTTTGCACCGTGGGCAATACCTACAGAACCACGGTTGATTGCAGCTGCGACTTTATCGCTGTCAATACCGTTGCCTGCTGCCTCGACGCCGATTAATTCAACATCTTTATCTTCAATAAAATTATAAAACATTCCCATCGCATTGCTGCCGCCGCCGATACAAGCAACGACTTTATCCGGCAGACGCCCTTCTTTGTCTAATATTTGAGCTTTTGCTTCTTTTGAAATAATACTCTGGAAGTCACGCACTATTTGAGGAAAGGGATGCGGACCGAGCACCGAGCCGATAACATAATGCGTATCTTCCATATGCTGCACCCAGTATCTCATCGCTTCGTTCACCGCATCCTTAAGCGTCGCTGTTCCCTGGTCGACTGTAATCACTTCTGCACCGAGCAGTTCCATTCTGAATACATTCAGTTCCTGGCGTGCAGCATCTTTTGCACCCATGAATACTTTACACTCCAGCCCGAGCAGGGCTGCGATTGTTGCGGTTGCAACACCGTGCTGGCCTGCGCCTGTTTCTGCGATGACCTTCGTTTTACCCATATATTTAGTCAGGAGTCCCTGGCCGATTGCATTGTTAATTTTATGTGCACCGGTGTGGTTTAAATCTTCGCGTTTTAAATATATTTTCGCACCGCCAAGTTTTTCGGTCAGCCGTTCTGCATAATAAAGCGGATTCTCCCGGCCGACGTATTCTTTCATCAGGTAATCAAATTCACGCTTAAATTCGGGATCTTCCTGTGCATTTTTATATGCTTCTTTTAATTCTTCTAAAGTAGCAATTAACGATTCTGCCACGTAAGTGCCGCCGAACTCGCCAAACTTGCCGTCTGTGCCGGGATATTTATATGTTTCTATCATTATATTTCACCTCTGATAATTTTTATAAAATCTGCAATTTTTTTTGAATCTTTGACACCGTCTGTTTCAACTCCGCTGGAGACGTCGATTAAAGCAGGTGCTACCGCAGCTGCAGCCTTGCCGACGTTGCCGGGATTTAAACCGCCTGCGAGAGCGAGTCTTGATTTATCAATCTCACTAAGCGGCAGTTCGGACCAGTTAAAGGCAACACCGCTGCCGCCGTAGTACTTTTCTCTAGGGCTGTCGATCAGTATATATTCCGCAGGGAAATCGAAGCGTTCTTTGTATGATAATTTTGAGTTTGAAGGAAAGGCTTTGATAGCACGGCTTTGATACTGTCCGACAAAATCTTTATCCTCATCTCCGTGAAATTGTATATAATCGAGTCCCGCATCGTTTAAAGCCGCCTCAACTTCCGCTTTTGAAGGATTAACGAAAACACCGACCGTTTTAATACCTGTTCCTTCCAGACTGTCTGTAATTTCTTTAACTGTATCAAGACTGATCCGGCGTTTGCTCGGTGCCAGCACCATGCCGATAAAGTCCGGTCTTTCCTTAGCAACAAGTTGGGCTTCTTCGACTGTTTTGATACCGCAGATTTTAACTTTCATATACTTTACCCGCTTTCAGTTCCCTAATTTTTTCTTCGATGCTCGCTGCACGCATTAATGATTCCCCCACCAGCATGCCCGATGCGCCTGCAAGCTTCATGCGCTCTGCATCTTCTCCAGTATGAATGCCGCTTTCGGCGATGAAATGAATATCATTTGTACCGTATTTCCGGAGCAGATTCTCTGTATTGCCAATATCGACAGTAAACGTTTTTAAGTCTCTGTTGTTGATACCGATAATTTCAGGTGAAATTTTGAGTGCACGTTTCAATTCCTCTTCGTCGTGCACTTCAACGATAACGTTTAAATCAAGTGAACTCGCGTAATTGTAAAGTTCAGACAGAGCATCATCATCGAGGATGGTCACGATTAACAGAATAATATCCGCACCGTGGTTATAAGCCCGGCTAATCTGCCTTTTATCGATAATAAAATCCTTGTTCAGCACCGGGACATCGACTGTTTGGGCAATGGTTTCCAAGTCATCAAAGCTTCCTTTAAAAAACCGGTTTTCTGTCAAAACACTGACGGCATCTGCACCGCCTCTGACGTATGATTCCGCCTGTGTGAGAGGGTCCATGACCGCATTGATATCGCCTTGTGAAGGAGAGGCGCGTTTTACTTCACTGATTAGAGCGATGCCGTTATCCCGGTTAAAGCCCGCCGTAAAGTCCCTCGGTTTTTCTCTTGTAATCAAATCGACTTCACCCGGATATCTGAGCAGCTCTTCTTTTTTTACTTTCACAATGTCATCAAGTATCGTCATTTGCCTGCCTCCTCATTGTTTTTAATTACTTCCTGAAGCTTAGCGTATGCTCTGCCGGATTCCACTGCTTCTCTTGCTGCCTGAATACCCTTGCTGACAGATTTTGCTTTGTCAGCCACAAAGAGTCCGATACCTGCGTTTAACAGTACCGTTTCCAGCTGTGCGCGGGTCGCTGTGCCCTGCAGCACTGCCTCCAGAATTTCCTTATTCTCCCGGCCGTCCCCGCCTGCAATATCGCTTTTGTCGCACAGTGTTAAGCCGTAGTCCGTCGGATCAATCACAACTTCTTCTATTTCCCCGCCTCGTAAAAATACGAGGTGATTATCACCGAGCAAAGTCGCTTCATCCATATGCCCCGCACCGTTCAATACAACGGCATTTTCACGTCCGAGACGCTTCAGCACCTGTGTGATCGTAAGCAGTTTTTCACGATCGTATATGCCTAAAAACTGATAATCAAGATTCAGCGGGCTGATGCACGGTCCGATAAAATTAAATACTGTCGGACGTTTCAGTGTCTGTCTGACTCTCATAATTTGTCCCATCTTCGGATGTACATGCGGTGCGCTTAAAAATGTAATATTTGATTCGTTAAGTTCGTGTGCCACTCTTTTAGCATCAAAGTTTAAATTCACACCAAGCGACTGCAGTACATCTGAACTTCCAGTCTTGCTTGTCACACTCTTGTTGCCGTGTTTCGCAATTGTTACACCGCAGCTTGCGAGGACAAAAGCAGAGGTCGTCGATATATTGAAACTCTGCGAGTGGTCTCCGCCCGTGCCGCAGTTATCCATGATTTTATCGTTTACGTTTGGAATATCTTTCGCATAAGACTTCAGCACTTCGGCAATCGCTGTAATTTCATCCACTGTTTCACCTTTATCACTTAGAGCGACGATAAAATCCCGCAGCTCGTCATCTGTTACTCCACCATCTAGAACTTCAGTAAAAAATTCGTACATTTCTTTATATGTTAAATCTTTTCCATTTTCCACTTTCGCTATCGCTGCTTCAGTTACCGTCGTAATATTTAATGTCATAATATATTCCTCCTTAAAATTAAAAATCCTCCATGACATATTGTCATGGAGGACGATGTTAACCGCGGTACCACCTCTGTTGAAGCTTTCGCTTCACTCTAATGTATAACGGCATTACCCGGGCAGAATTTAAAACTGGAACCCAATTCACTGCAGAACACGCTGCCGGTTCCCACCAAATCCGGCTCTCTGTGAAACGTAAAACTGCTGCTACTATATCCATCTGCTGATATTAAATTAACATAAAAAAATTCCCGTACTTAATATAAAAATATTAAGGACGGGAATCCGCGGTGCCACCTGTATTGACCGGTTAAAACCGGTCCGCTCATGAAAAATTATATTTAATTAATTGTTTATAAAGAAGTCCATTCACATATATGAAATACCGGTTCACAGCGCCACCGGCTCTCTTTGAAATCAATATATGGTACTACTCTTCTTTCGAATTGATTTTAATACTAACAAGATAAAAATATAAATGCAAGCGGTAAATTCAATTTGTCTGAAAATTAAGTCTTAATAAATACGCGGAAAGCTTTATATCACAACGTTTACCGGGTGTAACAAATCTTTTAAATTCTTTTGTATTTGGGACTGAGTTAAAACAGGTCTGCAATGAAAACAGCTCATTGGTGAGGTAAGCTTCTATCTCCAATAAAAAAGACAAAACCTATAAAAAGGTTTTGTCTTTAAAATAATTTTTTTTACGCCCATCCGCGGTAGCGTGAAGCTTCTGCGGTGCGTTTAAGACCTACGATAAATGCTGCGAGTCTCATATCGATTTGGCGGTTGTCGTGCAGGTCATAGATTTCGTTAAATGCAGCAACGAGTTTTTCTTCCATTTTCTCGTTTACTTCATCTTCACTCCAGTAATAACCCTGGTTGTTTTGTACCCATTCGAAATAAGATACTGTTACTCCGCCTGCTGATGCAAGTACGTCCGGTACAATCAGAACGTCTCTTTCAGTCAGGATGCGTGTCGCTTCAGTAGTAGTCGGTCCGTTAGCTGCTTCACACAGAATCTGCGCTTTAATATTCGGAGCATTTTCCTCAGTAATCTGATTTTCAATTGCTGCCGGAATAATAACGTCGCAGTCTAATGAGAATAATTCATCGTTTGATAACACATTGTCAAACAGATTTGTCACCATGCCAAAACTGTCGCGGCGTTCTAATAGATAGTCAATATCCAGACCTTCAGGATCGTGAAGTGCACCGTTAGCATCTGAAATACCTACGATTTTCGCACCTTTGTCAAAGAGGAATTTAGACAGGAAACTTCCTGCGTTACCGAATCCCTGAATGACAATGCGAATATCTTCTATCTTCATATCGCGTTTCTTAAGTGCTTCTTCAAGACAGATTACAACACCGAGTGCTGTCGCTCTGTCGCGGCCTTCCGAACCGCCGAGCACCAATGGTTTACCGGTAATAAAACCAGGTGAGTTGAACTGGTCAATTGCGCTGTATTCATCCATCATCCACGCCATAATCTGCGAGTTTGTGAATACGTCAGGTGCAGGAATATCTTTAGTCGGTCCAACGATTTGAGATATCGCACGAACGTAGCCGCGTGATAATCTTTCAACTTCATCCATGCTCATTTCTCGCGGGTCACAGATAATCCCGCCTTTACCTCCGCCGTAAGGCAGATTAACAATACCTGCTTTTAGTGTCATCCACATAGATAACGCTACAACTTCATCTTCTGAAACGCTCGGGTGGAAACGCACTCCGCCCTTGGTAGGACCCACTGCATCGTTATGCTGTGCACGGAAGCCTGTAAATACTTTAACTGACCCGTCATCCATTTTTACTGGAATACGCACTTTTAATGAACGCAATGGCTCTTTAATCAACTGATACATATCATCATTATAACCAAGCTTATCCAGCGCCTCTTTGATGATTCGCTGGGTAGATTCAACTAAACTAATTTCTTCTGACATTTTATCCGCCTCTTTTTGTAACTGTTTTCAATTAATATTGTATCATAAAGAAATTTTTTAGAAAGTATCTTTGTTAAAAACTTTTTTAACTCTATCAAGGGCCCAGTCGAGCTCATCTTTAGTTACGATAAGCGGCGGTGCAAACCTTACTACGGTGCCGTGAGTTTCTTTGCAGAGGACGCCTTCATCTTTCAGCTGCTCGCAGAATCCGCGCGCACCTTTATTCAGTTCGAGGCCGATAAACAGCCCTTTGCCGCGTATATCTACAATAGCTTCGTGTTCTATTTTTTTCAATTCATTAAGCAGATACTCTCCAAGCTCCAGGGAACGTTCTGAAAGTTTTTCATCTATAATAACGTCGAGCGCTGCTTCCGATACTCGAGCTGCCATCGGATTGCCGCCAAAAGTTGATCCGTGTGATCCTTCATTCAGCACTCCGAGCACTTCGTCGTCACCAAGCACAACAGACACGGGGAATACTCCGCCGCCAAGTGCTTTTCCTAAAATATACATATCCGGAACAACTTCATCCCAGTCTGTCGCAAACATTTTTCCAGCCCTGCCGAGCCCTGCCTGAATTTCATCAGAGATAAACAGCACATTATTGCGGTCACAAATTTCCCTGACTTCTTTCAGGTAGCCTGACGGCGGAATATTGACACCCGCTTCCCCCTGAATCGGTTCTAAAATCACAGCTGCTGTATTATCATTAATCGCATCTTCTAGCGCTTCCGCATCACCGTAATTAACAATTTGGAATCCGTCCCCAAGCGGCCCAAACCCTCTCCGGTATTCCGGCTCTGATGACATCGACATAGGAATCATCGTTCTGCCGTGGAAGTTATTTTTCATCGCTATAACCTCAGCCTGATTATCAGGTACTCCTTTAACTTCATATGCCCAGCGTCTGGCAGCTTTAATTGCCGACTCGACAGCTTCAGCCCCTGTATTCATCGGCAGAACCCGGGCTTTCCCAGATATTTCACTGAGCTTTTCGAACCAGTCTCCAAGGCAGTCGACATGGAATGATCTCGACGTCAGTGTTACTTTATCTGCCTGATCTTTCAGCGCCTGGATAATTTTCGGATGACGGTGTCCCTGGTTAACGGCAGAATATGCACTCAGCATATCCATATACTTATTGCCTTCCGGATCTTTCACCCACACACCTTCCGCTTCTGAAATTACAATCGGCAGCGGTTTGTATATATTCGTATCATACCGTTCTGTCTGTTTGATGATTTCTTCACTTTTCATTTCATTCTCCCCCTTTTTATGTTTAAAAAACTATTTAAATATACATTATTAAATATGTATTCATATCCATCATGCCCGTAATCAACTTTATTTTCAAGAATTTTATTAGAGTGCTTTACAATGGGGTTTATCATATTTGAAAACGTATACAAATAAGCGGTGATTTATACTTTTCAGACTACATTTTCATTGGAATCTATGAATTTAATATGAATATAAATTCATCCAAGAAAAAACAAAAAACCTGTGAAATTCACAGGTTCTGCTACTGGTATTAATCTTTCATACGTTCTTTTGCCTCTTCTATCCAGACAGGCATTCTTTCTGCCAGAGTCTGGAAACCGTATTTTTCGGTATCTTTGATCTTCTCTAATACAGAACGCTTATCTCTTTTCTTCTCTTCGTTCTTGAAGTATTCATTTTCTTTCAATGATAAGCTGATTTTACCGTTTTCATCAATGCTGACAATTTTAGCCTTTACTATTTGGCCTTTGGATAAATATTGATTCACATCGTGAACGTAATCGTTCATCACTTCGGAAATATGGATCAGACCATCACGATTATCAGGAGTTTTGACAAAAGCACCGTACGACTGAATACCAGTAATTTTAACCTTGACGAACTGGCCGATCCGGTATTTTTTTGCCATGTTATCCCTACTTATTTACTTCTTTGTTAAATCCAACACCATTTTAACATAAATGAATGAAGTAGCCAAAAAAATCACACAGCAAAACACACATACCATGCTGGCATATGTGCGCGTATTTTTCATATAAGTTATGTAATCTGCAGGGCTCTAAGGTCGCACACAGAAATAATAAATCGTTTATATTAATTGAATCACTATTTCCGTGTGGAGTCATCCTTATGCTCATGTTCGAGTCTTTCGAGAACTTTTTCTTCGAAATCTCTCATCTTCTCTTCTTCGTTGCGCGAATATTTTTTAATAAGTTTATACACGATAAACGCAAGTAATATAAAAAGAAGTAACATGATAAGCGCTGGAATATATTCCGTTTTATCTTCCGGGAAATAAAGGAATGGCATCATCTTTAAATCACTCACCTTTACACAGATAAGTATATCAGAGTGTTTTCTGATTTAAATAATATAATAATGACTAATTTGTGATACTTTTTAAGAAAAAAGTGCACAGCCTTCATTATTTCCAGACTGTGCACTTTCATTTATATATTATTCTGTTACTTCAATTGTTTCGATAATTACATCTTCAACAGGCTTATCCTGTCTTCCCGTCTTAACATCAGCAATCTTTTCAATAATATCCATGCCCTCGATAACCTGGCCGAATACAGTATGTCTCTGATCGAGCCAAGGCGTGCCGCCGTGTTTTTTATAGCTTTCAATAATTTCAGCTGGGTAGCCCGCGCCTTCAAGCTGCGATACCATATCTGATGGTACATCTTTCAGCTGAACGATAAAGAACTGTGAACCGTTAGTATTCGGTCCTGCGTTTGCCATAGACAAAGCACCGTAGAGGTTGAATGCATCTGTTGAAAATTCATCTTCAAAAGCCTGGCCCCAGATACTTTCTCCGCCCATGCCTGTGCCTGTCGGATCTCCGCCCTGAATCATGAAATCTTTAATGACTCTGTGGAAAATTAAACCATCATAATATTTATTTTTCGCATGTGTAACAAAGTTTTCTACAGTTTTAGGTGCGACATTATTTAAAAGTTTAACTGTTACGTCACCCATATTAGTCTTGATTACCGCTTTTGTTTCGCCTTCTAAAAGCTCAGTTGTTAATTGTGAATATGCCATAAATTTGGCCTCCTGAAAAATTTTATTAATTTCATATAAGCACCAGTAATATTGAAATTAAAACTTAAACATTTTAATTCTCATACCACTTGCTACCATATATACAGTATACGAGAATAGTCGAAAATTTCAAACCCTAAGCGTTTATTTACAATTAATATTAATGTATAATGGTTAAATATAATAACGTTAGAGGAGGATACACTTTGACATTGATACATTTAGCAATATTTTTACCTGTTATTGCTGCGGTCGCTATCGCAATAATATACAGGTATGTTAAAGATGTACATCTCGGTTGGTTTGTTTTGCCTATTCCGACTGTGATAGTCGCATACTTATTTAGCTTAATACCCTCTATTGCCAATAATCAAGTTTTCCATCATACATTAAATTTAATGCCCCGTATCGGGTTGAATTTTGACGTTTACATAGATGGTCTCGGCTTACTATTTGCAATACTGATTTCTGGTATTGGCGCACTGGTAGTTTTATATTCTATCAGTTACCTATCCAAAGAAGAAGAACTTGGCAATTTTTATGTCTATCTGCTTATTTTTATGACTGCTATGCTCGGCGTAGTTTTAAGCGATAATATTCTAATGCTGTATTTCTTCTGGGAACTGACATCAATTTCCAGTTTCCTCTTAATCGCTTTCTGGTTTACTAAAGAGAAATCGATATACGGTGCACAAAAATCAATGCTGATTACTTTCTTCGGCGGATTTATGATGCTCGGCGGATTTATCATTTTGTATATTATTACAGACACCTTCAGCATCAGAGAAATAATCGCCAATGTTGATTTAATTATGGCAAGTCCGCTCACTCCAATCGCGGTAGTCTTAGTGCTGCTCGGAGCATTTACGAAGTCTGCACAGTTTCCCTTTTACATCTGGCTGCCGGATGCTATGGAAGCTCCTACACCGGTCAGCGCGTATCTGCACTCCGCTACAATGGTTAAAGCAGGACTTTACCTCGTTGCCAGGTTCACACCAGTTTTCGCTTTCAGCGAATTATGGGTATGGCTGATTCTGGTTGTCGGTCTGGTTACACTGCTCTGGGCTTCATTTAACGCGGTGAAGCAGGATGATTTAAAAGGTATACTTGCATTCTCTACCGTATCGCAGCTCGGTATGATTATGAGTCTTCTCGGTGTCGGCGCTCTAGCAGTTGCTACAGGCGCGGATGAACAGATTTTCACAGTTGCAGTAGTTGCGGCAGTGTTTCATATTATTAACCACGCAACATTTAAAGGCGCCCTGTTCATGGTGGCAGGTATTCTTGACCACGAAACAGGAACGCGCAGCATGCGTAAACTCGGCGGTCTCATGACGCTCATGCCGATTACATTTACTATGACACTTATTACAGCCTTATCGATGGCAGGTATTCCTCCATTTAACGGTTTCCTGTCGAAAGAGTTATTTTTAGAAGCAATGTTTGAAATTAGCAATGCAAATTTCAGTGCTTTAGCTGACTGGAGTGTCCTGTTCCCGATTCTTGCAATCGCCGGCAGTATATTTACATTCATCTATTCAATTAAATTAATTCATGGCATCTTCTTTGGTGAACGTACTCACGAGACACCAAAAGAACCGCATGAAGCACCGAAACTGTTGCTTGCATCACCGATAATTTTATCAGCACTCGTTGTTATTTTCGGTCTGTTCCCAAATATTCTGTCAGGTACCATTATCGATCCTGCAGCAATGAGTATATTGGGTACAGAAACGGCTTTAAATACTGAAATTTCACACTGGCATGGCTGGAATAATCCTGCCCTCTGGGCCACAGTTGCTATAGTCGTTATCGGTACAGCACTTTATATATTCAGAAACAGCTGGATGTTTATCTACGAGTACCATAAAGAACAATTTACACTGAATCATTTATACGACCAAGGTCTCATCTACAGCCAGCTTGGTTCTGCTAAAGCAGAAGAAAACGTAATGACTGGCTTCCTGAGAGATTACATGGTTTATATTTTCGGATTCTTTGTTATTTTCGGCATAGTTACAACTTTCTACACAGGACTGCCGATTACATTCGGTGATTTCGCCGATGTCGGTATTCAGGATATGGCTCTTGTACTGATTATCCTCGTCTCGCTTGCAATAATAATGATGACCCGCTCACGCATGGTTTCCATAATTATGCTCGGAGCTATTGGATTTTCAGTAGCCTTGTTTTTTGCATTCTTCAGGGCACCGGACCTTGCTTTGACTCAGCTTGCTATAGAAACAGTAACAACTACTTTATTCCTTGTATGTTTCTATCATCTGCCGAAGAAATCAAAACACGAAGAAAGTATCAAATTTAAATTTACGAACTTCATAGTATCTGTCGGTGTCGGCGCAATCGTTATACTTTTCGGACTCGCGGCATATTCAAACAGGCTGTTCGATTCCATCAGTCAGTATCATATCGATCATGTCTACGATCTCGCAGCCGGGGGAAATATGGTTAACGTTATACTCGTTGACTTCCGTGGCTATGATACGCTGTTTGAAACACTTGTATTCGGTATCGCAGGTATCGGTATTTACGCACTGATGAAAGCTAAAGTATCAAGAAAGGATGATGAAAATGAAGAGCACGCTTAAAAGAGCCGGTTACAGTAAAGTACAGCGCCAGATGAATGATGTGTTTATCCAGTTCACTTCTAAAGTGATTTTTCTCATCATCCTGCTGTTCTCGGTAAACTTATTTTTGGCAGGGCACTACACACCAGGCGGCGGGTTTGTCGGCGGTCTGCTTGCTGCCTCCGCCATTATACTTCTGCTTATGGCTTATGATTATGAAACAGTTAAGAAAATGATTCCGGTGAACTTTCATTTAATGATAAGTCTCGGACTGGCACTGGCAATTGTAGTGCCGACCTTGCTGTTTTTCTTCGGTGTACCCTTCTTCACCCACCAGCACACCTATGTTACTATGCCGGTATTTGGTGAAGTTGCCCTGCACACAGCCGTAATTTTTGATGTTGGTGTCTTCCTTACTGTTGCGGGCACATCGCTCCTGATTGTCACATTGGTTGGGGGGACAGAGAAATAATGGAACTCGTCACTATTATTTTATCGGGCATCTTAATCGCCAGTGCGACTTATTTAATTCTCTCAAAGAGTGTTCTCAGAATTATCATCGGTGTATCTATTTTGTCACATGGTGTACATTTGATGATTCTGACAATGGGACAGCTAAAACGCGGCAACGTACCGGTTCTGGATGATACCGTAAGTTCTTATTCAGACCCTCTGCCCCAGGCCTTGATTCTGACAGCGATTGTTATTTCATTCGCGTTGACTGCTTACAGCCTTGTACTGCTGCTCAGAAATTATAAAGAACTCGGCACAGATAACACTGAAGATATGAAAGGAGTTCCACATGACGACTAACATATTACCCATGCTCCCTATCATTCTTCCGTTTATAGCCGGCGTCATCATGCTGTTTATCGGAAAGCGTCCGATACCTCACCGTATGGTGTCGGCTGTCACCGGACTCATGATGGTTGGTATTGCAGCATTTAATATCTATTATGTATACAAGAACGGAGCGATGGTAACATTCATCAGTAACTGGTCGGCACCATTCGGCATCAGTGTCGTTTATGATATGGTTGCCGCGCTGCTCGTCTTTACAACATCGCTCGTAATGTTTTTCGTTGTTATCTACTCATTCCAGTCCATCGGATATGAGAGAGAAAGATATTACTATTATCCTATGGTCATGTTTATGATTACCGGGATAAACGGTGCTTTTACAACAGGAGACATTTTTAATATGTTCGTATTTTTCGAAGTATTCCTTCTTGCCTCCTATGTTTTAATTACTCTCGGAAGCCGGAAAATCCAGCTTCAGGAAGGTTTTAAATATCTCGTTGTAAACATCGTGTCATCAAACTTCTTTCTTGTAGGACTTGCCTACCTGTATTCAGTTACAGGTTCGTTAAATATGGCTGATATTCATATTAAACTATCCAATTACGATGGCAGCCTCGCTATTATGACACTTGTTGCAGTTGTCTTTATATTCGTTTTTGCTACAAAAGCCGGACTGTTCCCGCTTTATTTCTGGATGCCGGGTTCTTACAGTGCTCCGCCGATGCCGGTCATTGCACTGTTTGGCGCTCTGCTGACTAAAGTAGGAGTTTACGCGATTGCAAGAACATTTTCACTGTTCTTTACCAGCGATACAGCTTATACCCATCAGGTGCTGCTGCTGCTTGCGCTCCTCACTATTGTCGCCGGCTGTATAGGAGCACTAGCATATACTGATATGAAAAAAGTTATTATTTATAACATTATGATTGCAATCGGAGTCATTATCGTCGGTTTCTCAATGATGGATTACGCCGGAACTATCGGCGGCATGTATTATTTAATCCACGATATGATCATTAAAGCAGCGCTGTTCCTGCTCATCGGTTTTATAATTTACCGTACAGGGAAGAACGATGCTGCAGATCTCGGCGGACTTATAAAACAGCATCCTGTCGTCGGCTGGACATTCTTTATCGCCGGCCTGTCCCTGGCAGGGGTACCGCCGTTTCCTGGATTCTTCGGTAAACTGTATATCGTAGAATCTGCTTTTAACAACGGCCATACTTTCTCAGCAATAATCGTGCTGCTGTCGAGTTTGATTGTTTTATACAGTATTATGAAAGTATTCATTAAAGTATTCTGGGGAGAACCGTCAGAGCCGATTGAACTGAAAGATATTAAATCGGATAAATTGCTGTTCTCAGCTATTGGTCTCGTTATCGTTTCAACTGTCTTTGGGCTTTCAGCTGACTTTTTATTCCCGGCCTTTGAAATGGCGGCTGAAGCATTCTACAATCCGTCATCGTATTCTAACTATTTGATGGGGGTGGAATAATTGTCATTTCAACTCTTAATTAATATTGTTCTGGCATTTTTATGGGTGTTTATGAATGCCGAGTTCACTATAGGAACATTTGTTACTGGTTATATTATCGGTCTGGTTGCTGTTTACATTCTCCGCAACTTCCTGCCGGGTCGTTTTTACTTAAAACGACTGTACTGGATGATTCGTCTCTTCTTTATTTTTATTATCGAATTGATAAAAGCAAATCTTGAAGTGGTACGTATTGTAGTGTCTCCTAAAATTGATATTCATCCGGGGTTCTATGCTTACCCGAATGACTTGGAAGAAGAATGGGAAGTTGCACTGCTGTCAACCTTAATTACACTGACACCTGGTACAGTAGTTGTAGCGATTTCAGAAGATTACTCAATTATTTACATTCACGGTCTGGATATGGAAGATGCAGATGCGGAAATTGAAAACATTAAAACTTCTTTTGAAAATGTTATCAAAGAGGTGGCTAAACCATGACAAACTTTATCAATATAGTCGTAATCATTAGTATTATTATCTTCGCATTTGCAATGCTCGGCATGATATACAGAGTTATAAAGGGGCCGACCCTGCATGACAGAGTAATTACACTCGATGCATTTGGTGTCACGCTGATGGGAATGATCGGTCTCGTATCTATGGCGCTTGATACATCATACCTGCTGGTAGTTATTATGCTCATCGGTATGATTGGATTTATCGCAACAATCGGCTTCGCCAAATTCCTCGAGAAAGGTGTGATTATTGAAAATGACAGAGATAATAATAGTTAGTCTTATCGCACTTTTCTTACTCGCCGGCGCCTTCTTCACACTTGTTGCTGCAATTGGTGTTATCCGTCTGCCGGATACATACACTAGACTGCATGCAGCATCGAAGAGCTCGACACTTGGAGTCGGTATGACTTTAATCGGAGTATTTATATACTTTGCATACTATCAAGCAGAAGTTGATACACAACTGCTGCTGGCAGTTCTTTTCATTTTCATTTCAGCACCTGTCGGTGCACACCTTATCGCGAGAAGTGCCTTCCACTCCGATGTTGAACCGTATCAGCTGACAATTCTTAATGAATTGAAACGTGATGAAACGGGATCTGAAGTAGAAACGGAAGAAACAGCAAGATTAAAAATCGAACGCAGTAAAAACAAAGAATTAGACGACTAATATATTTATGACCGGGACGGAAATTTTACTGCCCCGGTCTTTTTTTGTTTTATTTATACTGTGCGGCGTGTTAACGCCGGATACATCTGAGATCCGATCATGCCAACCCGGACGCCGCCGGATACTCATGAAACCCGATCATGCCAACCCCAGCGCCGGCGGGTACATATGAGACCAGATCATGCCAACCCCAGCGCCGGCGGACACATATGAGATCCAATCATGCCAACCCCAGCGCCGCTGGATACACATGAAACCCCATCATGCCAACCCCGCACACTAAATGCCACACAAAAAAAGGAACCCGAAACCGGATCCCTCTTCATCTCTATTTATTCTATCTCTTTTTTCTTATCGCGACAGTGCATCTGCTGAGTGCGATCAGTTCATCCTGTTCATCCGTCACTTCAATTTCCCATACCTGTGATGTTGAACCGCCGTGCTTAAGCAGCGCTGTAGCTGTCAGTATACCTTCACGCTTTGCTTTCAAATGGTTTGCATTGATCTCCATGCCAAAAGCAATTTCATCTTCGGCAATCATTTTAAAGGCGCCTAAGCTTGCGGCTGTCTCCGCCAGAACAACATTCACTCCGCCGTGCACGTAGCCGAATGGCTGCAGTACTTTTTCTGTAATCGGCATTTCGACTGCGCATTTTCCTATTTCATCGACCGTCAAAGATATACCGAGTGTTTTAAGGAGCCCCTTATTCATACAGTGTACCTGATTCTATTAAATCGATAATAGTACGGATCATTACTCCCGTAGAGCCTTTTTTAGCAAACGGAGTGGCAGCTGATGTATTGCTCGTTCCTGCAATATCAAAATGAACCCATGGTGTATCTTCTGTAAACTGATTAATAAATGCAGCCGCAAAAGATGCGCCGCCCGGTTTAAAGTCCGCATTTATTAAGTCGGCAATATCCGATTTTTTAACTCTGTCATCTTCAAGTTCCGATATCGGCAGATGCCAGATATCTTCTCCTGTCACTTTGCTGCTGATTAAAAGGTTGTTGATAAACTTCCTGCCCTGATTTGTAAATACGCCGGTGCGGTCTTCGCCAATTGCTTGTATAACCGCGCCTGTCAGCGTCGCAAAGTCCATCATAACTTTCGGCTCATAAGTCGTGGAAGCATAATATACTGCATCTGCCAGCACAAGTCTGCCTTCGGCATCTGTATTTGATACTTCAACAGTTTTACCTGACAGTGACTGATATACATCATCGGGACGCATGCCATTGCCGTCCACCATATTTTCAGCAAGCGCCAGCACTGCAACAACATGAACAGGCAATTCCAGTTTCGACACTGCATCCATCATACCTGCGACGTTCGCTGCTCCGCTCATATCGTATTTCATAGACCGCATGCCTGTGCGTGTTTTAAGAGAATAACCGCCGGAATCATACGTAATCCCTTTGCCTATTAATGCAATCGGTGCATCATCGGCTGCATCGGGATGTTTATATTCTATTGTCACGAGGCGGGGTTTTCTGACTGATGCTTTACCAACTGCAGCCAAAAGTCCGAATCCTTCCTGCACCAGCGTATCAAAATCTTTTACTTCACCTTTGATGTACGGACGGTCTTTGAAGTTGATTGCGAGCTGATCGGCAAAACTTTCCGGATACAAATGATTCGGCGGCATTGTTGCGTAATCTCTTGCAAGAGCTATACTGCTGCCGAGTGCTGCTCCGTGGTTAAAGCATTCTTTTACATCTGATTTGGTAACCAGTGTAATATCCAATTCATCGTAAAACTGTTTGCCGCCAGATGTGTCGTAACCTGTCAGCCCGTGATTGCTCACAGCGGACATCATTCCCACTGCATCTGCCGTTTCTTCTGCTTCAAATGCAAAAGTATCTAAAATAAACTGACCTTTATTTTCTTTCTCGAGAGCCATATACTGGAATAACTTACCGACAGCCTTTTGTATTTTCAAGGCAGTTAATTCCCCGCTGTCACCTAATCCTACAGCAATTACTTTACGGTAGCGGCGCTGGATTGTAACACCTGTCGTCGTAACTTTACCGTATTCTTGGGACAATACACCGGCTGCGATAATTTCTTCTGTTAAACCATTTAATAATGTATCCAGTTCATCAAAATTCTTTAAATCTTTTATATTCTCAGGTAAACCGATAACAAGTACCGAATCATCTGCAATGTATTTTTCTTCAAATTTGATATTCAAAATTCGTTCCCCCTAAAACATTTGATAACCTGCTTTTCTTAAGTAGCGTATTGTCATACCCGCTAAAATAATTCCGATAAATCCGCTGCCTAAAATAACAATATCATAAATTGAAATTCCAACGATGTTCTCCCATAAAATACCGAATGATTCACCGGGACTTGCTATGTAATCAAATAATGAAACCCTTCCGATAATCCATAAGACAATCACCGGATAAACGAACGCCATAATCCATGTCATTTTTAAAATCATGTTCAAAATAAAACTGATTCCATAAAATAAAACAAAATACAGCAGCACAGAAATAAACAGCTGAACGATATTCATTGCCATAATTGTTTCCTCCAAAAAAATAAAAGCATGGGCATTATATATACCCATGCATAATGCTGAATTTTAAAATTACAGGAATTTACCTTTTGTTACACCTAATACTGCGCCGCCGATTTTCAGAACTGCACGCGTATCGATGACTTTCTTCATAAATGCTGCTGGCTTACCTTTAATTTCACGGCCGAGAACTACACCGATTCCATCTTTTGTGCCAAGTGAACATACAGTTCCCTTGTCGTCATAGGCAAACGGCTCCATTTTCTCGCCATTTAGCTTAAGCTTGATGTTTTTAGCAGTGTGTTCCCCTAACTGCATTGCAATTTGAGCAGTTGTCGGATATGGACGTGCGTTTTCTCCTGTTCCGTTCATCACAGCTGCCACGTCACCGATAGCAAAGATGTTCGGATAGCCATCAACCGTTAAATCATCTTTAACGACAATGCGTCCGCGTTTAACGCCTTCAAATGATTCTTCCATCAGACGTGAACCGCGTACACCCGCTGTCCATACTACGCTTGAAGCCTCAAGCTGTTTTTCTTCATCGTTCACTTTAACAACAAATCCGTTTTCATTAGCAGCAACAATAGCTGTTCCAAGCATGAATTCTACACCGCGTGATTCAAGGAAGTTAACTGCATGTTGAGTTAACTCTTCAGAGAACATAGGCAGCATTGTCGGCATTGCTTCTACACAAGTGATTTTAACTTGATTATAGTCGATACCGTGCACTTTGCAGAGCTCAGGAAGTGTTTCAACAAGTTCACCGAGGAATTCCACCCCTGTAAAACCTGCTCCGCCGACAAGAATTGATAAATCTTTTGGATCTTTAGAGGTTTTGTAATTGATAAAGTTCTGTTCGATTTCTTCACGTGTTCTTACGGCAGTTTCCGGGCTGACGATTGTCGTTGCAAATTCGTCCATCCCTTTAATGCCGAATGACTCACTTTCAAAACCTAATGCCACTACAAGCGTATCGAAGCTGAATTCGCCCTGAGTTGTTTCAACAACTTGTGCGTCGCGGTCAATTTTAGTTACTTCAGCCGGGATAAAACGGACTCTCATGTTATCCACAACTTTGGCAATCGGATAGACGCCTTCTTCCCAGTTCATTGAACCTGCTGCTGTTTCATGCAGCCATGTAGCTTCATAATGGTATTCATTTTTGTTGATTAAAGTAATGTCCGCTTCCTGTACTCCGATAATTTTCTGCAGTTTACTAACTGCGGATAAGCCTGCATAACCGGCACCAAGTACCAGGACCTTTTTTCTTTCATAGCTCATAATTTATTTCCCTTCCCGCGAATGTAATTTATATATAATTATAGACTGTTATTTCAGTTTCTATACCAAGTATTATATTAGCACTATATGGTAATATTTCAAGCGTTTTCACTAATTTTAACAGTCTCCCGGCGCACCCGCATTTTCCTTGGTTCTAAATGATGAACCGCAGCCGCAGGACAGACTTGCATTCGGATTTTCAATCGTAAAACCGCCGCCGATTAACGACTGTTTAAAATCAATTACAGTACCGTCAACGACAGGGAGGTCGAACTTATCAACGAGCATTTTAACACCGTGGAATTCAAAAACTTCATCCCGTTCCGCTGCTTCATGCTCGGCTGCCATACCGTATGTTAATCCTGTACAGCCTCCGCCCTGAACTTTAAAACGCAGGAAGCCTTCTGCCATGTCATTCGCTTCCAGCATATCTTTTACTTCGTACGCTGCACTTTCTGTCAGTGTTACTGATGACATAAAAATCACTCCTGTTCTTAATACTTTGTTACAAAATTCTCAATATCATAATTATACTACACGAAAAACGTTAGCACCAACGATGAGTTCACTCATCTAATGCCTGATTATTTTTGTCGATTCGTTTATAAGTTTTCTCAAACAGCTGCTCACTGTTTTTAGCAGCCACGATTTCCCCGTCTACGAGAACAAAATAACTTTTGCTGCACAAACCGCAATTATTTGTGCATTCATAATCGACGACATCGATTGCCGGATTTTTATCCAGCTGAGCATACACATCGTGAGTCCCTTTTTGCATATTAGCGTTGCAAAACTCTACAATTGTATACATTGGTCATTCTCCTCACTCTGAAAAATAAAAAAACTAGAGACGGCCCGTCTCTAGTTGCGATTTAAAATACCTGCTCGATTTCAACAAATCCCGGTACTTCTTCAAGAAGTGCACGTTCGATACCGGCTTTAAGAGTAATCGTTGAACTTGGGCATGTTCCGCATGCTCCGAGAAGTCTGAGCTTCACAATACCGTCTTCAACATCTACGAGTTCAACGTCTCCGCCATCACGCAGAAGGAACGGACGTAATTTATTTAATACTTCCTCAACTTGTTCGTACATTGTATCCTGACTGACTGCCATAATTAGTTCACTCCAATCAATTTATGAGCATTACTTCGTATACAGTACATTATAATAGAAAGACACTTAAAAATCCATCATTTGAAAGTCCTATTTTTATGCGAGAACAAGCCCTCTTCCTGTTAAAGCTTTTGCAAACATAACAGTCAGCACTGCAAGAATAATGTCCTTAATTAAAAACGGCACAACAGCAGCCATCAGTATTTGAGTTAAGGACATCGGAGTTCCAATTACAGCACTCATAATAAACGAGAAGTACAATACGCCGCATATAAATATCGCACTCATGCCGAGCAGCGTAAAAGCAATCATTCTTTTAATTTCTTCACTTCCGCCCATGGCAGTAATTACAACGCCCGGTATGAATCCGAGCACGAATCCGAAGGACGGAGAGACGAGAGAACCAAGCCCGCCCGAGCCTGCAAACACCGGGATGCCGATCAGGCCGATTCCGATATAAGCCATAATGGAAATCAAACCCAATTTTTTTCCGAGCAGCATACCGGCCAGCAGCACCATCGGCACCTGCAGTGTAAATGGCACCGGTCCAAGCGGTATTCTAATCTGTGCACCAATTGCAATCAGCGCGGTAAATAAAGCAGCAAAAACAAGGTGTTTAGTTTTCATATCTTTTCTCCTGTTATTTGGTTTAGTTATATAATAACAGGAAAGAACCTTCATGTTAACCATAAAAATATAAAGGTTAACATGAAGGTTCATAAGTTTACAGCTTCCAGTCGTTAAGCGTATTAATCGTATACGCGGGCGTCACTCTTTTACTCATCACTTCTTCTTTTGAATGAACTCCTGTGCCAACGTGAATTGTATCGATACCGCCGTTAATCCCAGTCATAATATCAGTATCGTAATTATCGCCGATCATCGCCACTTCCTCTTTAAGCATGCCGAGACGCGCTAAAGCCCCGCTCAAAATATAGCTGTTCGGTTTCCCGGTGATAACCGGATTTACTCCCGTTACTTCGCTGACCAGTTTAACGAAGGATCCGTTCCCCGGAGAGAAACCGTAAGATGTTTTAATTTTTATATCGGGATTTGTTGCGAGAAACTGCGCTCCGTTTTGAATCAGCCGGCAGGCGGTAAGAATTTTATCGAAGGTAATAGATGTGTCGAGCCCCATTACAACAGCATCCGGTGCATAATCATTAAAAACAGCAGTTCCATCATGCGTCAGTGTATTTTTAAAACTTTCCGTGCCGATTATATATACAGACGGTATGTCAAAGGCCTCCTCCAGATAAACTTTCATAGCGTCAGCTGAAGTATATATATGGTTTTTTGCCGTCGTAAACCCCATACCCTCAAATTTTTTCAGAATTTCAGACGGCTGTCTTGTCGCGTTATTCGTCAGAAATAAATAGGGTATACCTGCCTTATTTAAACGATCGATAAAGTTCACGGCTCCCTCAATAACTTTATCACCATTAAACATTGTACCATCGAGATCTATTAAGTACCCTTTATACATCTGTATCACTGCTGAAAGCTGTGACTGCTTGCGGGTCGTTTTTATAAAAGTGCTCAATACTCGCCTTAAAGTTTTTATAGGCGCTGATATTCTCTTTGAAATCTGCGCGCATTGCGGCATGATCTACCGACTGGTAATTTCTCGTCAGCTCTTTTCTCCACTTCAGTGTATTCTTAAACTTCTCAGCATCTTCAGGTCCTATAACTTTTTCCTGAGCCAGAATATCAAGCACATCCTGATAGTTCCCAGGATCTCTTAATATAAATGCATCGATAATCATATTGCCGACGTCAACTGTCGCTTCGATCAGCATATGACATGCTCTCTCAAGTGCCAATTTGTTATCAGTATCAATCGTTTCTGCCAGACCTTCAATGTAGTCGAGACGTTTGTTTAAAAGCTTTTTATCCACAAAATACATTTCTACACCTCATCATAATTATTCTCTCTTATCATATCATACAAAAAAGAAGCCGGGTTTTACGACCCGGCCTCTTCCTTAATTTCTTCACCAGACTCTTCAGCCTGTTCTTTTAGTTCCTGTTTTGAAACTTTTCTTAATATAAAATAAGCACAGCCGAAGTTGCAGTATTCATTCAAGTACTCTTCGATGGCATTGACACGTTTGTCCGGTTCCACTTTACGTTTTGAATTTTTATAAAAACCGGCAAGTCTTAATTTTTCATAACCGACATCACCGACAATATAATCGTACTTATTCAATAGCTCGCTGTATTTTTCGATAAAAACTTCTTCATCAAATGCATCGCGGTAATTCTCCACGAGTTCAAAGTTCATATGATCAATAGTAATCATAGACGCACACCCTTTAATCAAACTGATACATTTATGATATCACAGTTTTTACCATTATGCGTTTTGTTTAGCTACCGGGCGGTAGATAAATTTAGCAATAATATAAACTGCAAGCAGTCCAATTATAACGCTCAGCAAACCAAAGTATACGTTAGCTGTATATCCGAGCACAACAAAGCCGAACAGTCCGATTAAAGCTGAAGTTAAAGCATACGGCAACTGCGTCATAACGTGGACAATGTGATCGCTGCCGGAACCGGTAGAAGACAGAATTGTCGAATCGGAAATCGGTGAACAGTGGTCTCCAAATACACCGCCTGCAAGTACAGCTGCGATTGACGGGAGGAGTAATTCCGTTGCACCAAGTGCAATAATAATTTCTCCAGCAACAGGAATCAGTATGCCGTAAGAACCCCAACTTGTACCTGTAGCAAGTGCCATAAAGCAAGCAACAATAAATACTACTGCCGGCAGCAGCGCTACTGGAAGGCTTGAGTTTTCCACCATTGAACCAAGAACGCCGCCGGTGCCGAGTTCACTGATTAACCCGCCGATCATCCAGGCAAAAGTCAGTATAAGCATGGCCGGAAACATCGCTAAAAATCCTGTTTTAATACCGAGCCAGACATGTCTCTTGCTGAATTCATTATCATTTCTCGTATGTCTGAAGTAATAGAACAGTGCCAGCACGAGACCGATAATGCCTCCTGTAAGCAGTGAATGTGTCACGAGGGTACTTTCCAGCACAGGCATCAGACTCCAGGTCCCTGCTTCCATCGCACCGGTCACATACATCGCTCCGATTACTCCGACAGCAAGTCCTGCAATCGGAATAATTAAGGCGCTGGCACCTGCACCATCATGCACAGGCAGGTCTTCATCCTGTTCTGCAAATTCAGGCACTTTATCACGTAATATTCCTTCGTTAATCGCCAGGTTCTCCTGTTTCCTCATCGGACCGATATCCAGTTTAAAAGAAATAACGATAAACATCATAACAAGTGCCGAGATAACATAAAAGTTCATTGGAATCATATACATAAAACTCTGAAAGGGTGATATATGTGTCATTCCAGCGCCGATTAATACCGGTGCTGTCATTCCCATAATACCTGCACCCCAGCTCGATACCGGTGACATAACGGCTACCGGTGATGCTGTCGTATCGACGAAATAAGCAAGTTTTGCCCGCGAAATATTATATTTATCAGTAATCGGCTTAGCAACCTGTCCGACAATTAAAGCACTGAAGTAATCATCGATAAACACTATAATTCCAAGCACTGCAGTCATAAAACCTGCACCGCGGCGCGTTTTAACTTTTGTCAGCGCCCAATTCGTAAACGCTCGCGCGCCGCCTGACATATTCATAAATGCTGTCATAATTCCGAGCAGTGTTAAAAATATTAATATGTAGGCATTCCATGTGTTCAGTCCGCCGTCTTCAATAAATATGCCGAGAAACGAATCGAACAGCAATTTAAAAAATTCTCCAAAGTGCCCATTCGCAATAACGAAGGCTGATGTAATAATTCCCGCACCGAGACTGATGCCTACTCTTCTCGTTATTACTACGAGTATGAGTGTAATTAATGGCGGGATCAGCGGCATATATTCCCAATTTAAAAATGACTCCATTTTTCTTCCTCCTAAATTTTTTCAATAAAAAAAATCATAAATACGCTGACAGTGCACGCATTTATGATTTATCTATTAAATGTAGCGCATCATGTAACTGACAGTGTCCAGCCTGTTAAACTGAACCCCAGAACAAATACCTGCCGGTATCATCCTTCGGCTCTTGTCCCTTTCAAGTATCCTTAAACGCATGCCTGCTGAAATACTTTACTGTTGAAAAGAGCAACCTCTACTTTATTTATTTGATTACTTAACATTATAGCATATCCCGGCTTTAAAAGACTATAAACATTCTATATAATTTTTTACGAGATCGCGCAGCAGGTCCGGCATAATATACTCTTTTTTCGAATATCTGAACTGCGGGAAAATCCTGCCGAAAGTGTACATATCAAGCGTTCCAAGCTTATATTTTTTCTTCTCATCGATGAGTTCGTTATCGATATAATACTCGCGTTCCGATTGGATATACTGGATATTATGCGTTACAAAACAGCCGAAAATGTCTCCTCTGAAGCCGAGACCGCGCACGATTTCATCTTTATACTCCTGACGGTTCGCCTGGGTAAATATTTCTTTCATCTCGCGTCCAGTCAACTCTATTTGTACAGCATTAATGGCGTGCGGCAGCACTTTATGCAAGTCATATTCAGTCAGTGCTCCCCCTTCAAACGGACTCGCAATAAGTCCCGTATGAATGAGCCCTGCATCACTGGCCGTAAAATCTTTAAGTATATACGCAAGGAGCGAGCTGAAGCGTCCAGCCGAATAAAGTCGCCGGTCTATCGGCAGTGCTGCTTCTTTAATGACTGTATTTTTTAATTTGGCTTTGCCTATATCATAATAATCGTTTTCGACCTGGGATAAGATATCTGATTCAATCAGCGCAGCTTTTTTCGCGGTAAGCCTGCCATTTTCAAAAGTGAGAGTGACTTCCCCGATATATTCACCGTATCTGCCGGCTGCTGCAAGCAGCACACCATTAACGCGCTCTCCTTTTTCAAAATGGTGATGCGTATGGGATGATAAAATTAAATCAATTTCAGGAAATCTATTAGCCAGAGTCTCGTCGTCATACATACCGAGATGGCTCATCATAACAATAACGTCCACCTTTGGTTCGAGTTCCCTTAAATATTTTTCTATCCAGTCAAAAGCATCTGCCACTTCCCAATCCAGTGCCAGATAAAATGGAGTAAACTCAACTGTTGCTGCAATGAATCCGATTTTTATCCCGCCGGTTTCCTTTATAGTATACGGTTTAAAATAAGGCTGTTTACTTCCTACTTCACGCAGATTGGCACAGATGACATCGAACTCTGCATCATCGTATAAATGCTTCAGCTGCTCTTTGGTCAGCGTGATTCCTTCATTATTCCCGAGTGTCGCTACGTCGCACGTTGCATTATTCAACAATTCGATATTGCCCTTTCCGAGCGTCGCTTCTGTATAAGGATGTGAACGGTCAACATGGTCGCCGATATCGACATAAAACATATTATTTCTGTACTGTCGTCTTTTATTTTTTATGAAGCTCGTAAACTTCATATAATTATGTAATGCACTGTGTATATCATTAGTATGATAAATTTTCACTTCCATACGAGCACTCCTTAAAGAATTGTTTGTAAAATCAAGTATGCACCGAGTATAAACAGGACGGTCCGGAGCAGTACTACTAAACCGTCCGAATTGAACCGCTGATTAATTTTAACTCCGGCAGTCGCTCCGATGATAGCAGCAGGCACGAGCATCAGTATATACGTATAAACGACGTTATTCTGGAGCACGTGGCCGAAAGCCGATGATACACCTGAGAAAAATACCATCATCATGCTCGTGCCGATGGCAATTGTCGGCGGCATTCTGAAAACCATCAGCATGAGCGGGGTCATCAGAACCCCGCCTCCTATACCGAACAGACCCGTTATAAATCCGACGAAAAAAGTTATCGTAATTGCAAGATAAGGCGGAAATCCGTAATGGTAAATGTTACCCATATTATCACGGTGAGGTTTTAAGTACTTAGGATTCTGGAATACTTTCATCGGTTTAATTTTCTTTCTGACAACGAGAAGTATACTGATAAAAATTAGAAATATACCGAAATACAGATTAAAGCTGTCAACTGTAAATAAACTGCTGGCATAAGATCCCGCGAGCGCCCCCGGCATCAGTCCAATCAGAAATAAAATGCCGTTCTCTCTGTCCACCTGCTTATTGCGCGCATATGAAATCATCGCACTCATGCCCGTGAATATCAGCAGCATACTCGATGTCCCGACAGCAGTCTGGGGTGTTATTGCCGGCAGCAGGCCGAGCTCAAGACCAAAAAACATCAGGGCCGGAACAACAATAACACCCCCGCCGATACCGACGAGCGAGCCCAGTATTGAAGAAAGCAGACCTATCAGTATAAGAACGATAAATTCCATGACTCCAGCCCCTTAGAATAATTTCAGCTGCTTCGGTGCAAGCCCGCTGTACTCTATACCCAGCATGCTGATCAGCTGTTTTGCGTTGCCGGCCGCATGCCCTCCTGAGTTATTATTAAAAACGATATAAATATCCTTTGTTTTATGCTGCAGTATATTAACCTGTTTTTGTAACCACTCCAGTTCCTGTCTGTTATAATCATATAAATAACGGACCTCCCGCCACTCTTCCGAAGTGCGGTTCTGCTGCGTCCAGCCGTGAACATTGCGGCCGTGCAGACGGATAAAGGCAGTATCATCTGTGATGCGGTTAACAAAAGGAACTGAACCGATTCCTGCCTGCGGCTCATCGCATATACTGTGAATTACTTCGCTGTCGTGCAGAAATTCCAGTGTATCTTCCTTATATTCATCACTGAACCATGTCTGGTTGCGGAACTCCACTGCGACTTTAAAAGGTTTCAGCAGGTCCGCCGCAAATTTTACATAACGGATATTTTTGCTGCTGCAGTCAAACCATGGCGGAAACTGAAGCAGAACAAATGCGAGTTTGTTTCTGTGAAACATAGGCATCAGCATTTCCCTGTACGCGGCAAAGACATCTTTAATAGAATCATAGTGATCTCTGTAATCGCTGTGCCCCGTCATAAATTGGTGGGCTTTTACTGCGAATTTGAAAGTTTCCGGTGTCTGGTCGCACCATTTTTCTATCGTTGACTGCCGCTGTACTGCGTAGTATGTTGAATCAAGCTCAACGATTGGAAAATGTGAAGCATATGTAATTAACTTATCTTTTTTATTTGAAAGTTCGGTGTACAGCGAATCGTGGTCGCCCCACCCTGTCAGTCCTATATAAATCATTAAATCACCTTACTTCATTTTAGCACATTTACATTGGAGGATATTAGTCATGGAGATTATTCAGTTTGAAAATGTCAGCCATCAGGAAATACTCCGTAATATATCGGGTTTTTTCAGAGAAAATAAAATTACGACTTTTATCGGCCCGAGCGGTGCAGGCAAGACTACCTGCCTGAAACATATTAACGGTTTACTCTCTCCTGATTCCGGAAGTGTATTCTACCGCGGTGAAGATATTAAAAATATAGATATTACCGGTCTTAGAAAAAGAGCCGGCATGGCATTTCAAAGCGCACCGATGTTCGCAGGCACCGTATACGATAATTTAAATCTGCCGCTTCAAATATTTAATGACAAGCTGAGTCAGGAACGTGCGGCAAATCTTCTCAGCATGGTAGAACTTAGTGAAGATTTTTTATACCGTAAAATAAACACCTTATCCGGAGGAGAGAAAAGCCGTATTTCATTAGCCCGGACCTTTGTCTCCCGTCCGGAAGTACTGCTGCTTGATGAAATTACATCAAACCTTGATTACACACTCGTCAGAGAGATTGAACGGCTCGTAATGAAGCTGCAGCAGGAACACGGATTGACTGTTATTTGGGTAACACATGACCTTGCCCAGGCTGAACGCGTCAGTGATGATATCTGGTTCTTAAACAGGGGCGAACTGCTGCTCCAGGGGCCGATAGCAAGTTTATATAATTCAAATAATACTTTTATACAGCAATTTTTAAAGGGGGAACGGTGATGGGTTTTCAGGAACTTTTCCTGTCCGGCGTCTTTGTTATCATCCCTCTCGCTATTGCAGTCGTACTGAAACTGGGGCTTACGAAAGATATCGTCATAGCTTCAGTACGTTCAATTGTTCAGCTGCTCATTGTCGGTGTGATACTCACCTTCGTCTTTGACAGTGACAGCAGTATTTATATGATATTAATGATTCTCGTGATGATTGGTGCCGCCAGTCAGAATGTAATTAAAAAAGGCACGCTTATTCCCGGCATAAAATGGATTATTATTTTAACGCTGACAGCTGTCGAAGCTGTTTCAATGAGCATTATGCTGCTGTTCGGTATTCTCGATTTTGAACCCGAACAGATTATTCCAATCAGCGGCATGATTATCGGTAACTGCATGGTGCTGTCGTTATTGTTCGTCAGTAAGTTTACCGATGAACTTGAGAACAGTGAAGAAATGATAGAGCTTATTTTATCCTTCGGCGGCCAGCCGAAAGACGCGGTTTCCCGCAGTTTAAAATCAGCGATTCAAACGAGTATGATACCGACGATAGAATCACAGAAAACAATCGGGCTCGTACAGCTGCCGGGTATGATGAGCGGACTGATTATTGGGGGCGCTCCGCCGATGGAAGCCGTCATATATCAACTGCTCATATTATTTTTAATACTTACTAACGCAACTGCAGCTTCTGTAATGGTCGGGTTTTTATCTTATCCGAAATTGTTTAACAGCCGGATGCAGTATTTGGGTTTGAAAAATGAATAAAAGGCGGGACTGCTATGAGAAATTCTCTGCATGTTAAAGGTTTAATTTTTGTTATTATCGGCGCCTCGCTGTGGGGAATCGGAGGCACGGCATCCGATTATATATTTACCACGACACCGGTCGATGTCAACTGGTACGTCACAGCAAGACTGACAGTCAGCGGTCTTATCTTATTATCTATATACACTTTATTTTTCCGCCGGAAACATCGGACTGTATGGAATAAACACACGGTGCTGATGTTTGCCGTTTATTCTATCTTCGGCATGACGATGGTTCAGTATACATTTATGGCGGCAATCGGCTTCGGCAACGCTGCGGTTGCAACTGTTCTGCAGTGCACCGGTCCAATTTATATCATTCTGTACGCGGTAATGAAAAAATACAGGCCGTGGACAAAAACCGAAGCACTTATAATTATCTCGATGCTGGCGGGTGTTATTTTAATTGCCACAAACGGCAATTTGACGAACCTCGCTGTATCACCAGCTGCACTACTTTTCGGACTTGCATCAGGGATCGCTCTAGCTTATTATACCCTTCATGCACCGGTGCTGCTGCAGGTGATTCATCCCCTGCAGCTCGTCGGCGGCTCGATGCTCGCTGGCGGTATTATTATGAACTTCATTCATCCGATATGGGTATTTGATTTCTCATTTGACTGGTCGGCAATGCAGATCATTATACTGGTTCTGTCCATACTGCTCGGGACAACACTCGCCTTCTATTTGTATATCACGAGCATGAAATACATCAGTTCAACGGAAGCGGGAATATTAGGACTCCTTGAGCCTGTATCTGCAGTACTGACATCTGTAGTGCTGTTAAATGTCGGACTTGGCGTATATCAGACAGCGGGTATTATTCTTATTCTTGGAGTAGGCGTGTTTATCAGTACGAGAAAAAAGGAAACACAGGAAACTTCGTAATTTATACAGTTTTTCTACACATAAAAACTCCTCTAAAGTAAACTTCTTTAGAGGAGTTTTAATCTTATTTTACAGTTAACGTTGCTTTTAAATCTTTTTCTACAGCATCCCACAATTCTGGTGATGTCTTGAACTTTTCTTTCATTTCTGTGATTGCAGATTTAAATGCTGCATCGTATTCTTCCGTGCCTTTTTCCGGCATATCTTTCATAATATCCTTTTGAATAACTGTCGTCATCGGTGCACGCGGTCCCCATACTGCTGCTTCTTTTTCTTCTTTGTTAATCGCAATGACTTTTGGAATTACTTTATTGCCGTTAGTTAAGTAACCGTTCATCAGTTCTTCGTTATCGTCACGCAATGCCACTTTCACATCAATGCCAGCTTCTTCTGCGAGCTTAAACAGAATTGGAAGGTTAAGCATGCAGTGACCGCACCATGGTTCAGCGATAACGAGCAGCTTCATCTCACTATTCTTGAAGTTCTCAAATTCATTATCTTTCGTTATGTCATGTTCGTTATAAATTTTATCGAATCCGTCTTTTAAATCTGTGAGCTTTTCACGATACTCATCCGGTGTTAAAGCATTGTCATAAAATACCTGTAAATTATCCATTTATCTCCCTGCCTTTATAAGTTGTTATTCTTATTATAAGACTTGAAAGTTAAATGATACAAATATTAATGCACGCGTTTATATTTCCGGACATCTTCTTCTTTTAAATTGAGGAAGAGATTGATGCCGAAGAGAATAATTGCGGCGAGGAACATCGGTCCGCCGATAAATGTAAAAATATGTGCAACGCCGGGATTAACCTGTACGAAAAATGTACTGAAGAGAAATAAAGGAACGCCGATATGATACAGCCAAAATGTCGCTGTTCCGAGACCGTTTTCTGCCAAATGAGGGTAGATTGATAACACTGTACCGATGCCGAGTGTTGACAGCCACCCGACTACGTTAACATGCGCATGTCCTGCAGCCCAGTTAAGCTGAATCGTATACGACATAAACAGTCCCACTGAAATACCAATCACAAGATAAAGCACCGACAATTTAATCCACGTATGACCCATTTAATACGCCTCCCATTTTTTGTATATAATTACAGGTTAGCACTAAATATAAATGTGTCAATTTAATGTCAGAATAATCAGTCTTAAGTATTATAAAAAAAGATGGACAGCAGACGCTGCCCATTCATGTTTTACTGTAAGTTAATCAGCGTTGCAATCACCAGTGCAATTGCCGCTATGATTAACCATATAATAATTAATTTCCAGACGAATTTAACCCATTTTATATAGGGAATACCTGCGACAGCAAGAACGCCCATCAGTGAAGCCGAGGTCGGTATAATACTGTTAGTTATAGCATCTCCATATTGATAGGCGAGTACAGCCACCTGTCTTGAAATTCCCTGGAGATCGGAAATAGGTACCATAATCGGCATCGTCGTCATCGCCTGACCGGAACCCGACGGAATAAAGAAGTTAATAATTACCTGGACCCCGAGCATACCGATTGCCGTCAGTGCAGTCGGTACATTATCAAGCACCGCACTCAGACTGTAAATAATTGTATCAATAATCAATCCCGATTCCAGCACGACAAGTATCGCTCTTGCAAAGCCGACAATAATCGCTCCGTAAACAACAATTTTCATACCGTCAATAAATGCATCAAATACAGTATTCAATTTCAGACCGCCGACAAAACCGATAATGATGCCGACGATAAAGAAATTCGCTGCCAGTTCCGTTAAGAACCATCCATGAACAAAAATACCGTAAACGTTTATCGCGATCGTCAGGGCAAATAAAACTATAATGACGATGTGCCGTTTTCTAAGTTCGGTCAAGACAAGCGCATCTTCCGTGAAATTGAGCTGGCCTGTTTGGCTTTCTTCATAAACCAGACTGCTTTTTGGATCTTTCTTAACTTTTTTAGCATAAGACATAACAAATAAAATGCCTATCAGCAACACTACAAAATAAACTGCCAGTCTGAAACCCCATCCTGAGAATATCGGCAGTTCTGCAATTCCGTGAGCAATACCGACTGTGAAGGGGTTAAACATCCCGCCGATAAAGCCCGCAGCCGCACCGAGTGTTACCATGGCTGTTCCGACCAGAGCATCGTAGCCGAGCGCAACTGACAGCATAATACCGATCGGCACGAAGATAATTGCCTCTTCCGACATTCCTGTAGTAAAACCAAGTATAGAAAAAACCGTCATAATTACCGGAATTACTAGCAGTTCATTTTTTTGAACATTGTTCATCACTTTTTGAATAATTGCTTCCAGTGCGCCGGTTTTACGAATTACTCCGAATGCACCTCCGATAAGGAATATGTAGAAAATAATATCTGCTGCTTCATTTAACCCTGTCGGAATAGCCATAATCAGATCCATAAACGATACAGGATTTTGTTCAACAGAATGGAAACTGCCTCCGATTACTTCAACTCTGTCCTCCACTTCCACGCGGTCGTACTCACCGGCTGGAATTATGTAGCTGAGTGCTGCTCCTAAAATAACGATGAACAGGAGTATCGCATATGTATGCGGAAACTTCTGACTAATGTCTTTTGAACTTTTCCCTTTTGTCTTTGTATCTTCTCCCATGTAATCACCCCTGAAATTATACTTTATCAATTACCCTGTAAAATGAGATATACACCTTTTATTTGAATTTTTTTAATAATACATTAAATAGCAGTAAAACACAAAAAACCGCCGCAAATTAATGCGGCGGTTTAAATATAGATATTTTATTAACCGATTGAACCTTCCATCTCGAAGGAAATTAAGCGGTTCATTTCTACTGCATATTCCATTGGCAGTTCTTTTGTAAACGGTTCGATGAAGCCCATTACGATCATTTCTGTCGCTTCCTCTTCACCAAGTCCGCGGCTCATCAGATAGAATAACTGCTCTTCTGACACTTTCGAAACTTTCGCTTCGTGCTCAAGAGAGATGTTATCATTTAAAATTTCGTTGTACGGAATAGTATCCGAAGTGGATTCATTATCCATAATCAGCGTATCACACTCGATGTTTGAACGTGCACCGTGTGCTTTACGCCCGAAGTGAACCTGACCGCGGTAAGAAACTTTACCGCCGCCTTTAGCGATTGATTTGGAAACAATTGTAGAAGATGTGTTTGGCGCAAGATGAATCATTTTCGCACCAGCATCCTGTAATTGTCCTTTACCTGCTAAAGCGATAGATAATGTCATACCGCGTGAACCTTCACCTTTAAGGAAGATAGACGGGTATTTCATTGTAATCTTAGAACCGATGTTGCCGTCAACCCATTCCATAGTTCCGTTTTCATCAACGAAAGTACGTTTTGTAACCAGGTTGTATACGTTGTTTGCCCAGTTCTGGATTGTCGTGTAACGGCAGTATGCATCGCGTTTAACAATGATTTCAACTACTGCAGAGTGCAGTGAGTTTGTCGTATAAGTCGGTGCTGTACAACCTTCTACATAATGAACACTTGAGCCTTCATCACAGATGATTAAAGTACGCTCAAACTGACCCATGTTTTCAGAGTTGATACGGAAGTATGCCTGCAATGGTGTATCAAGCTTAACTCCCGGCGGGCAGTAGATAAATGATCCGCCCGACCATACAGCCGAGTTTAATGCTGAGAATTTATTATCAGAAAACGGAACAACTGTACCGAAATATTCTTTGAATAATTCTTCGTTCTCTTTTAACGCAGAGTCAGTATCTTTAAAGATAACACCTTTATCTTCAAGATCTTTCTCCATGTTGTGATAAACAACTTCAGATTCATACTGAGCAGAAACCCCTGCTAAGTACTTCTGTTCAGCTTCAGGAATACCTAATTTGTCAAACGTACGTTTAATTTCTTCAGGTACTTCATCCCATGAACGTTCAGTCTGTTCAGACGGTTTTACGTAATACGTAATTTCATCGAAATCAAGTTCCGATAAATCTCCGCCCCATAAAGGCATTGGTCTGTCATAGAAGTGCTGCAGAGACTTAAGACGGTAGTCCAGCATCCACTGCGGCTCTTCTTTCATTTTAGATATTTCACGGACGATTTCTTCAGTTAATCCTCTGTCAGAACGGAAAATAGAAACGTCCTTATCGTGGAAACCATATTTGTAATCGCCAATATCCGGTGCTTGCTTAACCATATATGATCGCTCCTCAATACTAATTTTTATCGGATTCTTTAAATCCTTTTTCCAGTGCTTTCCAAGTGAGTGTTGCACATTTAATGCGTGCAGGGAATTGACTTACTCCCTGCAGCGCTTCAATATCGCCCATATCGTCAGTAATATGGTAGTCCTCACCAAGCATCATATTCGAAAACTCAGCAGCCATTTCTAACGCTTTGTCTGCAGGCTGATTCATGATAGCTTCTGTCATCATAGATGCGCTGGACATGGAAATTGAGCAGCCTTCCCCTTGGAACTTAACATCTTTAATGATGCCCTCTTCAACGTTCAATGTGAGCTGAATCTCATCACCGCAAGTCGGGTTATTCATTTCAACTGTCATCGAACCATCTTCAATTACACCCTTATTCCGGGGATTTTTGTAGTGGTCCATAATAACTGAGCGATACAGCTGATTCAGGTTGTTAAAATTCATACGAGAAAAACTCCTTCGTTTTTTCCAGACTTTCAATAAATTGGTCGATTTCTTCAATCGTGTTGTATATATAAAAACTTGCTCTTGCTGTCGACGATGCCTTGCACCATTTCATCAGCGGCTGAGCGCAGTGATGACCGGCGCGAACAGCAATTCCTTCTGAGTCCAGCGCAGTTGCGAGGTCGTGAGGGTGTACGCCTTTAAGATTGAAAGTGATAAGTCCTGCACGGTTGTCCTTGCCGGGACCATATATTTCAATTCCTTCGATTGCAGACATTTTGTCATAAGCATAGCGAACAAGCTCTTTCTCATGCTGATAAATATTATCGAGGCCGAGTTCGGTAATATAATCGATTGCTGCATTCAAACCGACAGCTTCGGCAATCATCGGCGTTCCCGCTTCAAACTTCACAGGAAGATCCGTCCATGTCGATTCGGTTTTATAAACATAATCGATCATATCTCCACCGTATTCAATCGGCTCCATTTTATCAAGCAACTCAGCTTTGCCGTATAAAATACCGATACCTGTCGGTCCGAGCATTTTGTGTCCGCTGAATGCGTAGAAGTCGACGTCCAAGTCCTGCACGTCAACTGCCATATGAGGTACAGCCTGTGCACCGTCAACAGAAATATACGCATTGTGAGCATGGGCTATTTCAGCAATCGATTTAATATCATTAATCGTGCCGAGTACATTTGATACATGTGTAATCGCAACGATTTTTGTTTTGTCGCTCATCGCTTTTTCCACGTTGTCAAGCGCTATCGTTCCGTCTTCTTCCAGGGGAATAAAGACAAGTTCCGCACCTTTTCGCTTGGCAAGCTGCTGCCAGGGGACGATGTTAGCGTGGTGTTCCATTTCGTTAACGACGATTTCATCGCCTTCTTCAATAACCAAATCGCCGAAGCTGCGGGCAACCAAATTAATTGCCGCCGTAGTTCCGCGCGTATAAACGATTTCTTCAAAGCGTTTTGCATTGATAAAACTGCGTACTTTCATACGCGCTTTTTCATACGCATCTGTCGCTTTCGTTCCGAGTGTATGCACACCGCGGTGAACGTTTGAGTTATACTCTCTGTAATAATCGTTCATAGCCTCGATTACTTTTAATGGTGTCTGACTCGTTGCTGATGTATCTAGATATATGAGGTCTTTTCCGTTTACCTGTTCACCAAGTATCGGGAAATCCTGACGGATTTTTTGTATATCCATTCGTCAGAGCCCTCCCTTCCTTAAGATAGTACCTTAAGCTCGATAATCTCTTTGAGTTGTTTTCTGACAGATTCGATAGGCAATGCTTTAACTACCGGATCTAAGAAACCATGAATTACAAGACGTTCTGCTTCTTTCTTCGCGATACCGCGGCTCATCAGGTAGAAGAGCTGCAGATCATCAACACGGCCGACTGAAGCTGCGTGCCCTGCTGTAACGTCGTCTTCGTCAATAAGAAGAATCGGGTTAGCATCACCGCGCGCTTTTTCACTCAGCATCAGAATACGTGATTCCTGCTGTGCGTCAGCTCTTGTAGCACCATGCTTAATGTAGCCGATACCATTAAAGATACTAGTAGCGCTGTCTTTCATAACACCGTGCTTAAGAATGTGAGCGTTTGAATCTTTACCGTAATGAATAATCTGCGTAGTGAAGTTCGCTTTCGTTTCACCGCGGCCTACAGTTACAATCTTAAGATCTGATTCAGAACGGTCTCCGTTCAGATAAGTTGTGTTGTCGTAAATGATATTTGAATCGTTCATCAGCCCTAAAGCCCAGTCGATATTTGCATCATCTGCTGCAACACCGCGTCGGTTAACATAACCAGTCATTTCTTTCGGCAGGAAATCTACAGAGCCGTAAGTGATTTTAGAGTTATTTAACGCGATAACTTCTGAGACGATATTAATTTTTTCAGTTGACGATTCAAGGTTGGTAAAGTAGTTCTCAACGTAAGTTACTTCAGAACCTTCATCTGCAACAATCAGAACGTGGTTGAATAATGAAGCATCTTTGTCGTCGTGGAGTACTACCATCTGAATCGGGTCTTCAATGTGGACATCTTTAGGCACATAAATGAAAATACCGCCGTTTAATAATGCAGCGTGATATGCCGTTAGTTTGTTCTCATCAATTTTAACGCCTTCAGTCATAAAGTACTTCTCAAGAAGTTCAGGATGATTATTTGCTGCGTCGATGATGTTTTCAGCAATAACACCTTTTGCTTTCAATTTTTCATCTAAACGAAGGTAAGCTGGTGTGTTGTTGTGCTGTACATATATATTTTTACTGTTATCCAGGTCAATTAATCCTTTAACAGCTTCCGGCAGTTCGTCAAGAGAGTTGTAAGTACTGCTCTCAACAACTGGTGAAGTTACGTTAAAGAAATCCCATTTGTCTACCTTAGTCTTGTCAGGTTTAATCATGTCAAGACTATCAAATTGTTCTACTGCTTCTTTTCTTTTACCGAGCAGGAACTCAGATTCGCCTCTGTTATTTGCAGCGGCAATAATCTCTTCCTTGTTCAGTTCGAATGCATTTAATTCAGTAGCCATAGTGATCCTCCCGTCTTATTTGTCTTCAGTGACAGTTTCGTCGTCAATGCCAAGTTCTTCTTTAATCCAGTCGTAACCTTCAGACTCAAGGCGTTCAGCAAGTTCTTTCCCGCCTGATTTAACTACTTTACCTCTCATCATTACGTGAACAACGTCAGGTGTAATGTAGTTAAGTAAACGCTGGTAGTGAGTGATGATTAAAGAACCGAATTCCTGGCCGCGAAGCTTGTTGATACCTTCAGATACAACTCTGAGAGCATCGATGTCAAGACCGGAGTCAATCTCATCTAAAATACCGAATTTAGGCTCGAGCATCATTAACTGAAGAATTTCGTTACGTTTCTTCTCTCCGCCTGAGAATCCTTCGTTAAGGTAACGTGTAGCCATATCCGGATCCATTTCAAGGTATTCCATGTTTTTATCTAATTTCTTAATGAACTGCATTAAGTTAATCTCGTCGCCCTCTTCACGCTGTGCATTAATTGCAGAACGAAGGAAGTCAGAGTTAGTTACACCAGAGATTTCTGATGGATACTGCATACCGAGGAATAAACCAGCTTGAGCACGCTCGTCTACTTCCATTTCAAGAATGTTTTCACCGTCAAGAAGAACTTCACCTTCTGTAACGTCATAACTCGGGTGACCCATGATAGCTTGTGCAAGTGTAGACTTACCAGTACCATTTGGTCCCATTACAGCGTGGATTTCACCCTGCTTAAGTGTTAAATCAACACCCTTTAATATTTCTTTACCGTCTATTTCAACGTGTAGATTCTTAATTTCTAAAACAGATGCCATGTCTAATCCTCCAATTGAAATTTAAGATTTTCTAATACTCTTATAGTTTATAATAATTCTAATCTATAGTCAAAGTACCAGACTCCTTGCAACACCTATATATTATACCCCAAAAAGCGCGCAGTTTAAAGGGTTCAGCTTCTTAATATGAGTCTTGACGTCAAAAAAATAAAAACACTTCTAAATGACTATTCTATCATTTAGAAGTATTTTATCTACTTTTGTCTATTTGAAAATATCGATTGTAAACGGCGGTTTATAGACCTCTCCATTAACAGCTTTAACGATTCCGATAATCGCAAATACGTAAAATGCAATCGTTACTATCGGACCGAGTACAAGTCCAATCAGAATGATTGATGTCAGCCATGCAGCAAACATGTAAATTGTATATGATAATCCGAAATTTGCAACGTGACGGAGTGCATCTGAGGTAAGCGGATCATCATCTTTTTTCAGTACCCAGATTATTAGCGGACCGACTACTGCAGTAAATAGCGATACGATATAGGAAACTAAAACCAGCGTGCTGTCGAAACCGGTTCTCGGTGAATTATCAAAGTCATTCATATTAGTTCCTCCCGTCTATCTTCAAGTTAAAATACACTTTAATTTTACCATTACTCTATTATCTGTGCAATTTATCAGACAAAAAACCAGACAGCTTCTGCTGTCTGGCAAAGGGGTTTTACTTTATAAAATCAATCGTAAACGGCGCTTTGTAAATCTCACCGTCCGATGATTTAACAATCCCGATAATAATAAATATATAAAATGCCACGGTAATAATCGGTGTCAGTATATAACCGATGAGTATTATCGCCGTTAAGCCCGCAATAATTAAATAAATTGTATAGGAAATACCGAAGTTCACTAAATTTCGCAAGGCAACTTCCGTTGCAGGATCATCATCTTTTTTAATTACCCAGACAATTAACGGACCGATAACGGCGGTAAAAAACATTAGCACATAGGTGATAATAACCAGTGTTTTGTCAAAACCGTTATGGACTATATTGCTGTAAGGCTGTTCATTATTCTCCATTAAAACTCTCCTCCTCCGGTTAATTTTATTTATACCCTGTACTATGACTGCAGAAACATCTTTTCGTTCACATAATTTATCTATTCCCGCATTTCGCGAATAAGTCTGTACTGATATAATATACTGTATTGATTATAACACTTGTGAGGGAATTTTTTTGAATACACATAATACTTCAACACGCAGTCCGTCAAAATTTATAAATTTGCTGATCGATATAAAATACTTATTAAAAGGTAAGGTCCTCGCTGCCAATGTACTGCCCGTATTTACAGCTTACTGGCTCGCTTTGTACTTTAACGGCGAAAACTTTACCGATCACTGGGTGCTTTTTATTTTAACGATGGCCGGCAGCACCCTCGTTATTTCCGGTGCACTGATGTTCAATAACTGGTTTGAATACGATCTTGATAAAAAAATGGACCGTACTCAGCAGCGTCCGACCGTTACCGGCTCATTTCCTTTAAAAGGTGTACTGATTGCTGCGGTCGCAACGACAGTAATCGGACTGGCTCTCATGCTGATAACAACAATCGAAGCAGCAGTATATTCATTTTTAGGCTGGTTCTTCTACGTCGTCCTGTATACATTCTGGTCGAAACGCCGGTACACAATTAATACGATAATAGGCAGTATCTCCGGTGCATTTACGCCGCTGATCGGCTGGGCTGTAATTGCCCCCGCTGCTCATGTTGTCCCGATTGCCTTATTCTACATATTAATTATCTGGCAAATTCCGCATACGCTAGCTATCGCTGTTAAACGCCTCGCTGACTATACAAGAGCCGGCGTGCCGATGCTTCCGGTCGTTATCGGAGTCGATGCGACGATCAGACAAAACCTGTATTACGTTATCGCCCTCGTGCCTGTGCCGTTTATCCTGCTTGGAACATTCGGCTGGATATTCTTTACCGTCTCGTTGATTCTGACTTTAGTATGGATTTTCCTGTCTGTGAAAGGATTGCAGACTGATAATAAAGAGCGCTGGGCAAATATTAATTTAAAATATTCACTGATATATCTAATCACCTTATTTATATTGATGATTGTGCTGACGATATAAAACAAGCCTGAAATGACTGATTGAGACTGGTCATTTCAGGCTTGTTTTTTAAAGTCATTTTGGATAGACAGTTCTTTTCGTAGAAATCAAAAAAGCACTCACAGAGGAGTGCTTTTTGAAGCATCGTTCTTATTCAGCTGGAATAATAGTGCCGTCGTATTCTTCTTCAATGAACTGAACCATTTCTTCCGATTGCAATACTTCGATTAATCTTTGCAGTTCCGGACGTTCTTCATCGCCTGCTCTTACAGCGATAAGGTTAGCGTATGGCGAGTCTCCTTCTTCTACAGCAATTGAATCGTCAACCGGGCTTAAGCCCCCGTCGATCGCGAAGTTAGCGTTGATAATTACTGCCGGCGCCTCGTTATTTTCGTACATGCTTACCAGCAGCTCAGGTGCTGTATTGTTATCGAACTCAAAATTGTGCGGGTTTTCTGTTATATCATCAAATGTCGCATCCTGGATTTCGATGCCTTCTTCGATTTCAACCAGACCTGCATTTACGAAGAATGACAGAAAACGTCCTTCTTCAGCAGGGTTATTCGACACTAAAATTGTCGACCCGTCAGGAATATCTTCCAGTGAATCATAATCGTTTGAATATACTGCCATTGGCTCGATATGTACGTTGCCGATGCTTGTTAAATCATAACCGTGCGATTCAGTTTCACCATCTAAGTAAGGTGTGTGCTGGAAGAAATTAGCGTCCACTTCTTCATCAGCAAGCAATCTGTTAGGCGTAGTGTAATCGTTAACGATTTCCACGTTAACTGTGATATCTTCTTCAGCTAAAATATCAGCTGCTCTTTCTAAAATTTCAGCGTGCGGTGCAGGTGATGCCGCAACTGAGATTTCAGCCGCCTCTCCTTCAGCACTTTCTTCTGAGTCCGAACCGTTACCGCATGCTGCTAAAACTAATACGAGTGCAAACAGAGTGACAATACCAAAAATCTTCTTCATGTAATAGCCTCTTTTCATTATAGTTTTTATTGTTAGATCAGCGTTTATCGACTGCTTTAGACAGAGTATCTCCAATAATCTGGATGATAAAAACGATGATCAGAATTACTACAGTTGCAACGAGTGTGACATCCGGCTGGTTTCTTGTGAAGCCGACCATATAGGCGAGGTTACCAAGACCTCCCGCACCGATAACTCCGGCGATTGCAGTAGAGCCGACAAGCATAATTGATGTCACCGTGATACCGGAAATGAGAGCAGGCAGCGATTCCGGAATCAGCACTTTCCAAATGATAGTCCACGTGTTCGCTCCCATCGATTCAGCCGCTTCAATAACACCCTTGTCGATTTCCTTCAGACCGATTTCAACGAGACGGGCAAAGAAGGGCGCTGCACCGATAATCAGTGCAGGAAGCGCACCATTTGAACCCATTACCGTTCCCATAATTGCTTTTGTGAACGGCATAATTAAAATAATTAAAATGATAAATGGTATTGCTCTGAAGAGGTTAACAATAAATGATGTTGCGCCGTAAACCGGTTTTGACACACCGTTATGACTTTTATTCGATAAGAATAAAATAATACCGAGTATCAGCCCGATCAGGAAGGCCAGTGCAGTTGCTATCACGGTCATATAAATTGTTTCGTAAGTCGCTTCTAAAACTGCATCCCATTTCACGTTTTCGAAGGCGAACATTTCTTTAAATGCTGTCAGAAATTCATTCATTTACTTTCAACCTCCAGCGTGACATCGTGTTTTTTAAACTCTGCAGTAATTTGTTCCAGTGTTTCCTGATTAATATCGAGGGCGATATAAAGATGACCGTATGATTCCTGATTCGTCTGCTTAATATTTCCTGACAGGATATTTACATCAAGACCGTAATTCCGGATAACTTGAGAGACAATCGGCGATTTTGTGCGGGTGCCGACAAATGTCAGCTTAACGATAGTTGAAGTCGGGAAAGCTTCTTTTATTTCTTCCATGGCTACTGCGTGGTCATCATCCGAAATATCATCCTTAACGAAACGTTTCGTTACATTTGACTGAGGATTCTGGAACAGTTCGATAACTGGCCCCACTTCCACTACTTTACCGTTTTCCATGACAGCTGCCCGGTCGCATATTTTTCTGATAACATGCATTTCGTGCGTAATCAGCACGATGGTCAAGTTCATCTTTTTCGTAATATCGACGAGCAGGTCAAGCACTTCATCTGTCGTTTCAGGATCCAGAGCACTGGTCGCTTCATCGCACAGCAGAACCTGTGGTTCATTCGACAGCGCTCTCGCAATGCCGACGCGCTGTTTCTGGCCGCCGGACAGCTCACTCGGGTAGTTGTTTTCGCGGCCTTCCAGACCAACCAGCCTTATCAGTTCCGAAACACGCAGCTGCCGTTCTTTTTTAGGTACACCTGCGATTTCCAGCGGAAAGCTGATATTTTCAGCGACTGTTCGTGACCAGAGCAGGTTAAAATGCTGAAATATCATCGATACTTTTTGACGTTTTTGCCGCAGTTCTTTCATCGTCATGCCGCTGATTTCATCACCGGTTACTGTAACAGTCCCTTCCGTCGGCTGCTCCAGTCCATTCAAGAGACGAATCAGCGTGGATTTGCCGGCGCCCGAGTAGCCGATAACTCCAAAAATTTCACCTTTCTTCACATTCAGACCGACATTATCTACTGCCGTTATATTTTGATTTTTAGTTTTAAATATTTTAGTCACATTACTAATATCTATCATTATATATAAATCCCTTCCCTTTCCAGGAGAACAATTAAAAAAACCTACTCCAAAAATGAGTAGGCTTTTAAACGTTCATTACGCCTCTCATCTGAGGATATTAATCCAGTGATTTGGCACCTTGTCACGATGACGGTTGCCGTGGCTTCTAAGGGCACATCCCTCCACCACTCTTGATAAGAGTTAATATTTGATTGAAATTCATATTATCAGACTATTCTTTATTAGTCAATCAGAAATTCTTCCAGAACTTCGTTTAAATAAGTAACAGATTGAAATGCGTAGACTTCCCTGACAAGTTTGCCGTTTTTAAACAGCAGCAGTGCTGGCGCAGAACGAATCTGATATTTATCTATCAGTGTTTTATAAAAATTTAAGTTGATGCGTTCATAGCTGATTTCTCTTGCAGAAGCAGCGACGCTGAGCATCGTTTCTGAGATATCGCATGTTTTGCACATCGTTGCATAGCCGAAAATAATATAATACTCTCTATCCTGTATATTCTTTAATATATTTTCCGTTGAAATTGTTTCCTTCACGATAAAACTTACCTTTCATTATTAGGCTCGTATCTACATAAAAACCGTGTCTGAGCAAGAGGTTTGCAAGGTAGTCATGCGGACAGCGTCCGACTTCCCCGAATTTGGGATCTATATAAATATGAGTACTTTCACTAAGATGTTTTTTAAACCATTTACGAATTTTTCTTCCTTCCTTATCCGCATCGGATAAAATGAATATTTGAGAATCGCCAAGCTGATCAATAATCTCATCCAGTTTTGAAATACCCATCGTACCGAAGGTGCAAATTATCTGTACAGGTTCCACCAGCACTTCTTCCAATCTGCGCTTATCCGTTTTTCCCTCAACAATGAGTACTTTATCAGAAAGATTCATCCGTATCACCCTTAGTTAAATTTTTAATATAAATTCACTTTAAGCAATAAATATAGGTTTTAAAAAAACTCCGGACAAAAGTCCAGAGCTAAGTTATTATTTCTCGATTACTGCCTGGTAACCAGCAGCATCAAGAAGGTTATCTAATTCGCTTTCATCTGAAAGTTCAACTTTCAGCATCCAAGCACCTTCGTATGGATTTTCGTTAACAAGTTCCGGACTGTCCTCAAGCTCTTCGTTAACAGCAACTATAGAACCGGAAACCGGTGCATATAATTCAGAAACAGTTTTCACTGATTCCACGCTGCCGAAAGAATCACCTGTAGAGATGTCGTCGCCTTCTTCTGGAAGTTCGACAAATACGATATCTCCAAGTTCAGACTGTGCAAAGTCAGTAATACCGATTGTTACAGTATTTCCTTCAACTATAATCCACTCATGATCTTCGCTGTACTTTAAATCTTGTGGTAATGACACGCTAAAACCTCCCTTTTAACTTATCATACTTATTGTTGCACAATTGCCATACTTTAGGCAAGTGAATTAATTCAATAATGCATTTTTATAAGTTTCTTCTTTAAAACCTAATAACACATCATCATCAAGTACAACCATCGGCCGCTTAATCAGCATGCCGTCACTTGCGAGCAGTTCCAGTTTCTCTTCTTCACTCAAATCATGAAGACGTTCTTTTAATCCGAGCTCTTTAAATTTAGTGCCCCGCTTGTTAAAAAAGTCATCAATTGAATGCGACGATTTGTCGAGGATACCTTTCAGCGTATCTTTAGCCGGTACATGCTTAACCATATCAATTTCAGTAAACTCCAGATTATTATCTGCTAAAAACTTTTTGCCCTTGCGGCAAGTCGTGCATTTAGGGTATTCGTAAAATGTAATCATAGTTATCCTCCCGAATAAGAAATTATTCTTACACTTATAATACCCCAGATAAAGTAAATTAGACATATGCAAAAACGAAAAAAGTCCGAAACCTCAGGGGAAGGTTTCGGACAAAGGGGCTGGGGAGAAGAGTTAAGTTTTCATATCTTCTGGTTCCCATTTTATCAGCTGGTTATTATTCTTTCGTTAACCTGCTGTAAAGATTGCTTAATATTTTTATCTGGTAAATATTTCACGCAATTGTGTTACATGAATCTGTCCCGGAGCCGCATCCCTTGATACAAAGCCGTAGGTTAGTGCCGAAGCCGCTTCTCCCTCTGCCGTACGCGTGTCTTTTCCGAGTTCTCCCATAGAGATTCCAATTATTTTGTCTCCGTACTTTTGTTTAGCACTTTTCACAGCTCCAGTGACTTTGTCCACATCCTTCTTTTCATGAGGGAAGTAAGCAACTTTGTATAAATCTCCGCCGAGCGTGTGCATTTTATTAATAATCGATAAAATTTCTCCGCTTGAGGGTGTACGCTTAAAATCGTGATGACTCATCAGGCATTTCACATTATTGGCACGCGCAGTTTTGCAGACAGATGCTGTAATTTTATCGCCGGATTGAACTTCGATATCGATATAGTCAATATCCATTGTCTGACAGACAGCGTTTAAGAGCGCTTCGTACTCAACTGTTGTTTTTGAACCGCTGCCGCCCTCTTTCGCCGTGCGGTATGTATAAATAATTTCTTTGTTCAGCGGTTTAAAATAATCTATAATATATCTGACTTTTTTGCCGTGATCCTCCCGGTTCAACGCATCGAAAACATCTCCGCGTATCTCCACGATATCAAAAGCGTCTATATTCTCTTTCGCTTTTTGAATTTCTTCTTTAATTTCGTCATCATTATGACCTGATAAAGTGACGACAATCTTCGTTGTATTCATAAGTTTTCCCCTTTGTGCGTTCTGAATGCTATTGATAGCTATTTCAATCTAATGGTATCATAAAACCATTATAGTATCCCGGGGGTTAAAGTAAATGAAAAAAATTAAACTGCTGACTTTGCTGGCATTCACAGCCATGCTGTTTGCGGCATGCAATGATAATACTGATAAAGAAAATACCGGCACAGCTGAATCTTCAGAAACTGCATCTCTTGAAGAGGATAAAGATCTTTTTGACAGCGAAGAGGAAAATGAAATTGAAATCGATGAAGTTGATGAAGTTGCAGTCGAATCAGCAAAATCAGAGAGCGATAATTATCAGCTGGGCGAGCCCGTTGAAATCGACGGCATTACAGTAACAATTAATGATGCCTTTATGACAGACGAGCGCAACGATACGAATATTATCGATGTCAGCGGCGTGCTCGTTCTCGACATTACATATGAAAACGGCACAGACCAGACATTCCCGGCAGGGCGAGATATTACACTTGAAGCGGACGGTGAACTCGCACACAGCTACGAACTCGACAGCATCTTCCCTGCCGACCTTGCTCCAGGTGAAAGTATAACCGGCCAAATGTCCTACGGCTTAGTATCCGCACCTGAAAATATGGTTGCTGTATTTGAACCCTTGATGAATTCAGAAGGTAAGACTGCGGTTTTTGATATAGTTGTTGAATAATTTTAGGTTTTGCTGGGTGGTGGTGGTTGGGGTGGCGTGTGCCACCGTGGATTCTCCGTGGCGCGGGATTGGGTGGCGCGTGCCACCGTGGATTCTCCGTGGCGCGGGAATGAGCGGCGTGTGCCGCCGTGGATTCTCGATGGCGCGGGAGCGGACGGCGTGTGCCACCGTGGATAAATTCATCTCTCTTTGACTGACTAAACTCACTACCAGGTCAATGAACAACATAAGATTCCTAAAATCACTATAAAAACTCCAGCATCATCTTTACACCAATAAAAAAGAGCCCGCACGGGGCTCTGGTTTTTATCTTCTATAAATTATTACACTACTTCTACTGATAAATCCACGTCGATGTTGCCGCGTGTTGCTTTAGAGTAAGGGCAGAAATCGTGTGCCTGCTCTAAATATTTTTCAGCGTCTTCCTGAGACATGTTTTTAACTTTAGCTTTAATATCTACACCAAGTTTAACGCCTTCGCCATCTTCTTCAAGGCGTACTGTTAAAGTAACTTCCGGCTCTGCATCACGAACGCCGCCTTTTTTAATCATTAAATCAAAGGCACCGTTAAAGCAGGAAGCATATCCCGCAGCGAATAACTGTTCAGGGTTAACACCCTCGCCATCCTGATCCGGCGGAATTACCGGTGAATCAATCGCTTTGTCTTCTGTTGCCACGTGACCTTTGCGGCCCCCTGTGTTTACTGCACTGATTTCATATTTAACTGCCATTATAACTGCCTCCTAATTTTTTAATTACAATTCAATCTTACTAATGAATTGAACTTATATCCAAGCATAACATTTATCCACAAAAATGAAGCCGCAATAAATACAGCCTCATCTTCGTTCTTATTTATTTTTTAAATTTTTCCGATACTTTGTCTGACGCTTTGTCGATAGAGTCATGAGCTTTGTCCGATGCTTTATCTACATACTCTTTCGCTTTGCCGGCATTCTTCTCGTTCTTGCCTTCTTTTTCTTTATCTTTGTCTCCGGTAGCGTTGCCGATTGTTTCTTTTGCATTACCTTTTAATTGTTCTAATTTGCTGTCTTTTTCTGCCATTTAAAAACACTCCTTAATTAATTAAATAGTATTTTTGTACAGTTAATGTATTCCCCCTCAAATAAATGCTAAACATTTATACAAAAAATACCCAATCCTTCACCAGGATTGGGTATTCAATATGGAGACGGCGGGAGTTGAACCCGCGTCCAGAGACCTCGCAGCATTTCTTTCTACGTGTGTAGTTCATTATTAAGTTTCACATGAATGATGGCAATGAACGAACCTCATTCCATGCTAGTCCGATTAATCTCTTCCATTTAGTCTTCCGACCGCAGACTAAAGGGCGTATCCTATTATAGTTGAATCATCGTCACGGGCCATAGGCAAGCTCATGGGATGATGCAGAGCGCTCTTAGGCAGCTACTGCGAAATTGTTTTGTTTGCCAGTTATTATAAACTGAGTATCGTTGATGACGAAGCCGAAACCTCCGACACGCTTAAAATGCCCGAATAGCCCCTGTCGAATCCGGAACGTCCCCGGATTATTTAATATTACGGCTGATTTGCCGAGCACTTATTATTATAACACGATAAAAACCCGTTGACAAATTAACGGAACTGCTCCTTCATTGCACGGTCAATCTCGCGTTTCATCTGTTTCTTCTTCAGATCCTGGCGTTTATCGTATTTCTTCTTACCCGTTGCGATGCCTAAAAGCACCTTGCACATGCCGTTTTTAATATATAGTTTAAGCGGAATAATCGCGTTCCCCGGTTCCTGCATATGCCCTCTAAGTTTATTAATTTCTTTACGGTGCAGGAGCAGCTTACGCGTACGGAGAGGCTCGTGGTTAAAACGGTTCCCCTCTTCATACGGCGCAATGTGCATATTATAAACGTACATTTCATTATTATAGACCCGCGCATACGAGTCTTTTAAGTTCGCCGACCCGCGGCGGATCGATTTAATTTCAGTACCCCTAAGCACAAGCCCCGCTTCAATCGTGTCATCGATAGAATAATCATGACCCGCTTTGCGGTTTTGTGCCAGCGGCCTCGTTTTCTGGTTGCTTTTACTCATAAGCCTCTACTTCTTTCCTTTGCCTTTTTTCGCCACTGATTTATAGAAAGGTTTTTTCTTGCCGCCCTTTGAGAAGCTTCCTTTCTTTTCACGTGAACGTGTCTTTTCTTTTTTATTTTCTGACCTGCCTTTAATTTCCACCGGTGTTTGTCTTCTTTCCGGACGTTTTTTATCAGGCATGCCGACCACTTTAAAATCAATCAGGCGCTCTTCGAGATTGACACCAATTACTTCGATTTCAACCTTGTCGCCGATACGGAACATGGTGCCGGTACGTTCGCCGAGCATAGCCATAGCGCGTTCGTTAAAGTTGTAATGGTCATCAGTCATGTTGCTGACGTGCACCAAGCCTTCAATCGTGTTCGGCAGTTCAACAAACATGCCGAAGTTCATAACGCCTGATACTACACCTTCGAATGTTTCGCCGACATGTTTCATCATGAATTCCGCTTTCTTCAGATCATCCGTGTCGCGCTCTGCATCCTGGGCGCGCCGCTCTCTTTCGGAAGTATGCTTCGCAATCTCAGGCAGCTCGCTCTTGTTGCGGCGGATAGTCTTCGCATCGGTCTTTCCTTTAAAGAGATACTCGCGTATCAAACGGTGAACGATTAAGTCAGGGTAACGGCGGATCGGTGACGTAAAGTGAGTGTAGAACTCCGTCGCCAGTCCAAAGTGGCCGAGCGATTCAGGTGAATATTTCGCCTGCTGCATCGAGCGCAACATCAGCGTGGAAATCACCATTTCTTCCGGACGGTCTTTGACTTCTTCAATAATTTCCTGCAAAGCATGCGGGTGAACCTGATTACCTTTACCTTTAACAACGACACCAAAACCTGTCAGGAAGTCGAAGAATTTACTCAGCTTCTCTTCTTTCGGTTCTTCGTGAATACGGTACATAAACGGCACGTCCATCCAGTGGAAGTGCTCTGCGACTGCTTCGTTTGCCGCCAGCATGAATTCCTCAATCATTTTTTCGCCCGTTCCACGGTTTCTAAGAACGATATCTTCCGGTGTGCCGTCTTCACCGACAACAACAGCCGCTTCGGCGAAATCAAAATCAATTGCCCCGCGTTTTTCGCGTTTCGCACGCAATCTTGCAGCAAGTTCCTCAGCATCGAGAAGAGGCTGATAAACTTCTTTGAACTCATTAATGACGCTCTCATCTTTATCTTCCAGCATTAAGTTTACGTTGCCGTAAGTCATACGGTAGTCCGAGTTAATAACACTTTCGAAAATTTCGTGGTCCACGGCTTTACCGCCCGGTGTAAATTCCATGCGGCAGCTCAGTGTCAGCCGGTCGACATTTGGATTCAGCGAACAGATACCGTTCGATAAACGGTGCGGAATCATCGGAATCACACGGTCAACAAGATAAACACTCGTCCCTCTGTGATATGCTTCTTTATCGATTGCAGAGTTCTCTGTTACATAGTGGCTGACGTCGGCAATGCTGACCGTCAGTTCGAAATTGCCGTTATCCAGTTTTTTCACGCTGACAGCATCGTCCAGATCTTTTGCGTCGGCGCCGTCAATCGTAATTGTGAACTCGTCGCGAAGATCGACTCTCTCCTTCGTATCAGCCTGATCGATTTCATCAGGCACTGCTTCCGCCTGCTCAAGCACTTCATCAGGGAAATCGATATCGATGCCATGCTGGTAAATAATCGACAGAATATCGACACCAGGATCATTTTTATGTCCTAAAATCTGGATAACATGACCTTCCGGATTGCCCTGTTCAGGATTATCCGGGAATTTAGTTATTTCAACGAGCACTTTGTGGCCGTCAATAGCCCCTAAGTTGTTACCTCTCGGAATAAAGATATCCGTTTTGAATGTTTTCGAGTCAGGTACAACGAAACCGTAATTAACATTTGCACTGTATTCCCCGACTAATTTTGTTACGCCGCGCTCGATAATACTAATTACGTGACCTTCTGTCTTGTCGCCTCGCGTACTGGTCTCGACTTCTACCAGCACAGTGTCACCGTCAAGCGCACCGTTTACAGCGTTCGGCGGAATAAAAATATCTTCGATATCTTCTTCTTCCGGACGCAGAAATCCAAAACCGCGTTTGTGCATCGATAATGTACCTTTTACTCTGTTGGAGTCAGGCACCTTCATATATTTGTCTTTTTTCGTGCGGTATAATTTACCGGATTCTTCAAGAGAGACTAAAGTTTTCACCATATCTTTGAATTCATCCGAGTCATCCGCTCCAAAAGATTCTTTAAAATCATCTATTGTCATCGGTTTGTAGTCATCTTTACTTACAATGGCTAATATTTCTTCTTTAAAGTCTCTCATTGTAATCCTCCATATCTGTTATTAATACTGCAGTTCGTGCTGTTCAATAAAATTGTATATATCTTCAAATAATTCTTCCTTGCTCTCATCTATAGTCAGTACGTGGCCGCCTTTATCGTACCATTTAATTTCTTTTTCATCAGTCCCGGCACCATTGTAGATCACCTTGGCACTCTCCGGATCAATCACTTTGTCATGAATTGCCTGAGCGACAAAAAGCGGGACATTAACATCTTCTAAATTCCCTTTTACCAGATTTATAAACGTGCTGATATCATCAAAAGTTCCAGTCATCTCCAGATTTTTTGTTTCTTTTTCTATCTGCTCCGGGGTTTTATTTTCAAACATCTTCAAATATTTTTCTGCATACGCGATAAACTGCCCGTACAGTGTTTCCGGGTCCTTCATGTACATTGGGCTGCAAATTGTCCCGACACCTGTCACATCGCGTTCAGCTGCAAGGCGCAGCGCGATTACCCCGCCAATCGATACACCGGCGACAAAAATATTGCTGCAGCCTTCACTCCGCAAAAAATCGTAAGCTTCGACTGCCTGCTTATACCAGACAAAGGGAGAAGACTGAGTAATTTTCTCCGGATGCTCCGCATGGCCTTCGTAGTTTATCGAGTAGGAAGTGAGACCTTTTTTCTGCAGATAGCGGCCGAGCTGTCTTACATCGGATGTGTTCCCCGTAAAACCATGCAGCAGCAGAACCGCCCTGTCTCCGCTCGCTTCTTTAAAGTAAAATTTTTCAGGTAATTTAATATTCATGAGGTCACCTCAAAATAGTGTTACTTTTATTGTACGCTAAATGTCCGGGATACTAAAGAATCATCGTTCCAAACATAAAAAAAGAGCCAAAATCCGGGACTAATCGGATTCGGCTCACCTTTTAACGTATTAACCTAAGTATGTCAGTAACAGCATAATCATAAAGAACAGAATTGCTAAAATTACAGTTGCTCTATGTAAAATTAAGTCCATACCGCGCGCTTTCTGCTTGCCGAACATCTGCTCGGCACCGCCGCCGATTGCTCCCGACAGACCGGCACTTTTTCCGGATTGTAGTAACACTACAGCGATAAGCGATATACACACGATGATTAACAGAACGATGAGTAGTGTCTGCATGAAGATACCCCTCCGATTTATATTAACAGTATAAATAGTACCAAAAATTTACTGTATGTGCAATGTAAACGAAGGTTTTGTAATGTAGTTGTTACATTGGAGACAGCGTTCTATTTGTTGAAATCTGTAAATGTTCTGCTGCATTTTTTAAATTTTTGCTGTTTGGAGATAATTTACTTTATCTTTATGTTATAGATATGCGTACAATCCCTTTAAAACTTAAACAATTGCAGATTCTGTCACGTCGAACGTTACTCGGTTCAACCGAAGAAAAAGAAAAGGAGAAGTTGACCCGCGGCTGGCACGGCGAGCTCGGATTCGATAAACTGCTCGATACTGCAGTGCGAGGCAAGGAAATTTATCACTTGAGAGATTATCGTTTTAAAATTGATTCCGGTACCGAAACATTAAAAGTAGCCAGCGGTATGAGTGAAGTCCAGATCGATAACGTGCTGATTGCTGGCGACCATGTTTATACTTTCGAGGTTAAAAATTTTGGTTTCGATTTGATATACGATTCAAAAATCTGGTTCTTCGAAAGCGGGCGCGAATATAAGGACTTGAGTATGCAGGTGAACCGCCAGCGCACTTCGCTTGAGCATCTGATTCGTAATGGCGGTTTTAATTACGATATTACTTCACACCTCGTGTTTGTGAACCCTTCACAGACAATCTATAACATGCCTAATTTGGAAAATCTGCTTGTGCCCAGTAATACGCCCCGGCGGCTCGCTAAAATTTGTCAGCCTAATCGTTATGACCATGGCAATATTGCTGACTACCTCAACAGCCGCCGGCTCCTGAAATCAATGTACGATCTCCCGGCGAATGTTGAATTTGGCGAGCTCCGCACCGGCGTGTTTTGTTATCAGTGCGATTCGGTTGCGGAGCTCGTGCGTGTTAATTCATACAAGTACTGTTGTCATTCATGCACTAAAGAGTTTACTACTTTCGAAATAGTATCGATACTAATTGATGAATTAAAAACTATCAATGAAGCGTGGGAAATATCTCCTGCAAGAATTTCTGCTTTTAGCGGAGGGGCTGTCAGCAGTTCCACAGTTCGCAGATATAAACGCGACCGTCGACTCTTATTTTGATAAATACTCAACATACAAAAATTGCGTTTCTGTGATAAATTCCTCTTTTTATTAATCCTCTATACACTTTCGTTAGTGGATGTGCAAGGTCAGAGTTTTTTGGCACACCTTGCTCATCCGCGCACCATTTATGAGCAAGGTCAGCGTTTTTTGACACACCTTGCTCATCCACGCACCATTTATGAGCAAGGTCAGTGTTTTTTGGCGCACCTTGCTCATCCACGCACCATTTATGTGCAAGGTCAGCGTTTTTTGGCGCACCTTGCTCATCCGCGCACCATTTATGTGCAAGGTCAGTGTTTTTTGGCGCACCTTGCTCATCCACGCTCCAATTATGTGCAAGGTCAGTGTTTTTTGGCAACCCTTGCTCATCCACGCACCATTTATGTGCAAGGTCAGTGTTTTTTGGCGCACCTTGCTCATCCGCGCACCATTTATGAGCAAGGTCAGCATTTTTTGGCGCACCTTGCTCATCCACGCTCCAATTATGTGCAAGGTCAGCGTTTTTTGGCGCACCTTGCTCATCCACGCTCCAATTATGTGCAAGGTCAGCATTTTTTTACGCACCTTGCTCATCCGCGCACCATTTATGAGCAAGGTCAGCATTTTTTTACGCACCTTGCTCATCCGCGCACCATTTATGAGCAAGGTCAGCATTTTTTTACGCACCTTGCTCATCCACATCGTCAATTAACCCCTCTCAAAATAACAAAACCCCTCTCAAAATAACAAAAACCCCTCGCGAGAGGGGTTTTCATCAAATTATTTATTCAAATTATAAAATGATGCGAGGCCTTTGTAAGTGCCCGTCTCATATAACTCGTCTTCAATGCGGAGGAGCTGATTGTATTTAGCAACGCGGTCCGTGCGTGACGGTGCACCTGTTTTAATCTGTCCGGCATTTGTCGCAACAGCAATATCAGCAATTGTCGTGTCTTCTGTTTCACCTGAACGGTGTGAGATGACTGCTGTGTAGCCTGCGCGCTGGGCAACTTCGATCGCTTCGAAAGTTTCTGTCAGCGTACCGATCTGGTTCACCTTAACTAGGATTGAGTTTGCAACGCCCTGTTCGATACCTTGGACTAATTTTTCAGTGTTCGTTACAAACAGGTCATCACCGACAAGCTGGACTTTATCGCCGATTTTGTCTGTAAGAAGTTTCGTGCCTGACCAGTCATTTTCATCCAGACCGTCTTCTATTGAGATGATTGGATACTTCTCAACCATGTCGCCGTACCAGTTAACAAGTTCTTCCGACGAATAAGTTTTACCTTCGCCTTTCAGCTCGTAGTTGCCCGTATCTTTATTGAAGAATTCGCTTGAAGCCGCGTCCATCGCAAGGACGATATCTGAACCGAGTTCATAGCCGGCAGCTGCTACCGCTTCGCCGATTACTTCCAGCGCTTCTTCGTTTGATTTAAGGTTTGGAGCAAATCCGCCTTCGTCACCGACTGCAGTGCTATAGCCTTTTGCTGATAAAACTTTCGCAAGATGGTGGAAAATTTCCGTCCCCATGCGGAGCGCCTCTTTAAAAGTAGGTGCGCCTACAGGCATAATCATAAATTCCTGAATGTCGATGCTGTTGTCTGCATGCTCACCGCCGTTAATAATATTCATCATCGGCACTGGCAGCTGCACCGCATTAAATCCGCCTAAGTATTTATATAAAGGCTGGCCGAGAAGATCCGCCGCTGCTTTCGCTACGGCAATCGATACACCTAAAATAGCATTAGCGCCTAATTTTTCTTTGTTTTTCGTCCCGTCTAACTGAATAAGCATTTTATCGATTGAGACCTGCTCTAGCACAGTGAATTCTCCATCGATTAATTCGGGTGCAATTACAGCATTAACATTTTCTACTGCCTGTTCTACACCTTTGCCTAAGAAGCGTGATGAATCACCATCACGAAGTTCTACCGCTTCGTGTTCTCCTGTAGAAGCGCCTGAAGGAACCAGTGCCCGGCCGAAAGCGCCGCTTTCTGTCAGCACTTCAACTTCAATCGTCGGGTTTCCTCGAGAGTCTAAAACTTCACGTGCATATACATCTGTAATTAATGGCATGTCATCCTACTCCTTTATTAGTTAAGTTCGAATTTATTATAACGTATTTTTAATTAAAAGGCTCTTACCTGTCATATCTTCAGGCTGATTAAGATTCATTAAATCAAGCATAGTCGGTGCTAAATCTGATAAACGCCCGCCTTCACGCAGCAGGACCGATTTGTCCGTCACAATCACCGGCACCGGGTTGACCGTATGCGCCGTCATCGGTTCTCCTGCAGGTGTCACAACCTCATCGGCGTTCCCGTGGTCTGCAGTAATTACCGCGGTCCCGCCCAAGCTAATAATTTTATCGACTACTTTACCGAGACATTCGTCGACCGCTTCCAGCGCTTTGACCGTCGGTTCAAGCATGCCGCTGTGGCCGACCATGTCCGGGTTGGCAAAGTTTAAAATTACCATATCTAGCGGTTCGTCGAGAGCGCGGAGCAGCTGATCCGTCACTTCGTAAGCACTCATTTCCGGCTGCAGGTCATATGTCGCCACTTTCGGTGAATTGACTAAAATACGCGATTCACCTTTGAATTCCTCGTGGCGTCCGCCGTTCATAAAGTATGTCACATGCGGATATTTTTCTGTTTCGGCAATGCGCAGCTGCGTTTTTCCTGAAGCTGATACAACTTCGCCAAGCGTATTAACCAGGTCCACTTTATCGAAAACAACATCTGCCTGTACCGCTTCGCTGTATTTTGTAAATGTAACGAACTTCAGATTATCAATTGTTCCGCCGCGGTCAAAGCCCTTAAATTCCGGCACAGTGAATGCTTCCGACAACTGGGCTGCGCGGTCCGGTCTGAAGTTAATAAATATAACGGCATCGTCTTCACCGATAGTGTGCGCTTTATTAACGACAAACGGTTCGACGAATTCATCAAACACCTCGGCAGAATAACTTTCCTCTACTCCGAGAGACGCAGTCGGGAAAACCTTGCCTTTCCCGTGCACGAGTGCATCATACGCCAGCTGTTCCCGTTCCCAGCGCTGGTCGCGGTCCATCGCATAGTAGCGCCCGCTGATCGTTGAGAACTGGCCGATGCCGATTTCTTTGAACTGCCGCTCTGTTTCTTCTATGTAAGTCAAGGCCGAGGCTTTACTCACGTCGCGCCCGTCTAAAAATCCGTGGACGAATACATCGGTAAGGCCGTTGATTTTTGCCATTTTCAGCACTTCAAACAAGTGTCCGTAATGCGAGTGCACGCCGCCATCGCTTAAAAGTCCCATAATATGCAGTTTGCTGTTATGACTTTTGGCATGTTTCAGTGCACTTAAAAGCACTTCATTTTCATGAAAATCGCCATCTTTAATCGCTTTATTAATACGCGTTAAGCTCTGATACACAACGCGCCCTGCACCGATATTTAAATGCCCGACTTCGGAGTTTCCCATCTGTCCTTCGGGTAAGCCCACATCGAGACCGCACGCGCTTAAACTTGCGTGCGGGAACTCATCTTTATATCTGTTAAAATTCGGCATATCTGCATGTGCAATCGCGTTGCCGAAAGTCTCATCGCGTTCTGCAAAACCGTCAAGAATAATTAAGGCAGCAGGTTTAGTCATTGGGCCGCTCCAGCAATCAGCGCTGTATAATCTTCAGCCTTCAGTGAAGCACCGCCGACTAAGGCGCCGTCCACATCACTTTTTGACATCAGCTCTTCGATCGTTGCAGGTTTAACAGAACCGCCGTACAAAATACGCACGCGGTCTGCCGTGTTCTTATCATAAAGTTTTTCAACTTCGCTTCTAATCGAACGGCACATCGCATCAGCATCGTCGCTCGTTGCACTTTTTCCAGTGCCAATCGCCCAAATTGGTTCATAAGCGATAACGAGCCCGCCTGCTGATTCAGGTGAAATTCCTTCAAGCGCTGCTGTCACCTGTCCTGCAACTTTTGCTGTATACTCTCCGCTTTCGCGCTCTTCTTCAGTCTCACCGACACAGATAATCGGCGTCATGCCCGCTTCAAGTACAGCACGCGACTTTTTGTTTACGTCGCTGTCAGTCTCTCCGAACAGCTCGCGGCGTTCAGAATGTCCTGTGATAACGTAGTGCATTCCAAGTTCACGAAGCATAGGCGCGGAGATTTCCCCTGTAAAAGCACCGCTCTTTTCAAAGTGCACATTTTGTGCACCGACTTTAATATCCGTCTCTTTAAATTTCCCGGCGAGTACCGGCAGGTCGATAAAGGGCGCACAAATCGCCGCTTCAACACCTTCTTTAAGATTGTTTTTTAACAGTTCATCGGCAAAAGCTCCTGCTTCCTGAACTGTCATATTCATTTTCCAATTACCCGCAATTAATGGTGTGCGCATATGACTTACTCCTCCTCAGCATTATCAATTGCCTTCAGTCCCGGCAATTCCTTACCTTCTAAATACTCTAACGATGCGCCGCCGCCGGTTGAAATATGGCTGAATTTATCAGCAAATCCAAGAACCTGCGCAGCACTGGCCGAATCGCCGCCGCCGATAATAGTAACCGCATCTTCAAGATTCGCAATCGCCTGGCAAACACCGACTGTCCCCGCTGCAAAATTGGACATTTCAAAAACTCCCATCGGTCCATTCCAGACAACTGTTTTCGCATCTTTGAGTGTTTTCTCGTATAATTTAACCGTTTCCCCGCCGATATCAAGAGCCATCATATCATCCGGAATTTCTTCGACCGGTACAGTGCGGTGCTCCGCTTCATTTGAAAATTCTGAGGCTGCAACAACATCGACAGGCAGCACTAATTTCCCGTCCGCTTTTTTCAGCAGCTCTTCAGCAATTTTAATATTGTCTTCTTCAATTAATGATTTTCCGATTGAATGTCCCTGTGCTTTCAGGAATGTATTTGCCATCCCGCCGCCGATAAGAATTTTATCAGCCTTATTCAGCAGGTTATCAATTACGTTAATTTTGTCGGATACCTTCGCTCCGCCGAGGATGGCCACGAACGGTGATTTCGGCTGATCGACTGCACCGCCGAGAAATTCGATTTCCTTCTGCATTAGAAATCCGGATACAGTGGGCAGATGCTCGCTGATTCCGACGTTTGACGCATGCTCGCGGTGGGCTGTGCCAAATGCATCATTGACGAAGATATCACCGAGCGATGCCCAATACTTGCCGAGCACCGGATCGTTTTTACTTTCTTTTGAGCCGTGCTGATCTTCATAGCGTGTATTTTGAACGAGGAGAATCTCTCCATTCTTCATTCCGGCAATACCTTCTTCCAAATCCTTGCCGCGTGTTTTATCGCTGAACAGCACTTCTTTGCCTACCAGGTTGCTTAAGTAGTCAGCAACCGGAGCAAGAGAATATTCACGTTTGTCTTCTTTAGTTTTAATTCGTCCAAGGTGCGAAAATAAAATTACTTTTCCGCCCTTAGCCAAAACGTAAGAAATTGTTTTTACAGCAGCTTTAATACGGGTATCATCCGTAATCTGTCCATTTTTCATCGGTACATTAAAATCTGCCCGTATTAATACCTTTTTGCCTTTTAATTCAACATCTTCCAGAGTCTTCTTCATGGATGCGCCTCCAAATTTATATTCATTTTAATTATACATATGTCGCTCGCTTATTAAAACATTAAAAATATTTTAAGCGCAGCTGCATTAAAAAAGCGGCAGACATTTTAAGTCCGCCGCTTCCCGGTTATCATTATTTATAATTATCTTTTACGTAATCATATATAGTTACAAAATCTAAAACGCCTTCTTGAATCACTTTGCCTCCGTCGCTTAAAACGGGTATGCGCACCATGTATTCTTCCTGCAGTTTGTCATCGTTATCGATATTCACTTCGGTCAGTTTCACTACGTTATCTCTCAGTTCAGACAATGCCAGTCTGAGCTGCAGTTTTCCTTCATTACACAAATGACAATTATCTCGTGTGTAATAAGTAAGATTAAGCATTGGTTAAGCCTCTTTCTTCCGCATATTTTTAATTTCACGTTTCAGCGTCTGGATTAATGAATCTATCATCTCGGTTGAAATTATCCCCATAGCAATTGCCAGCGACACGAGAGCTACTTGAAAACCGTAGGCAAGCGCCATATCGTAATTCTGCAGCACTACGCTGCGCATGGCATTGTAAGCTACACCGCCGGGCACGAGGGGAATAATTCCGCATGTAATAAATATAATTACCGGCGCCCTTAATTTACGGGAACTCGCAATCGACAGGGCAGTCAGCATAATCGCTCCTAAAAAAGATGCGATGGCCGGCTGTATTTCATACTGGGTTGCGGTATAGTATACGAGCCAGCCGAAAGCTCCGCTTAAACCGCCGGCGAATATCGTCCTGCTTGGAGCATTGAAAAGTATTCCGAATCCTGCAGAGGCAAAGAAACTAAGTATAAATTGAACTGCATATAACATTGTTCCCCTCCTAGACTGCCATGAAGACGAGGCCGACTCCGGCACCGATCGCAATCGCTGTAAGCGATGCCTCCGCGCCTTTCATCGTGCCTGCCATCAAGTGTCCGCGTATCATTTCCCGTATCGCATTGGTAATGAGCACTCCAGGAACGAGCGGCATGACTGCGGCGATAATAATCGTCTCGAGTTCTGTTCCCGGACCGTAGTCTACATACAGTACAGAAATCACAGCGATAAAAAACGCTGCGAAAAATTCGTTGAAAAATTTAATTTTAGTATAGCGCTGAATACTTTCTGTAATCAGTACACCCGCCATGCCGCCAGCAGCTGCGACCGGTATATCGCCCGCCACGCCGCCAAACAGAAGCAGGAACATAATAGCGACCATTCCGCCGGTGAAAACAATCAGCCAGAAAGGAAACATTTTCGTTTCATGGATATTTTCTATACTGTCAATCGCATCTCTTATGGGCAATCCTTTAGTAATACGCCTAGATAAGTCATTAATATTTACGACTTTTTGTAAATTGTTTGCGCGCTCATCGATTCTGATTGTCTGGGACAAAGCGTAATCATTCATCGACAAAATAATTACTGTTGTTGTGACAAAGACCTGAACATTACCGATACCGTAGTTGCCTGCCATGCGGATCATCGTATCTTCGATACGATACGTCTCCGCACCGCTTTCCAGCAGGATTTTCCCGCTGTTTAAACAGACATAGAAGACTTTGCGGACAAAGTCTTCATCTAAACTGTCATCAGGTTTGTCGACTGTTTCAAGTTCTTCGACCGACAACTGTCCCACCTCTTTTTTAGCACCCCCGAGAAGAATTGAACTCCCATCTTAAGAACCGGAATCTTACGTGTTATCCATTACACCACGGGGGTAGAATAATAAAAATTAAGCACATTTCATTATAGCAAGGAAACCGTCAGGAATAAAGACTAATTATTGACGAATTGCATAATTAAATAATATGATAAAGTGGTTATCAGATGAAGCTCTTTCTTTTGACCTTATTTGACTAATGTGTTATAAATATAATATAAAATAAATTAGTTCACCAAAACAGGAGGCAATATTATGAATTTAATACCTACGGTTATTGAACAGACAAATCGTGGCGAACGTGCTTACGATATTTATTCAAGACTTTTAAAAGATAGAATCATTATGATCGGAAGTGCAATCGATGATAACGTTGCAAACTCGGTAGTCAGCCAGCTGTTATTCTTGCAGGCACAAGACTCGGAAAAAGATATTTACCTTTATATTAACTCACCGGGCGGCAGCGTTACTGCCGGCATGGCAATCTACGACACAATCCAGCACATTAAGCCGGATGTACAGACAATCAGTCTCGGACTTGCAGCATCGATGGGCTCATTCCTGTTAACAGCAGGTGCTAAAGGAAAACGCCACGCGCTTCCGAACGCAGAAATTATGATTCACCAGCCGCTCGGCGGAGCTCAGGGCCAGGCTACTGAAATTGAGATTGCTGCGAAACACATTTTAAAAACTCGCGAGAAATTAAACAAGATCTTAGCAGAGCGCACTGGACAGCCGCTTGAAAAAATCGAAAAAGATACTGACCGCGATAATTTCATGACAGCAGAACAAGCTAAAGAATACGGTTTAATCGACCACGTCATGGAACCTGAAAAATAAAATAGTCTATTACAGGGAGTTTAAGTCACATACGTGACTTAAACTCCCTTTTCAATTAAAATGAAAGAAACACATGTATTGGGAGGTCGAAGCATTTGAACATTCTCATCACAGGCGGCACTGGTTTTATCGGTACAAAACTGACACAGGCATTCCGGAAAGACCGCCATCACGTTTACATTTTAACGCGCAGGGAACAAACGAGCGAACACCCTTATATACATTATATTAAATACGATGACAGTAATTTTAACAATTTGGATTGGACTGACGAGCTTCCCGATAGTTTTGATTTGATCTATAATCTCGCAGGGGCTTCTCTGAATGAAAAATGGACGGAAGACTATAAAGACTTAATCTTATCGAGCAGGCTGAACATGACCGGTATGCTTTCCCTCTGGCTTCAAAAGTCGGGTATTAAGCCACTTGCCTTTATAAATGCGAGTGCTGTCGGCTACTATCCTACAAGTGAAATTGTGGAGTACGATGAATTTGATCAGCTGTCGTCTACGAACTTTTTATCGGATGTCGTCAATCAGTGGGAAGCAGCCGCAGCGAATATCGAATCCCTCGGGATCCGTGTTGTGTTTTCCCGCTTCGGCCTGGTGCTTGATAAAGACAACGGTGCCCTTCCTGCCATGGAAAAGCTGTATAAAGCAAATATCGGCGGCGATATCGGAAGCGGCAGACAATGGTATTCCTGGGTTCATATCGATGATGTCGTTAATGCGCTCCTCTTTATCGGTGTCAATCAGGACATCAGAGGTCCGGTTAATATAACCGCCCCTGTGCAGGTCAGACAGCGCGAGTTTTCCAAAGTATTAAGTGCCGTGCTCGGCAAAGCGAACTTTTTTAAAACGCCGGCTTATTTAATTGATAAAGTCCTTGGCGAACGTGCCCTTCTTGTAACGGAAGGCCAGAAAGTTCATCCCCGTGTACTGATGAACAATGACTTTAAATATTTATATCCGACTCTCGAACAGGCGATGGAGAATATATACAGCGGATAAAAAGATTATATACTGTAAATGCCGGCTTCACAGCCGCTTTCAAAGACAAAAGAGGCATCCGAAAGTATTCGGATGCCTCTTTTTGCTTAAAATACCAGTTCTTTTCCGCTCCGCAGTTTATCTGCAATTTCGTCGAGCTTTCTGAGCCGGTGGTTGATGCCTGATTTCGAAATCGTACCGGTAGATACGGCTTCGCCGATTTCTTTTAATGTCATGTCCTGATGTTCGACGCGAATGCGCGCCACTTCTCTTAAGCGCTCCGGCAGTTCATCGATGCCGATTTCCGCATCGATAAATTTAATATTTTCCACCTGGCGCATTGCTGCGTTTATCGTTTTGTTTAAGTTCGCGGTTTCGCAGTTTACGAGCCGGTTAACCGAGTTCCTCATGTCTCTGACGATACGTATATCCTCAAATTTTAACAGCGCCTGGTAGCCTCCGATTAAACTCAGAAACTCCGCAATTTTTTCAGCTTCTTTCAAATAAATAATATAGCCCCGTTTCCGGTCGATATATTTAGCATTTAATTCATAGCGGTTCATAAGCTTCGTCACTGCTTCTGCATGTTCTTCATACAGCGAAGCAATCTCAAGATGATAGGCTGATGTTTCCGGATTATTTACCGAACCGCCGGCAAGGAAAGCACCTCTTAAATAACTGCGTCTGCAGCATTCTTTTTCTGTAATTTCATCCGTAATCGTATTTGTCAGCACACCGTCTGAAAAAATCTTCAAATCCTCCAGTACCTCTTTAGATTCTTTTTTAATGCGGCAGATGTAAACGTTGTTCTTTTTAAGCTTCATCTTTTTTCTGACAAGCAGATCAATTTCTATCTTATATACATTTTTAATTAACGAAAAGATACGGCGCGCAATCGCAGCATTTTCAGTCTGAACATTGATAACCCATTGTCCGTCAAAATAACTGACTGCGCCGTTCATTTTAATCAGCGCGGACAGTTCGCTCTTCATGCAGCACTCATCCACTTCGATTCTCGTTAATTCATTTTTCATTTCGGAAGCAAATGACATGCTACCACTTTCCTTTCAAAATCTTCCCTAATACTTCAATGTATCCGATTCATCAATTACAATGTCGTATATAATTTCAGCGAGCTTTTCATTATTATGGCGGACAACCCGCTCTTCATCAACGATAATCAAGTCATCATCTGTAATGATTTTTACACCGTGCTCTTCCAGTTTATCCCGCTCGCTTTTAATAATCTGGACCCCTCTGTTTTTATACGTTTCCGCCATTTCTTCATAGACGTCCCGTTCATTTAAAATAACGTAGTCAATCTCCCGCGATTTCAAATGTTTTTCAATTGCCGAGAGATGATCAAATGCGGACATGCCCATCGTTTCACCCGGCTGCTCGAGCAGATTTGAAACATATACTTTAATGCCGTCCGATGCTGAAACAGCTTCTCTTATCCCTTTTGGCAGCAGGTTCGGAATAATGCTCGTATACAGCGAGCCCGGACCGAGCACGATAATATCCGCTTCCAGTATTGCTTCAACAGCAGCTGGTGTCGCATCGATATTCGTCGGTATTAAATACATTTCTTTAATCTCTTTTTTCACTTTCGGAATATAGCTCTCGCCGATAATAATTGAATCATCAGCCATTCTTGCAGCGAGTTTCGGACTGACATTCGTCGATGGAATCACGGTTCCTTTAACGTTCAGTATTTTCGACAGCTCGCTGACGGCAGTTGCGAAATCGCCGCTGATATCATACATGGCAGCGAGCATTAAATTGCCGAGGGAATGACCTGATATTTCATCTTTTTTAAAACGGTAAGTGAACAGATGCTCGAGTTTCGTTTCGACTTCGCTTAAAGCTGACATAACGTTTCGGATATCTCCAGGCGCAGGCATATCGATCTGATCGCGGATAATTCCGGTTGACCCACCATCATCTGCCACCGATACGATAGCAGAAATATCCACAGGATATTTTTTTAAGCCGCGCGATAAAACAGCGAGACCTGTACCTCCGCCGATTATGGCGATTTTAATCTTGTTCATGGACTTTGCCTTCAATCATCGCATCGCGGTGGGTCGTGTTAATCGAAAATGCGAACTTCTCCAGCAGATCTTTTGCAAGGCGCTCGGACAGAGCAACAGAACGATGCTGTCCGCCTGTACACCCGATAGCAATCGTCAGCTGGGATTTACCTTCTTTTATATATTGAGGAATTAAATATTTAATCATATCATACAGTTTTTCGTAAAACGTATCGGTATCCTGCCATTTCATTACATAATCATAAACTTCTTTGTCGAGTCCGGTTAACGGGCGATACTCGGGAATATAGAATGGATTCGGCAGAAAACGGACATCGAACATCAAGTCCGCATCGATGGGAATGCCGTGCTTAAATCCGAAGCTCAGCACGTTAACGGCAAAAAACTGCTCGCGGCCTCCGCTGTATAAAGTGAAAATACGGTCTCTCAGCTCTTTCGGAGAAAGTTCCGTCGTATCGATAATGACGGATGCCCGTCCTTTTAAATCATCCAGCAGTTCACGTTCTTTTTTAATTGCTTCAAGCAGCGGCATACCTTCGTTTAACGGGTGGGAACGGCGCGTCTCCTTATAGCGGCTGACGAGTCTTTCATTATCCGTGTCGAGAAAGACGATGCGCAGCATAATACTTTCATTATTAAGAACCGTTTCCAGTTTTTGAATTAAATCATCAAAAAATTCTTTCCCTCGCAGATCGATACCGAGTGCGACTTTGTTCATCTTGCCGTCGGTGGACTCCATTAATTCCACGACTTTTGGAATAAGAATCGGGGGCAGATTGTCGATGCAGAAGTAACCTGTGTCTTCAATCGCTTCCAGTGCAACAGATTTTCCTGAACCGCTCATACCTGTAATTATGATTAAATTTTTCATAAAGCACACCCTCAAATTTACTTAATTTCACTCTTGCCGTTCATTTATATTATAACGGATAACGTTACGAAAAAAACCCCCTTCCGGGGGAATTTCTTCTATTAATTACTCACTGTCTTCCAGTTTTTCAAGGTAGCCCTGGGCATTTTGTGCTGCAAGACTGCCGTCGCCTGTCGCTGTGACAATCTGACGCAATGATTTCTCTCTGACATCGCCTGCTGCAAAGATGCCTGGAATTTCTGTTTCCATTTCTTCGTTTGTGACGATGTAACCTTCTTCATTTAAAATGCCTAAATCTTTAAACGGTGCTGTCAGCGGCAGCATTCCGATATAGATAAATACACCGTCTGCGTTGAAGTCATACGTTTCACCTGTGTTTTTATTTTTCAGCGTTACTGATTCCACGCGGCTGTCGCCATTAATCGACTGCAGTTCTGTATCCCAGATAAAGTCGATTTTTTCATTTTTAAAGGCGCGGTCCTGTAAAATCTTCTGAGCACGCAGCTCATCGCGGCGGTGAACAATTGTCACTTTACTCGCATATTTCGTCAGGAATACCCCTTCCTCAACAGCCGAGTCTCCTCCGCCGATAACGACAAGTTCGCGCTCTTTAAAGAAGGCGCCGTCACATACTGCACAGTAGCTGACACCGCGTCCGCGAAGCAGATCTTCGCCCGGTACGCCTATAGTTTTATACTCTGCGCCTGTTGCAACAATAACGCTTTTTGTGTGAATGTCTTCAGACGAAGTTTTCAGTATTTTAATGTCTCCGTCGAGCTCAACACTTTTAATATCGCCGTACTTGTATTCTGCACCGAACTTCTGCGAGTGTTCGAACATCTTAGAAGACAATTCCGGTCCTGTAATCATGCTGAAGCCGGGGAAGTTTTCAACTTCTTCCGTGTTCGCCATCTGTCCGCCAGGCACACCGCGTTCAAGCATGACTGTTTTCAGTTCTGCACGCGATGCATAGACTGCCGCCGTCATGCCGGCAGGTCCCGCGCCGATTATTACTACATCATAAATCGTTTTCTCTTCCATAATCGTTCTCCTTTAAGAAATTGTTACATACAATTATATAGGCTTTTGACCCGTAAATCATTATATCTGCTTTATTCTGTCTATCGCTTTATTCAGCCTGTAAACTGTCGTATTAAACATTTCAGCCAGCCCTTTTTTAGTCAGCTTCCGGCCAGCCGGGTACAAATACAGCGCTGCTGCCGTATGACTTTCAATGTCGTCAAATTCCTTATGCTTTTCATACAGATCGTGAAAAACATTAATCCACATCAGGAGTGTTTCTTCATCTCTGAAAGACTGATCGTAAAGTAATTCGAGCCCAATATGCATCCGCCCGAGGCGGACCAGCTTCAGCCCCTGGAATAAAAAGGTCACATAGAGCTTTTCATAATCATCAAGTTCCTCAATATGATCCCATATCGATAAACCGATTATCGCTTCCCGGGGTTCGACTTTACTGATTAAATACAAGGCGAGCAAACGTTTGTGCTGATCTTCGTCGTGCAGATACATGCTTTCCAGTTCGAGTATTTCTTCAGCCGCTTCTTCTTTTTTCCATGGACTGAACTGCTCATCAACTGGATGGAAGTTCTGCATGCGCGTCCAGTACATTTCAGATTCTTCATGTTTGCCGAGATGATAACTCGAAAAACTCAGCGCATGGAGCAGCTGGAAATTAATTATTTTCTGCTTCTTGTAAAGCGGGAACAATAGTTTATATGAGTGCTCATATTTCTGCAGGAAATTCAGCACGAGCCCGACTTTAAAACGCGCATCATCATCGAGCGGTTCGACGACCTCCAGTTTTTTTAAATAGGCGTCGTATTTATCAAACCGCTCCGTATGATAGTGCAGCAGGGTCATATGGCTGAGTGCATGCATATCTGTCTGATCATCTTCCAGCAGCTGCTCAAGCAGCGTCTCAGCTTCTTCAAACTTATTTAAAAACAAATAGGCCATCGCTTTTAAGTTTCTGAATTCGCGCTCTCCTTGAATTTCCACAGGCAGCGAATCAAGATAAGTAAGCGACTCGCCTACTTTGGCATTCATAAATAAATGCTGGAAAATCTGCTGGCCGATAAACCGCTCAGCCTCTTTTTCAAGTTCTTCCTCATCGTCGATTTCAACATCGAACATTTCTTCAAGCGTATCACCGTAACCTGTTTCCGGCCGGTAAGTCGAATATTGCACGCCGTATAAAAATGCTTTATTCGCGTCGTGCTTAATAATATTAATCTGACTTAATATATAAAAATACTCCGTATCGAAATCGTCTTTCACGAACGCTTCGATAATTAAATGTTCAGCCTCGTTGCCGAACCCGTTCTCAGCCATGACATAAACATATTCCGATAAATAATCTATATTATCCGGGTTTTTATCGTGTGCTTTTTTTAACAGCCGGAGTGCTTCTTTTTTATTATTCTGCTGTCTTTTCTTAATACCCTGCCTGTAGTAATGCTCTCCGTTTTGATCGAGAGAGATTACTTTTTTGTCCGTCATTCTGATCTCTCCCTTATTATCATCGGATTGCCGTAGACGAGTGCATTATCGGGAATATCTTTTGAGACCACCGTGCCCGCGCCGACTTTTACACCGCTGCCGATTTTAACACCCGGCAATACTGTTGCATTCGCACCGATCATCGTATTTTCACCGATTTCGACTTTGCCGATTCTGTATTCATCCGTTAAATATTCGTGTGTCAGTATCGTCGCATTATAGCCGATTATTGAATTCTGTCCGATTGTAATTAACTCCGGAAACATTAAATCAGGCATTGCTTTATATGCAAATGACACGTGTCTGCCGAGCTCCATCTTCAGGCCGCTCTGGTACAGCTTATGTTTCAGTTTTGTCGACGGCATAAAGCGTCCCGCTTCTATAACGATAAAGTTTTTAGCCACTTTAACTAAGGAAACGGTGCGGTACAAATGCCACAGCGGATTAATTTTAAAGCCCGTATGCCGGGTTAATTTCCTCATGCTACTTCTTCCTTTTTTTCTTCTTATTGACTGCAGTTGATTTCTTTATATGTCTTGGTTTATCTTTAGCTGCATAATTGCCGTAGACGCTGCCGTATTTCGGCAAATCGTATTTTTGCTGCCGGTAAATCATTATCACCAATGCACCGATAATCGTTATTACCGAAATCACCTGGGCTGTTCTCAGCATATCGCCAATCATTAAACTGTCGGTACGCATGCCTTCGATAAAGAACCTGCCGACTGAATAGTATATCAAATAAATGAGTACTGTGTGGCCGAGCGGTAATTTTGGACGTATTAATAATAATATAATTACACCGATAATACTCCATACTGATTCATATAAAAATGTTGGATGATAATAAGTGCCATCGATATTCATATGATTAATTATAAATTCCGGGATCATTAAATTCTCAAGGAATTCTCTTGTAACAGGTCCGCCGTGAGCTTCCTGATTAATAAAGTTGCCCCAGCGGCCGATGGCCTGACCAAGCAGTATACTCGGAGCCGCAATATCCGCTACCTGGAAAAAGCTGTAGCCTTTTACCCTCGTATAAATCAGGCCGGCAAGGAAGCCGCCGATCAGACCGCCGTGAATAGCCATGCCGCCTTCCCATACTTTTATAATATCCAATGGGTTAAAGAAGTAATAATCCAGATTAAAGAAGACATAGTAAAGACGCGCACCGATGAGTGAAAAGATAATGATATACATCATTAAATCCATAAATAAATCTTCGGGCAAACCTTTTTTTATCGTTTCCCTGTTTGCCAGATAATATCCAAGTATCATTCCGGTTAATATAATAATACCGTACCAGTGAATGGACAGCGGTCCGAGAGATATTGCCACCGGATCGATGGCAGAGTTCAAAATCATCATAAGCTGCCTCCGTTATTTTTGATTTTTTCGTTCAGACGGTCGTTAAATTCCACTGCTGCATTATGCCCCATCTGATTCAGACGGTGGTTCATAGCAGCGACTTCGATAATGCCTGCAAGACTTCGCCCCGGACGGATCGGAATGACCTTTTTTGTCACTTCGGAATTTAAAATGCTGATCTTTTTATCTTCGAGTCCGAGACGGTCATATGTATTATTATCCGTCCAGTTTTCAAGGTGTACATTCAGCATAATACGTTTTTCGGTGAGAATGCACCCGGCTCCGAACAGAGTCATCACATTGATAATGCCGAGTCCGCGTATTTCAAGCAGATGCTGAATCAGTTCAGGTGCGGAACCCATCAGCACATTTTTTGTCACTTCTTTAATTTCAACGTTATCATCCGCCACCAGCCGGTGGCCATTTTTAACGAGTTCAAGCGCCGTCTCACTTTTACCGATTCCACTTTCTCCCGTAATCAGAACACCTATGCCGTAGACGTCGACCAGGACACCGTGCATATTCGTTTCCGGCGCCAGCTCTTTCTCAAGATACGTTGTAATCCGGCTCGTAAAGTTTGTCGTATTATCTTCCGTAATCAAGAGCACTGTGTTTGTCTGGTTGCACGCTTCGATTAATTCAAGCGGCGGCTGCTGGCTGCGGGTGACGATAATACACGGTGTTTCTTTTCTACACAGCCGCTTCGCACGGTCTTCACGTTCTGACTCTGAAAGCACACGTTCAAAAAATGAGATTTCCGTCATGCCGAGTATCTGTACTCTGTCAGACGAGTAATGGGAAAAATATCCTGCAATTTCCAATCCGGGCCGCGACAAGTCAAAACTTAAAATTTCGTTATCAAGCCCCTTATTGCCGCCCCATATTTTTAAGTTGTATTCTTCGACTAAATCTTTTACCAGCAGCATCGCTGCACCTCCATCCGGCCTGCTTCTTTTCTATCATTTACCGTTACCTGTATTATAGCAAAAAACGGGCTGGCATTTGCCAGCCCTTTACTTGTTATTATTTTTTAACTGCGGTGCAGGGTTACACTGCCGACTTTCGTGCCCACTTCCAGAAACATTCCAGCTTCGTCTGTATTATTCACCAGCATCAGCTCTTTAAAGCCGATGTCCTGCTGTTTCATATAACGTGCATCGAGTTCAGGCGGATAATTAATCTGTCCGAGTACTGTAGATAGACGGCCCTCAAGCTCCCTGCCGCTGGGTACACTGATATTAATGCTGCCCATATTTGAATTAATAGTGGCTTCTTCAGTTTCTTTCTTAAGCGCGATATTAACCGAACCGTTTGAGGAAATATCGATAGTTTTCGCATCCAGATTGTCCGTTAAAATAGTACCGAGCATAGAGACGATCTCGATGCCTTTGTACTGTCCTTCGGATACTTTAATATTTCCTCTCGACGTGCGGAGGAAAGCATTTTTAGCTTGCACCTGTGCAAGTTCAATATCACCATTCAGGAGATCGACAGTTAAATCAGTGAATGATTTATCAGCGATTTTAACATTCCCGTTTGATGTCGATAAAATAATACGTTTCAGTGTTTCTTCAGTTACTTCAATCACGACGTTGACACGCGCAGACTTAACATCTGACACGATAACAAGTTCATCATTTTTGACTTCGCATATTATATCTTGGAAGTAATTTTTTTTCGTATCGAGTTTCCGGTAAAACGGTGTCACTTCGAATTTCACAACATTTGTACGCTCAGCTGGAACCAGCTCTACATTGCCGTTGGCAATATCAACTGAAATACTGTTAAACGGCGTTTCAACTGTTTCGATAAGCCGGTTTTTAGGACCTTGTGAAAACACAGAATCAAAAGATGAACCGACCGAATCAAATGCTTTCTCCAAACCGTCAAACAGCTGTTTTGTCTGGCGCCCGCTGCCGAGCTTACTTTTAACATTCGTATACGTATCGTTTACCTTGTCTTTGTTAACGTACTTATTAAACTCATCGACAAACTGGCCGACATAGTCGCCGAACAGGCCGCCTGATTCCGTATTGCGGGATGATTCACGATCCGCCTGCTGATCCGTTTCTTTATTTTCCGGTGCTGACTTCGCGTTTAAAGCCGACATCAGTTCGATTGCTTCTTCCGAAGTTATCTTGCCTTCTTCAAGCATTTTTAAAATGCGTTCTTTACTTTCCACTGATATTACCTCCTAATGGTTTCTGTTTAACCACTTCTTAAGATGATGTCCCGTGTGGCTGTTTTCATTGGCAATTACATCTTCTACTGTACCACTGACGACGATGTTTCCGCCACCCTCGCCGCCTTCCGGCCCGAGATCAATTATATGATCTGCAACCTTGATGACATCGAGATTATGTTCGATAATGACCACGGTATCCCCCTGGTCAACGAGACGCTGAATGACGCCGATTAAGTTTTTAATATCTTCCGAATGCAGGCCGGTTGTCGGTTCATCAAGTATATAAAGCGTTTTGCCGTTAGAACGTCTGTGCAGCTCGCTCGCAAGTTTAACACGCTGCGCTTCCCCGCCTGACAAGGTTGTTGCCGGCTGGCCGAGACGCACATAACCGAGTCCCACATCGACGAGTGTTTTGATTTTACGTTTAATTTTAGGCAGATTTTCAAAGAAATAGTATCCTTCTTCTACTGTCATTTTTAACACATCTGCTATGCTTTTGTCTTTATATTTTACTTCCAGAGTCTCTCTGTTGTAACGTTTTCCGTGACATACCTCACACGGCACAAAAACATCCGGAAGAAAATGCATTTCTATACGCAGTATGCCGTCGCCTCTGCACGCCTCACAGCGGCCGCCTTTAACGTTGAAGCTGAAGCGCCCTTTCTGGTAGCCCCGGACTTTCGCTTCATTAGTCTGAGCAAAGACATCTCTTATATCATCAAAAACACCTGTATACGTTGCAGGGTTACTGCGCGGTGTCCGGCCGATCGGCGACTGATCGATATCGATAATTTTATCGATATGCTCAATACCTTCGACTTTGTCATGCTCACCCGGTACTTCTTTCGTTTTATACAGCTGATGATGAAGACTCTTATACAGAATTTCATTAATCAGTGTACTCTTGCCCGAACCTGAAACACCTGTAACGAGATTCAGCACACCAAGAGGAATATTAACATCGATATTTTTCAGATTGTTTTCACGTGCGCCTTTAATCTTGAACACTTTTTTCTTATCCGGTTTACGGTAGTTTTCCGGCAGGGCAATTTCTCTCTTACCGCTTAAATACTGTCCCGTTAAGGAATTATCGTCCGCCATTACTTCCTTTGGCGTACCGTAAGACACCACTTCTCCGCCGTGTTCTCCTGCGCCCGGTCCGATATCGATTAAGTAATCACTCGCAAGCATTGTATCTTCATCGTGTTCAACAACTATCAGAGTGTTGCCGAGTTCTCTCATATCTTTCAGCGTATTGATTAAACGCTCATTGTCGCGCTGGTGCAGTCCGATTGACGGCTCATCCAGAATATAGAGCACACCGCTGAGGCGCGAACCGATTTGTGTTGCCAGACGGATCCGCTGCGCTTCTCCCCCGGACAGCGTACCGCTTTTTCTGTTTAATGTTAAATAATCGAGACCGACGTTTCTTAAAAATGACAGTCTGCTGTCTATTTCTTTTAAAATCGGCTCAGCAATCTCTTCGTTCTGAGCGGATAAAGAGATATGATCGAAAAAGTCGATGCCATCCTTAACTGAACGCTCAACAACCTGTCCGATATGCGCACCATCCACTTTAACCGCAAGTGCTTCATCGTTTAGACGGTAGCCGTCGCAGCGTTTGCATTCGATTTCCCTCATATACTGGCTCATAACATTTCTCGTATATTCAGAAGGACTTTCGTTATAGCGTCTTTCGATATTTTTCAGGACACCTTCAAATGCCATTTTCCGTTCGCGGACTACTCCATTATCCTGAGCAAATTTAAATTTAATTTCATCGCTGCCGCCGTTAAGAATAATATCTTTTTCTTTTTTACTTAAATCTTTAAACGGCACAGTCATGTCGATGCCGTAATACTCGCCTGCCTGAGTTAACAGCTGCGTGTAATATGTTGAACTGATCGGCTGCCATGTAGTAATTGCACCATCATTAAGTGAAAGATTAACATCCGGCACAACGAGTGATTCATCGACCGACATCTTCATGCCAAGGCCGTCACACTCTACACAAGCGCCGTACGGTGCATTAAAAGAAAACAGCCGCGGTTCAAGTTCAGAAATCGTAAAGCCGCATTCCGGACATGAAAAGTTTTCCGAGAAGTGCAGATCTTCCCCATCTATAACGTTAATCGTTACATTGCCGCCGGACTTCTGAAGGGCAACCTGCAGCGAATCAGACAAACGGGATTCAATTCCTTCCCTGACTGCGAGCCGGTCTATAACTACGTCAATATCGTGTTTTTTATTCTTACTTAGTTCAGGCACTTCTTCAATGTCATACATTTCACCATCGACAATGACACGTGCATAGCCTTCTTTGCTTAAATCAGTAATTAATTTTTTATGCTGGCCTTTTTTGCCGCGCATTACCGGTGCGAACACCTGAATACGGGTCCGTTCCGGCAGCTGCATAATAATATCTGTCATTTCTTCAATAGTCTGGGATGAAATTTCAATGTCGTGAATTGGACAGTACGGCGTTCCTGCACGTGCATACAAAAGGCGCAGATAGTCGTATATTTCCGTAATCGTTGATACTGTCGACCGCGGGTTGTTGCTAGTTGTCTTCTGGTCAATCGATATTGCTGGCGACAGTCCCTCTATCGTATCGACGTCAGGTTTCGACATCTGTCCTAAAAACTGACGTGCATATGAACTGAGCGACTCGACATAACGCCGCTGGCCTTCGGCATATATAGTATCGAAAGCAAGCGACGATTTACCCGAACCGGATAAGCCCGTCATAACGACGAGCTGGTCTCTTGGAATATCTAAATCTATTCCTTTTAAATTATTCTCTCTCGCACCCCTAATGCTGATGAATGGATTTTTCATGTAACTCACCCTTCTGCCTGAATCTCAAATATTGCATCTCTTAATTCAGAAGCTGTTTCAAAGTCCAAGTCTCTTGCAGCTTCCTTCATTTCTTTTTCCAGTTTCTCAAGCAATTTTTCGCGTTCTGATTTTGTCAGTTTCTTCGTAGCTGATTTTTTCTTCGTCTTGTCATCTTCTTTAATATCTATATGCGCACTGATGACGTCGCGGATTTCTTTATTAATCGTCGTCGGTGTAATGTTATGTTTTTCATTAAATTCAATTTGTGTTTCGCGGCGTCTCGCCGTTTCATCGAGTGCATACTGCATCGAATCCGTAATTTTATCTGCGTACATAATAACGTGCCCGTTGCTGTTTCTCGCCGCACGTCCGATTGTCTGAATCAGCGAGCGTTCGGAACGGAGAAAACCTTCCTTATCTGCATCGAGAATCGTAACGAGCGAAACTTCCGGAATATCCAGACCTTCACGGAGCAGGTTAATCCCAACCAGCACATCATAAGTACCGATACGGAGTTCACGGAGTATCTCAATACGCTCCAGCGTTTTAATTTCAGAATGCAGATATTGCACTTTAATACCTGCTTCTTTTAAATATGTCGTTAAATCTTCTGACATTTTCTTCGTCAGCGTAGTAATCAGAACGCGTTCATTTTTCTCTATTCTCCCGTGAATTTCTTCCATCAAGTCATCGATCTGATGTTCGGATGGTCTGACATCAATCGTCGGATCAAGCAGACCTGTCGGACGGATAATCTGTTCGACCATCTTTTTCGTATGTTCGATTTCATAGGGTCCCGGTGTGGCTGAGACATAAAGCAGCTGTTCTGCTTTCTCCTCGAACTCTGAAAACATCAGCGGTCTGTTGTCGAGCGCGCTCGGCAATCTGAAACCGTGGTCAACAAGCACCTGTTTACGTGCTTTGTCTCCGTTATACATTCCCCTGATTTGCGGTACTGTAACATGGGATTCATCAATCATAATAAGAAAATCTTTAAAGTAGTCGATGAGTGTATACGGTGTTGAACCGAGTTCCCGGAGCGTTAAATGAACTGAATAGTTCTCGATACCGGAACAAAAGCCCATTTCACGCATCATTTCGAGATCGTAATTAGTCCGCTGCTCTAAACGCTGCGCTTCAAGCAGTTTATCTTCGGCACGAAATTTTTTCAGCTGTTCTTCCAGCTCTTTTTCTATGCGTTCAATCGCGACTTTCATTTTTTCATCGCGCGTAACGAAGTGGGATGCCGGGAAAATAGCAAAGTGCTCGCGTTCTGCGTAGACTTCGCCCGTTAAATAGTCTATTTCACGGATTCTGTCAATCTCATCACCAAAAAACTCAACGCGTATACACTGTTCATCGCGTGACGCCGGAAATACTTCTACTATATCTCCGCGCACTCTGAACGTTCCGCGTTTAAAGTCGATATCGTTGCGGGCATACTGAATGTCTACAAGTTTACGTAAAAACTGGTTGCGGTCGAGTTCCATTCCCGTCCGGATGCTGACAACGAGATCGCGGTATTCTTCAGGATTACCGAGCCCGTAAATACAGCTGACTGAAGAAATAACAATAACGTCATCTCCTTCAAAGAGGGAACTTGTTGCGGAGTGGCGCAGTTTATCGATTTCGTCGTTGATCGATGCATCTTTTTCGATAAACGTATCCGTGCTCGGCACGTATGCTTCAGGCTGGAAATAGTCATAGTAACTGACGAAATATTCCACCCTGTTATTCGGGAAAAATTCTTTAAATTCACTGTATAATTGTCCTGCCAGTGTTTTGTTATGTGCAATAATCAAAGTCGGCTTGCCGATTCTCTGAATGACCTGGCTCATCGTATATGTTTTACCGGTACCTGTCGCACCAAGCAGTGTCTGGTGTCTTTGTCCGGAATTGATTTGCTCTACTAATTCTTCAATTGCTTGAGGCTGGTCACCAGCCGGCTCAAATTTAGAAACTAACTCAAAATCTGCCATTGTTTCGCCTCCACTTATTAATCTATACTATTTTAACAAAAATAGAGCAGAAATAACAAACATTTGTTCGGTCATTTCTACTCTTCATCTTCTCTATTAAAATTATCCAGCTCAAAAATCTCTACTATTATATACCCTACAAAAATCGATGCAGAATCTATGTAAATTACCCACTCGCTGGGGTAAAAACCTCTGTAAATCGATGTACCAAATAAAATAAAAGTCAGCATCACTGCAACATATTTATTACGCGTAAGACGCGTAAACACTACAACAGTCGTTGCCGGGACGACCATTGCCATCATGTACCAGTACAAATCCATCATACTACTCCCGGTTCAGAATGGCATTCGTTATTTCAAACAGCTCATCTTTCGGAATAAAACGTTCCGACAGCATTTCTGTTAAAATATTTTCCAGAAAATCCTGGACGCATAGTAAATGATCAAAACGTTTAATCGTCGCTAGCGACTCTTCATAGATTTCGAAAAATAGAGGTTCGGGATTGCGCTTTTGAATTTCACCAAAAGATTCGTAAAGCAGATCAATTTTATCTGCAACAGAAAGAATCTGGCCTTCCAGCGTACTGTCCTTGCCCTCTTTCAGCCGGTCTTTGTATATCTGCTGATATTCCGGCGGAAATTCGGTTTCTATAAACTTCTCAGTCATCGTTTCTTCAACTTCCAGAAAGAGTGTGTTCAGCTCAAGTGATGCATACTTGACAGGCGTTTTAATATCTCCTGTAAAAATTTCCGGATAATCGTGATTCAGTGCCTTCTCATATAAAGAACGCCAATCAACCTCATTGCCCTTATGCTCTTCAACCGTTCCGAGATATTGGGCAATCTTTGTCACTTTAAATGAATGCGCAGCAACGTTGTGCTCCTGGTATTTAAACTTGCCGGGACATCTGACAAGCTTCTCCAAATCGTTTAAACTTTTAAAATATTGATGTATTCCCATTTATTGACGCTCCTTTACATAGTTAATGTAATTCGTAATCAATTCCGGTCCTATTTCTCCAATATACGCACGTACTACTTCACCGTTCGAATCGATAAAGAATGTAGTCGGCATTAGGCTGATTTTAAATTCTTTTGTCATATCCGCCTCATCAGCCAGTTCGAAGACAGGGTACTGAACATCGTAAGTTTTCAAAAATTCATCGCGGTTTTTAACACTGTCATCGATATTGATACCGACGACTTGAACATCGCTGTCTGCCGTATCTTGTGCATACTCATTTAGCTCAGGCGTTTCCCTTTTACACGGTTCGCACCAGGAAGCGAAAAAGTTTACAACAGTCACTTCATTATCCTGAATAATATCTCTGAGCGGCTCCTCAGTATTGATTACAGCCTCTGACTCCGTGCCGAGCAAATTCAAACCGACCGCATGATGATTGTCGCGCCCTTCAGAATCCTGCAGCGTCTGCAGGCTTCTTTCTCTCATCTGATCGTCGGATACATTAATCACAGCACCAATACTAATACCGATGAGCAGAAAGAACGCGATAAAAACAACCGCAATAATAATTTTTTTCCCCGTCATCCAATCCACTTTCCCTCTCATATCATTTTAATCATTTTAACATACCGTACTGATAAAGTACCGTCTGGAGAGGTTAAGAAAATGTGAAGAATGAAGATATACTGTACCCTATATTTTGTGATTATCAGCCTGCCTGTCCTTCTGCCACTGCTTCCTCATTGCAGTTACTTTATCATCCAGCTTTTTAATCTGCTTGAATGTGAGCAAGTTAAGAATCCAGAGAATAATCAGAGAAGTCAGTGCAACAGATGTATTGTTGTCCTGTGAAATAATTTTCATTGAAGATAGATGCTCCCTTCTTAATAGTTCAATCTTGCTATTTCTTATAATTATTGAGTTTGTCGGACACTGTCGGTTTCACGGTGCCCGATATTTTGATTTTCCTTCTATATAGTATTAGATAACCTATTTTTAAAACTTTATTCAGAAGTATAAAAATAGCGGGAAACAGATCTATGTAAAATAGATCTGTTTCCCGCTGACTTTATTAATGTATATTAGTTAATGAAGTTATGGCTTGAAACTTGAGAAGCACTGATAGTTCTCGTGTTTAAATCACCAAGTCCTCCGCCGAACTGCATTTCTGATACTAGAATTGATCCATCACCATTAACACGTTCAACAACTGCAACATGTCCTTGGCCGTATGAACCATTAGTATGAGCTGGAGCCTGCATAATAGCGCCTACTGAAGGCGAGTTGCTTACAGAGTAACCTGCTGCTTGAGCATTAGACGCCCAATTCGTAGCATCTCCCCAACCGTTTCCAACTGATAGGCCCATAGAAGAACGTTTTTCAAATACGTACCATGCACATGAACCCCACTGGTAATAGTTCTTGCCATTGCTTGCACTTGAAACTGGAGTTGCTGCTGCAGGTTGTTCCTGAGCTTCTGCTTCTTCTGCTGCCTGTTCTGCAGCACGTTCAGCCGCTTCTTCTTCAGCTGCTTGTACTTCCGCGATTCTTTGAGCTTCAGCCTCTTCTGCTTCTTTTGCCGCCTGAGCTTCTGCTGCTACTTGAGCTTCAGCCTCTTCTGCTTCTTTTGCCGCTTGAGCTTCTGCTGCTGCTTGAGCTTCAGCCTCTTCAGCTTCTTTTACCGCCTGAGCTTCTGCTGCTGCTTGTGCTTCAGCCTCTTCAGCTTCTTCTGCCGCTTGAGCTTCTGCTGCTGCTTGTGCTTCAGCCTCTTCAGCTTCTTCTGCCGCTTGAGCTTCTGCTGCTGCTTGTGCTTCAGCCTCTTCTGCCGCCTGAGCTTCTGCTGCTTGAGCTTCAGCCTTTTCAGCTTCTTTTGTTGCCTGAGCTTCTGCTGCTGCTTGAGCTTCAGCTTCTTCGGCTTCTTTTGCCGCCTGAGCTTCTGCTGCTGCTTGTGCTTCAGCTTCTTCAGCTTCTTTTGCTGCCTGAGCTTCTGCTGCTGCTTGTGCTTCAGCCTCTTCAGCTTCTTCTGCCGCTTGAGCTTCTGCTGCTGCTTGTGCTTCAGCCTCTTCGGCTGCTAATTCTTCTTCAGTTGGTTCTTCTACCTCAACTGCTGGTGCAGCTTCTTGAACTTCTTCTACAGCTGGTTCTTCTTCTACCTCAACTGCTGGTGCAGCTTCTTGAACTTCTTCAACCGCTGGCTCTTCTTCTACCTCAACTGCTGGTTCAGCTTCCTGAACTTCTTCTACAGCTGGTTCTTCTTCTACCTCAACTGCTGGTGCAGCTTCTTGAACTTCTTCAACCGCTGGCTCTTCTTCTACTTCAACTGCTGGTTCAGCTTCCTGAACTTCTTCTACAGCTGGTTCTTCTTCTACCTCAACTGCTGGTTCAGCTTCCTGAACTTCTTCTACAGCAGGTGCTTCTTCAACTTCTGCTGCTGGTTCAGCAGCTGCTGATCCGTCAATTGAAAGTTCCTGACCAACAAAAATAAGATCTGAAGATAAGTTGTTCCATTTCATGATTTCATTGTAATCTAATGAGAATTCCGCTCCAATTTGCCCAAGCGTATCTCCTGGTTTAACTATGTATGTTGATTCATTACTAGCAGGAGCAGGTGCTTTTTCAGCTTCCTCTGGATTAACTGTCAGTACATCTCCCGGGAAAATAATATCACTTGAAAGTTCGTTATCAGCTTTTAAGTCTGCAACTGATGTACCAACTTCATTAGCTATTCCCCATAAAGTATCTCCACTGGATATAGTGTACTCGTCTGCTGAAACCGCTGTTGCCGCTACACCTGTGATTGCTGTCAAAGTTGCTACAGATACTACTGTTTTTTTCATAAAGTGAATTTCCTCCTACTAGATAATTAGTTTAAGTTTTATATAAGTTTTTTGTCTGATGTTTCCGCTCACATCTATCTATTACGACACGATTTAAACTATAGCATAAGAAAAATCGAAATTGTGCTTTGTAATATACTTGTAATATAAAAGAAATTTCTTAGAAATCTGAAGGTCTGAATTTTACAATACCAATATTTTTTCTATCTGCTTTTAAACGATGAACCTTGAAATCATCAATAGTAACTTAATTTACCCGATTATTAATGTACTGTAATATATACTTTCACATTCTTCGAAAATAAAAAAACACGGACATATCTATCATGTCCGTGTGCCAATCTTAAATTATTGCTGTTCCGACAGCCATGCCGCCAGTGCATCCAGTTCTTTTGGATCTTCGACGAGGCCGCCCGGCATGACATCTGTACCTTCAACAATCACAGTACGGATTTCATCTTCACTCAGTCTCGCACCGACTTCCTGAAGGTTCGGCCCGGATGCTCCTTCCAGATCCGCTCCGTGACAGCTGAAGCACGATGCGCTGCGGTAAATTGCTTTGCCGTCATCCACAGCTGCCTGTTCATCGCCTGTTTCTTCTTCACTTCCGCCGCATGCGCCGAGTAAAAGAACAATACTAAAGCCTGCAGTCAGCAGTATTCTTTTCATTTATTACAGACCTCCAATTATTTTACATACTCCAGCGCAGATAAGCGTGAATAAATGGCGAAAGGTCGCCGTCCATTACTTTATCGGTATTGCCGACTTCGTAATTTGTTCTGTGATCTTTAACCATGGAGTACGGGTGAAAGACATAACTTCTGATTTGGCTTCCCCAGCCGATTTCTTTCTGTTCACCTTTAATATTATCAATTTCCGCACGCTGCTCTTCCAGCTTCCGCTGATACAGTTTTGCTTTCAGCATCTGCATTGCCTGCTCGCGGTTTTTAATTTGCGAACGTTCATTTTGACAGGTTACCACCACACCGGTCGGCAGGTGCGTAATACGTACAGCCGAGTCTGTCGTATTAACGTGCTGTCCGCCGGCACCGCTTGAGCGGTAGGTATCAATTTTAATTTCATCAGTATTAATTTCTATATTAATATCCGTATTTTTAAACTGCGGTGTGACTTCGCACGACACAAACGACGTATGGCGGCGTCCCGATGAATCGAACGGCGATATTCTTACCAGACGGTGCACACCTTTTTCGGCTTTCAGCAATCCGTATGCATTAGGTCCTTTAATCGATAAAGACACGCTCTTCACACCCGCTTCGTCTCCGCCCTGGTAATCCAAAGTTTCGACTTTAAAGCCTTCGGATTCACTGTAGCGCTGATACATTCTTAAAAGCATTTCAGCCCAGTCTTGAGATTCGGTGCCGCCGGCACCCGGATGCAGCTCGAGCAGCGCATCCAGAGAATCGTGTTCACCGCTTAAAAGCAGGTTTAATTCATATTCTTCAATGGCTGCTGATGTCTCTTTAACTGATTCTTCAAGCAGTTCCACCAGTTCTTCATCGTATTCTTCGCGCAGCAGTTCATGGGATGTTTCAATATCGTCCAGGGAGCTGCTGAGAGAATTAAAGCCGTCGACAATTTTTTTCAGATAGTTATTGTCTGCGATAACTTCTGCTGCCTTATCGCTGTCGTTCCAAAAATCCGGATCCAGCATAAGCTCTTCATTTTCCTGTATTTGAGTCTCTTTTTCTTCTAAGTCAAAGAGACCCCCTAAAGTCATTTAATTTCTCTCTTTTTTCCTGTAAAAAGTTTTTTACTTCACTTAATTCCATATTGTATCCCCTAACTTATTGTCCGTGACAGTTTTTGTATTTTTTGCCCGAGCCGCATGGACACGGGTCATTTCTGCCGACTTTAACCTGGCGTTTGACCGGCTGCTTTTTCGCTTTCGGTTTTCCGTCGCCTGTATGCATTTGTTTTTTGTCAACGACCTGCTCGCGCTTCATTTCCTCATCCGTACGGACAGTTGTTTTCAGCACATATTTCGCAGTGTCATCTTCAATATTAACAAGCATGTTTTCAAACATCTGAATACCTTCGTTCTGATATTCCCGGAGCGGGTTTATCTGACCGTATGAACGGAGGTGAATTCCTGTTCTCAGCTGATCCATGCTGTCGATGTGTTCTACCCATTTCTGGTCCATCGTGCGGAGCATCATCATGCGTTCAAATAACCGCATTTTCTCTGTACCGAGCGTTTCTTCTTTCTCGTCAAGATGAGTTTTCACTCTGTCCATAACAAGGCTGAAGATTTCATCCGGACCTTTGCCGCGGATATCATCAATGCTGATTGCATCTTCAGGAAGATACATCTCCGTGAGCGTTTTAACGTATTGTTCATAATCGATATCTTCTTCATTGTCGAGGTCGTAAAACTCTGCAGTACGCTGCACAGACCGTTCAATCATATCGTTTAACAGTCCGGAAACATCATCATGGTCGATAATTTCATCGCGTTCGCCGTAAATAATTTCACGCTGTTTACGGAGTACCTCATCGTATTCAAGCAGTCGCTTACGCGCATCGAAGTTATTGCCTTCCACCCGTTTTTGTGAAGATTCCACACCGCGGGAAATCATTTTGCTCGTCAGTTCCTCTTCGCTCATGCCCATGCGCTCCATCATGCTTTGAATTCTCTCGGAACCGAAGCGGCGCATTAAATCATCTTCAAGCGACAGGTAGAATGTACTTTCCCCAACATCACCCTGACGTCCGGAACGCCCGCGGAGCTGGTCATCGATGCGTCGTGATTCGTGACGCTCCGTCCCGATTACCGCCAGGCCTCCAAGTTCTTTTACGCCGTCGCCAAGTTTAATATCCGTCCCGCGCCCAGCCATGTTTGTCGCAATCGTTACTGCGCCTTTTTTACCGGCTTCTTTAATAATTTCCGCTTCACGTCCGTGGTTTTTCGCATTCAGAACGTTATGACGAATACCGTGTTTTTTCAGCAGATTTGAAATCAGTTCACTCGTTTCAACAGCAACAGTACCGATTAGAATCGGCTGTCCTTTGCGGTGACGTTCGATAACATCATCCACGACCGCACGCAGTTTAATTTCTTCAGCCGCGTAAATTTTATCCGTGTTGTCGATTCTAGCCACCGGCTGGTTCGTCGGGATTTGTGTCACGCGCATATTATAAATGTTCATGAACTCTTCTTCTTCGGTCTTCGCCGTCCCTGTCATACCTGACAGTTTGTGGAACAGCCGGAAGAAGTTCTGGAAGGTAATCGATGCCATCGTGCGCGATTCATTTTGAATATCCACACCCTCTTTTGCTTCGATTGCCTGGTGCAGACCATCAGAGAAACGGCGGCCTTTCATCGTGCGTCCCGTAAACTGATCGACGATCAGAATACCTTCATCTTCAACGACATAGTCTACATCGCGTTCCATTGAATAGTTCGCTTTTAGCGCCTGATTGATATGATGCAGCAGACTGACATGCTGAACATCATACAGATTATCGATCTTAAACCATTTCTCCGCCTTTTCCATGCCGGATTCGTTCAGCTGTATATTTCTCGTTTTAATATCGTAAGTGTAGTCTTCTTCCTCTTTCAGCATTCTCGTAAACTGATGAGCTTGTAAATAATACGTTTCCCGTTCTTTTGCTTTACCTGAAATAATTAAAGGCGTCCGCGCTTCATCAATTAAGATTGAGTCAACCTCATCAATGACGGTAAAATTTAAACCGCGGAGTACACGGTCCTGCTTATAAGTCACCATGTTATCCCGTAAATAATCGAAGCCGAGCTCGTTATTTGTTGTATACGTAATATCTGCCGCAAATGCTTCGCGCTTTTCAGTGCTGTTTTTAGCATTCAGGTTTAAGCCGACTGTCAGTCCAAGGTAGTTATACAGCACTTCAAGTTCAGCCATTTGTATTTCAGATAAATACTCGTTGACCGTAATAACATGCACGCCGCGTCCTGTCAGCGCATTTAAATACACCGGCATCGTCGCTGTTAAGGTTTTACCTTCCCCGGTTTTCATCTCTGCAATATCGCCTTTATGAAGCGCGATACCGCCCATCACCTGAACTTCGAACGGTTCCATGCCGAGCGTACGCTTGGCCGCTTCTCTTACTATCGCAAATGCTTCCGGCAGTATGTCGTCCAGTATTTTTTCTTCCTGTTTTCTATCACCCTCAGCAGACTTCAGCTTTTCCTGAAATTCCGCTGTTTTATTTTTAATATCATCATCGCTTAATTTTTCTGTTTCCGGTGCCAGTTCAAGCACCTTTTGTGCCTGTTTACGCAACGTTTTTAACTCTCTTTTGTTGCCGTCGAACAATTTATCCAAAACACCCATGGATTTTCTCTCCCTCATGAAAAATTACCTGTTTATACATCATTACATTTTACCACCATTATAGAGGAAAATAAAATATGTAACATCAAAAAACCCCGAAGGCGGGTAAACCGCCGTCAGGGTTTTAAGCAATTTGACATTAATTTGTTTCGATTAAGCCGTATTTGCCGTCTTTACGACGGTAAACAATACTGGTACCATCAGTTTCTCTATCATTAAAGACAAAGAAATCGTGACCGAGCATATTCATCTGCAGAACTGCTTCTTCAGAATCCATCGGTTTTAAAGTGAATTCTTTAGAACGGAAAATTGCAATCTCGTCACTATTCTCATTGTCTTCTTGTGCGCCGTTTTCGAACGCTGATGCATTGAAGAAATCGGCCTCAGGGTTTTTCTCTCTGAATTTGCGGTTGATCTTAGTTTTATGCTTGCGGATTTGTCTTTCCAGCTTGTCAATTACTAAATCGACAGCAGCATAAAGATCATCGTGTCCTTCCTCAGCACGCAGCGTTAAATCTTTCATAGGAATCGTAATTTCAACCTTGCCCCGTTTGTTATTACGTACCTTGATGTTTACGTGTGCATGAGTGTTTGGTACATCGTTGAAGTAACGTTCAAGCTTACCGACTTTTTCCTCGATGTGATCGCGGATTGCGTCTGTTACTTCAATGTTTTCGCCTCTGATTTCAACTCTAATCATGATGAGCCCTCCTTATAAGTACCTTGTTTCTTATCTTCATTATATCAAATGTGCTGAGTTTTTGAAAACGTAAACACATCAATATTCTGAAAATTTAAATCTTTGATGACATCAGCCGCCTGATGCACTGTAATGCCAGTCGTATAAATGTCATCGGCTATAAGTACACTCTTACCCGATAAGTTCATATCTTTAACATTTTCCAGTAAATAAAATGGATTTGTGCTGCTCAGCCGTTCATGTTTTGAAAGTTCCGACTGTCTTTTCACCTTGCCTGTGCCGAGCATATTCGTATAAGTCACACCAGCTGCTCTCATAACAGCTGACGTCTGGTTATAAGTCCGCTCTTTCAGCCGGGCACTCGACACAGGCACCGGCATGACATAATCGTAACGTTTAAAATTAAATGAAATAAGCAGAGCCAGCACTTCACTGAGTGCATAATCTTTCACAAATTTATAACGGTGCATCAGCATTTTAATCTCTTCATTATAATCTGTCGCCGTATATATTTTATTTACAGCGGGATAAAGATCTATGAGGACGTGACAGTCCGCGCAAATATCCGCTTCTTTTCTTACAAGCTGATGGCATCGGCCGCACCTTTCTCCCGGATATTTAAAATTCAGGGCAGCCCGGCATGTTAAACATAAGGGCTCATTTTTTGTAAACAGCGTAATCAGTGTCATTTCTTCTTTAATAACGTCATGGCAGTATAGACATCTCAAAGTGCCGTCCTCCCTTTGTTAAATTGACTGATGGCAGCAAGAGTGCCCCGGATACCCGAAGTATTAAAATCCGTTATAAGCGAAATATTTCCTGTCGGATCTTTTGGTTTACGTCCGACGCGCCCGCATATCTGGATTAAACTTGCACTGTCGAACCGGTGCGCGTCGACCACGATTACATCCAGATATAAAAACGTTACTCCACGTTCCAAAATAGTAGTCGTCAAGAGTATGTCAAGTTCCCCGTCACGCATCAGCTGCACTTTTTCATACCGTTCAGCATCTCCGCTGTAGACCGATTCTAAACGGCTGTATTTCTTTTTCAAAAGCTCAGCAGCTGCTTTCATCATAGTGATATCCGGAAAAAAGACCAGTACTTTTCTGTCTGCTTTAATAATATTATCGAGCAGTTCTGTAAGCTTCGGCGGGATCTGCTTCTTCTTTATATACCTACCGGAATTCTGCCAGATAACTTTCGGCACAGCTAAATCATAACCGTGATAGCGGCGTGCGATTGTAACAACATTGTCTTTTCCAACAAGCAATTTCATTTCCGCTGTCGGCGTCGCCGTCATCAGAATAATCGATGCATCTTCCGCTGCCGACCGTTTAACTGTTTCCATTAAAAGCGGTTCTTCCGGCAGCGGAAAGGCGTCGACTTCGTCGATAATAATCACATCGTAATGATCGATGCAGTTAAACAGCTGGTGCACGGTACAGACGGTAAACATATGAGAGAATACTGATTTGACGCCGCTGTACATTAAATCAATGCGCACTCCTTTAAAGGCATCGGCGAGTCTTAAATAAACTTCCTTAACAACATCGATTCTCGGCGATACGAAAGCCACATTCAAACCGCTGTTCCGTGCATATTTTATCCCTTCAAATGTTATTTCAGTTTTCCCTGCGCCGGTCACTGCGTACAAAAGAAGATTGTGATTATTTTTAATTGCATCAAGCAGTCTCGTACTCGCCGCCTGCTGTATATCATTCAGTTCAAAATCGAGAGCGTAGTCAATATTATCCCGCTGCCTGACAGTCTCATATCCGTACAGCGGATTAAGAGAGTCCGACCGTCCGAGTGCTATACAGTGAAGACAGTAAGTAATGTCTGTCTCATCATATGAAGAGTAATACGTATAAAACAAATCTTTATCCCGGTTGCCGCAGCGGAAACATCTGTTATCTTTTACTCCAGCTTTGAACATAAGGTTCGGAGCGCCGTGTTTTAAAATCATAATATTCCCCCAAGAAAAAAACCGCAGCCTGAATAAGCTGCGGTTTAAAATATATTATTATAAGCCTGTAACATCTACTTTATACGTGGTGAAGCCGATGCCGAGCGCACCTTCCCCTAAATGCGTGCCGACCACCGGACCAAATTCCTGCATGACAAATTTAACTTGCGGAAACTTCTCTTCCAGTTCCTGTTTGTAGCGCATACCGAGTTCCTCTGCATTGGCATGAATTAAACACGCTGTCAGCTCTTTGCCTTCGTGCTTGTCAAATTCAGCCTGCAGCATTTCTTCAATTTTCAGCATCGCTTTTTTCTGTGTTCTTATTTTCTCGATAGCGACAATTTTACCGTTCTGAAATTCAAGGATCGGTTTAATCTTTAATAGTCCGCCGATAAAGGCCTGGGCATTCGATAAGCGGCCGCCCTTCTGCAGATTTGTCAGTGTATCGACTAGGAAGAAGGCATTCATGCTGTGTTTCTCTTTCATGTCATTAACATCAGCCAGCACTTCTTGAAGCGGCTTTGAAGCAAGATTCTGCGCCGCATAGAGAGCTAAAAAACCTAGCGGTGCAGCTGCAATTTCAGAGTCAACGACGTGTACGTTAATACCGTCGACACTTGCAGCTGCTGCCCGTGCACTCTGGCATGTGCCGCTGATTTCAGCAGACAGATGGAAGCTGATAACGTCGGTGTAGCCGTCCCGGTACAGCGACTCCAAAAGTAAAATATAATCGCCGATTGACGGCTGGCTCGTTGTCGGCAGTTCTTCCAGTGCAGCCATTTCGGCATAATACCATTTATTATCTATTTCGTTTTCTTTAAAAGTCTTATCCCCTACCACTACATTTAAGGGAATTGTAAATATATTATGTTCGGCTAAAATTTCCTCTGATAAATAACTTGTCGAATCTACGACCACCGCAACTTTCATATGCGTCTCCTCCAATTCATCTCGTAACTATTCTACTACATATCGGACATATGATAAACTGTTATGGAGGTGTTTTTATGGAACAAAAATACATGAATTACAAAAGTGCGGAAACTGAAATCGTTATTAAAAAGTCCCGGTTTTTATCGTTTATAAAACGGACTGAATCTGAAGAAGAAGCGAAAGCTTTTATAGCGGAAATAAAGAAAGAACATAAAACAGCTACACATAACTGCAGTGCTTACATCATCGGTAAAAGCGCCCTGATTCAAAAAGCGGATGATGACGGTGAGCCTCAGGGTACAGCCGGGGTGCCGATTCTCGAAGTGCTGAAAAAAGAAGAGCTTTACAATGCGGCTGTGGTCGTCACCCGCTACTTCGGCGGAATTAAGCTCGGTGCCGGCGGTTTAATACGCGCGTATTCAAAAGGCGCATCGAGCGCGGTCAAGGAAGCAGGAAAAGTTGTGGAAGTTCCGGTTGTGCCGCTCACTGTGACCCTTGATTATACTTTTACGAGCAAGTTCGAACATTATCTCGAAACGGCGGAAGCAGCAATCGTTTCGCAGAACTACACGGATAAGGTGAGCTATGTGCTGCACGTCAAAGAAAAAGGTGTCGACGCAATCGTCAACACCTTAAAAGAAATTACCAGCAACAGTTTCGATTATGAAGAAGGCGACATTATCATCGCTGAAGAAACAGTCTGATTATGGAATTTTATTAAATACTTTCTGGAAAAAGTTCAGTACCGGACGGCGATTTGAGCCAATCAGATTGGTCGCCTCAACTACTATATTCATCGTAAACAAGAGCAGAATGCCGATAATTACCGCGCCCGGCACAGTTGCGAGGTACATGATTACCCCGCCGATAGCGAACAAGAGCGCAATAAAGTAAATCAGCACGACGGTCTCCCTGTGAGAGAAACCGAGCTGCTGCACTCTGTGGTGCAGGTGATTTTTATCTGCCCGCATAACAGACACACCTTCTCTGTACCGCCGGACTGCCGCAAAGAAAATATCCATAAACGGCACCCCGAGTATAATAATCGGGAAGAACAGCGAAATAAATGTAATATTTTTAAAGCCGATAATCGACAGCACACCGATAATGTAGCCGAGCATCATCGCCCCGTTATCACCGAGAAAAGTTTTTGCCGGATGAAAGTTGTACGGCAGAAATCCGAGACAGGCACCGAGCAGAATAACACAAAGCATCATGACGAAGATGTTCTGCTGGAAAATAGTTATTACAGCGATACTTGCCAGCGCAATAATAACAACGCCTGTTGCCAGACCGTCGAGCCCGTCGATCAGATTAATCGCGTTTATAATTGCGGCAAGCCAAATAACAGTGACCAGTATTGAAAAGACACCGAAGTTAATTTCAAAGCCGAAAGGCGTAATCGTATCGATAACAATACCATATGAAATCGGTACTGCGATGGCGACGAGCTGGCCGAGGAATTTAATGAACGGCTTCAAATCATACTTGTCATCAATTACCCCGATCAGGCAGATTACTACTGCACCGATAATAATCGGTTTATATTCAGTTTCGACAGGCTGAGCAAACAGCGTTACGATTGTAAAGCTCAGCAGAATCGCCACACCGCCGAGATAAGGCATCGGCACTTTATGCACTTTGCGGTAGTTCGGATAATCTACAAACCCGAAACGCTTCGCAATGTATATAAAAAGCGGCACTATTAATAAAGATATCGCGAACGATATACATAAAATAAATAAAGTATACATATTCTCACCCGTATTTTTAATCCAATTAAATATACCATATTCGGTATAAAAAGTTCCCTTTTTAAAGAATCTGATGATAATTTTCCTAAATGAATAAATCATTGTATAATGAGGGTATAAATTCATCCGGTCAGGAGGCGTGCTATGTTCATCGATTTTTTATTAAATATCGCTTTAATTATAAGCGGTATATACCTCTTTTACCGTATTCAGTTTTTCGAAGAAAAAAAGATTGTGGAAACAGGTTTGTTTCAGTCGCTTTTAATGACAACATTATCAATTTTGTCGCTGCTCGTGCCGATCAGCACTTCAGAGGGTGAATTTGCGCTGTTTTTTATCCCGCTGTTAATTCTCGCAGCGTATAATACATTTTACTACGGCCTGATGTCGGCTGCTGTCGTATATTTTTTCTATCATTTCATTTTTGACCACAGCATTTCAGCTTATATCGTGTTTATTGTGCTCTATATGCTGTTTTTGATGATCGTGCCTTTTATCCGTAAAATAACGCACGCGAATTTAGTTGTGACAAACATTATCTTCACATCTTTATATATCATTATTCTAAATCAATTCTTCTACAATATATCATTAATGACAGGTATAATACTACTCGTTGTAACATCGCTGATTATATTTGTTGCGCATATGATGTATGAAGATATTAACGCGATATACAGATTGAACAAACGCATCGATGATGATGAGTTTATCGACCATCTGACACAGCTCGGAAATGTGAAATCGCTCGATAAATTAGTCGACGAACACTTTGAAAATGACGATACGCTGAGCCTGCTCCTGATTGATATCGACAGTTTTAAATCGTATAACGACAAGCACAGTTATGATTCCGGCGATAAGATTATCAGCCAGATGGCGTCGCTGTTAAAAAATTACGTGCCGACAGGCGGTCATCTGTTTAGAAACAGCGGCGAGGAGTTCGCTATGGTCATTCCCAATCTGTCCTTCGATAAAACAGTCCGTCTCGGCGAAGCGATTCGCAACAGTGTTGAATATTCCAAGTTCCACGTAAATGAAATCGACACGGTTAACGCGACAGTTTCAATCGGCGTCGGCTATAAAGATACTGCCGGAGCGACCAAGCGCGATCTGTTAAAAGAAGCAGAAGGCGCCTTGTTCGAAGCGAAAAAACTGGGACAAAACAGAGTAATGTTTGCCCCAATCGGATAATAAAAAAACGAGCTCCGGCTCGTTTTTTTAATCTTCCACACTCGACAGAGTGCTCAATGTTATTTTGCTGTGCGAATCATGCCACTTTACTTTTCCTCCGGAGAAATAAAATGCCTGCGGTGATTCGTGTTTTATTTCGTAAGTTTCAGAGATATAGTCAGATAAATCCCGGTGGTCCTGAACGATTAAATAATAGCCGTCCATGTCTCTTTCATAATGGAATTTTTGAAATTCTTCAAAAGCCGACGCAGATATCGGGCAAGTATTGCTGTGTTTTAAAAAATAAAATTCATTTTTATTTTTAATTAGATTTTGAAATGCATCTATATTGGTTATTTTAGTTAACATTTCATCACACCTTTCATTAACTTTATATAATTTATCACTTATTTTAAAATATAGCAAATCGGTTTCTCGACATATGATATAATGCAACTGTACTGGAGGGTTACTTATGACTAAAAAATTAAAGCGCTGGACTTTCCTGGATTCGCTGAACGCGATTCTGTTTATCGTTGTTGTACTGTTCTTTTTAGACTTTGAAAACAACAATTTAATGTCCTGGATACTGCTTGCAGTATTTCTGTTCTGGCTTGTTACTGTAGTGCTCCGAAATGTAATGATTTCAAAAATCGAAAAAGATCCGCAGCATCCTTTACATAATCTGCAGACTGGTAAAGAGACAGGCGAAAACGTAAAAAAATGAGACTCCTAGCGGGCCTCATTTTTTTTATTTTCAAGTTCTTCCTGGAATTGGCTGTCGAGCGTCGCTGCTGTTTCTACGAGCGGCAGCACATTTTGCAATGACACTTCCTGCAGGTTTTCAACCGAAACCATAACATTTTTGCGTTCTTCAAAATACGTCCGGTAGTTATAATACATTTCGAGTGAAATCGTGCGGGCCCGGGTTGCCTTGCCGGTAGAGATATTCAGCGCATTCAGCGCTTCGATGTGATCGTCCAGCATAGGCAGCAGAATATCGTTTGCATACTGCTCTTTTTCTTCCGCGCTCTTTTCATTATGGAAAGCTGTGGAGTGCTTATCCAGTTCTTCGCTGTTCTCATTCAGCACTTCAATCAGCTTGTTCATCTCTTCAATTTCTTCGGCACTGTCTGCTGATTCGATAATATTATCGCGTTCTTCCTGATGCGTAATAAAAGACTGGCTGAGAGAGACCAGCTGTGAATTGGAATCAATCGATAAAGCATACGAATTTAAAAATGAAGACATCTGAGATGTAAAATCCTGCTTCACGCTGATGCTCTCCCTCAAAATGCCATGCAGTTCTTCGAGCTCGCTGTTTGGCACTTCGACACTGTCAAGCTCTTCGGTGAGGCTGTCTGCAAGCGGCACGAGTATTTCATCGACTTCAGTTTTTAAATTCTGCAGATATTCTATATCCACTTCTTCATCGCCATAGTACATTGCCTGAAGTTTATCTAAGTTCATATTATTAATGGTCTCATTAAATTCATTATTCAGTCCTGTAAGCTTGTCTGTACTTTCTTCATAAGTATGTAAATCAGCTTCCAGATTATTCCCGCATGCCGAAAGCATTACTGCAAGCAGCAGGATCAGCGGATAGAAGGTCAGCGATTTGCCATTCATATAAGAACCTCGCTTTATGAAAAATTTTCTTTCTTTTAATACGCTACATTATAACATATATTATGTTAGTTTAAATTTATCCTTATTTAAACTATAATATATATTAATTATGCTTTGAGAGGAAAATTAATGTGAATAACACGCAGCTTGACCAGGAGCTTAAAAAACTATTAACGTCATCGGTAATTAAAATTGATGAACCATTATATAAATATACTTATACTGAAACAGGCGGAGCCGCGGATGTGTATGTTGAAGCGGGAACTGTTGAAGATACAGCCGCTGTTATCGCTTTCGCCAATAAGAATAATATCCCCGTAACCTATCTCGGCAACGGTTCGAATATTATTATTCGCGACGGCGGCATACGCGGCATCGTCGTCAGCCTTTTAAAACTGAACGATATTCGAGTGGAAGGCCGCACGCTCGTCGCTGAAAGCGGCGCAGCGATTATCGATGCATCGAGACTTGCACTGCAGCATGAACTCTCGGGGCTTGAATTCGCCTGCGGCATTCCAGGATCAGTCGGCGGCGCTGTTTATATGAATGCGGGCGCTTACGGCGGCGAGGTGAAAGACTGTCTGACTCAGGTGACTGCCATTAATGAAAGCGGCGATTTCGTAAAGCTGACACTCGAGGAACTTGAACTCGGCTACCGGACTAGCCGCGTTCAGACAGAACATCTCGTTGTCGTTTCAGCAGAGTTCGAACTCTCTGAAGAAAAAAATTACGATGAAATTAAAGCCGTTATGGACGATCTGACGGAAAAACGCGAATCAAAACAGCCGCTTGAATATCCATCATGCGGCAGCGTGTTTCAACGCCCGCCCGGCAATTTTGCAGGCAAGCTGATTCAGGATGCGGGCTTGCAGGGCTACCGCATCGGCGGCGTCGAAGTATCAAAAAAACACGCCGGATTTATGGTTAACGTCGACGGCGGTACAGCGGGAGACTACGAAGCATTAATCGAACATGTACAAAACACAATCCAGGATCAATTCGGTGTTGTGCTTCACCGCGAAGTACGCATTATCGGAGATAATCTAGAAAAATAAATTATCGGTATGCTGAAGGCCGGCGAATATTGAATTCGCCGGCCTTTTTGTTGGGATTTTATCATTTTTTGACGCTGCCGGGTCACTGTCACTTCTACAATCAATCAGCTGGCAAGAACAAAAATAACCGCCGCAATATAAAAAAGCCGAAAACCTCGCGGGTTTCCGGCTTCATATCATATTAAATTATTATTCTGCTGTTGCTCCGTCTACTGCTTCATTAATCTCTTGAACTTGAGCTAATGCTGTTAAGTAACCGCCTGCGTTTAAGTACCAGTTTTGAGGGTTTAATTCGTAAACGTTGTCGTTTTCAATTGCCTCAACGCCTGAAGTTACTTCATTCACTAGTACGTCTGTTGATGTTGCTTCGCCTTCAGATACTGCTGCACCGCGGTCCATTAATAAAATCAGAGCCGGGTTTGTTTCTGCAATAAACTCATAGCTGATTTCATTACCATGACTGTCTGTTGTTTCTTCCGACTCTTCCTGTTCACCAGCTGAAGTGAATCCGAAGTCATTGTAAAGGAAGTCATAACGTCCGCCGACACCGTGGAATGATAAGTTACCGCCGTTAGTTTGAACGAAAAGCATCGGCAAGTCTGCTGCTGCAACTTTTTCGTTAACTTCAGCAAGCTGTGCATCCAGGTCATCTACAAGTTCTTGTGCTTTATCTTCTACGTCGTACATTTCACCGATAAACATCGTCATTTCTTTAACGTCTTCGAAGTAGTTTGAGTTGTCTGCTGCAACGTGAATAATTTCCGCGTTTGGTGCCGCTTTTTCAAGTTCGCCTACTACGTTAGAGTTTGACTGGCGTCCGTGAATCATAATGATTTCCGGGTCAAGAGCAGCTAATGCTTCATAGTCCGGCTCTTTCAGTCCGCCAAGGTTTACGTATTCTTCGTCTGATTCATATACATCTGAAATAGTGTTTCCAAGTGAAGCATTGTTTTCACCTTTTGGAAGTCCCATAATGTTTTCTTCAAGGTCAAGTGCTGCGAACGTTGAAGCAACCCCAAGGTCAAAAATGACAACTTTGTCAGAGTTCTTTGGAAGTTCTACAGTTTCGTCAATTTGCGTTCCTTGTCCTTCTTCACCGCGTTCGCCGGTTCCGATTTCGAATTGGTTTTCATAAGCAATTGTGTCAGCAGATTCTTCTTCTGAAGACTCGTCCTCAGCAGTCTCTTCTCCCGCTGATTCTTCTGTTGATGTTTCCTCTGATGCATTGTCTTCTGTTGTTGATTCTTCTTCTGAACCGCCGCTGCACGCCGCAAGTACCAGGATTACTGCCATAGTAAGCATTAAGTATAATTTCTTAAATTCCATATCTCTCTATTCTCCTCTTAATATGTTTTTTAGCCCCCACTAAAAAAATACTGCGCTACTTACTGAACACATTCGAATGCCGGAACCTCACCTCCTTTAATGCCGGCAGTTTAAGCGTTGCCGATTAAGTAGTTTGCTGCGAGTTCTGTTGAATCTCCTTCGATAACACCATCGAAGTAGAAACAAATTCTGTGTCCGCAAATTGATTCTATATTTATTTCCATTTCATAGATGCCTTCAAGAACTTCTTTCGTAATTACTTCGTTCGCTGTACCGCTGACTGCGATTTTACCGTCTTTCAAGGCAACGATATTATCCGAGTAGCATGAGGCAAAGTTAATATCGTGAATAACGATTATTATCGTTTTGCTTTTGTCGCGGCACAATCTGCGTAAAATCTGCATAATCTGTACCGAATGTTTCATATCCAGATTATTCAGAGGTTCATCTAGGAAGATATATTCCGTATCCTGTGCAATAGTCATTGCGATATACGCACGCTGGCGCTGACCGCCTGACAGTTCATCTATATAGCGTTCTTCAAATTCCTTCAGTCCCATATAGCTGATTGCTTCATCGATGATTTCTTCATCCTGATCAGTCAGTCTGCCTTTTGAATACGGGAAACGCCCAAAAGAAATTAATTCTCTCACTGTAATTTTCAGTTCGAGATGATTCGCCTGTTTTAAAATCGTGATTTTCTTTGCGAGTTCACCATGCGGCTGGGTAAAAATATTATCGCCTTCAAGCAAAACTTCTCCGCTATTTTTATCGAGTAAACGTGTGATCATTGAAATGACTGTACTTTTACCGGCGCCGTTTGGTCCGATAAGTGAAGTAATCTTACCTTTCTCTATATCAATTGAGACGTCATCTACGACAGTTTTACTGCCGTATTTCTTAGTGATTCCCTTGACACTAATCATGTACGATTCCTCCTAAGCATTAAGTAAATGAAATAAATTCCACCTACTAAATTAATAATAACACTTAATTCAATGTTATTCCCGAATACGAACTGAACGACCATCTGACCGATAACCAGCGTAATAATGCTGACCAGTGCTGTGCCGACTATCAGATAGGAATGCCTGAATGTTTTTAAAAGCTCGTGCGCCAGGTTGACAACGAGCAGCCCGAGAAACATTATCGGTCCGACGAGCGCTGTCGATACCGACACAAGTATCGCTACAATAATTAAAAGAGCCGATACTTTACGGTCGTAATTAATCCCGAGGTTTAAAGCATGGTCACGGCCTAGGGACAGGACGTCCAGCGCATGAAAGTCTTTAAAGACGAAGATCAGCATAACGATAACGATAATTCCAGTAATTCCGAGCAGTGATTCATCGATTGCGTTAAATGAACCGAACAGGGTTCCCTGCAGGATTGAGAAATCTTCCGGACTGATTAAAATCTGCATGAAGGTCGATAAATTCCCGAAGAAGGTACCGAGTATAATACCGATTAAGAGCAGCAGGAAGATGTTATTTTTCGTTACTTTAAACAGAAATTTAAAAACGAATAGTGTAAACAGTACGAGTATGCCCATACTTAAAAAGTAGTTGTACTGAGAGTTTAACAAGAGCGGCGAGCTCACGCCCGCTAAAAATACAATAGCTGTCTGAATGAAGGTATAAACCGAATCCAGCCCCATAATTGACGGTGTTAAAATTCTGTTTTTAACAATCGTCTGGAAAATCACTGTTGAAACGGCGATTGCCACCGCTACAATAATAATAGCAAGTATCCGCTTCAGCCTCGACGGCAGCTGATAAAAATAAATATCCGGATTCAATCCGTAAAACGTATAAAATGCGAGCAGGCCGACTGATAACAAGGCCAGCAGCAGAATTACTTTAGTGTTCTTATGCATGCTTAACCCTCCTGAAGATGAGGATTAAGAATATTGCACTGCCGATTGTCGCAATCATCAGACCGACTGAAATTTCATACGGCGCAATAATAACACGGCCGAGAATATCGCAGATCATGACGAAGATTGCACCGGTCACTGCTGTAATAGTGAGCGTGCCCTTCAGATGATCTCCCCGGAATATCGACACGATATTCGGAACGATCAATCCGAGGAACGGAAGCATACCGACTGAAACAACAACAATCGCCGTCATTGCAGCAGTTAAAAACAGCCCGATGTTAACGATAAGCTTATAGTTCATTCCGAGGTTCGTCGAAAAATCTTCTCCCATACCTGCCACTGTAAACTGGGCAGCGTACAGAAAGACGACGATAAAGAGCGGAATACTGATGTAGAGTATTTCATATTTTCCTGATATCAGCGTAGAGAAGCTGCCGTGCATCCAGCCGGAAATAGCCTGAAGCATGTCCGTCCGGAGCGCAAGAAATGTAGAGACACTCGCGACAACACCGCCGAGCATCATCCCGATAAGCGGAACAAATATAACGTCTTTAAATTTAATGCGGGTAATAATGCTCATGAAGAGCATCGTTCCAAGCAGTGCCAGTGCAACCGCAAAAAACAATCTGCCCATCATGCTGATCGCCGGGAAAAATATTAACCCGAGTAAAATACCAAGCTGTGCCCATTCTGTCGTTCCTGCTGTCGTTGGAGATACAAACTTATTGCGTGTCAGCTGCTGCATCACGAGCCCGCATACTGCGAGTGATGCACCTGCAATGATGATTGACACGGTCCGCGGCATGCGGCTATGTATAAGTATAGACATCTGGTTATCAGATAAACTGAAGATGTCCGATATATGAATTTGGCTGACTCCGACAAACATAGAGATTATTGATAAAACGATCAGTAGGAAAATTAAAATATCTATTCTAAACAACTTTTGTATCATGGCTTCCCACCTTAATTGAAAATGATTATCATTGATAACCATACATGCATTATACACCGGCCTATTTTACAATTCAAACTCTTTCTGCATAAGAATTGCTTATTATAAAAATAAGCCGCCCGGGAGGCGGCTTAACTCTTTAAAATTTAACTGATAATAATAGTTTCCCCGGTTGGTATATCTTTATCGTGATCTAAAATTGCTTTAATTTTTTTAATTGCTTTGTGATTCGCACGTTCTTCTTCTGTTGTTTTATATGTCGGGCGGTAGCTGAGTGCATAGACGTCAACATCCTCGCGGCGCAGCTCTACCGATGTAGAATGCGTCAGCGCTTCAATCGCCCCTGTGACCGTGTAATATAAGTTGCGTTCGAAAACTTCTTCAAATGCCGGCTCTATCACGTTAATAATTTTAGCGTCATTTTCCACTTTTAATAAGGGACGAAGGGTCCGGATTCCAAGGTACGTTCCCCACACATGTTCGTACATCACATCGCTGAATTCATTAAAACTGACGTTGTACACCGTTTTATCATCGGTAAAAATTGAGTGTACTAAAATAATACCGTTCAGCGATTCGTAGTTTTCTTCAATTTCATCTACGATATCCAGCCAGTCAATTTCCTTGGACTGTTCCAGCAGTACAATTTTGTGCTGGCCCGGTGTATCCTCAAGCGAAGCGTACACTTCTTCCAATTCACTATACTCTAATCCCGCCAGTATAATATTCGCATTATGCTGAGCCAATTCCAGCGCAGTTTCTCTGCCGAGCGAAGTCGCTGCACCTGACACGATATAAGTTTTACTTGTTAAATCCATAATATCCTCCTAGAATTGCCCGTAGTATTATTACTATAATAATACACTATTACTCAACAGTCACGGATTCTTCAGGCATCGTGTGGAGCTGGTAAGCATCGACGTGTGCGATAACACTGTATTCGCCCGGTTCGTCAAACGTATACTCAAGCACGTACTCACCGTTCTCACTGTGATCCACTTCAATCATTTCCAGAGATTCTTCACCCGATAAAATTTCAAACATCACCTGGTCAGCATCTGTCACATCTTCTTCATTTGAAGTAACGTGAGCAGTAAATTCAGCGGCTTCTCCTGATTGAATGCTTTCCGGAGTCTGCAAATCAACTTCAAGTGATCTGATCTCGTCGCTTGAAGGGTTGTCATGGTCCATGTCGCCATGATCGTGTTCTTCTTCTCCCGAGCAGGCTGCAAGCGTTAATCCTGCAAGCAGCATAACTGATAAAACACCTGATTTAATTTTCATATATGTATCCCCATTTCTATAATTCTCTCACATCTTATCATACATTACTTGATGATAACTTTAAATTCCATATCATGACATTTTTATGACCAGGCTGGGGTGGGCTGTGTAAATTCTCTGTCGCTTTTTTGGCGCTGGGATACACATGAAAGTTTGTCATGCCAACGCACCGAGTCTTGCGTATACATGAAAGCCCGTCATGCCAACGTATCGAGTCTTTCGTATACATGAAAGCCCGTCATGCCAACGTATCGAGTCTTTCGTATACATGAAACCCCGTCAGGCCAATGCATCGAGTCTTGCGTATGCATGAACCCTTGTCAGGCCAACGTATCGAGCCTTGCGTATACATGAATCCCCGTCAGGCCAACGCACCGAGTCTTGCGTATACATGAACGCCAATCATGCCAATCCCAGCTGAGACTCTCCCAAGCAAACAGCCGGCTGTGGACAACAAAAAAACGCTCCCCCTTTAATTAAGAGGAGCGTCTTAATCTATTAATCGTTAAAGATAAAGTCTTCATCACGGAGCGGTTCTACATTCAAAGCGAGAACGTAGCCGTCGCCTTTAACACTGAAGAAGTCGTGGTTTTTCGTCGTCGTATCGAGAGCGTTCTCGATAATCGGGTTGAACCCTTTTTCTTCAAAGTAAGGATCGAAGCCTAAGTTCGCAAGCGATTTGTTCGCATTGTACTGAAGGTAATTCAATACATCGTCAGTCAGACCGAGTTTGTCATACAGACTCTTAGTGTAAATTACTTCGTTCTCATAAAGTTCATCGAGTAATTTGTACATTTCTTTATCCGCACGTTCCTGCTCTTCAGCAGTAAGCTCGCCTTTCATTTCCTGAGCGTCAAGTCCTGTGAAGACACCATGAATCGATTCGTCCAGCAGAATCTTACGGATAATTTCACCGCTCGTCGTCATACGGCCATTCCCCGCTAAGTATAGCGGGTAGTAGAATCCTGAATAAAACAGGAACGACTCAAGGAAGACCGATGATACACGCGCCATGTACCTGTCGTAAGCTGACGGGTTTTTATCGAGTAATTTATAGTAGTTTGTAACAATTTTGTCCGCTTTATATTTTAACTGTTCATTGTTCATTACCCAGTTATCGAGCAGGTCGTCTGTCTCTTTAGTCGGCAGCAGCGTCGTAAAGATATGAGAATATGATTTCGCATGAACCTGCTCCATCATGCCCATAAATGAATATACTGCTTTTTTGCGCAGATCCGGAGTATGCAGCATAATCAACGGCATGCCGTCATCTGCCTGGTGTGTATCCAGTCCTGTTAAACCTGCCAGCACCTTTTTAAAAGTATCTTTTTCATCTTCGGACAAGCCTGCCCATGATGCTAAATCTTTCGACACTTTAAACTCTGTCTCGACCCACATCTGTGAGATATTTTGGCGCCAGAAGACATTCGTCATGTCATCTTCTTTATTCCAGTTAACTGCAATCATTGTTTAGTCTCCTTTATACTGCACAGCTCGTACATTCTTCGACACTGAGTAATTTATTTCTCGTGTAATACAGTGATTTCAATCCTTTGTGATGTGCATAGATATAATATTTCGCAAGCTCTCTCGTAGAGATATCCGAGTTTACGTAAAGAATCGTGCTGATTCCCTGGTCAATATGCTGCTGAATTGTTGCAATCATATCGATTAGTTTCATCTGGTCTGTATTGAACGCACTCTTGTAGTACCACATTGTCTCTTTAGACAGGAATGGCATCGGGTAGAATGTTTCAGAGTTGCCGTAAGTTCTGCGTTCGATCATATCGACAATCGGCATTACCGAACTCGTTGCATTTTGCACGTAAGAGATACTTTGTGTCGGTGCAATAGCAAGACGGTAAGCATGATAAAGACCGTTTTCTTCAACTTTCTGCCCAAGCTCCGCCCAGTCTTCTTTAGTCGGAATATGGATGTGTTCGAATAATTCTGCAACCTTATCCGACTCAGGTGTAATATCTTCTTTAATATAACGCTCGAAGTATTTTCCTGTCGCGTAGTCTGAACGTTCGAAGTCTTTAAATGTGACGCCGCGTTCTTTTGCGATTTCCATAGATTTTTCAATCGAGTGGAAGTTCAGCATCATAAAGAAGATGTTTGCAAAGTCTCTTGCTTCAGATGATTCGTACGCAATTTTATTTTTAGCGAGATAGCCGTGAAGGTTCATTGCACCAAGACCTACAGAGTGCAGTTCATCGTTTGCTTTCTTAACGCCCGGTGCGTTTGCGATCGATGTATCGTCACTTACCAGTGTCAGTGCCTCGATACCTTCATGCACAGTTTCTTTCACCTTGCCGGAATCCATTACGTTCGCAATGTTCATGGAACCAAGGTTACATGAAATATCGCGTTTGATAACGTCTTCTGTGCCGTAGTCGTTAATTTCAGATGTTTCCTGCAGCTGGAAGATTTCAGTACATAAGTTACTGATTTTAATCTGTCCGATATCGCCGAGAGGATGCACTTTGTTCGCATTGTCTTTGAACATTAAGTACGGGTAGCCCGACTGCAGCTGCGTTTGAGCAATCGTGTTTAACATGTCACGCGCATCATACTCGCGTTTTTTAACGTTGTCATTCGCAACAAGCTGGTCGTACATTTCGTCCATGTCCATATCGTCAAGAGCCATACCATATTCGCGTTCCACAGTGTGCGGAGCGAACAGGCTGAACGGTTTGTTGTCGCGTGCCAGTTCAAAGAACTTCGACGGTACAACAAGCCCTGTTGAAATTGTCGACAGACGGATGTCTTCATCCGCGTTTACTTTCTTAGTGTCGAGGAACTCAGGCAGGTCATAGTGGAAGATGTTTAAGTAAACAGCTCCCGCACCCGGACGCTGACCGAGCTGGTCTGCGTAGCTGAATCCGCCTTCCAGTGATTTCGCTACAGGCAGAACTCCTTTAGCTACACCTTCGATACCTTTAATTGCTTCGCCGCGTGCGCGCAGTTTTGATAAGTTAATCGCAACACCGCCGCCGATTTTACTTAATTGTTTGGCAGTTGAGTCGATATAGTTAATCGAGTTCAGTGAATCATCAACTTCGAGCAGGAAACATGATACCATTTCACCGCGACGTGCACGGCCTGCGTTTAAGAAGGTCGGAGTTGCCGGCTGATAACGCTGTTCCATCATCGATGTGATAAAACGCTTGGCAGTTTCAATATTGCCTTTTGCAAGGTACAGACTGACAATCACAACGTGCTGTCTGTAATCTTCCAGGTACTGTTTTTTATCGTTCGTTTTTAAAGTGTAATCTTTAAAGAACTTGCTCGCTGCCATGTAGCTTTTGAATTTGAACTCAATAGCATCTGCATGATCAATAATATCCTGAAGAGCCGTTTCGCTGTACTCTTTGAATAAATCGTAATAGAAATCGTTGTCCACGAGGTAATGCAGCCTTTCTAATTCCGAGTCAAAATGGATAGTCTTCGCTTCGACTTCCTCCATGAATACCTCAAGTGCCTCAAGGTCTTTCTCCAGTTTGTAAAACCCTGTTTCGTCGCGCTGCGTGACTTCGTTATTCAGTTCAACGTGGTTGTAAGTTTTTTCATCTAATACTTTCATGCAATTCCCCTGCCCTTTCTAATTCAACTATAAATTGTGCGCGCTCCTCCGGTGTGCCGTGAAGTTCAAACTTCATCAGGAGCGGTACGCTGTAATCGCTGCTTATATACTCGCCCGCCCTGGCAAAGTTCTGACCCCAGTTCCGGTTGCCGCTAGATGCGACTGCGACTAGATTATAAGAGTTTACTTTTAAAAATTCCTTAACAGTATCAGGCACAGCTCCGAAACCGTATGTCGGTGTAACTAAAATATAAGACTGATCGATTTTATCTCTGACATTGGCGGCTGTTATTTGATATAATTCATAGGTGTCCGGAATGTCCATACTATTTAAGAAACGACGGATATTACCTGTCATTGAATAATAAGCAATAATCACTTTGTCATCTCCTTTCGAGCATAACACAAACAGAACGTATGTTCTATGCGATGTTTGTTTCCATTACTCGCTTTTTACTTGCTTTCTATGCTGATACCACTACATATTGTGGTCGAAACATTTTACAGACACAATATATGTGCTTGAACATGTTCTATAATCTCATATTAAACTGCCATTAGCAATGTAAAAAACTGCCTTCTCTAAAAATTTCACGCTAAATAAATGGAGATAAAACGCCGGAAGTCACGGTGGATAAGTGATGGCAAGAATGAATTTTTTTCATAAAAAATATAACGAAATTTTTATCCTTTTTATTTGTTGAAATTCCTGAAATTATCGTACAAAACAAGTTGGAGTGTTGTTAATGAATAATGTTGTAAAAGGTATCATCGCACTGATTATTTCTTCTCTCGGATTTAGTCTGATGTCCCTTTTTGTAAAATATTCCGGAGATCTGCCTACAGTGCAAAAAACTTTCTTCAGAAATTTCATCTCGATGCTGATCGCGCTCGCGCTCGTTCTCTACTACAGAGAGAGCCTGTTCGGAAAACGGGAAAACCAGGGCTGGCTGCTGCTGCGTTCCGCGCTCGGCCTGGTCGGTGTGCTGTTAAATTTCTTCACTATCGACCGGATGGTTCTGAGCGATGCAGATATCTTAAATAAACTCAGTCCGTTCTTCACTATAATACTTTGCGCCATATTTTTAAAAGAATACATACGGAGATTCCAGCTGATTTCAATCATCATCGCGCTGGTCGGGGCAATCTTTATTATTAAACCGTCATTCTCGAGCGATACAATGTTTGCGCTCATCGGGGTGCTCGGCGCAATATTCGCAGCCGGAGCTTATACGGTGCTCCGGATTTTAGGCAGCCGGGAAAAGTTCTATACAGTAGTATTTTACTTTTCATTCTTCTCGACTGTCGCTCTCCTGCCGTTCTTTATCTACCAGTTTGAACCGATGACGATGAACCAGTTCTGGATGCTTATTCTGTCAGGAGTTTTCGCAGCTGTCGGCCAGTTTGGCCTGACGATTGCATACAGCTTCGCACCGGCGAAAGAGATATCTATCTTCTTCTATTCAACGATACTGTTTACTGCACTGTTCAGTATTATCGTCTTTAATGAAGTACCGGATATGCTGTCAATTCTCGGCTATATTATTATTTTCGCGGCAAGCTACTATATGTATATGAAAAACCGTCCCAAAAAACTAAAGGTCACCGGCAAGAAAAACAGAGCATCTTGATTGGAATAATTAGTGAAGTCCCCGGTTCAATATGAGCCGGGGGCTTTTTGTGCGGGCGTCGTCGTTAGGGCCAACGACGACGTTCAAAACGGTCTGGATGTCGTCGCTCAAATGAACCACGACGTTCAACGCCGTCTATACGTCTTCGCCGGAAAAACGACGACGTTCAAAGCGGTCTGGATGTTGTCGTTCAAATGAACCACGACGTTCAACGTCATCTATACGTCTTCGCCAGAAAAACCACGACGTTCAAGTTCTATTAAACTGAATACAGCCGGCAATTCACCGGTCCATCCTCAAATAAAAATGCCGGGACCTAATGTCCCGGCTTAGAAAGCCCCTTCATCTATATGCTTTTCTTGCCGCCGTGCTGCTGGATTTCTTCCAAAAAGTACGGGCAGTAGTGTTTCAACTTGTAGTTGCCGACACCCTGAATATGCATCATATCCTGTTTAGTCTGCGGCATTTTTTTCGCGAATTCTTTCAGTATCTGATCGGTAAATATCGCATCTTCATCCAGCTTATACTTATCTGCGAGTCCTTTACGGGTATCGAGCAGTTTATCGTATAAAATTTCGTTTGGCGATGAGTCCGTCGAAACGTCGACTCTTTCGTTGTAATGTTTCCGGTACGGCACTGTGTACAGTTTCACTTTACGGTCGAGAATATCAAAGCTCTTTTCAACGAGGTACATTTTATGGCCGGCATAATGTACATAGCCGCGCATGATAAGCTCCTCGACAAGATGGTTTACCTCGCTCGTGCGGTATGAGTCCAGCACACCGAAGCTTTCTTGCGAATCGAGACCCCGCGCCATGATATTATCTGCACTTTCGCCGCGGAGAACCTGAATCACGAGTTCTTTCGACAGCTGGCCGTCGGCATCCCGAATCAGCTCCAGTATAAGACGGGCTTCTGTCGTCATCGGTTCGGTGCGTTCATCCGACAGACAGCTCGAACACTGGCCGCACGCTTCAACGTACTCGTTGTGGTTGAAATATTTAACGATAAAACTGCTCAGGCATTTACTCGTTTTATTATACTGTAGCATGAGGTCCAGTTTTTCACGCATATGATCTTTATACTGGTCAGAAGCAGTCGCCCGGTCGATAAAGAACTGCTGCAAATTCACATCGCGCTGCGTCGACAGTAATATACAGTCACTCGGGAGCCCGTCGCGTCCTGCACGTCCTATTTCCTGGTAGTAGCTCTCAAGGTCGCCCGGTAAGTTAAAGTGAATAATGTAGCGGATATCCGGCTTATCAATCCCCATACCAAAAGCGTTCGTCGCGATAACAATTTTCACTTCATCGGACACGAATTTCTGCTGGTTGTCATTTCTTTCTTTTTTGCCGAGTCCGCCGTGGTAAATTACATTCTCAATCTTATTATCTGTCAAATAAGTCGACAGCTTTTCGACTTCAGCCCGTGTTGATACGTAAATAATACCCGATTTCCCGGGTCTTTCCTGTATATAAGATAAAATAAACTGTTCGCGCTGATAAGTGCCGTTTACCGACAGTTTTAAGTTCTCACGTTTTACACTTGTCTTAAAGACCGCATTGTTTTTAATATTGAGCAGTTCCTGAATGTTTTCTTCAACTTCTTCAGTTGCTGTCGCTGTTACCGCAATAATCTGCACGTCAGGCAGCAGTAACTTTAGCTCAGGGATAATACTCTGATAGCTTGGTCTGAAGTCATGTCCCCATTTTGAGATACAGTGAGCCTCATCAAAGGCAACAAACGGTATTTCTGCATGGCGGACAGCTGTTTTAAACGCTTCATTATTAAAACGCTCCGGCGCGACATATAAAAACTGCAGTTCTCCGCGCACGAGGCGGCCCATGACATCATTTAAATCCCGCTTTGACATCGTGGAGTTAATACATTCGGCGCTGATGCCGCGGCGTTTCAGCGAATCCACCTGATCCTGCATTAAAGAGATCAGCGGTGAAATAACAAGCGTCGTGCCTTCGAACATCAGACCCGGAATCTGATAGCACAACGATTTCCCCGACCCTGTCGGTAAAATGCCGAGCGCATTGCGTCCTGCTAAAATGTTTTCGATAATTTCCTGCTGGCCGTATCTGAATTTTTCATACCCAAAATATTTTTTTAAGATGGCTTCCATAAAATATCATTCCTACATTTATGTATGTCGTTCTTATATAATTTATCTGCTATATTATACATTATTTTGCTTAAAGTTTGTTGCATTTTGCGTTAATAATTCTAGTAAAAAAATCTCCTGCTGCATTCCACCGGAAAGTGACTGCATTAACAGGAGATTTTAAATAAATATTTTTTTACATTTTCTCTTTGACGAGTTCTTTGGAGATTTTATAATCGATAGCTTTAAAGAGACTGTTCACCCATAAGTAATGTCCATAAGCTTCCGCGTGCGCGTCGCTTGCATCGATTGCTTTAAATTTAATTTTAGAACCGCGGCGTTTTTGCCCGAGTTTGTGCATATGATAGCTTGGAATCGTTCCGATATGCGTTAATTCGGTCTCTGCGCTAAAATCATTCAGCGCAATCGTCGGCAGATTGTTTTCCAGATACACTCCGCCGAGCACTCCCGGATTGACACAGTCAGTGCCCGCAAAGTCAATTTCCTGGCCTTCGACCGACAGCTGAATACGGTTTTCTTCTTTGGTTACCGTGTATTCGCGTTCTTCGAGTTTCTCGTATACTTCATCCGGCACATCCGGACGCTTGACGATATGATAAGTATCGGATAAATAAACTTCGACAAGAGAATAGACGCCGATACCCCAGCTGACTTTCCGCTTGTTGCTCATCATATGGAAAATCTCATCATGCAGTGCTGTATAGTTGCGGCGCATAATGATTTCGTCTCCCGATTTCAGCACATTTGATTTCTCAACAGCAATACCGCCGGCAATCGCAAGATACAGTCTATTGCCGCGTGTCGATTCCTGAAATGATAAAACGTCACCGCGGTCCACGTGGTAAATACGGTTCGGCTGAATGTCATCTTCGCTGACTCTGCCGTTAAAATCCCCGCCTGAATAAGCGATAATCGTCGGTTCGGTAAACTGAATGACCGCAGGCTGCCCCGACATTTCAAGCGTCGGTTCATGGACGTCATTGCCGACCAGCTTATTTGCCAGCATCGGCGACAAACTATCAACCGCTCCGTTGTATTCATTATTTTTCTGGTCGTTATCAGTATGTTTGTCAACGGTCTGCAGAATCGTTAACAGGCCGCCTTCCTGTATAATTAAGCTCATCTTATTTACCTCCGCTTACACTGTCAAGCACAGGTTCTACTATGGAAATGATATAGGATGCCGGTTCAATTGTATTTTCATTTTCCATTACTACAACCGGATCATAGTAAAAACTGACTGTGTTTTTTGTAAATGCCACTTCCCCGATGTAGGGGTTGTCGATATGCAGTCCATTCTTGTCGTACTGCACTTTAATATTTTTAATTACTGATGCATCTTCCTGATAGGTAATTATTTTATCTCCGTTTGCAAAAATCATGAGTCCACTCCTCTTATCGGTAAAAGAATTCCAGTTCGCCGGCAACGTATTCCGTAAAGCTGCCCACAGCGATGCCAAAAACAATGATTGCCAGAATGACACCGGCGAAACCGATTGTGATTCCGACGATCTTAACGTCATTTCTAAATAGGTACGTGACGATAAAGTGCGTCAGTACAACGATTGCAACAATAAGTAATATTAAAATTAATGTAAACATAAGCCACCTCATTCCGCGAGTGTGATTGCCACCCATTCCCGCGCACTGTTTATCATGAATAAGTCAATTTGCCCTGAATCGTACTTATGACAGAGAGTATTCATCGGTATGTTCTGTTCCGTAATTACACCTTCATCAATTAAAGACTGTCTCATCACACCCGGAAGGATGCCCGCGGAGACCGGAGGCGTGTAATACTCTCCAGCTTCTTTAACCACTATACTGCCGATATTAAACTCAGTAATATCTAAGTTATCATTATAATATAAAATGACTTCAGAATCATTTGTTTTCCCGCTGTACTGATGTCTGACCGTCGTTTTATGCGCGATAAAATCCGGCGCGCCCTGAATCGGCGCTGCAGCGAACACTGCTGTCAGCGGCTCGCTGTCAGGGGCGAGAGGCTCGTGGCTGATTTTTAACTGCCCTGCCGCAGAAAGTACTGCCCGGAGTTTAAATGTTCCTCGATCCAGTTTATTTTCTTCTATATAAGCTGCGGTTGCTGCCTTAAAATCAGGCTGTTCAAAATTAAAATGCCTGACACTGCTCTTAAGACGGGCAGCGTGATAATCCAGCCGCTTAACAGTTCCATCTTCAAGCCGCATCGTTTCGATGAGCTCGTACTGTCCCTGCTTCAGAAATGATGTTTTATGCAGTATTTCCTCGAATTCAGAAGAAGCCTTTGAATCGTAGGTAATGCCGCCGCCCGCACCGTATATATAACGGTCTCCGGTAATCGTCAGCGTGCGGATTGGCACGTTGAAGACGCATGAGTTATCCGGATACAGAAGGCCGAGCGCGCCGCAGTAAAAACCGCGCGGTGTCTTCTCTAAGCTCTCAATCAGGCGCATCGTCATCTGTTTCGGCGCGCCGGTGATCGATCCGCAAGGGAACAGCGCATCAAAGGTATCATTTAACGTGATGTCACCCCTGACATCAGCTTCCACCGTTGAAATCATCTGGTAGACTGTCTGATACCTTTCAATCGTAAATAATTCTGCCGCTCTGACCGAATCAGGCTTCGCGATTTTAGATATATCGTTTCTTAAGAGATCCACAATCATAACGTTCTCCGCCTGATCTTTTTTGGAATGTCTTAAAAATTCATAGCTTTTTTTATCTTCTGCCGGATCTTCAAACCTCGGTGCGGTACCTTTCATAGGCTTCGTTAAAATTTTGCGGCCGGCATCCATTTTAAAAAACAGTTCCGGCGACAGGCTGACGATTTTTTTATCATTATAATCGAGATACATCGCATAGTCGCCGTTGTTTTGACTGCTTAATTTTAAAAACAGCTGGTGGCTGTCGCCGGTAAAATCTCCGTACAGACGTGTCGTATAGTTCACCTGATACGTATGACCGTCGAGGATGTAATTCCTGACTTCTTCTATATTATTTTCAATTTCCTCCCGCGTTTCACTGAGACGGGGTGCGCTCATCTGATAACTTTCAGGTTTCCTGCCGTTTAAAAATTCAGCGTACGACACTGTTTTATCGTAAATGCCGATAAAGTACTCGTCTTTTTCATAAGTGACGGCGATGACCGCGTAGTAACCGTCTTTCTGGTACTGCTCCGCTTTATTTAAAGCAGTTTCAAACGGGGTGCTGTTCGTTATGACTGTCACTGGATTTATAAAATACAGGTTTTCAACCGTGCCGTTTTTCTTAAATTTTGTATGTGCTCTCATGACTTTCCTCCACTGCAATTCGTATAAAGTTATTGAGCTGCGCTCTGCCGTGTTCTGACAAGACCGCTTCTGGATGGTACTGGACGCCGAAAATCGGATAGCGTTTGTGCTGAATGGCCATATTAATACCATCTTCAGTGCGGCCGGTAATGTTAAAATCGCTAAGTTCCCCCGAACATGCTAACGAATGATAGCGGCAGCCGGCAAGAGGTGACGGGAGGTCTTTGTACAATCCTTCTTTGTTGTGATATACATCGGAAACATGGCCGTGGACCGGCCGTTCACCGCGTGACACTTCCCCGCCGAACATATGCCACAGCATCTGATGACCGAGACAAATGCCTAAGACAGGCAGCTCTCTGTAATATTTTTCGATAAATTGAAGAACTTCCGGACGGTCTTCAGGATGTGACGGTCCCGGAGAAATAATCAGCCCGATAATATTGAAGTCATCTATTAATTTATCGTTCAGCTGGTCAGGTGTAACTACTTTAATACCCGCCTTGTATGGATTGTTCTCAATGTAATGAACGAGATTATATGTAAATGAATCGTAATTGTCTATCATTAATAAATTCACTGGTCTTCTCCCTGCATGTAATTTATTTAATAATATCATATACAATTCAATTTCAATAACACAATAGGTACAGAGGAGGATGAAAACCGGACGCCTATCATGTAGACTTGAGAGTAAAGAAATAAATATCGTGATTTAGTCAGAAGGGTGATCTATGTCTAAGGGGAAGTCCAGAATCTGGACGAAAGATTTTATTATTATTGTTATAGCGAACTTTTTTATTTTTACATCATTTCAAATGACACTCCCGACACTGCCGCTGTACGTTCAGGAAATCGGTTCAAATGAAACCTGGGTCGGCATCATCGTCGGAATCTTCACTTTCTCAGCACTCTTAATCCGTCCGTTCGGCGGCAAGCTTTTGGATACGACAGGCCGGGCGCCTGTATTTTTAATCGGGCTCGCTATACTCGTCCTGTCGTTGTACTCACTTGCAATCAGTACAACTATATTAATTCTTGTCATCGTGCGGATTGTTCAGGGTGTCGGCTGGGGACTGTCGAATACCGCATCCGGCACTATCGCATCTGACCTGGTGCCGAAAGACCGCCGGGGTGAAGGTCTCGGATTTTTCGGACTGAGCGGTAATCTCGCGCTCGCTATCGGTCCCGCGCTCGGGCTGTTCTTAGTGGACCACATCGAGTTTTCAACACTGTTCATTATTTGCGGCTCGCTCACGCTGATTGCTTTAGTCCTCGCCTTAAATGTGCGCTACGTGAAGCCGGAACCGCTGACGGATTCCGAAATCCAGGAAGATGCCGATACTGCTGAGCGTTTTAATTTCATTGAGAAAAGAGCACTTCCTGCATCCGCACTTTTATTTTTCATTACTTTTACATTCGGGGGCATCGCAACCTTTCTCCCTGCCTATACTTTCCAGCAGGGCTTTCAGTCCCATTATATTCAAATCTATTTCGTACTCTATGCCCTGGCACTCGTTACGACGCGCTTCTTTGCAGGGCGCATCTACGACCGTCGCGGCTTGCCAATCGTCTTTATACCGGGAATTATTTTAATCATTTCAGGACTCACACTGCTCGCCATCCTGAACAGTCCTGTGTATCTGTTTGCCGGCGCGATTCTTTACGGGCTCGGTTTCGGGACAGTTCAGCCAGCTCTGCAGGCCTCTGCCATAAATTCCACACCGATTCGAAAACGCGGTATGGCGAATGCCACTTACTTTTCCGCCTTTGATTTAGGTGTCGGACTCGGTGCTATTACATTCGGGCTCGTTGCGCAATATGCAGACTACAGTTCGATATACTGGATCAGTGCGGGAAGCGGCGTACTGTCCCTGTTACTGTTCTTTATCTTAAAAAGCACCCGGAGAATTATATAAAAATTGTGTCCGGAATGTTTACGTCCTCCTGAAACAGGCAATGTATTCTAGTAGAACATCGCATTTATAAATTTCAGGAGGTAATAAGAATGGGTTGGTTATGGACAATAATAGTAGGCGGAATATTAGGCTGGTTAGCAGGTCTGATTGTAAGTAAAGATATCCCATTTGGTATTATCGGTAATATTTTAGCGGGTATCATCGGTGCTTCAATCGGTAACGCACTCGGCTTAGACATTGGACCTACCATTGGCGGCATGAGCGTAATCGGTACACTCGTCGGAGCAATTATTTTAATTCTTGTTGTATCATTCATCTTTGGAATGTTTAAAGGCAACAAAAGAGCATAAGTAAATATTTTAAATTGAAGCGGAATCCTAAGTAGGGGTTCCGTTTTTTGTTGCGGTTTTGTCGAGGGTCGGGCTTTTTCCACTTCATTATGAGCAAGGTCGCTCGCAAAAACATGAGCTTGCTCATTTTACTCACCATTATGAGCAAGGTCGCCACTAAAAGCACGAGCCTGCTCATTCTTCACCCTATTATGAGCAAGGTCGTCCGCAAAAACACGAGCCTGCTCATTTTCCACGCCATTATGAGCAAGGTTGCCATCAAAAGCATGAGCTTGCTCATTTTCCACTCCATTATGAGCAAGGTCGTCCGCAAAAACACGAGCCTGCTCATTTTCCACGCCATTATGAGCAAGGTTGCCATCAAAAGCATGAGCTTGCTCATTTTCCACTCCATTATGAGCAAGGTCGCCACTAAAAGCATAAGCTTGCTCATTTCCTCAACGCTGCATCCTTCCTGCACCCTCAAACCGTCTACTTCTCCCCATTTTTGCTATAATTGAAATGTATCTTATCATTCATTATCAGTAAGGAGTTTTACACATGAAGAAGTTTATCAACGCAACGATTTATGGTGATCCGGATTCAACTGAAATTCTAGTTGAAGATAAGCAGTTTAAAGCGGTCGGCAGCAATCTCGGAGATGCTGATGAAGTTATCGATCTCGAGGGTAAGCTTGTGCTCCCGCCTTATGTTGACCCCCATCTTCACCTGGATTATATTTTCTCAGGTCTCGGAGAAGGTAACGCCAACGTGTCCGGCACTTTATTTGAAGGAATTCAGCGCTGGAGCGATAACAAAAAGGATTTAACTGAAGATAAAGTACGCGAGAGTGCCTTGAAAGGCATTCAAAAAGAAGTGAGCCACGGTGTACAGTATATTCGTACACATGTCGATGTGACGGATCCAAACTTAACCGGCATGAAAGCTCTGCTTAAATTGCGTGAAGAGTTAAAAGATATCGTGACGCTGCAATTAGTCGCTTTCCCGCAGGAAGGCTTCTTCAGATATAAAGGCGCAGCGGACTTGGTCAGAAAAGCACTTGAAATGGGTGCCGATGTTGTCGGCGGCATTCCTCATTTTGAAATTTCATACGAGCACGGTGTAGAGTCTTTAAAACAGATTGTGGATCTTGCGCTCGAGTTCGATGTCATGATTGATATTCACTGTGACGAAAATGATGATCCGAACAGCCGCTTCTTAGAAGTGCTGAACGCCCTCGTGATGGAAAAAGATTACGGCAAGAAAACAACAGCGAGCCACACGACGAGTTTCGGTGCGGCTGAAGCAAGTTACGCAAACAAGATGATGGGCTTATTTAAAGAGTCCAAAATTAACTTTATTTCCTGCCCGACAGAGAACGCACACCTGCAGGGGCGCGGAGATGTTTATCCGAAACGGCGCGGTTTAACCCGCGTTAAAGAACTGCTTGAGAACGGCAATAACGTTGCTTTTGCCCAGGACTCTATTGCGGATTACTGGTATCCGCTCGGCAACGGCAATATGATGAACATTCTCGATAACGGCATTCATCTGGCACATTACACGCATATCGATGAGATCAAGCAGGCCCTCAACCTTATTACGACGAATGGTGCAAAAGTGATGAACATAGAAGATTACGGCATCAAGGCAGGCAATTCAGCGAACTTTATCGTGCTGGACGCAGCAGATGCTTACGAAGCAGTACGCGAGCGTGCAGAAGTCCTCGCTTCGGTTAAAAACGGCGACTACTTATTCAAACGGGAAGTCCGCAAAAATGAAATCGAAGTCGATTTTCTAAGCAAATAAAATAAACGCTGTATGGAGTCAAGCTCCATACAGCGTTTTTTACTTTATGCTCCCCAAACTTCGTCGGAGATTTCTTTTACCAGCTGAAGTTTTGCCCACTGCTCTTCTTCAGTCAGATTATTACCTTCTTCGGTTGAAGCAAATCCGCATTGCGGGCTGAGACATAATCTGTCTTTATCGATGTACTTCGCCGCTTCTTCGATGCGCGCCTTAATATCTTCTTTATCTTCAAGTTCAGGCACTTTCGATGAAATCAGCCCAAGCACAACCTGTTTGTCGCCGCTCACTTTGCTAAGCGATTCAAAGCCGCCGGCGCGTTCTGTATCAAACTCGAGATAATAGCCTGCAACATTTTCTTTGCCGAAGAGCTCATCCGACACTTTGTCGTATGCACCTGATGATGCCCAGGTTGAACGGTAGTTGCCGCGGCAGACGTGTGTTGTAATTGTCAGTCCTTCAGGCTTTCCTTCAATCGCGCTGTTATTCAGTTCAACATATTGTTCGCTAAGTGATTCAATCGTCAGACCGTCGGTTCTGTCTTTCCAAAAATTCTCATCGACAATCATGCCCCACGTGCAGTCATCCAGCTGCAGATTCGTACAGCCCGCTTCATGCAGCTCTTTAATGAAGGTGCGGTAAGCCGCTGCGATATCCTGAAGCAGCTCTCCTTCATCCGGATAAATTTCTTCTGTCGCCGCTTTAATTTCCGGACGTGTCAGCTCTCTTAAAAACTGTGCAGGTGCCGGAATCGTCTGGCGTGCAATAACGTCTCCATCTGCAAACTGATTAACAAATTTAAAATGTTCGATAAACGGATGATTCTCTCCGCTGATTTTTCCTGTCAGGCGTGCTGTTTCAGCTCTCGTTTCGACAGCAACAAAGTTATAGCCATTCTCAACATCAGATTTTTCAACGCCGTTAAGTCCCCAGAAGAAATCGAGATGCCACCACGAACGGCGGAATTCTCCATCTGTAATTGCCTGTAAGCCGATATCTTTCTGTTTTTGAACTAATTCTTTAATCGCTTCGTTTTCAACTGAAGTCAGTTCATCCTGTGAAATGCTGCCATTTTTAAAATCCTCGCGTGCTGCTTTTAATTTAGCGGGACGTAAAAAACTCCCGACGTTATCAAATTTAAAAGGTGCTGTTTTTACTGCTACTGGTGACATAGCTGACCACTCCTTCATTTCTTTAATATAATTGTATAGTAGCACGGGTTCGCTGCAATAGCATTAACGTTTAAATTCATGGTCGGCTATAACTTTTAACTATATCCTTACACATATATACGTTTAAACTCTTCAACGACAATTTTTTCGTCCTCGTTAAATTCGAGACCCATTTCAGGATACAGCCAGCCAAAGAAATCAAGGTGTGCCTGTCTCCAATACGATAAAGACCGATCGCCTTCGCCTTCTTTATAAGCGATTTCTTCGCCAGCATCTTTAAAAACGATTGTATACACTTTCGTACATTCGATAATACATTTCGGAGTATCATCTGCACCAAGTACGATACTTAATTCTCCAGCTTTAGGGAGACTCTCATTCTCTAACTCGTACTCTTTTAAGCTGCTGCATGTTAAAGTTTTCTTTCCTGAAATGACGAGTTCTGCAAGTTCATCCGGATCGGCTCCGAACTGCCAGGCTGTGTAACTCTTCTCTTTGTATTTCGGATATTCATTAATAAATTCTTTCCAGTATTGTTGTGTTGGCATTTTCATCCTCCATTGTCAGTAAATATCTTTTCTATGCCCTACATCAATCGTAAGCACAACAAGCTCATCATCATTAATTGAAACAATCACACGATACTTGCCTATTCTATACCTCCAGTAATCTCTAAGGTTTCCTTTAAGCGCCTTACCAAACTGTCTTGGTTCAGGAGAATTATCTATATTTTTTTCTAGCCACTTAATAATTATTTTTCTATCGTTGGCACCAAGTTTTTTCAGCGTTTTTAAAACTTTTTTATTGAATAATAATTTATACTTCATCTAATAACCAAATTCTTTTTTAACGTCTTCAAGACTGATTACTTCCTCGTTATCTTCAGACCATTCTTTATATGCTTTATCCGCTGAATTCACATCATATATGTCTTCCAGTTCTTCAATAGTGTAATTTTTAACAACTTCAGTAATACTTTTACCAAGAAAGTTTGCCATGTACCTTAAGAATTCATTTTCCTCTTCAGTTACTCTAATAGTAATAGTTGGCATTGAGTTACCTCCTCTTAAATATATTTCTAAAATTATTGTATTACATTTGTAAGACGACAGCAATTATTATCCTATCTGCATTTCATACATTCTGCTGTAAGTTTGACCTAACTCTATTAATTCCTGATGATTGCCCTGCTCTTTAATTTCACCGTTTTCTAAGAGTATAATCTGGTCCGCATGCTGTATTGTCGACAGCCTGTGCGCAATGATAAAGGTCGTGCGGTCTTTTGACACAACATCCATGGCATACTGAATCAGCTGTTCTGTTTCCGAATCGATATTGCTCGTCGCCTCATCCAGCACGAGCACTTTTGGATTAAAGGCGAGTGCCCGGGCAAATGAGATCAGCTGTCTTTCACCTAAAGAAAGCGTCGCGCCCCGCTCTGTGAGCTCGGAATGAACACCGTCAGGAAGACGCGTCATAAGCGCCCCCGCCCCGACATCTTCAAGGGCTTTAATTACTTCCTCTTCCGATATATTTTCATTGTTCAGCCTTACGTTATAGAGCAGTGTTCCGCTGTATATAAACGGATCCTGCAGCACGATCGACATAAACTGTCTTAAACTTTGTTTGTCGATTTGCTTCGTATCGGACTCATCGAAGTAAATCGCACCTTCGCTCGGGTCGTAAAACCGCATTAAAAGATTAATAATCGAACTTTTACCCGAGCCGGTATGACCGACCAGAGCCACCGTTTCACCTTCGGCCGCATCGATATTAATATTTTTTAAGACATCTCTTTTGCCGTCATATGAAAAATTCACGTTGCGAAATGAAATCTTGCCGGTGAACTCCTGCAGCAGCTGACCTTCTTTCTTCTCAGGTTCACTCTCCAGCATTTCAAAGACTTTATTTGCCGCTACACGCGCCTGCTCAAAAATACTCAACTGACCGATAATATTAAACAGCGGATTAAAGAAGCGGGTAATGTAGTCGACAAGCAGGTACATCAGACCGACCGTCAGCGCCCCGGTGTCTCCGAGAAAAGTGCTTGCAAAAATATATACGAGTATGGCGAAAACCAGCGAACGGATAGAGTTTGCCAGATTTTCTCCAGACAGGCTTTCCAGTTTGACGAGTCCGCTCGCACTGTCGTAATACTCATCGTTAATTTTTTCGAACTCGCTTCTGACTTGTTCTTCACGGTTAAAAACTTGAATAATCGGCATGCCGTTAATCGATTCATTTATCATCGCGTTCATATCGCTGTTTCTTTCCCGTTTAATATGATTATTCTCATTGGAATATTTCTTATAGAGCACACTCCAGATAATAATGACCGGAATGAACAGAAGCATGACAACACCTGTCCAGAAGTGGACATAAAAGACAATCGCCGTAATACTGAAGATAGTTAAAATGCTCACCATAAACATCGGAATGACCGAAGCAAACAGCTGCAGTATCGATTCTGTATCATTTGTAATTCTCGCAACAACTTTACCTGCCGGCAGATTATCAAAATACCGTATCGGCAGCTGCTGAACGTGTTTAAACACATCGAGCCGCATTTTTTGAACAGCTCTTGTTCCAGCAGAAATTAAGACAATCTGAGCATAGTAGCTCGCAACCGCATGCATCATTTTTATCGTTAAAAATAAGGCAACTAAATATAAAATCGGGCGTATTAAAATGTTCCCTTCACCGAGTTTAATATGGTTATCGATAATTGCCGCTGCAATCAGCGGGCCGGCGAGTTCAAAGCCGACCATGCAAATCATTAAAAGTATGCCGCCTGTGAACATTCCTTTGTACTGCTTAATATAAGGCAGCAGTTTTAGCATTTCCTTCATTCCGGCTCACCCCCTTTAAGAAAATAATCATTCTGTTTTGAATACCAGCCGCTGCTGTTCGACAGCTCTCTATGGGTGCCTGATTCAACAATCCTGCCATCTTCCAGCACGATAATTTTATCGGCGTGATGCACTGCTGATAAACGGTGTGTAATAATAATTGTCGTTTTGTCTTCACGGGTGTTTTTAATATGGCCGATAATTCTCTGTTCAGTTCGTGCATCGACAGCACTTAAGGCATCATCAAGTATGAGAATATCCGGTTTTCTGATCAGGCTCCTCGCAATTGAGATGCGCTGCTTCTGGCCGCCGCTTAACGACACCCCTTTTTCCCCGACGAGTGTATCGAGACCTTCCGGCATGCGCTTCAGATCTTCATCAAAAGCACTCAAACGGATAGCTTCCATCATTTCCTCTTCGGTTGCATCCGGTTTACCGAACATAATGTTCTCTCTGACAGTGCGCGAAAACAGAATGTTTTCCTGGGAAACATAGCCGAGCTTGTCTCGCAATTTTTTGCGGTCGAGCTGTGAAATATTCACACCGTCGATAATTAAATCTCCGGTGCCTTCCGGATATATTTTTAACAGCTGCTTGATAAAGGTCGACTTGCCGCTGCCGGTCTTGCCGACTACGCCGAGTGTCTCACCTTTGTTCAGCTCGAGTGTAATGTTCTCAAGGCTGTTGCGGTTTCCTGTCGGATATTTAAAAGTTACTTCGTTAAAGTTGAAGTTTGTATCATGCACTGTATCCCTGCCGCTGTCTTCCAAATCATCAGTTTCGTCGAGTACATTTTGAATACGGTCGTAAGATGCATTGCCGCGCTCCATAATATTAAACAGCATACCGAGAGCAAACATCGGCCAAATCAGCATGTTTAAGTAAACGTTAAATGTAATAAGCTCGCCGACAGTAATCACACCGTTATTGACGAGCACTGCACCGTAGCTGAACGATATCGCAATACTTGTTGATACGACGATAATCGTCAGCGGCTGAAAGAAGGCGTCGAGTTTTTCCACTTTCATAAATCTCTTTAAGTAGTTCTCAGTCAAGTTATGGAATCTTTTGTTTTCAGCATCTTCCTGCACATAACTGCGGGTCAGCCTGACCCCTTCAACCACTTCCAGGACCGCGTCATTCATAACGCCGAAAGCTTCCTGGGAAGATTTATGACGCTTGTTAATCATCTTACCGAGACGGGACTCAATAATTGCAAGCAGAGGCAGCGGCAGCAGCGCAAAAAATGTCAGCTGCCAGCTGATCGTAATGCCCATAACCAAGACAATTGTCAGTAAAAAGGTCGTTGAGTCGAGCAGTGTAATAATCCCGAATCCTGTTGCCATGTTCACTGTCCGAAGATCGTTCGTTGCTTTTGCCATTAAATCACCGGTTTTGCTTTTTTCATAAAAACTCGGCGACAGCAGCAGAAATTTACGCATCAGACGGCTGCGTAGGATAGATTCGATTTTAATTGCCCCTTCAAAGAGCAGGTAGCCCCACCAGTAACTGACAATGTATGCTCCAACAATTACCCCTGCAAAAATCAGAAGAATATTGCGCGTCATTTCCCTGGTCAGTTCACCGTTATTGATTAAATCGATAGTCCGGCCGATCAGCTGCGGCGGAATGATATCGAGGACGTTCGCAATTAGTAAAAATAAGACAATCAATGCATAACGTTTTTTGTTCGAGAGAATATACCAGCTGATTTTCCTGATGTAATTAAACATAATTCATTTTACCCCCAAATTTCCCTTTGAATTATTTCGCTGTGATGGTGTTTATCCTCTCAGAAAAAGCACAAAAAAGCGCGCACTATTAATGTGCACGCTTAAAAATTGCATAAAAATAGAGAGGACATGCCTCTCCATTTTCAAATATATCTTATTTTAAAATAATTTATAATTGTGAAAGTAGAGAGGTACGGATATTTGTTTTTGAAATTGCAGTTTTTTGAGTTTGCTGTAATAATTTCATAACGCCTTACCTCCTGTTCATATTTTTGTCACAAAACAAGCATAAATTATCTTTTTACAATTTGCAAGCAGAATTTTCGAATAATTTAAGAATTATATAGTAAAGGCAATCTTGCCCATCATGCCGGCATTTTCGAGATGATCAAACGCCTCTTTATAATCTTCGAGTTTAAATGTCTTATCCATTACCGGTTTAATGTTGTGTTTTTCGATAAAATCGAGCATTTCCTGAAGTTCTTCTGCACTCGCCATCGTTGAGCCGAGCAGATTGAACTGGCCGTAGAAAAACTTGCGGAGATCAAAGTTTACAGTGTCTCCTGCAGATGCACCGAAAGCGACTAAAGTACCGCCCCGTTTCAGCTGGTCCAGGGACTGATTAAAAGTTGCCGCACCGACACTTTCAATAACGAGATCAACCTTCTCACCGTCGAGCTGCTCACCCCAGTCCGCTTCAGAATCAAGCGCTTTATCAGCACCGAGTTTCAGCGCTTCTTGACGTTTTTCTTCTGAACGCGAAGTAACATAGACTGTTGCCCCGGCAGCTTTGGCAAACTGCAGAAGATAAGTCCCTGCCCCGCCTGTTGCACCGGGAATCAGGACCGTTTGCCGAGCTTCAAGCTGCCCTCTCGTAAACATCGCGCGGTAGGCGGTCATCGCAGATAAGGCAAGCACTCCCGCTTCTTCCCAGTTTAAATGTTCAGGCTTCGCTACAGCATTTTCTCGAGGTATGGTGATGTACTCTGCGAAAGTGCCGTTGAACGGAAAACCGGTAATTTCAAAACCTTCCGGCGGCACCGCGCTATTTTCTCTCCAGCCTAGCGAAGGATTGATGATGACTTCGTCACCCGGCTTAACGTTGGTCACATTCGCGCCGACAGAATCGACAATCCCTGCACCATCAGAACCGAGCACAAGCGGCGGATCATTTTCATCGTGCCTGTTCGGGATAAATAAGTCTCTGTGATTCAAACCTGCTGTTTTTAATTTAACGATGACCTCATCGTCACCCATTTTATCCTGTTCCACTTCACCGAATTTAATACCTTCAAGACTCTGTACACCTTCATGATATACAGCTTTCATAAAAATAACCTCCTCGTAAAATTTACTTTGTCGGTTTAACAGTTATGCCGCCAGCTTCACTTGACAGCGTCCAGTTTGCGGACAGAATATTCTCTAAATCTTTCTGCTGGTTTTCATCGAGTTCAAGTCCTGAAATGACAAATTCATCGACCTGGTAATCTTCATCAGCAAATTTGCCGAACTTCATTTTAATTAAATTCTTAAGACCATTGAAAGTAAGAAACTTCACTTTGTAGCCGTCGTTCACAATCGACTCAAAATCCGCATTTTTGTCGAGTTCGACCAGCGCATCAAAATCCATATTTTCTTTAATAGTCTTGAATTCCTCAAGATCATTTGCTCTAATATTTTCAATAATTTTATCGTTGCTTATGCCATTTCCTCTCAAAGTTTCAATCGCATAAGCTTCCATTAACGTAATCGATTCCATCTATGTGCCTCCTAAAATAATGTTACCGCTATTGTATCATTTAGAAGGTTTTATGAAACGGTAAATAGCTTGGGATAAGTATTCGTTTGCGAACGTATGTGGGTGCTTCATCGGGACGATAATGGGTATGCATCCATTAAAGAGAAATTTTTAATCTTGTAAAAGAAGGAGAAAGATAAAATGGATAGTCATTACACAAACATTAATGGTATTAAACTGCATTACGTCACAGGCGGCATTGAAAATGGCCCTGTCTGCCTGCTGCTGCATGGTTTCCCCGAAAGCTGGATTACGTGGCGAAATGTAATCCCCCATCTTGAAGAACATTATAAAATTGTTGCCGTAGATCTCAGGGGTTACGGAGATTCAGACAAACCTGAAGGCATTAGAAATTACACAAATAAACTTATGGCGAGTGATATCGCAGGAATATTAGCTGAGTTGAAGCTTACCCGTGCTTACGTCGTCGGTCATGACCGCGGTGCAAGAGTCGCACGAAGAATGGCCTATGATTATCCGGAATTAATTAACCGTCTTGCACTGATCGAAATTATGCCGATGGAATATGTGTATTCTTTATCCGCTGAAGAAGCTGCGAAGAAATATTGGCATTGGGTATTTCAAGTTGTGTCCGATCTTCCGGAAACTCTAATTTCAGGCAAAGAAGAAGAGTATTTAAAATTCCTGCTTAGCCGCGGTGATGGTTTATTCGAACGCTTAAATTCAGATGGCTCGTGGGAGGAGTATCTCTCACACTGGAAAAAGCCAGGCGCAGTGAAAGCAGCGTTAAGTGATTACAGAGCATCGTATAAATTTGATCTGCCGGAGTATCAGGAAATGGTTGAATCAGAAGATAAATTAAACATCGACACGCTGCTGCTTTGGGCAGAAAACGGAAATTTATCGGGGCTGCCTGTTGAAGAAATATGGAAGCAGTCGATTAATAATGTGACAGGATATGAACTTAAGAACTGCGGCCACTATCTGCTCGAAGAAAGCGGCGAAGAAGTCGCAAAGTGCATTCTTAAATTTGATAAATAGCAAAACGGATTTGTTAATATTTACACCAAACTGACTTCTGGGAGGGTTTCATATGATATTTAAAAGCTACATACTAATCCCTATTTGCCGAGCTTTTTTATGTACAAATCCAGTTCATAATTCTTTAATTTTCTGAAAATTATGATAAAATTAAAAGAAACTAATATTTTAAGAAGGGAGAAGAAAACAATGTCGAAAGTTTCGTCGTCGAGATTATTGTTCTTTACAATGCTAATCTTTGTATTGGCGTTGGCAGCATGCGGCAATGATGATAGTACTTCAGAAGAAGCAACGACGGATGAATCAGAGACTGCAACAGAAGAATCAGCTGACGACTCGGAAACCGCAACGGAAGAATCAACCGGTGAATCGGAAACTTCAACGGAAGAAAGTGCTGAAACTGAACCAAAAGTAACTGAGTTTGAACCAGCATTTCCAGAACAAACAAGAGCGCCTAAAGTAGAGACTGAAACAGAATTGAATGTGGAGGTTGTTGCTGAGGGTCTTGATGTGTCCTGGGGTATGGAAGAGTTTGATACGAACCGTTTGCTTGTTACACAAAGGGACTCCGCAGAACTTCTTATTTTAAACCTTGAAGATGGTTCTGTTTCAGATCCAATCGAAGGTACACCGGAAGTAAATAACGAAGATCAAGGTGGTTTACTTGATGTAACCGTCGCACCTGATTTCGACGAATCAAGGTTAGTGTTTATGACGTTTTCCGAAGATAAGGACGATGGTACTTTAACTGCTGTCGGTAAAGGTGTGTTATCAGAAGATGAGACCTCACTTGAAGATTTTGAAGTTATCTTCGAGGCAGAACCAGCCTATGATGGTACCTTACACTATGGCGGGCGTATTATATTTGATGAAGATGGCAACCTGTTCTTAACAACTGGCGAACGCTCAGATGATCCAATTCGCGAACGTGCACAGGACTTAGATGCTTATTTAGGTAAAGTCATTCACATTACACAGGACGGGGAACCAGTAGATTCGAATCCATTTATTGAAGATGAAGACGCACTTGATGGTATATACAGCTACGGTCACCGTAATATTCAAGGTGTGGACTTCAACCCAGAAACAGGAGACTTATGGATTGTTGAGTTCGGTCCACAGGCCGGGGATGAGCTGAACATTATTGAACCGGGTTCTAACTATGGATGGCCGACTGTGTCTTACGGTATCGAGTACAGCGGTGAATTAATAAATGATGGTATTTCAGAACACGAAGCGCAGGGCTTTGTTGAACCAGTATATTACTGGGATCCAACGAGTGCACCAAGCGGTATGTCATTCTATGATAACGACGCCATTCCTGAATGGGAGAACAACCTGTTTATCGGCGGTCTAGCGCCAAACTATATTGTACGTGTCGTCATTGAAGATGACATGATTGTTGGGGAAGAACGTCTGTTAACTGATGAAGGACAACGTTTCCGCGATATTCTTGTAACTGAGGATGGCGCGCTGGTTGCAGCTACTGATGGCGGTATGATTTATAAGGTTACTGCAGCAGATGAATAATTAAAGATTCAAAAACATCGGAGCAAATCTCCATTTGCTCCGATGTTTTAAAATGTTCTAAAACTTTTCATATTGTAATATCATGTTTAAATATCTTTATTTATTAACCATTCAAATAAATAACAATATAATCTGATTGTATCATTGATTAATGAATCGCTACTTCCTGTGGTATATAATTTTATCAAACCTAGATTAGTATTATCTTCATTTGGATTTTCTTGAAAATCCTTGATTATATTAGCACATAAAGAAATATTGAATTCTGTATTTAACAACAGTTGTTGAAGCTCTAACTTAGAAGTATTGGGAAAATATTTTTCTGCTGTGCTAATTTTAATTTGTCCTACACCTAAACTAGGATCTTGATTAGCTGTAAATTGTGGTAAATATTTTACAGAGAGATGTTCTTTATATTTAGTAATAAAGTCTCCTCTATTAAATCTTTCAATTGTTAAAAGTGAATTTATATAACTGAAATCAATCTCATATTCATTCGCATACTTGTACATATAAGTTATTTCTTCATCCGTAAAATTTACATCTGTTAAGAGTCTATTTTTAAAATAGTTTAATTTATTATTAAACCATAGATTTGTTCTATATTTATCCAGTTCATCTTCTTCTGCCGGATAATTATTATGCTCATAATATACTCCTTCATTATTCTCCTCATTGTCCTCATCTTCGAGATAGAAATCATGATTTCTTTGATGCACTCTACTATTCAGCTTTTTAGACAAATAAATATATAACCACTGTGAAAATAGAGCTAGCACTATTTGTCCGAGTACTGAATATAATAAAGTTAAGTTTTTTATGTCTTGCAATAATTCATATATAAGTATTGAAAGGACAGAAATGATTATATTAACCACTACGAAAACCAGCAAAGTTAGTCTGTATAAGTTTTTATGCTCTTGTAAAGCATAATCTATATTCCCCTCGCTTAGAAATGCTGGCCATACAATGAGTACACTACCTAGTCCGATACCTATAATGACTACTAACGGATTTTGGACAATAAATAAAAATATTATACTCATCAATAAAGTAATGATTACTCTGATTACAATTCTATTCCATCTGATTCCTGATTCAAATTCCGTCAATAGCTGACTAACACTAAAATACGCATTTGAAAAAAATACTTTTTGTATTTTAAAAGTCACTACATAAACCAATGCAATGATAATAGTATTAACAAAATCCATTAAACTTAATATTCTATATTCCTCTTTTCATAAAATAATGTATCTAACTTTAGTATTTAAAATCCTCTGCAGTAACCTCTTCCCCTGCAGCCAGCATTACTGCGAGTTTCAGTCTCGCTTTTTTACTGTCGTAAGAGCCGCCGTTCACTGCACCGTCTTTTTCAAATTGCGAAATACCACCGGAAAAGTCATAGGCTACCTTTACATCGCCGTCATCGGAAGCGGAAGTAATAACAACCTTAATTCCCGCATCGACCGCTCTTTTCACTCCTGCAGCAACGAGGTCATTTGCATGCCCCCGTCCCATTGTTTCAATAACAAGTCCCTCGACTTTATGGTCAATTGCACAATCGATAAATTTCGCATCAGTACCCAAAGCACATTTAATAATATCGACTTCGGGCAATTCTCCTTGAACTTTATATGTACTGTTATGGGCCGGATACTGATAAATTTTTACATCATGGCCATCCACGGTTCCGAGGTATCCTGTGCCTCCGCCGCCAAAACCGTCGACGTTCATCGCGTTCACTTTTTTTACAAATCTCGGCATAAATACTTTCGAATTAAATAAGACGCTGACACCGATTTTTGCCGCTCCTTCATTTGCTGCCAGTGTAATAGCATCTTGCAGATTGGCATAAGCATCGGTCCCAATCAGCTCCGGTCCGCGCTGTGATCCTGTGACGACGACTGCTTTCCCTGACGGTATAACCTGACTTAGAAAATAAGACGTTTCTTCAAGCGTGTCAGTACCGTGTGTAAGTACGATGCCATCCACATCGTCGTCATTGACCGCTTCCAGTACAGCGTCTTTTATCGTTATCAGATTTTCAAAAGTAATAGCGCTGCTTGAGACTTTAATAATCTCCTCCACACTGATGTGGATATCATCGTGCAAATCCAAATTCTCCGCCAGTTCCTCTCCTGTTATCAAACCCGTTTGCTGGAGTCCTGTAACAGGATCGCGTTTACTGGCAATTGTTCCTCCTGTAGTCAGCAATTTAATATGCGGCATAATCATTCCCCTTTTATGTATGATTTTAATATACAGTATAACAATGACTATGCAGTCTCTCTATAAATAATATTTCATCAAGTCGTTTTTCAAGAAAATAAGGCATCTCCAAGACTATTGGAGACGCCTGTTATTTAAGTTAATTAGCTTGCTCTTCCTTCAAATCTTTCGCAATACCAATTCCTGTATATCCTAAAATAATAGCGAAGATAAATCCAACGTAGCAAAGTATGGCCCAAGGGGCATAACTCAAGGTTGGGATGCCGAGTGTTCCTGCCATAAATACTCCTGCAGATGACCAGGGGATTAAGGGAACGATAACTGTTCCTGAGTCTTCAAGTGTTCTTGACAGATTTTTTGCAGCAAGATTTTTCATTTTATAAGTATCTTTGAACATTTCCCCCGGAACGATTATAGACAGATAAGAGTTACCTGTTACTAATGCCATAGTCAAACAGGATAGGACGGTTGTTAATATTAAATCTCCAGTACGTTTAACGAATTTAAGAAGATATTCTATAATGACTTCCAGGGCACCTGATTTTGTCATAATTCCCGCGAAGGCAAATGCCGAGAAGGCGATTAAAATAACACTTGTCATCGACTGCATACCGCCCTGATGTACTAAATCGAGTACTTCCGGTATGACAGATGCTGCTTCGAATCCGCTTTTATTTACCATGCTGACATCAAAGCCGCTAACTGCAGATGCAAATACATCTTTTAAGCTGAATCCTTGTATAATCATTCCTAAAACTCCTGCAAGTATTGAGGAAAAGATAATAACAGGCAGTGTAGGATATTTCCTCAATGCTCCGAATAATATAAGAGCAGGCGGCAATAATAACAGTATATTCCAGCTGAACATAGTATTTAAAGTTGTCAGCATAGTAGTCATCGTTTCTGGCGCTGTAACTTCTTTGTCAGCAATACTTAATCCTGCGATTAAATAAATAACCATCGATACAATAGCTGCCGGAACCGTCGTCCACATCATATGTTTAATGTGTTCATACAATTCACTTCCAGCAGCAATCGGCGCAAGATTTGTTGTGTCGGATAAAGGAGATAATTTATCTCCAAAATATGCACCTGCAACTATCGCCCCGGCAGTAGCCGGAAGATTGGCTTCGAGGCCTGTCGCAATTCCCATCAAAGCGACACCAACTGTTCCGACTGACCCCCATGATGTTCCCGTGACTATAGATATAATGGCAGAAACGACAAAGGCAATTAAAACTATGAATGTTGGATTAATCAGTTCCAGCCCATAGTATATTAACATTGGAATAGTGCCGGATATCATCCAGGTACCAATTAAAATCCCGATGGATATGAGGATCAGAATGGCAGGCATAGCCAGGCTCACTTTTTCCTGTATTCCTTTCATCATATCTTCCCATGAAAATCCAAGACGAAGAGCAATAAATCCTGCATATACGGAAGAAAGTATAAGCAGCGGTTCAGGGTTTAATCCGAATACTCCAAAACCGATTGCCAGCAGCAGCAGCATTACAGCAATAGGTGAAAATGCTTCAAATAAATTTGGTTTTCTTTTCATATATGTGCGCTCCCTTATTCAAAAGTCCCTTTTACGAGTAAATTGCCGCTCTCAATCATATGCTTTCCTTTCGCAAATACATGTTCAATTTCGAAGGTATCTTTCGACAGCACTAATAAGTCAGCGTCACTTCCTACTTGAATCACACCTTTGCCTTCGAGTTTCAGGGCTTCTGCAGTATTGGCTGTCACTAGTCTTAGAGCTTCTTCCAAAGATAATTCTCCCGCTCTAATCGTTTCAATAACCTGATTAAATAGGCTGCGCGTACTGGCGACTCCGAAGCCGATCAGTTTTCCTTCTTCATTAAATTTAGGCAGACTGCCGTTGCCATCCGAAGATATAGTCAGCTTACTTAAATCACCCTGATTCTTTTTATAATAGGAGATCCATTCGTAAGTCGTATCATCAGCGGTAATATCGACAAAGGCGCCTCTTGCTGCCAGTTTGATGGCATCATCAAATAATTCCCTGCTTCTAGTTATATGAGTCACATGGAGATTCGATGCGGGCAGTTCGTATTCATCCAGCAGCTGGTGAAGTATTGATAAATAACCTTTGCCGGGACCTGTATGGAAGTGGGTAATTCCCGCCTTGCCGCTTAACATACCACCCACTCTGGTTTGACCGACAATTTTTGCAAGTTCATGCACACTTGGCTGGCCGGATCTCGAATCAGATATTGCAATTTCAGCAGTGCCGATTACTTTGTCGATTAAAATTGCGTCATCTTTTACATTGTCAGTAAAAGTCAGTGTCGGCACATCATAATTACCAGTATAAATATATGTAGAAATCCCTTCGATTTCCAAACCACGAGCTTTAGCAAGGAGAGAAGTTAAATGCCGCGTAGTCCCGTCTGTTCCGATTAAGCCGGCCGCTGAAGTAATACCCGACTGAATTAAATCACTGATTTGAATTTCCGGTGTGCGGGTCGCAAATCCACCCTCACCCCCGCCTCCAAGAAAATGTACATGAGGATCGATAAAACCCGGTGTGACAAGAGCACCTTCGGCATCAATGATTTTATAATCAATCCCGAGGCTGGATACTGCGTCTTCATCGACATCTCCAATTTTTGAAATTTTACCGTTAATCACTAAGACTGACTGCTTGCCGATAAAATCCGGAGCATAAAGCTCTGCATTTTTAATTAAAGTAATCATAAAACCATCCTTTTTAGTATGAATAATTAGAAAATTTTAAAAACATAGTCCTATACTAAATCTGTAATTGTAGATAGTCAACAAAATATAAAAAGTTCCTGTTTGGTGAAAACCAACAGGAACTTCTTGAATTACTTATTTATGCAGAATGGCATTTCTTCTTATAGATTCAAAGTCCGGCCTCTTACATTTTTAATAAGAAGCACTTAGTTTTAACTGCTTATGCATCCGTGACAGCATCAGAGTAAATATTAAAGCGATGACCGCAATAACAAAGATAATCGTCATGACTGTCGATACACCGTATATATCTGCGATTTTACCTAAAACCGGTGCAAAGACTCCTCCTGCGCTGACCGATAAACCGAGAGTGACACCTGATGCCAGACCGACTCTGTTCGGCAGATACTGCTGCCCCAGCACAACGAGTGAACTGTACGGCATAAAAATTAGAAATCCTGCTGCGATTATCATCAGTGCCGAGAGTGCGAACGATTCTGTAACCGAAAGGATGAACAGAACCGGCACAACTGCTATAAAGCTGTAGCGGATTACTTTTAAGTAACCTAAACTGTCTGCGATTCTGCCTCCAAAGAGTGTACCCGCTGATGTCGAGATCAGGAAGATACTTAAGAGTATATTCCCCGATTCATTGGACTGAAGAATAATCGTAATCCAGAACAGCGGAATAAAGGTATTCAAACTTATAAAGACAATGGATCGCATAATCAGCACAACGCTTAGAAGCGAGAATGGTTTCCACTGGTCTTTCGGAAGTTCCTGAGCTGTGGCTGCAGAAGAAACGGGTGCTTTTTGTCCCGCCGGTTCACTGGTGACTTTCCAAATAATCAAACTCATAATCAGCGACGGGATAATTAAAATTATCAAACCCTGCAAGTCCCACAGCATGAGCGTGACAGTAGCGACAATTGGTCCGAGGGCAAAGCCCAAAGTCCCGCCCAAAGAAAATATGCTCATATCCGATGCTTTGTTTTTCCCCGCATTCAAAGTCACGGTCTTTGCTGCTTCCGGATGAAACAGTGCTGTTCCAAGCCCGCTGACCATAATGGCAGCAAAAATGGCCCAGTAGTTATCTAAAAAACCAATAACCGCAAGCCCTGAGCTGCCGAGGATTAAGCCTAAAGGCACCATCCATTTTTTAGATATAATATCTGAATATATACCGATAAAAGGCTGAGAGACTGATGAGACGATATTTGCTGCAAATATGAGGGCTGCTGCCGCTGTATATGTAAAATCATAAGCAAAAATTAAAAAAGGCAGCAGGGCCGGCAGAATGCCTGAATTCATATCACAAAATAAGTGACCTGCTGCCATAGAGTATGTTTTTCTATTGGCTGATTTAAACACTGTATCCCCTTCGTTTCTTCTTTATTTTCGGTATTTCTCCAGATGCCTGAGCGTTTTTTCATACTCCTGTTTTTGACATACAGACAGATTACCTTCTTCCAGCCTGTCTTTAGCTGCTTGTATATTTCTCTCGAGCTTTTCCTGACTGAGACTATCCATATACTCTTTTTCTTTTCTTCCGGTCAGCCTGGAAATTATTCCGGCTAAAACATTTATATTTTTCTGCTTCATAAAACCACCCCGCTTATATTATATCAGTCCGATATCTCCCTTATCGATGTTTGCAGCCAGCACATCAATAAAATTCTGAGCTGCTTTAGACAGACGATGATCCTTCAGCCAGATTAAACCGATATCACCCGATAGCTGTTCGGAATCTGCGATTTTGTGAATATGCACAGGATATTCCTTGTAAAGATGAAGGAGGGATTCCGGCACAATGGATATCCCAAAATCAGTGGACACGAGCTCCATCATCAGCTTCAGATCGGAAAACTCCGCAATAATTTCCGGCTGTATTTTAGCTTTGGAAAATGCTTCATGGATTGAATAATACACACCCAGTCCTTCGATACTCGGCAGGACGAGCGGATAGCGGCTTACTTCCTCGAGTGTCGCATCTCCTGTAAACAGTTTTTTCTCTTTGGAAGTGATGACGTAAAACGGTTCACTGTGCAGATGCTGCAGTGTAAATTCATCTATTTCAAGCGGCAGACGGACGATTGCCATTTCTATTTCCCGCTGCTTCAAAAGATAGCAGAGCAGGGACGATTCATTCTGCTGTATTTTATATTTTATTTTTGGATACATGCTTCTATACTGATGAAACACCTCATTTAAATTGCCTAAGGAAAAAGTATTAATACCAACTGCAAGCCTGCCGTCTATTCCTCCACCGACATCTGCAACTTCATTTTTAGCCTCTTCCATCATCTGTGTAATTTGAAGTGCGTATTTATACAAAGTTTTACCCGCTTCGGTCAGCTCTAAAAATTTGCCGCTCCGTTCAAACAGTTGTTCACCGAGCGATGCTTCCATATTTTTCAGCTGCTGGCTGAGCGGCGGCTGCGACATATAAAGCTTCTTCGCTGCTGCTGATATCTGTTTCTCTTCTGCGATAACGATAAAATACCGTAATTGCCGAATGTCCATAAATTCACCTCAAGTATATGAAAAAAGTTATTTTAAGTAATTTAATTAATATTTTATGTATATCATGTCTAATGGTATCATAAGTATTACTATATGAATAATATGAAATTCGGGAGGATAAGAATTGGGTAAAATTTATAATAGAAATACTTTTCTGCTGCTTTTTGTCATTGCTGCCATTTCACTAAACCTCCGTCTCGGCATTACATCAGTCGGTCCTTTAATGGGTACGATTCGCACTTCCTTGTCACTGTCCAATGCACAAGCCAGTCTTCTTACTACTGTTCCCGTTCTTTGTATGGGAATTTTTGCGTCACTAGCCACTGTACTGAATAAAAAATACGGTTCTAAATTTACTTTGATACTTATGCTGGCAGTGCTCGGTCTTGCTACTGCGGTCCGCGGATTTCTGCCGGGCTTCTCAACACTCTTAATTACTGCCTTTTTAATCGGTCTTGCTATTGCAGTACTCGGGCCGACTATGTCTGCCGTTATTAAGAAATATTTCCCGGGGCACGCGGCGATTGCAATTGGTATTTCAACTTTCTTTATGAGTATGGGATCCGCTGCCAGTGCAGCTCTTACAGGCATTTTCTTTGAAGTTTCAGACTCTTACATGTTTGCCCTCGCGATCTGGGCAGTGTTTGGTTTATTCGGAGTACTGGTTGTTGCCTTTGTCTTGAAAACAGGCGCCAACAGCAAACTGCCTAAACAAAATATTTCTGAAGTGAAGTACAACTTCCCTTCTCCTTGGAAACAGTTTACACCGTATCTGTTCATGCTGTTCTACGCACTGCAGGCGGCTCTCTATTTCTCAACGATTACATGGCTTGTTCCGATGTCAGTGGAAAACGGTATGACGATGATTCAGGGCGGTATGCTCTTAAGTGCAGTGATGTCTGTACAGGTTATCTTCAACCTGCTGCTGCCGATAATGATGGAGAAATATCCGGCACGCAGAAACTGGATTTACTTCATTCTCGTATCAGGAACTATCGCAACCCTCTTGTTCTGGACCGGAGACCACACCTTGATGTGGATCGGCGCCTTTATGATGGGTATTCCGCTTGGCGGATTGTACTCTGCAGCACTGATGCTGCCGCTCGATGAAACTGTAACAGCAGACGGAGCTAACTCATGGACGGCTATGATGCAGACCGGGGGCTGTATTCTCGGCGGCCTGTTCCCGTTTGTAATCGGCTTTATATACGATGGAACACAGAACCATAATTATACGATGTCAATACTGCTGGCAATCTATGCCTCTGCCTTTATCCTGATTACAATCATCGGCAATAAAAAAGAGAAAAATTATGATGACTATATAGTAAAACCTTCTGACAATTAAGTCAGAAGGTTTTTTTAGTTACTGCATTTTTACTTTTCTTACGGGCATCCAAATTTCACTGTAGGCGTAATCTTCTCTTTCAGCATCCATAATTGTAAATGAAAAACCTGGTGCTTCAACTAATTCATAATTTGATGAGGGCAGCCATTCTGAATACGTGCGGGCCGTCGTCTGCTGCATTGTTTCCGGGAATGGACCTTCATTGGGAAATACTGCCCAAGTGTGTGCATCTACACTAACCGTATCGAGCACTGGACTGATATTCTCTTTAGTCGTCAGCACACCAATCATGTGCGTTAAACTCCCCTCGTCTTTCAAAAATTTCTCATCTGCATCATACGATGCATTAATAATCTGCTCAGGCTCAAGGTTCTGCAGTCTGTGCATTTCTTCTCTCTCTTCTGCAGTAATACTTTTAGCAAGTTCCATAATCTCATTGTTAACCCCTTCAAACTGCATCGGTACTCTTCTGCTCACTCCGGCAATCGTAAATGCAGGCATTTCTTTTATACGTACTTCCATATTTTCTCCTCCTCTGACATCGATATAAAATGAAAGTTTAGGGTAGGTTAGGTGAATCTTTGTCTTCTTAATTTCAGACGGCAAATAGCCGCTCCATGTTTTGAAAGCTCTGGTGAAGCCGTCCACTGATTGATAGCCGTATTTAAAAGCAGTATCTGTAACACTGCAGCCATTCACCAAATCCTGATTTGCCACAGCTAATTTCCTGTTTTTAATATATTCACTGAGCGGTATGCCGCTGATATACTGAAACACTTTTCTGAAGTGATAGTCAGATTCCCCTGTATATGCTGCGACATCTTCTAATTTAATATCATTGGCAAGGTTATCTTCAATAAAATTAATAACATCATTTAAAGTTTTAATCATCATTTCCACCGTCCTTTCAAATTACATACTACAGAGTTGCCAAAAAATTCTCTCGATATTTTCATAGTGAATTATATCGGTCAGCATTATATGATTATTAATTTTTATATAAGTGTGTTTATATTTATTGTAAGGGTATTGAGTTATTACTTAAACTTACAGCAGAGGGTGATTAAATGAGCGAAAATATAATGGTAATTACAGGATCAACATCAGGCATCGGGAGAGCGACTGCCTTGGAATTAGCTGATCAATTCGACCGAATCGTTCTTCTTGTCCGTAATTTAAATAAAGGAGAAGTATTAAAACAGGAAATAGAAACAAAATCACCTGTTCAGATAGATGTAATTCACTGCGATTTGAGTGAGCTGTCATCAATAGAAGCTGCAGCAAATAAAATGAAAGAAAAGTACGATTCAATAGATTGTTTAATTTTAAATGCGGGCGTAGTTTCTTTAACGAAGCAGGAAACGAAAGATGGTTTTGAAATGATGATGGGGACAAATTATATCGGTCATTTTTATTTGACACACCTGCTGCTGCCGCTTGTCCTTGACAGCGAAACAAAACAGATTGTTGTCGTTTCATCGAATGGATATAAATTCGCACCGCTAAAGGCACCCTACTTTAAACGAAGAAAATTTAACCCCGTGACGAACTACGGCCAGTCGAAACTGGGCACTTTGTACCTGATGCAAACCCTGTACGATTCGTATCATGAAGAGGGACTGAAAACGACAGCTGTACATCCAGGGGCAGTATCGACTAACTTAGGAAAAACACCGAAAAATGAACGATTCGGCAACCTGGTCTACAAAGTACTGACACCGTTTTTCCTTACTGCGGAAGAAGGTAGTTTTTCGACAGTAATGGCTGTGCAGTTCCCTGAAAAATACAACGGTAAATATATGCATAATGGTAAAATTCTTAAAGTGCAAAAACACGGGAATGACATAGATGCAAGAACATCTCTTATTACAGCGACATTAGATGTGCTGAACCTGACTCACCTTTAAAATACTGGAGAAGGTGCAGACAAAGATACCTGTACCTTCTTCATGCTGTTAGGTACTTTTACTTATCTTTCTTCTTACTTTTTGGTTTCATATAAATCGTCGTCAGAAGGCCAATCCCAAGCCCGCTAAGAATTGAATAGCCAATAATCTCCATCATACTTTCACGTGCCGGTACTATATCCATAAGAAAGTAGATAAATAAACAGAAAACAATAAATAATTTTATCATCTCAGGTGTCTTATATAGTGTTTCATGAATTTTTTTCATATACCGTTCTTCTCACTCCTTAACAAACCTATCTTATTTCTTTAATTTTAAATTGAGGTCATGATTCGACAGTCCGGAAAATTATATAATTTGTATGTCAAATTTAAAGTAAATAAAAAAACGACACAAAAATCTTCTGCTTAAGAAATCTGTATCATTTTTTAGCTTTATTCATTCTTTAATTGAATATCCATCTGAGCAACTGCATAATCAAACGAGGAATATATAATACTATCTCTAATAGTCCGAATGCTGTATCAGTCTTACTCATAGGCTCTGCAAGCTGTCTCTTGTTCTTAGAGCGTAACTTGGCGGGATCAATATATTCAGGATCTTTTGATTGATTCATATCCTATCCTCGCTCCTTAACATATTCATTTCGTTTTCTTTAATTTTAAGTTGTGTATACTTTTCTTCGTTAGTTTCATTAGACATTGAGATTCTATAACAATCTTCATTAATGAATCTCGCTTGTTCTTTCTTTTCTTTGGAATCTGTATTTGCGATAATTTCATAGCCGATGCTTGTTATTCTTTCGAATAGTTCGTTAATGCTGACTTGCAGACTTAATTCTGCCTCTTTAACTTTTGCTTCTATTATTGCATTCCTGACTGCATACTTGATAACAAAGTAAAATATAAATGCTGCAATTAATATTTCCATATTTTTCTCCCTTATGATTGATTTTCTATGATGAATTTAAATAAATTGAAAAATAAAGAAATTAATCATTATTTAATCACTACTCTTCATGTTTTTCTATGTTAATCGCTAAAGTTCCCCATTCTCTTTCTTGCTCCTTTGTATATATTTCATAAGTCCCGTCAATCACTTCTTGCATTGACCAATCTTTACAGTCAAAGTCAGCCAATGGAATATCACTATACATATCTTTAAAATTCTTATACTTTCTTAATCTTGTTACTTTAACTCTTAATTTTTCAGCAGGATTATTTACATCAACAAATTCAATAAAATCGCCGATATTTATTTTTCTTCTCTTCTCATCATTTAAACGGACCTCAACTTTTTTCATGCCATTTCGAATCGAATTAAAGTATTCTTTATATAAGCCCATTCTATGAACAAGTCCACTCATTCTCTTAATCCCCTTATAATATTTGAGACAAACGTATCATATCTCTGCAATGTATTCCGTTCTCAAAAATATCTTCTTCATAGTTTCTTATAAAAAAGTCCTTATCAATATCTGAAATTCTAAACCCGCATTTTTGATATAAGGCAAGCTGGCCGATGCTTGAATTACCGGTGCCTACTTCAATCTTTTTGTAACCCATACCTGCCGATTTTTGGATCGCATCTTTAACAAGGGCTTTGCCTATTCCACCACCCTGGTATTGTTCATCGACTGCGATATTTATGAGTTCAATAGTGTCATCATTCGTTTCAAGCAATACGTACACACCGGCTGTGTGATTTTCAATTTCTGCTGTATAACATTGTCCTCTATCCAAATATTCTTTCACAAGTTGCTCGGATGGGTCAGCTGTCAGCAGTAATTCCATCGGCGGCTGTTGATTTTTCTTCAGTAATCTCGTTTCCATGCCTTATCCCCTTTAAAGCATTATTCCGCAATTTTCGTTTCTGATTTTTTCTTTGATTTAATGTTTCTGTAAACAATCGTGAATAGCAATGCCAATATATTCAAACTGAACATCGCAATGTAGTATGTGCTTGAATTGCCTTCCAGAATGTAAGTGCCGTAACGTAATGTGTTGAGCGTGAGCAGTACATATAAAATAATAACCGTCCCATTATTCATATCCCTTATCCCCTTCGTTATTACACTCTTCTCTATTTATGTATTTATACTTATCTTATCACATTTTATATATGGTAAACTCCTAATAACACACGTGTCAGGGGGATATACTTATGAAGATAATATTGATATTTGGCCCGCAGGCTGTCGGCAAGATGACTATAGGCGAAAAGGTCGGTACAGCGTTTAATCTGCCGCTCTTGCACAATCATGTGACACTCGATGCGATTTGGCCGTATATTGGCTGGAATAAGAATACGTTCAGATTGTCAGATCAAATCCGGATGGGAATTTTTGAACATATTGCCGAAGATGACTTGCATCCAGGAATAATCTTTACCTTTGTATGGGCCTTTGATATGCAGGAGGATTGGGATTATATAAGCACGATTAAGAAAATCTTTAATAAGGAATCTCATGATATTTATTTTGTGGAACTCGCAGCTGATCTTGAAGAACGGATCAGAAGAAATACGACTGAGTACAGGTTGGAAAAGAAACCTTCTAAAAGAAATGTTGAGTTTTCTCATGCTGAGTTGACGAAGTCGGCTGAAAAGCACAGACTGAATTCATATGATAATGAAATTCAGGAAGATAAATATCTGAGACTTGAAGTAACTGATTTATCAGTTGATGAATCGAGTAAATTAATTGTTGACTGGATTAATGAAACCTAACAGACAAATAAGGAGTTTAAAGTATGGTACTTGAGTTTTTTCTTATGCTTGCTGTCACTACAGCAGTTTCAATTTTTGTAAACTTTCTAAACCGGGATGATAAACGCATGCCCTGGAGCAGAGTGTTTATTTTTGTAGTTGTATTTACAATAGTGTTTTGGGGTACGAAATATATTTTAAATATGATGTAATGAAAAATGTTATTCACAGATAACGGAGGTCACCATGTCGAGAGCAGAAAAAACGATAATCACAAATATGTGTATGATAGAAAATGATAAGGGTCAAATATTAATACAGGATCGTGTCAGCAGTAATTGGCCAGGTGTTACTTTCCCCGGTGGAAAAGTTGAAAAGAATGAGTCTTTCGTAGATTCGGTTATCCGTGAGGTGTTTGAAGAAACAGGTCTGGTGATTAAAAATCCTCAAATTTGCGGTACGAAGCAATTTCAGACTGAGGACGATGAAAGATACATTGTGCTGATGTATAAAACAAATCAGTTTTCTGGAAATCTGCGTTCTTCTGAAGAAGGCGAAGTTTTGTGGATTGATAAATATCAGCTTGGTACCTATCATCTGGCGAATGATTTTGATGAGATGTTCCGGGTGATGGATTCAGATACCTTGTCGGAGTTTTACTATGATGATTCGTGGAATGTACATATTAAATAAGAGAAATATTTAAATACATCATGAATCAGGAGCATACTAAAAATGAAATTATTTTTATCAATATTCAGTCCTCTACTTTGTTTTGTTATATTAGGAGCACACTTATCACATTTAATTTCTGTCTGGGATAACATACCAAGCAGCATATCCTTAATGTATTCAGGTGAAAACCCAAATCAGACCGGCTCGAAATTATTGTTATTTCTCTTACCTGTCTTAACGGTTATTTTATGGATTTTTCTTCAGTTTTTAAGATCTATTAGAAAAAAATTTAATTATATAAATCTGACAGAAGAAAATAAAGTTTCACAGTATAACGCTATGAACATGATGCTGATATCAATTCAGACATTATCGTTTGTTGGTTTAATGTGTATAAACGAAGCATTCTTAAGAAATACATTAGAGTTAAATGCTAGGCTGTTTGAAACTTCAGCTATAATTTTACTTGTCTTATGCGTTGTTCCTCCACTTATAATAGCAATTTGGGCCAGGACTTCATTTAAAGAAAAAAGAACACTCTAGAAATTTTTATTGTTATAGTAACTTGTCTAGCATATGTAAATATTGAGACTCAGACCGATGAAACTGGTCTGAGTCTTTTTGTAAGATACATTTATTCATAATGTTTGGTTTATTCATCACTGCAGTCAGTAAGCGTTTACAAAGAATGTAAAAAAGATATACTTAAATCATATACAGTAATAAATAAGTGAACTAAGGGGATAGAAAGTATGTATATAGATATCTTTAATGAAGTGGTCGACATTATGGAGAATGATTATGCGGGTCATCAGGATAAAAAAGGATGGGACTCACCGGATACATATCGCGAAAGTATTTTACAGTTAAATCAACAAGGGCACTTAGATGATTATACCTTTATCAAAATTGTTAACGATTACCTTCTTGATTTTAAAGATCCGCATATGTTTTTTATCTCAAAAGATGAAAGTTCAAGTACAAACCGAGATATTGGTTTTAAAGTAAGACGGTTTAAAGATGCTTTATATGTTACAGAAACGACGAAAGAAACAAACATTGATACAGGCGATAAAATAATTGCTTTGGATGGCTTATCTGTAAATGAGCTGGAACAAAAACATATAAAAGAACTAATGAAAGAAGCACCGGAACGCCAAAGATGGGAGAGAGTTATTGAAAAGTACAATAAAGCATTGATTGAAAAGAATAATAATGAGAACACTGTGTTAAATTTGTCTCTTTATGAGAAAGAGATATACAATCCGCTTCATCATGCTGAAAGATTAAACAGCCATACATTACTGATGACATTAACAGATTTCTTTTCTTCTGAATCTATTGAAAAAGTTTTAAAAGACCATGATTTAGTCATGAAAAATTTAAAAAATTTGATTATTGATGTACGAAAAAACAGAGGCGGCAGTGATGCAAGTTTCCATCAATTACTGCAACACCTGTTTCCCGCTGGTAAAACATCTGTTAGCCTCGATAATTATAAAATGAACTTTAACATTACAGAAAGAACAGCAAATCTGCAGATTAACGGTCTTCGTTCCTTGTATCAAGAAACCAGTAATGAATCTTACAAACAATCTTTAAAAGACATGATTAACTTTTTTGAAAGCAATACCGGTAAAGGATTTGTTTCATTAGACAACGGTGGAGATTTTGAAGTTGAAGGCTCAGAATTCCCGAAGAATATAGTTGTATTATCTGATGTATACTGCGGCAGTGCGGGTGATATTTTTGTAGATTTAGCAGGCAGGTCTCAGAAAGTAACAGTTATAGGCAGAGCTACAGCCGGTTTAAATGATTATTCTAATCTAATAAATAAAGACTGGAATGATGTATTCTCTTTATATTATCCTACGTCAAGAATGGAATATCTTGATAAGGGAGAGAAAGATACGGGAATAGAACCGGATATCTATGTTGAATGGAGCCCTGAACATTTATTTTCAGATATAGATCTGAAGACTGCTTTAAACTTCCTTGGAACAAAATAAGTTAATCTGTAACCCAGATTAAGTCTGAGATGTAGATAATTAGATATTTAAAGGAGTACGAACTATGAAACCACAAATTATGATTGTAGGAAGTCAGCATTATCGTGAAAATTTCAGCAGCAGCGAGCCAAATGAAGCATTTTTAAACAGTCTTGAAACTCTGAGAAAATATCTAATTGATTTTCAGCCTTCTCGTGTATGTATTGAACTGGAGAAAGATATACAAGATACAGTTGACGAATACTATAGTCATTACGACCCTTCTATGTTTTATAAAAATGAATCTTATGATTTAGGTTTTTATATCGGTAAACACTTAAGTCTAAAGTCAATTCTGGCAATCGATTGGATGGGAGATAGCGATGATTCAACTGATTTGAGCAGCGCTTACGAATGGGCAAAAGAAAATGATGAACCTTTTATTCAGCGAATTGAAGATTCTCAATCTTTCCACTTCAATCTCAGAGAATTAAATGACGCTTACCAAATGACTCTTGAACTTAACAAACCAGTGAATTATAAACGTGATGAAGAGCTTTATGGTCATATGATGATGCTTGGAGAGGATTGGAAAGCTTCCATACCCTGGCTCTCTTGGTGGTATAAAAGAAATATGATTATGGTAAACAATATAACCGAGAATTTAGATGATACTGATAAAGTAATCGTTATTGTCGGCTCTGACCACGTGTATATTTTAAAACAAAGGCTTGAGTCTTCTAATGCATTTAATGTAATGACTTTTTATGAATGGATGGAGTTTAATAATGAAGCTTAAATCATTGAAATAACTTAAAATTTATAATTTCCTTATGAGTCTGTTCTCAGGTGTGATTGCGCTTGTGCTCGTACCGTTCTTCTTGATTTATATACTGATTGACCGTAAAAAGTTCGTACCTTTGTTTCACAGTTCTTCCCTGGAGATAAGAAAAATTGAGTTCTTAAAACACTGGGCGATGTAGATTATACTCTGAAGTCATACATTGTCGGTCAATTATTTGTCAGCTTAATCGTTGGTATTATGCTTCTGATTGGTTACTTAATCATCGGGCTTGACTATGCGTTATTATTAGCCTTAATCGGAGTTGTTACCGATGTAATTCCCTTCTTAGGACCATATATTACTGTAACGCCGGCCATCATTGATGCCCTGTTCCAGAATCCATTAACGGTGGTGTATGTAGCAATTATTATGCTTTACGCGCAGCAAATTGACGGTAACTTAATTACGCCTAATGTTATGGGTAATGCACTCAGCGTGCACCCGCTGACAGTTATTACTTTAATATTGGCTGCAGGTAACATCTCAGGCATATATCCCTTAGCCCACCATCTGAAGGCACCTGTGAACCAAGAATGAATAACAGCTTAAATGACAATCACCCACGCTCGATATCGAGCGTGGGTGATTGTCATTTCTCCTTCTCTCCTGAGAACTGGCAGAGCGGTGTCATTAAAAAATACAAGCGCTTTTTTTAAAGTGTCCTTGACACGGGTTTCACTTTAGTGCTCATGATACTTCTTTTATTTTTTAATGAGAGAAACTACCTCCTATAATATTATCCAATAATTTAATATCAGGGAACAAAAGTTTTTATACTCTATTCTGGTTTAAATATAACCTTGATGTTGTTATCCTTCTTCTCATCAAATACTTTGTAAGCTTCGTCTGCCTCTTCAAGCGGGAAAGTATGTGTAAGAATTTCTGTAGGATCAAATACTTCATCTTTAATCATCTCGTAAAGTTTAGGCATTAAATGAATAACAGGGGCCTGTCCACTTGTTATTTTAATATCACGGTTAAATATTAAATCTAGAGGGAAATTATCAGCAGGTGATCCATAGATACCAGTAAGCTGTATTGTCCCAAACTTTCTTACTGATTCAGTAGCGGTAAGTATAGGACTTATTGTTCCACGTTGTTGAGAATTCTCAGATAGCTCCCGTTCTGGACTCGATTGCTGTCCATCCATTCCTACACAATCAATAACAACATCTGCGCCGCCTCGAGTTTTTTCTTTAAGAAGTTTACCTATTTCTTGTTCTTCATCAAAGTTATACACTTCAGCACCATTGTACTTTTTGGCGTGATTGAGACGATGCTGTACATTGTCAATCGCAATCACTCTCTCTGCACCTTTTTGTTTCGCAAACTTCTGCGCCATTAAACCGATAGGGCCACAACCTAATACAATGACTGTATCTCCCGGTTTAACGCCTGAGTGTTCTACACTCCAGTAAGCAGTAGGTACAACGTCTGATAAGAATAAAACTTGCTCGTCTTTTAGATTGTTATCAGGAACCTTAAATGAGGAAAAGTCAGCATGAGGTACTCTTAAGTATTCTGCCTGTCCTCCCCAGTGATTACCATGAAGGTTACCAAAACCGAATAGTCCACCATTATCTAACTTCCAGTTCGCTGGTGTTTCATTAGAATTGTCACACTGAGATTCCATGTCGTTATTGCAGTAGAAACAGTCCCCACACCCAATATTAAAAGGTATTACCACACGATCCCCTTTCTTTAGTTTTTTTACATCTTTTCCTACCTCTTCAACAATACCCATCGGTTCATGTCCAATGACAAAACCAGGTTCCATGAATAAGTCACCTTGATGATATAAATGTAAATCTGAACCACAAATCCCAGATGCTGTTATCTTTATAATTGCATCAGTTGATTCAATAATCTTAGCATCTTCAACTTCTTCCATCTTCATCTTCTTATGTCCTTGATAAGTGACTGCTTTCATGTAATAACACTCCATTCTAAATATTATTTACATACATGCTAAAATATACCTCTTTCCACGTCTTATAAACATAAATCTTTTATAGAATCAATCATCTTAGTATGAGAATACATACTCATTCTCTTCATAAGAATATCTTCATTTGTTTTAATAAGGCCTATTTTATATAAAATTAAAGAGGAGACTATTATGAAATGGAGCCTATAAATTAGACACTGATAAAAAAACTTTATTTAATATGAGGCCAAACGAACTTACTTTAAGTTTCTAATCCCCATAATAATTCCTCCGAAATTTATATTAGCTTCTACAATATCTCATACTTTTTCTCAACTTCTTCAAACATCCTTATCATTTCTTCTGCTTCTATAATATGATTTGCAATTTCCGAGTGTTTAAAACTTTCTCCATCTACGAAAACTGTGTTGATATCCAGTATATTTTCGAACTGTTCAATAGGATTTCCATTAAGAAGCAGATAACTATCATCTTCTCCGGTAACTGCTTTCGCTTCTACTGTTGCTTTTTTCAGTATGTCAAAAGCATCTAAGTTAAAAGATTTAAATTCATTCAGTTCTTCTATCATGCTTAAGCCAGGGTATACCCATGTGCCGGCAGGTGCATCAGTACCGATATACACTTCTCCGCCAATTTCTAAATATTTTGCAGTAATGGCTTTAACTTGTTGATACTCCCATTTCTGCCTTATTCTAAAGTCGTCATTAATCCGTGATTCAATCGCATTGAATTGATTATTTACAGTAAACACTTTGTCCTCATCCAGCAGTTTCATTTGTTTCGACTTGCCAATCTCTGGTAGATTAAAAGTCCGCCCTTCTGCCAGATGTCTGTACAATGATAAAGTCGGTACAATTTTCACTTCTTTTTCTCTTAGGTTAGTCAACACTTCTGTTAATCTCTGCTCATCCACTTCGCTTTGGCTGATACGCTCAAATTCTTCCGTGGAAATTTGAGTATTATAATCAGGGTAGAGACTGTGAACAATACTCGATGCATGTTCCAGCCACTTTACTCCGTAAGCTGCGGCTTTCAGGGAATCAATAGATTTTGTATGTAACAGGTCAGCAGCAACTTCCAAATTTAATTCACTGCTCTTTTTGACGACTGCCTCTAAAACATCTTCCTGAATATTGCCGTATACTTTGATGAATTTAGCACCTTGTTTATGCAGCTCTTCAACACCAGCTAGCGCGGTATCGATCTTATTTGTAGAAATATTTCCATACGATGAGGGGCCCCATAACCCCGGTTCACCGTCTATAAAACGGTAAGTCGCATATACTTTAGGAGATACACCATCAATCATATTGAGCAGTTCATAATTGCCGCCTGTGTTTCTCACTGTTGTAACCCCGCTGTATAAATAATGCTTTGCACTGGCCGGTGTAATATGAGTATGCATATCTGCCAGACCCGGCATTAGAAATTTACCTCTGCCATCAATTTCAATCTTATCTTCTGAATGAATACTGATATCTTTCACTTCAATTTTTTTGTCTTCAAGATTAACCCAATTTACATTTTTGATTTCTATCAAGCTGACTCACTCCCCTTTGTTTAGTGCAAGTTGCTTTAAACTATAGCCATTCTATAAACTCCAGCCTGTTACCAAATGGGTCTGATGTGAAGAATCTATTAGCATTTTCCAACTCATTATCTTCAATAACATCTATCCCCTTCTTTTGCAGCTGAGATTTTAAATTTTCTATATTCTCAATTTCGAATGCAGGATGTGCTTTTTTCGCAGCTGAAAATTCTTTTTGTACTCCAATATGCAGCTGCTGATTCCCAAGTTCAAACCATACCCCGCCTCTTTTCGCTAGGTTTGATGGTTTAGGTATTTCTTTAAGATTTAGAATATCTCCAAAAAACTGTCTTGCTTCTTTTTCGCAGTCTGCAGGTGCTGCTAATTGAATGTGATCAATTCCTAAGAATTTAAAATCCATCTAACCCACTCCTATTTTCAAATTACGACACTGTATTTTCTATAAATCTCTTAAACTTATCTTCCTCTTCAATATCAGGCACATGGTTACTGTATTCAAAAGTTTCTAATGTTGCATTAGGCATTAAATCCGCTGCTTCTTTACTGAAAACATACGGACATTGTGCATCATGACGACCACAGTATATGTATGCACGCACGTCACTTTGCTTAAGTTCATCCCTAACATCATATTCTTTTAATTCTTCTGTAAAGTAGTCTATTTTAAACATTAAAGTTCTGCCGCTGTTTTTTCTTTTCAGCATATCGTAATATGCATCTTTCCTGTAGAGTGACATCATAATCCATTCTTTAGCCAATTCATTTCGTTCTTCGCTTGTCGCTTCCGGCGAACGCATTTCTGTAAATATACCTTTCATACGCTGGCTATTCGGATTTTTTGTGCAGTATATACTATCTGGATGATTCATATATTCACCTGAAGCACATAAGCCACCTGCTATTATTTTAATTAATGACTCCGGGTACATAATGGCATATTTCAAAGCTAAAAACCCGCCGGTAGAATGACCAGCAAAGGCCCATTTCTCTATATCAAGCGCTTTCCTTACCGCTTCCAAATCATGTATCGCATCATCCATACTGTAAGTATAGTCTTCAGTTTGGTCATCAGATTGCCCTGCACCCCGTAAGTTAATCACATATACTTTATAATGCTCACTTAACTGCTGAGACATAATATCTCCGTTTGAATTATATTCGCTGTACAAATGAGTATATGCTAACGGCTCCCCTTGACCGTAAATAAACACTTCGAAAATGCCTCTCGCTGATTCCACTAATTTAGTTTCAAACATAATCAATTTCCCCTTTTACAGTTGTAATAATAGTATGAGAATCAATAAAATGAGCTCTATTCCTATAAGCCCCTTAAGGAAGGAACTCGCAGGTGATCTTTTAACATTGTTATTGTGTGGATTGAATAATGACGAATTACTTACAAATAAAAGAACTATCGTGAAAAATATTATCGGTAATAAAATTTGTATATAATCTAAATCAATTGCTGTAAACAATATACCTCCTCCTCTTTTATTTGAAATTCTCTGTTAAATTAAACTTATAAATCAGTTCACCTTCGGGGTCATATTCATCTGTAAAGTTAAATCCCAGATTTTCATACAACTTACGAGCAACATCATTATTTTCAACGAAACTCAGATAAACTATATTTACATTATATTTTTCTGTAATAATCTTGATTAACTCTTTCATAGCAAGCTTTCCGAAACCTTTCCCCTGATATTTCTCATCTATAATAATTCTGTCTATCCACGTATCAGGGTTTTTACCGAAAGCACCGTACATGGCAAAACCGACTATTTTATCATAATCATAAATGGCAACAGGACACCATTGTTTATAGATTGCCGCTTCTTCCAGACACTCATCCACCGTTTCGATGAAAGATTTCTGATGCTCTTTTACACTGATTCTTCTCATTTCATTTATATTACTCGCATCTATTTCTTTAATTCGAATGCAGGTCACAATTACACCTCTTTCGCCACAGAGTATGTTTTCTTACCGGGCAATTCCAGACAATTGAGCTGTCCGCCATAGGTCGCTGCTCCATCAATGCCGATAATATTATTTTCTCCAAAATAAATATCATGATTCTTTTCCTGCCGGATGACTGACGTTGGTGTATGACCAAAAATCACAGTCTTATCCCCTGAGTATTTTTCATAAAATAATTCTCTAATCCATACGAAAGTATGCGGATCAGTTTTCTGAACAGGTGTATCCGGCCTGACGCCCGCATGGACAAAAATATAATCCTTTGTTTCATAGTAATAATCCATCTCTCTTATAAGAGAGATATGTTTCTCAAATTCAGCTCCAGCTGACAGAGTTACACTCTCTATAGATGAATCATAACTTTGCAACGTGGCAAGTGCACCGTTCTTTTCCCAGCGTTCCAGGGCTTCAGGTACTCCGTCCACAGCATTCAGCATCATCTCGTCATGATTCCCTCTCAATACAATGGCACCTTTTCTCTTTAATTCACTCACTCTATTTAATACACCTTTAGAGTTTGGTCCCCTGTCAATGTAATCTCCTAAGAGGATTAACTGATCCTCGTCTGCATTGTAGTTCACCTTTTCCAGCAAGCTGTCAAAAAGTTCTAACTCTCCATGAATATCACTAATAGCCAGGATTCTTTTCATGAGCAGTCCCCCAAATAAATTTTTTGCATCTTCTGCGTGTTTAAGTTCTTTTATCGATTATTTCATTAACAAATGCCTCTTTATAATCCGTGTATTCCCTTATCCCCTCAGAGTTACTTCTTAGAAATTCCTCTTTAATATTTAAATACCGATTACGTGCATGTTCATTACTATTTAAATAATCCCTGAAAAATATAAGATTCTTCCACAATGGTTTCTGATACTCAATCAAGTGGATATAGTGAGTTTTTACCTGATAGGAATCATCTTCAAATTTTGCGAGGACAATCTCCCCCGGCCTTTCTACTTTCAGCCTTAAAAATCCCGCTTTCCTAAAAGACTGCAGCAGCGGCTTATCAACTGCCTCCAGATTGTCCACTCCAACCAGCAAATCGATAATCGGCTTGGCCGGCATAGCTTTTATTGCCGTACTTCCAATATGTTCAATGCGTTTCTCTCCAAGCCCTGTACTCTCCATCAAATCTTTTTTAATCCTTTCAAACTCAGCCTTCCAACCGTTGTTGTAATCAACAATCCTCACTTCATTACGCCCCAGCCCTAACTTCATCAAATGCATCCCCTTCGATTAAATTTGATAAGTTTTTCTCTCTTATTAACCAGTATATAAATCTAAGTCCATGCTTCATAGTCTTAAAATTCAAAAAATATTTTGCTATAATGGATGTAAGAAAAATCGTTGATGCGTTTTAAACGTACTCGCGAAAAAGGGGAAGATTTTTTGAGAAGTATTACTGAACTATTTGACAACTGGGCAGGGAATTATGATGAAGAAATTGATGATATCGGCGGTCCTTTAACCGGTTATCGTGACAGTATTAAAAAAGCATATAAGAATTATCCTGAAGCAGCTGGAAATGTTTTAGACATTGGCATCGGTACAGGAAATTTCATTGCTGAATATATTAAAGATGCCAAAAATGTTTACGGGGTTGATATCTCGCCGAAAATGCTTGAAGAGACTAAAAAGAAGTTTCCTTCAATCAAAGTGGAAACAGGAGATTTTAATAATATTCCACTTGAAAGTGATTATTTTGACTTAATCACGTCGAGCTTCAGCTTCCATGAAGTTCCTTTATCGAAAAGAGAAGATGCTTTCAAAGAAGTCAGCAGATTATTAAAACAAGGCGGCACCTTGAATTTGTTAGATATTGGCTTTAATAATAAAAGCGATATGGATGACGCTAAAGAGAAATACAGAGAAGAATGGGATGATTCAGAACAATACCCTTTCGAGTATGAACTCCGCCAGTACGCTGAAGATGCAGGCTTAACAGTTGATAAAATAGATTATCCATCTGCCTTGCATATCAATTTAATTGCGAGGAAGAGGTAGGTAAATGTTGAACCTAAACGGATTAGTACTGTTTAGGTTTTTATTTTTATTTATAAAATTACAGCACTTCATAAATACAATGAAGCGCTGTAATTTTTTTACCATTAAATATCCTCTGCGTACTCTTCTTTATCGTGATTCAATGCAACAAATCCTGCGTTAAGGTAAGTTGCATAAGCAGTCCAAACTACATACGGTACCAATAACAAGCCTGCGAATTTATTCGTCTTGTAAAACGCAACAGTTGTCAGTAAGACACTCGCAAATAAGGCATAGCTTTCAATTAATGCGGTGCCTCTCAGTTTAAATCGGAAGTACAGTATGCTCCATAAGTAATTCAGTCCGAGCTGCGAGTTATACAAATAAGCATTTTTAGAAGAGTCTTTTCGTGATGATTTAGTGATCGTCCGGGCAATACCCATCGTTGTATAAAGAATCGGCCATACAATACCAAATGCTTCTTTCGGCGGTGAAAACGCAGGCTGTTTAAAGTCCTGATAATCTTTTTTGGCATTTTTTGTTGAAAGTAAACCTACAATACTGCCGCCAATAACCGGTAAAGCAATATCAGTAATACGTTCCAGCTTGTTCATTAAAAATCCTCCTTTAACCATTAGTCATATATACCCTTAATTAGAAATATGACACGGAGGTGTTGCTAAAAGAATAAGACCGCATCAATTCATGCTATCTATATCTTTAACAACATTCTCACTGTTTTAAGAATATGATCATCGAAATTATCGTCATATTCATCTACTATTTTAAATCCTTTTGCCTTATAAAAATTTGTGCCAATGGTATTGTCTTTTTCTACATTAAGATGAACTTCTTTCAGATTCCCAAGCATTGCAATACCTTTATCCAAAAGCGCCGATCCTATCCCATGTCCTTGATATTTAGGATACAGATATATTGCACTCAGTTCTGTCTGTCCTTGTTCATTAACAGGAGAGAAGTTGACAAACCCTACGATTTTGTTCTCCGCTTCAGCCACCAGCAGTAATGAATGACTCAAACTCTTCTGCATCATCTCGTCATTGTAGGCACCTTTTAAAAAGTTCTCCTGAATGTTGTTTGGTATAATGCCTTCGTAAGTCGCATTCCAGCTCTTCTTCGCTACATCCTGCACCTGTTTTGTATCTTCAATCAGCATTTCACGAATTATAAAGTTCATATCTAAGTCCTCCTCATAGATTTAAGGATATTATCATTTGCGTTTCACTACTTCATTTTTCAAGTATATCTGAAGCATGTGCTTATTCAAATAACTATACAGAGGATAATTAATATACCTCTTAATTAAAATCAAGGGACTTAGAATTTACATGTTTTTCTAAATTCATAAAAAACATCCTGGAAATTAAATTTTCCAAGATGTTTTTCACATACTAATTTTTTAAGTTCTTTCAATCTTTTTTAATCATCCAAATCAATAACAACACTCTTCGATTTCGTATAGATGTCAATGCCGGGGAAGCCCATTTCTGCGCCTACTCCACTTTGTTTAAAGCCGCCTAACGGTACATTCGAATCGCTATTCATATAACCGTTTACCCAAACTGTACCGGCATCCAGCGCATTAATCACTTTATGTGCTTTATTAATATCTCTAGTATGAACACCGGATGACAGTCCATATTCTGTTAAGTTACCGCGTTCGATAACTTCATCAACATCAACAAATGGCAGAACACATAACACAGGACCGAATATTTCTTCTTGAACCGCTCGGCAGTTTTCATTCAAACCTGCAATGATGGTTGGTTTCACATAATAACCATCTTTAAGATTTTCATCGTCAGGTCTTCCGCCGCCAGCGAGTATTTCTCCACCTTCTTCTTTTGCTATTTCAATATAATTTGTTACACGGTCATATTGCTCTTTCGATACTAACGGACCCATTTCTGATTCTGAGTCAAACGGATCGCCCACTTTTAAGTCATTAGCCATTTTAACCAGCTGTTCTGTGACTTTTTCATATATCTCCCGCTCGATATATACCCGTGTACCCGCTGCACAGACTTCTCCTTGGTTCATCGTAAATCCTGTAAATGCATGCTGAACTGCTTTTTTAATGTTAGCATCTGCAAAAATAATATGCGGTGATTTATCGCCAAGTTCCAGTGTAACTTTTTTCAGCGTATCTGCCGATTTTCTCATAATTCCTTTACCGACTGATGTAGAGCCTGTAAATGCAATCTTATCAATGTCAGGATGACTGGTTATATATTCACCGGTTTTACTTCCTGACCCTGTAATGATATTCACCACACCATCCGGGAATCCCGCTTCTTTAATGAGTTCTCCTAGATACAGTGTACTTAATGAAGTATTTTGAGATGGTTTTAATACTGTTGTATTTCCAGCAGCCAAGGCTGGTCCCAGTTTCCATGCAACGCCGAGTATCGGGAAGTTCCAAGAAGTGATTTGTCCGCATACCCCAACTGGCTGACGGATTGTATATGCGTGTTTGTTTCCTCCAGATGTCAACGACATCGTTTCACCATTCAGTTTAGTTGCCCAGCCTGCATAATATCTTAAATGATTTGCTGCACCAATCACCCAGCCGTGACGAGAAAGACTTTCAATACTCCCAAAGTCTATTGTTTCAAGATAAGTTAATTCATCTTGATGTTCTTCTATTAAGTCAGCGAGTTTATGAATAACATCAGAGCGTTGTGCCGGTGAAAATTTTGACCAAGGCCCTTTAAATGCAGCTTTGGCTGCTTGCACCGCTTGATCTACTTCTTTCTCACTTGCCGCATATATTTCAGTAATAACTTTTCCTGTTGCGGGATTAATTGTTTCAAATGTTTCTTCTGAAGCTGTCCATCTGCCATTAATCAGCATTTTCTTAGGGCCTTCTAAATAAGATTCAAGAATATTTGATTTAGATTCTAATATTTTTGCCATTTGAATACTCTCCTTTAATTAAAATCTGTTACTACATATGTTCCGGTTACTTTAAAATCACTCATATCATGGAAGAGATTTTCAACATCCGATAAACTGATATGTCCTGATACCATCTTACTTGGATCCAGTTTGCCCAACGCGACTTGGTTAAGCAACGGTGTAAAACGTGCAGCTGGTATACCTAAAGTAGTAATAAATGATTTCTCGGCAATTACCATCTCATCAATTGGGATTGGGATAAACCCGCCCTCTTTTTTAGTTGTAACTCCAATTTGTAAATGACGTCCGCCTTTTCTTAAACTGTTGATTCCATTAATACAAGTTTCTTTGATTCCCAGTGCATCGACTGAAACATCTGCACCGCCGCCTGTAATTTCCATAACCGCTTCAACCGGATTGTCATTTTTACTATTCACTACATAATCTGCACCTAATTTTTTAGCAAGTTCTAAGTTTCCTTCGTTAATATCTACTCCAATAACAAATGCACCCATTGAAGATGCAACCTGAATCGCAGAAAGTCCTACACCGCCACAGCCGTACACTACTACTTTTTCACCTGGCAATACTTCAACACGGTCAACAATACCGTGATAAGATGTCATAAATCTGCAGCCGAGTGCTGCTGCGTCCGCATACGATAATGCTTCCGGTAAATGAATAGCATTACGATCACCTAAAGGTACAGCTACATACTCCCCATAACCTCCCTGATATGCCGTTCCCGGAACTAAGAAAGAGTCACAACGGTTAGTATCTCCCGCTAAACAATGTGGACATGTGCCGTCACTGCCTGAGAATGGCACAATCACTCTGTCTCCGCGTTTAAAGTTTTTAATGTTACTTCCTACTTCTTCAACAATCCCTGCAAATTCATGTCCGATAATCTCCTGCACAATGCCTTGATCTCCCGTCCAGACATGCCAATCACTTCGGCATACACCATTGGCCATTGTTTTAATTAAAATCCCATTCTCGTCAATTTCCGGAACCGGAACCTCTTTAACCACTGCTTTTTTAACGTCTTCAATTACTAGTGCTTTCATTACTTCTCCCCCTTTAATTGATGAAACTTTATATAATGTATCCGCTTACAAATATGATATAATATTCTGAAGAGTTAATATATTCCCATGATTTACAGTAAAACTAATGAAAAAGGAGTAATATAATGATTGATTCACTTACCTTTTCGTCTCAGTTTGAAGTAATCGACAAAGAAGCATCACATGAAGGTAAACTAATCGCGATGCTGGAATCATTTATAGAATTATTTCCTGTAGAAAATGCATATCTTTTCAGATATTCCTCAATTGGTTATTTGGGAGAAGGTGTTATCGCCTTAGAAAAAGGGCAGATACATTATATTCATGAAGAACGTTATGATGTGCGTACTCTCCCGGCTATTATGACTGATATTCAAAATAAAAAAGCTGCGTTTACCAGTAATAAAGAATTAGTTAAGCTAACACCAAGCAATCATGTGATTGACAAAGCTGTAACCTCTTTTCTTGTAGTTCCTATTATGCAGCGGGGGATAGTCACAGCTTTTATATATAGCAGTTTGTTTAAAGCAGAGGCGAATTTTGATAATGATTTGTTAAATACTATTTCTAATTTCGGTAAAAAATCAGGTGAATTAATATATGAAACTCATATAGATAAAAATATATTGAGTAAAAGAGAATTTGAAGTGATGAAAGATATTTCAAATGGTTTTGTGGTGAAGGAAATTGCTGAACGTTATACTATTGGGGAGTCAACTGTTGAACAATATATTAAACAGGCGAGGAAAAAATTAAATGCATCAAACCGATCCCATGCTGTGGCAATAATGTTTCGTCTGGGCATTCTATAAATTACAGCTTAAATAAAAATAGTCGATACAATCTTTCGTACCGACTTTTATAATGCTTTAAAGATAATAATTCATCACAATCAGTTCACCTTTTGCACCTTCGACACGAACGCCTTCATCTATGTAACCGGACTTTTTATAGAGCGATTGAGCCGCTGTATTATTCACGTTGACCGCGAGGACAATCGTATCAATATGAGGAAGATGAACTCTCATAAAGTCAGGAAGCTGCTGAAGTGATTGTTTGGCATATCCTTGACCCTGGTGCTTATAATTTGTAGAAAAAGATCTCAACAATACTGCATTCTCTCTGCCGGAATATGGTCTCACCCCATCGTTTTCATGCAGGATAAAGAACACGACCAGTTCATTATTATCTATCCCTAATACTGGATGTCTGTCCTTGTCCTCTTTAGAAACTTCAATGCTTTTCTTTGGTGTTGCACTGTAATGCAGCTGTTCGTCAGGTAAATAATAATTTTGAATAAATTCATCAAATTTTGGATGATAGCGATACAATTCCATTATTCTAGTCTCCTTTTAGGATCTCTTCTTATGCATATAATAAATATTAAATCTCTTTCATCTAAATTGTGTATCCTCAAAAGTTTATCTACTACTTATTCTTCAATCTTTCTAGGCAATTGTTCAAATTCATACTGCTTAGCCTTGTATGATTGATTACTATAGTAAAGCTTACTGGAGATAAATTCATGAATTATTTCTTTTAAAGTTAATGCAAGTTCATATAAGTCTAAATCTGTAGCTGGTTTTCTATGTCGTTCATACAAGTGTGAATGATAATGTCTAAATTCTTTTAAAAAGTTTATAATAGAATCATCAATTTTAATTGTAGAATTGAACGTAGCAGATTCTAATTCATATGTTTCTTCAATAATATTTTCCAACATATTTTTCAACCTTACATTTTTTGGTCCTACCTTAAATCTTATGTATAAACCTTCTAAAATAATAATCTGGGATACAAGATAGTCATCAGCATAAATTGGTTTATATAAATTATTAATGTATGTATCAAACAAATCATCAAACAGTTCTTCTTGTAAATAAAAATTTGAAACAATTTCTGCGAAATGTTTTTTCACTAATGGTCGTACATCAGAATTTAATTTATATGTTTTCATCGAAATATTAACATCTTTTTCGTTCGACCAAAATATTTTATAAGTTTTATCCCCACTACTTATAAATAACTCTTCAACTAAAATCTTTGAATCCATTAAAAATGAAAATAAATTTTTTAATCGTATGACTTCGCTCATGAGATTATTAAGCTCAAAATCTTCAAAAAATTTAACACGTATATACGGAGTATAGCTATAACTCAGTACATTTCCACCCTCTTGATTTTTTTCATGAGCAGTTATTTTATCACTAATTTCTATTTTGGGATTCAAAAGGCAAATTCCGAGAGTCCCATTAACATCTGCTTTTATTTCTTTATAAAAAGTTTCTCGATTATGGCTTATAAATCTAAATGGAGAGTTTGAAAAAATATCTTTGAAATAAGTACAAGTAAATTTTATAACGCTAAAGCTATCTCGCATGTCTTTTTCAGGATGAAGATCCAGCATAATATACTGAAAATCTACATTATAAGTTGTTACATTACGTGAGTTAGATTTCTGTTTAATAACAAGTCCATTGACTAATCGCAAGACCTCTCCTTCACTCGTAACAAATTCTACCTGTGAATAATTGTCTTCTTCTTGATCCATAAAAAAATGTTTTCTAACATAAGACAAGTTAATCTGATTATTATCATATTCCAGTACTCCGCTTACAGGGTTTTCTTTGCCATTAAAATAACAAAGTCCATGAGTCAAACAATTATCAGTCATTACCATTTTCTTGAATTTCACTTGTAAATACCCCCATACTAAGTATTTTAATGTTCTTCTAGTACGCCGCTATATGTCCATCCGTTCTATTTTCCGTGCCGCCGTACAGTATGCCTGTTTCCGGGTCTCTCCATATAATCTGGCCTCTGCCGAATGAACTTGAGTCCAGTTTCATTTCAATATTATGTCCCCGTTTAACCAGGTCTTCTGCGATTTGATGCGGGAAGTTCTTTTCAACCCAAACTGTTTTGTCTTTCGTCCACTGCCAGCGTGGTGCATCCAGTGCGGTCTGCGGGTTTAATTCAAAGTCGATTGTACTCATCGCTACCTGGACATGGCCCTGCGGCTGCATGAATCCGCCCATGACGCCAAATGGTCCGAGGGCTTCTTTGCCTTTGGTTATAAAGCCCGGAATAATCGTATGATAGGAGCGCTTCCCCGGTCCGAGGGAGTTTGGTGATTCCGGATCCAGGTTAAAATCGCATCCTCTGTTCTGCAGTCCGATACCTGTTCCGGGTACAACGAGTCCCGAGCCGAATCCCATATAGTTGCTCTGTATGAACGATACCATGTTACCTTCTTCATCTGCTGTGCACAGATACACTGTGCCGCTCGCTTTCGGTTCACCCGCTTCAGGCTGTCCGGCTTGATCAGTGATTAATTTCAAACGTTCTTTCGCATATGCTTCACCCAGCATATCTTCTGCAGTGACTTTCATATATTCCGGATCTGCAATATATTTCTCACCGTCTGCAAATGCCAGTTTAATCGCTTCAATCTGCTTATGATATGTATCTGTCGATTCCTTGCCTTCGATGTCCATATGCTTCAATATATTTAAGGCTGATAAAGCAATAATCCCTTGCGTGTTCGGCGGGATTTCCCAGACATCATATCCCCTATAATTAACTGATATTGGATCTACCCACTCAGGTTGATATTTTGCTAAATCCTCTTTTGTTATGTATCCATCATACGCTCTCGAAAATTCATCTATTTTCCGGGCAATATTTCCTGCATAAAACGATTCACATTCAGTCTCAGCAAGTTCCCTTAAAGTATCCGCCATATCCTGTGATTTCCATATCTCTCCGACTTTCGGCGCCTCTCCGTTTGGTGCGAATGTTTCAAACCAATGGTCGAATTCTGTACCTTCAAAAGCTTCTTTAAATCTCACAGCTGCTCTCTCCCAGAACTTCGCTAAGACCGGTGAAATCGGATAGCCCTCTTCTGCATACTGAATAGCCGGCTGCATTAAGTCTTTAAAAGGCAGTTTGCCGAATCGTCTGGAAAGCTCTGCCCAGGCACCAGGCTGACCGGGCACAGTAACAGGAGTAAATCCGTATTTAGGAATCTCATCGTAACCGGCAGCGCGGACTTTATCGATTGAAATGGACTCGGGCGATTTGCCGCTGCCGTTTAAACCATAGAGTGTATCCTTCACCCAGACGAGCGCAAAAGCATCGCCGCCGATACCGTTAGTCGTCGGTTCAACGACCGTGAGCGCTGCAGCAGTGGCGATAGCGGCATCGATGGCATTGCCGCCGTTCTGCATAATCGTAAGCCCTGCTTGAGCAGCTAAAGGCTGCGATGTGGCAACCATCCCCTTCTTAGCCACGACAGGATTACGCTGTGAATGATAAGGATTGTAGAGCGTGTCGAATTGTTTCATTAAATTTTCCCCTTTGTTATGAAGCGTTTGTTTACATCAAGATTATCACAATGGAAATGGTGTCACAATTTTTAGATAACAAAGTAATATAAAAAAGACAAAACCGCAGTTTTGTCTTCAAATTATTAATTAACTTCGTTCTGTTCATCATTTATACCACCATTATAATCATGGTTAATATCTTTTTCTTTACCCATCATAAAGAAAATAAGACCGATCAGATACCAGCCTATAACGATAAACCATTCCATCGGCCAAACCAGTGCTGATGGTGAGAACGGCATATAGAGCAGTACAAATAATATACTCAAAATAATTGCAATCAGACCGATCACTTTCCATCTTTTAATACTGAAAGGCCTGTTTAATTCTGGTTCTGTTTTTCTCAGTTTCAAGAAAGATATTGAAACAATTAAGTATCCGAGGACAATACCGATTCCGCCTGCATTAACAAACCAATTTAAAGATGCATGTCCAAGGAGCGGCGCTATCACTCCGAGAATGCCTAGAAATAGTATAGCGTTAACCGGTGTATTATATTTAGGATGAATCCGGCTGAACCATTCAGGTATCATTTTACGAATGGACATCGCATATAAAATACGGCTGCCGCCGATAATAAATGCGTTCCAGCTTGTAATAATCCCGGCTACCCCTGCAAGCACAATTATGTTTGCCATAAGACGGCTGTCAAACATAGCTCTCATCGCATCTGCTGTTGCTAAGTTTGATCCTGCAATCTGTCCTTCAGTAAGTCCCATAGAGACACCAAAAGCAATAAGAACATAAAAAACTACAGTGACAATAATAGATCCGATTAAAATTCTTCCTATTAGATGCGGAGGTGATTTTACCTCTGCTGAGATTTGCGGAATAACATCAAATCCGACAAAGAGAAATGGTATCATTACCAGCACAGTCATAATACCGCCGACTCCGCTGCCAAACATCGGATCTAAGTTTGAAGTATCCCCGAGCGTCAGCCCGCTGACCATTAACAGTATCCCTGCAGCAACGACGCCAAGTGTTAAGACATTTTGAACCACCTTGGCCGGTGTTACTCCAAAATAGTTTAACGATGTGAGCACTATCGACCCTACAGATCCGATAATTACCCAGGTAAAGAATACATCATCTCCGCCTACTGTCCACATATGTCCCAGGTGATCAAAGGGAAGAATATAATCGATTACTGTCGGCAAAGCAACCGCTTCAAACGTGATTACTGAAACATAACCAAATAATACACTCCAGGCTGCAAAATAGCCGATGATCTTCGGTTTAAATGCCCGCAGTACAAATACCATTCCGCCGCCGGTTTTTGGTATTGAAGATGCGAGTTCAGCATAGGTTAGACCGATAAATATAATTAGAAGTCCGCCGATGCCAAAGGCAATGGCTGTGCCTCCGAAACCGGCGTGAGAGACCCAGTCGCCTGATAAAACGACCCAGCCCCAGCCGAGCATCGCACCTGTTGCCATAAATAATAAATCTATCAGAGAAAATGACTTAGAAAATTTATGTTCCTCCACTTAATTCCCCCTTGAAAGTCACGCTGTCTATATTAGTTTTCTATGATTTATCAAGTCCTGCTTCAAAATCACTTCTTTTTCTCCTGTTTCCTTTATCAAAATAAGATACAGTGATGATAGTGATAATATTAACGACAATACCATAGATGATAGGATTACTTGCCCCGAGTCCTTCAATCCACAAGCCAATTATTACAGTAAATGCAGACAGTAACATTGCTGAGAAGGCTGCATTTGGTGTAATTTTTTTTGAGAATAAACCGAATAGAATCGGAATAAATATTGATCCTGCAAGTATTGCATATGCAACATCAATTGCTACTAACAATTCTTGAATCCACAATGCAATTACAATAGCCAGTACAGCTAATACAAAGGTCGTTATTCTTGAGATCAGTAAAAACTTTGTATCATTGACCTTAGTAAAGAAATGGTCCTTTAATATATCTTTAGATATTAATGTCGATGAGGCCAATAGTGTACCTGACGCCGTCGACATAATAGCTGCTGCAACTGCCGCAAAAACTACGCCTAAAAGTCCTGTTGAAATAGTTTCAAATGCCATAGTTGTAAAGACATCCTGTGTGTTTTGGATTCCCGGCAAGACTACAAGTGCACACATACCTATAATTACCATTGCCAGAGAGTACAGTAAACTGTATATCCCGACTAAAACACCCGCTGATTTCGCTATTTTTGTATTTTTAGCCGTGAAATATCTTTGCCAAATATCCTGGCCAACCATCATACCTAATGTATAAGTTAATAGATAAGATAAAATTTCTCTAAATCCCATCTCTGTTAAATTAAAGTAACTGCTTGGTAAAGTAGATTTCAATCCTTCAAATCCGCCTGCTGCACCTAAACTCTGCGGTAACATAATAGCGAATATCCCGATAGTCATAATAGCAAATTGGAATACATCAGTAATTGTAAGTGTCCACATTCCACCCAGTATTGTATAAAAGAAAACTATAAAACCGCCGATGAGTATTGCCGTTGTTAGTTCCCAATCAAACACTCCAGATAGAAGTGCGCCAATGGCTATTATTTGAGTCACACTTATAAGTAATGTGTAAATTGCTGCAACTACAGCACCTACCAGTTTAGATTTTGTTCCGAATAATCTGCCTAGCAGTTCACTTATTGTTAATAGTTTAAAACCCATAATCCGGTCTAAAAATACGAGTGCAAACAGCGTTATTCCGAGACCCATGGAAAATACAAACCATATGCCTGATAAACCTATTTCATAACCTAGCTGCGAAGAACCTATGGTTGAGGATCCGCCTAAAAATACGGCGGTTAAACAACCAAACAACATCCAAACTCCTAAATTTCTATCTGCAACCATATACTGCTCACTGGTTTTGGCCCTCATCATCCCCATGACGCCGATACTGATCAGTACGATGAAGTAGATTGCAAATATTAAGTAATCTAATATTTCCACGTTAGCTTATCCCCCTGTTTGATGTGACAGACCGTTTCTAAGATGATAAATTACGTTTTTGCAAAGCAATCAAAGTTATCATTTCAAAAATTATCGATGATGCTGCCACAGCAGTAATTTCACCTGAGTCATATGTCGGCAATACCTCTACAAGGTCAAAACCTTTGATGTCTATACCTTTTAAGTTTCTGACGAATTCCAAGCCTTCGAAGGAAGTCGGACCGCCTACTTCAGGCGTACCTGTACCAGGTGCATAAGCCGGGTCTAGGAAATCAATGTCATATGATACAAAAGCTTTTGCATCGCCGACACGTTCTTTAATTCTTTCTGATACTTGATCAAAGCCCATTTCTCTCGCTTCTCTCATCGTAATTACTTCAAAGCCGAGATCTCTTGCATCTTCAATACAGCCGGGACCGTATAACGGTCCTCTCATTCCTACTTGAATAGAATGCTCAGTATCTATCAGTCCTTCTTCCACCGCTCTTCTGAACGGCGTACCGTGCATATATTTTTCACCAAAGTAGTTATCCCATGTATCCCCGTGAGAATCGAAATGAATCAAGGCCACCGGTCCGAATTTTTTATGGAATGCTCTTAAATGTCCAAGTGAAATCGAGTGATCTCCACCCATCATGACCGGAGTGATGCCGCTGTCTAAAACAGGTGTTAAGCTGTCTACAATATTGTCGTAAGTACGGTGGATATTCCCAGGAATTACATCAATATCCCCGTAATCTACACCTGAACAATAGTCAAAAATATTTATATCCTGATCCGGATTATACGGTCTTAATAGTACAGAAAAGTCTCTAATATGCTGCGGGCCGTATCTTTGTCCCGTACGATTGGATGCCGCTGTATCGAATGGAACACCGATGACAGCAAAATCCACATTTTCTGTCGTTCTAATATGTTCTAATCTCATAAATGTTCTCGGTCCCACGAATCGTGGAGATTTAGATGAATCTTTTGGTGTATACATTGTATCCCGCCTCTTAATTAAATTAAGTTTCCTATCGATAAATATTTTGTATCCAGATATGCTTCAATACCTTCTATTCCGCCTTCTTTTCCAAGTCCGCTTTCCTTCAATCCTCCGAATGGTGCATGGGCTGCAGATGGCGCACCGTCATTCCAGCCGATTACTCCGAATTCGAGCTGGTCTGATAAATACAGTCCCATTTTATAATCATTCGTAAAGTAATAAGCAGCCAGTCCATACGGTAAAGAGTTTGCTAATTCTAACGCTTCATCAATATCTGAGAATGACTGAATCGGAATCAGCGGTCCGAATGTTTCTTCATTCATAATTTCCATTTCCTGATTCGCATTTTTTATAACTGTCGGTTTATAAAAATATGTTTCCTTGTCATTATCAATAATACCTTCGCCGCCGCAAATAATGTCGGCACCCAGCTCCTTAGCATTATCTGCCTGATTGCTCACTTTATCGTATGCTTTTTTGTTAATTAACGGGCCGACCTGCACATCTTCTTCAAGGCCGTTGCCGACTTTCAGCTGAGCGACTTTTGCACTCAGCTTTTCAGCATATTCATCAACAATTGATTCATGGACAAATAATCTGTTGGCACAAATACATGTCTGCCCCGCATTTCTAAACTTAGAGGCGATGGTCTGATCCACAGCAATATCGATATCTGCATCTCCGCAAATGATAATCGGTGCATGCCCGCCAAGTTCCATCGATACATGCTTTACAGTATCTGCACTATTTTCAATCAGCGATTTCCCTACTTCAGTCGACCCCGTAAATGTTATTTTTCTGACCAGAGGGCTGTCTGTGAATACTTCTCCTAATTCACGGCCTGGTCCGTTTACAGCTTTAAAGACATTTTCCGGCACGCCTGCTTCATAAGCAAGTTCCAGCAGTTTCATTGTTGTCAGTGGTGTTTCTGCAGCCGGTTTAATGATAAATGAGCAGCCTGCTGCAAGTGCAGGCGCCACTTTTCGTGTCAGCATGGCAGCAGGGAAGTTCCACGGTGTAATCCCCGCAACTAAGCCGACCGGCTGTTTTTTAATCACAATATTTTTGTGCGGGGAATTGGCAGGAATTGTTCTGCCGTAGATACGCTTCGCTTCTTCTGCATACCATTCGATATAAGCATTGGCATAAGCCACTTCGCCTAAAGCTTCCTGCAGCGGCTTACCGCTCTCTTTAGTAATAATTTCAGCAAGTTCTTCTTTGTGTTCGTTAATCAGGCGGAACCATTCTTTAATAATGCCGGAACGGTAGTGGGCATCAGTCTGACGCCATTCTTTAAACCCTTCATGACATGCTTCAATAGCTGCCTGTACTTCTTCTTTTGTGTTTTCCTTTAAAGTATCGATGACTTCGCCCGTTGCCGGATTTTTAATATCAAATGTCTCTGCCATATTACTTACCTGCCTTTTCAAATGACTCACTAAGAATACTGAACCCTTTGTTCAGCTCCTCATCATTAATAACGAGCGGCATCAGGAATCTGATAACGTTTCCATAAATACCGGCAGACAGTAAGATCAAACCGTTCTCATTAGCGTACTTGGCAATTTTACCAGTCAGTTCCTTGTTCGGAGTATTTACTTTATCATCCTCGACAATTTCTACTGCGACCATTGCACCAAGACGTCTGATTTCACCGACAAATGAATGTTTGTTTTGTAATTCTTTCAGAACATCTTCAAGTTTCTGTCCGATGTTTTCCGCTTTGTCACAGAGGTTTTCTTCTTTAACAACATCGATAACAGTCAATGCCGCTGCACATGCTACAGGATTCCCTGCGAATGTTCCTCCAAGTTCACCCGGCTCTGCAGCATCGAGAATTTCTGTTTTACCTACAACACCGCTGAGCGGCAGTCCAGCAGCCATAGATTTAGATACTGTCATTAAGTCCGGCTCAATATCGAAATGTTCTGATGCAAACAATTTACCCGTACGCCCGAAACCAGTCTGAATTTCATCCGCTACAAAAACAATTCCATGTTCTTTACAGAAATTCACTACAGCTTCAACGAAACGTTTTGGAGGAACGATAAAACCACCTTCGCCCTGCACAGGTTCCATAACGACACATGCTACGTTCTCCGGAGCAACTGTTTCTATAAAGAAATCATGAAATTCTTTAATAGACTGCTCAATATACTCTTCTTCTGTTAAGGCTGTATGCTTGCGGTATAAGTAAGGATACGGTGCTGCGTAAATATCAGATGCAAAGGGGCCAAAACCATTCTTATAAGGTTTTACTTTACTCGTCATGCTCATCGTTAAATTCGTGCGTCCGTGATAACCGCGCTTGAATGAAACAACCGCATTTCTGCCCGTATACTTGCGTGACATTTTCACAGCATTCTCTACAGCCTCTGCACCTGAGTTAAACAGAATTGCTTTTTTATCAAAATTGCCCGGGGTAATTTCGCACAGTTTTTCAGCGAGTTCAATATAGCCGTCGTACATAATACAGTTAAAACCGGGATGTAAAAACTTATCGACCTGATTTTTAACTGCCTCTGTCACTTTAGGATGTGTGTGCCCGACATTCTGTACACCAATCGCCCCTGCAAAATCTATAAACTCATTGCCTTCAGGATCCGTAATGGTCGCACCGTGCGCTTTAGCGGCAATGCTTAAATTTCCGTTACTGACACCTTTTGCAACATATTTGTTTCTTTTTTCTTGTAAATCCTTTGTTCTAGTCATTTGATGAATCCCCTTTCATAACTGTAATATTAATCATTATGCCAATGTCTGGTATAATTAAAAGTACCAATATTCAGAAATTATAGGGACCAGATTATTGCAATGGAGGATTCATCTATGCTGGAAATCATTTTGTCTGATTCGAAAAAAGCGACATATAAGTATCGGCAGATTTACGAAATTCTAAAAGATAAAATCATTTCAGGAACTCTGCCGAAAGATTACAAACTCCCTTCGAAAAGGGGTCTCGCAAAAGATTTAAACATCAGTATAAACTCAGTCGCAACAGCCTATGAGCAGTTAATGGCTGAAGGATATGTCTATGCTTTAGAGAAAAAAGGATATTACATTGAACTATAACCTATAAAATAGACAATTTAATAAAAGCGTTACGCTGTGAGTAGATGACCCCTGTATTGTGCCGGGGTCATCTTATTTAGTCCCCATTGATAGCGCTCATTATTATACTTATTAATA
>SPPL01000020.1 GCA_004570955.1 Jeotgalicoccus nanhaiensis
CCACCAGGATGCGGCCTTCGCCATCCAGCCGCACGCGGGCGCCGGACTTCATCACGGGCGCGCCGCGGTAGGCCGACGCCACGCCCAGGCCGATCCACCACCGGCCCTCGCGGCGCTGGGCCGGCAGGGGGTTGCGCGCGTTACACCCGAAGCGCTCCGCGCCCAGGCGCAGGCATTCCACCAGCTGGCGCTGCGAGAAACGCTTTTCGGGGCGCTTGCCCTCTCCTTGCTTGTCGCCGCCGCCCTTCTCGCCCGTGGTGTCGGGCACGACCTGCGTGTCGTTGCGGATGCGCAGCTCCACCGGGTCCATCCTGAGCTTCTCGGCGAGTTCGTCCATGGCGACTTCGAGCGCCATGTGGCCGGTGGCCTCGCCGGGCGCGCGCATGGCGTTGACCTCGGGCAGGTGCAGCTCGGCCAGGCGCGTGGCGGTCATGCGGTTCGCGCCCGCGTAGAGCCTGCGGGTCTGGTCCACCGCGCCGTCGGCC
>SPPL01000021.1 GCA_004570955.1 Jeotgalicoccus nanhaiensis
CTTAATCGTAATGAAATTTGTGTGAGTGTATCTTTTAGATACGTTTGCGTTCTCGCTTTCATTTCGTTTGCTCGATTTGAAATCGTTTTACTCTTCTCTTTACTTCTATACGGTTTTCAATGTACATAAATTCATAATATAAATGGTGGAGACTAGCGGGATCGAACCGCTGACCTCCTGCGTGCAAGGCAGGCGCTCTCCCAGCTGAGCTAAGCCCCCATATTGTATATTTAATGGTGGGCCTAGGTGGACTCGAACCACCGACCTCACGCTTATCAGGCGTGCGCTCTAACCAACTGAGCTATAGGCCCATTAAATAATGAATGAGTTATTATATTATAAATACGAGAATATCTCTATAAAGAAACATTCAAAACTGAATACAATATGTCAACGGCTCCGATATTCATCTCAAAAGAGATGTCCGTAATATCCTTAGAAAGGAGGTGATCCAGCCGCACCTTCCGATACGGCTACCTTGTTAC
>SPPL01000022.1 GCA_004570955.1 Jeotgalicoccus nanhaiensis
GCCAGGCGCCCGCGTCGTTCAGGTAACTGACGTTCTGCCATTCCTTGGCCAGGCGCCCCTGGGCGTCGTAGGAGTAGTAGTGGCTGTTGCCGCCGGCGTCGATCGTCTCCTGCGTATGGCCCTGGGCATCGAAGCGGGTGTAGCTCGTGCGATTGGCCGATCCCTCCGGCGCGGCATTGGCGGTGTAGCCCGATTGATCGCCCGACACCGTGGCGCCACCTGCATACTGCACGGTGGAGACGGCGTTGCCGTGCGCATCGCGTCGGAACTCGGTGAGCGGGTTCACGGGGTTCTTGCCCTGGCCATTGCCCGCCACGCCCAGGTTGACGGTGGGTGTCACGATGGCGCGCACGCGGCCCAGTGCGTCGTAGAACTGGTACGTGGTCGCGCCCAGCGCGTCCGTGGTGCGCAGCAGGTTGCCCAGCGCGTCGTAGGCGTAGCG
>SPPL01000023.1 GCA_004570955.1 Jeotgalicoccus nanhaiensis
CAGCGGCACCTGGGTGGGGTTGCCCGCGCCCAGGCCGGTGCCCATCAGCCCGCCTGAGGCCATCGCGAACAGGCCCTGGACCACCTGGTAGGAGCCGCCGAAGTCGCGATGGTAGATCTCGGGGTCGAAGGCCCTCAGCCAGATCTCGAACCTGGCGGTCACGTGCGGCATGAACAGGAACGCCAGCGCCGCGCCGAAGGCGATCAGGCCCAGGCCGAGGAGGATCCAGGAGGCGCGGGACGTGGCGATGTAGAGCATCGCCATGAACATGCCGAAGAACAGCAGGGAAAAAAAAAACGTTTTTGATTTACACGTATCCCTTATGACTGTTCTAGCTCTACTTGAATTCTTCTGTAGCCATATCGCCCTTACTGCTCTGTTACG
>SPPL01000024.1 GCA_004570955.1 Jeotgalicoccus nanhaiensis
CGGGGAATCGGCCTCCGGGCCGGTGAAGGCGATGTCGGCGCTCGCGATGCGCGTCTGGGGGCCGGGATCGACGTCCACGGTGATGGCGCGCGGCGCGGGCCCGCCGGGCGTCTCTTTCAGCGCGATGGTGAGCGTGGGGCTGAAATAGCCCATGGTGCCGAGCAGTTCGCGGGCATTGGCGTCGGCCGCGCCGAGCAGGCGCGAGAGTTCGCTCGCCTGCAGGCCAGGCAGCCTGCGGAAGCGCTGCAGCTCCATGTGCCGCGTGAGCAGATCGCGCACGGCATCGGGGCCCTGCACTTCGAGCGTGAAGGCCTCGGCCCCTTCGCCGGCAACGCCGGCGTCGGATGCGAGGGTGGAGGTGTTGTCGTCGCTGTCCGCCTTGTCGCGGGCGCCGGGCAGCAGGCTGCAGCCCTGGAG
>SPPL01000025.1 GCA_004570955.1 Jeotgalicoccus nanhaiensis
CCGCAGGCCTGGGCGGGCCAGGCGATGTGGCGCGTGCTGGAGACCGGCTTCGGCTTCGGCCTGAACTTCCTCACCACCTGGGCCGCGTGGCGGGCCGACCCTGCACGGCCGCGCCTGCTGCATTTCGTCTCCTGCGAGGCGTTCCCGGTCTCCGCGGACGACCTGATGCGCTCCCTGCAAGGCCATGGCGAGCTGGAACCGCTCGCCCGCGCCCTGCACGCCCAGTACTGGGGCCTGCTGCCCGGCGTGCACCGGCTCGCCTTCGAGGGCGGCCAGGTGCTGCTCACGCTCTACATCGGCGATGCGCAGGCCATGCTGCGCCTGCAGCAGCCCGTGGCCGACGCGGTGTACCTCGACGGCTTCAGCCCGCAGGCGAACCCCGAACTCTGGGACGTGCACACCCTCAAGGCTGT
>SPPL01000026.1 GCA_004570955.1 Jeotgalicoccus nanhaiensis
GAAGAAGTCCACACGGAAATAGACCGGCGCTTCGCGCTCGATCACATCGGGACGTTCCAGAGAGCGAGCGAAGGTCACCGAGGCGGCAACGTGCTGCCCACGGGTAAACAGCTCGAACGAGTTGCTGGACAAGCGACCATGCTGGTAGCCGTTGTAACGGTCATTGCGGATCACGCCCTGGTCGTAACCAGCCGCCGCGCCATATTCGGCAAACACCGGGCGCAGCCAGTCGAACGTCACCTGGCGGGTCAGGCGTATTTCGTTGCGCCAATAGCCGCCGCTGTCGCCGGACAGAAACTCATCCTTGTAGCCACGCACTGATGAAGATCCGCCCAGGCTCTGGCGCTGCGGGCTGAACAACACATCCTCGCTACGCTGCCCGTTGGCCAGGCTGGTGAAACTC
>SPPL01000027.1 GCA_004570955.1 Jeotgalicoccus nanhaiensis
GTACTGGATAAAATATAAGGATACGTGGTTTTAACTAATTCTTCTTGCAAATAGGTTGCCACAGACATATCTCTTAACGGGTTAAAATCAGAAATCGTCAAAAACGGCCGTGACATTTTTTCACTTTCCAGCCATTGACTAATTACGTCCAAGCTTTCTAAAAAAACAGCGCCTTTGCGTTCAAACATTGGGAGAAAAGCATGCCCATTCTCAATTACACCAAATGGATATTCTTCTGGTGCTAATTCTTGTGTTTTTAATCGGCCAACCGTCTGACCTTGCGTATTTTCCAGCACAACTGATTGATCTTGAAAAGGCAATACTTGAGAAAAGCGGTTTTTTTCATCTTCTAACCGATATTGACGATGACTTAATTCTTTCCACGTACCGCTAAAA
>SPPL01000028.1 GCA_004570955.1 Jeotgalicoccus nanhaiensis
GGGTACAGGAGCGCAAGAGAGTTACTGGGAACGTCTAGCAGAATTGCAGCCGATTCCTACCGATTTATTGGTAGGCGGCGAAGATCAAAAATTTATTGGAATTGCGAAAAAAATGCAGGCACGTCAACCGTTGTTGAGGCTGACAATTTTTCCTGAAGCAGGACATTGTATCCATTTAGAACAACCAACGATTTTCTATGAAAAGGTGACAGCGTTATTGGAAGGAGCTATCTGAATGAACATTCAATCAATTGAAACCTATCAGGTTCGTTTGCCTTTAAAAACGCCGTTTGTCACGAGCTATGGTCGCCTGGAAGAAAAAGCGTTTGATCTATTTGTAATAACAGATGAGCAAGGAAATCAAGGGTTTGGCGAATTAGTGGCTTTTGAGC
>SPPL01000029.1 GCA_004570955.1 Jeotgalicoccus nanhaiensis
CTTAATCGTAATGAAATTTGTGTGAGTGTATCTTTTAGATACGTTTGCGTTCTCGCTTTCATTTCGTTTGCTCGATTTGAAATCGTTTTACTCTTCTCTTTACTTCTATACGGTTTTCAATGTACATGACTGAATATCTCATAAAGAAACATTCAAAACTGAATACAATATGTCAACGGCTCCGATATTCATCTCAAAAGAGATGTCCGTAATATCCTTAGAAAGGAGGTGATCCAGCCGCACCTTCCGATACGGCTACCTTGTTAC
>SPPL01000002.1 GCA_004570955.1 Jeotgalicoccus nanhaiensis
AATCCACCTTCGCCATTTAAATAATCTGTTACGACTGTTAACTTAAATTCAAAACTATGTTTATTATTTTTCATACAAAAACTCCCCTTAAGTTGAATAGTAAGTACAACTTAAGGGGAGCACGTCAAAGTGCAGCTCTTTTTTACTGTTGAAGGAAGTTTATATAATTCTGCATGGCAGGAGAAGCCTCGTTGATCAGCGTTTTGTGTTCATTCACAAAATCTTTTAAATCATCCGGAGACATATTTTCAAGGAGGGCAAGGGAAACTTCAGTTAAATCTTCTTTTTGTATATACGATGATTTTATTTCCTCTCTCTGATATACATCGATACCCTTATATCCTTCCGGATATTTATAAGGATTGCCGATAAGGCCTCTCACTTTCATATTATTTAGTAAAACCTGCAGCATCCATTCGTTTTTCTTGTCAGGCATTTCTATATATTCAGCGTCCGGACTCTCTTTGCCGGGAGTCAATGGTTTATAGACATAGGTTTCAGAAAACCTCGGTTTTGCTTTGTCACTTTCAGCAGTCACTCGAATACGGTATTTTCCCGGCTCATCCAGTATAAACTGACAGTATCTTGAATCTGTACGGTGAGATTTTTTATATGGTTTTCCGTCTTTGTAAAGTTCATATACATAGTATCTTGGTTCAATATAGTTCATATAGACAGAGAGAATATTATCTTCCAATTTTTCGTCAAACAGCAGCTGGTTTTCATAGTTGTCAGAGTTGAATTTTCTGAGCTGCTGGACAAGACCTTCATATATTTCAATAGGAGCATCCAGCATATCAGGAACGCCTTTGTTATCAGCGCTCAGAACAAGCTTATTGTCAATGCTGTTGTACAGGAGCTCATAAATGCCGGCAATGAAATCATCGTGTTCATTGTTCGGAAGCACGTCTATTAAGATGACCTGTTTATAAAAGGATGTCAGTTCAAGTATTTTATTTAAATGCTGTTTCAGAGCCTTGAACTGTTCAATTTTACGGACTTCTTCATAATCCACTGACTCGTCGAGCAGCTCGAAGGACTGTCTGTTGAAATAAGAGCCGTTATATTTTACAAGTGTGTTCATCTCGCTTAATAAATCAATCATTAATACTTCAGCCCGGGATTCTTGCAGCTTGCTTAAATTCGCCTTGTTTAAGTCTCTGTGGGCAGTTGAGATTTCAACGATGTCTGATGTGTTGAGATCTTTCATTGCAACCGGGTAAGGCTTGGATAAGAGTGACAGGAAACTTTGGCCCGTCACGAAATTATTTACATCATATGGGAAACTTCTGAATTCTGTTAAACGGCCGGCAAACTGACTGCCGATAATATCGATTTTCATAAAAATGCTCCTTGGTATTTTTCGTAGAATGTTTTCTATTTCGCCGCCTTAATAGTATAATATAAGATGAATCACTGAGAAGGAGACGGCGTATGTATTTTTTAAAGAAAAATTTACTTAATATTATCATATGGACATTGGCACTCGGAGTAGTGGGTACAGCTGTTAATTTCTTCATACCACCGTCCAGTACAACGTACGAAGAATATTATACCTTAGAAAGCGGGCTTGAACCAAATACGATTGCAAATTTAAATATTCAGTTTAACGAAACTGTGAATAAGGCATCGGATAATATTCTTGTAGCCGCTGCAGACGGCCAGTCGGGATCTGACATTTTACACCTGACAATTACGACTGAACCGGGAATTAATTACAATTCTATTCAAGCCCAGGCTATGGATATACTGGCTGAAGAAGGTGTTGTAACAACCGACAGTACTGCTCCGAATGTCTATGAGACACAAAACGACGCTTTAAAAATAATTATCATTTTACTGTCGCTGTTAATCGGTGCCGGAATCGGTATTGTGACAGCGCTTAGTAATAGAAATATAAGTACTGAAGAAGATATCGAGCACTATCTTGGTGAAAGAACCCTCGGTACTTTCTAGGAGTGAGACTATGAGCGAAACGGAAGACAGATTCAATAACTTTGACGAAGATATAATTAACAAGCTGTATGATACAGCTATGGCAATAAGAAATGAAAATCACGACAATCCCAATAACAAAACAATATTCTCTTCTGTAAATAAGAGAATGGCAGTGACTGATGCTGCGATGCATATTGCTTATATACTGACGGAATTAAAAGATAAGGTGCTGGTCGTTAATCTCGACAGCAGAAGCACTCCGGCAGTGGAAGAGTATATCCACTCAAAAGCAAAACCGAATTTGTTTACGACTTTAAGAAATTCGATGTTTTTAAGTGAAGCAATCAACCATTCAGCCTTTGAAAAACTCGATATTATTCATGTTGAAGAAATGGATGAAGAGGAATTGATGGCTAAGTTCAGCGACTACAATATACTGTCGAAATTAAGTCCGCTGAAAAGTTACTATGACCATATTTTCCTGATCGGCCCGCCTTTTGAAGAGTGCGAAAATTACGGTGCTTTTTTAGAACTGGCTGACAGCGCAGTGACTGTTATAAGTGCTAAAAAGAACGACAGACAGGAATTAAATCAATATTTACAAAAAATTAACCTTTTTAATGTAAAAAGTTTTGGTATACTAAGAAAAGCAGATTAATTTATTTAAGAAAAGGTAGGGTGTTTTCAGAGTGAAACTAACAACAATAGGATTAGGTTATATCGGATTGCCGACATCAATTATGTTTGCAAAACACGGAGTTGATGTACTGGGTGTCGATATTAAACAAGAGGCAGTAGATATGCTGAATGGAGGACACATTCACATCGAAGAACCTGGATTGCAGGAAGCGCTGGAGGAAGTGCTTGAAACAGGCAAATTCAGAGCGTCTACAACTGCTGAAGAAGCAGATGCATATATTATTGCGGTTCCTACACCAAACAATAATGATGAACACAAATCAGCAGATATCTCTATTGTAATGAGCGGCGTTAAATCGATTGTTCCATTACTTAAAAAAGGTGATACTGTTATCGTAGAATCAACAATAGCACCGCGTACGATGGACGACCACGTTGCGCCTTACCTTGAAGAACAGGGCTTTAAAATCGGAGAAGACATTTTCTTAGTCCACTGTCCAGAACGTGTACTGCCTGGTCAGATTATGGAAGAACTTGTGTATAACAACCGTATTGTCGGTGGTATGACCCCTCAATGTGTTGAAGCAGGTAAAAAAGTTTACGGTACATTTGTACAAGGTGAAATGATTGAGACAAACGCTAAGACAGCGGAAATGTCTAAATTGATGGAGAATACTTATCGTGACGTGAACATTGCATTAGCGAACGAACTTGCTATGATTTGTAACCGTCTGGATATTAACGTTCATGAAGTAATTGAAATGGCTAACAAGCATCCGCGTGTTAACCTGCACACACCGGGGCCTGGTGTCGGCGGACACTGTCTGGCTGTAGACCCTTACTTCATTATTGCTGAAGCGCCGGAAGAATCTCCGTTAATTCAGTTATCAAGATCAATCAACGTGTCTATGCCTGAATATGTAGTGAGTATTACTAAAAAAATGCTGTCTAAACTGAACGGCAACAAAGTAACTGTTTTAGGTTTAACATATAAAGGTGACGTGGATGATATCCGTGAATCACCAGCGTTTGATATTTACGAACTGCTTCGTAAAGAAGAAGGACTGGAAGTAAATACTTACGATCCGCACGTGAAAATGGACTTTGTTGAGAAAGATATGAAGTCTGCAGTGACTGATTCTTCATTAGTATTAGTATTAAGTGATCACAGTGAGTTCAAGATCTTAACAGATAACGATTTTGAAACAATGAAAGACAAAGTAATCTTTGATACGAAGAATGTAGTACCGAATAACTTCTCTGAAGTTCAATACTACAACTACGGTAATATTCAAAAGTTCTAGACTATATATAAATTAAAATAAACTGTAGACAAAGTTAATAACGATGTCTACAGTTTTATTTGTAAAGGATTGCTGTTCAATGGATATTAAAAAGATTATTAGTAAAAGTAAACATTTTGAAACTAATATATTGGAGTATGAAAAGGGAGAATTAGTTATAAAAGATAACTTAGATCCTGTAAAAATAAACGGTTCAATTGATTGGGATTATAGGCATCCACAAAATTCAAGAACGTATCAAGTATATTTACACAGTCTAAATATTGTTAAAGATTTTGTACAAATGTATTTGAAGACAGATGATAAAAAATATATTAAAGAAGCCAGAAAAATTATTAATGACTGGTATAATAAAAACTCTGATTATAAAATAAATAACTTTGCCTGGAATGAACATGCTGCTTCATACAGAGTAAATAATATTATATACTTCCAGGAACACTCTGAGAAAACAAAGCTCCCCCAAAAGATATTTAATGAAATTATCACAAAGCATGTGGATTTTTTAAATGATGATCAAAATTATCGTGATAATAACCATGGAATAATGATGGATAACTCATTGTTAGTAGCTAGTTTTTATTTGGAAAATAAAGAGAAACAAGAGCTAATTACATCAAAAGTTTATTATCGATTAAATTACAGTATTAAAAGAGACTTCTCTTATAAAGGACTCCATCTTGAAAATTCACCTGAGTATCATAGATTAGTTTTGACTCTTCTCAATAGATCGAAGCGTATATTAAAAGAGTTAAATAAACCATTCCCAAGTGATGTTTTAGATATTCTTGAAAATGCTAAGAGAATAACTTCTATTTTCATAAAACCTAACCGTCAGTATCCACTTGTAGGGGATACGGGAACAATAATTGATAAGAAGATACCTAAAAAATTTGTGGACTTTATTGATTATGAAGCAGGTCTATCAATATTTAATAATAAAAATAATGATAAAATTTCTGACAGTACTTGGTTCTTATTTAAATCAGGTTATCAGAGTAAAACTCATAAACATAAGGATGACTTATCTATGAATTTATATATGGATGGTATGGATATTTTTATAGATTCGGGCAAATATAATTATGAAAAAGAAAATCCTATAAGAGAGAAAGTTGTTTCACCAGAAGGTCACAGTACTATTTATATAGAAGGTAAAGATTATAAATTAACTTCTCCTCAGAAAGATCAGTTGAAGTTGTCTTTAAATAAATATATTAAGAAACATAAATATAAATTAGTATCTGCTAAAAATAATATGTATCATGCAACTTATTTAAGCAGAACTTGCATTTTGACCGATTCCGATGAGCTTATTGTTTATGACTCGATAAATTCCAAAATCAATCAAAAATACATACAAAATTTCGTTCTAAATCCAAATGCTAAAGTAAGTAAAATCAATAATAGAACTTTTCGTATTATGATTAATGACAAAAAATATTGTTTACAACTTATAGATGATAATAATGAAAAGGTAAATGCTGATATAAAAGAAACGGTTGTTTCCTTTGAATTTGGGAAAACAGTAAAAACAACTCAGCTTCAATTTAGTAAGCAAGGTACCAGAACAAGCTTCTTAACAGCCTTCTATAGAGAAGGACATTCAGATAATATCAGTAATCTACGAATAGATAAAAGTCAGATTATGTTTTCGGATAAAGGTGAAAAACATATTATAAATCTATAAAAAGGGTGATTTAAATGAACAGTGATTTAAAGAATTATAAATATTCCAAGCAGTATATATTATTGGAAAAGGAAACAAATGTAATACTTAAAAATTTAAAAGACAATTCTAAAGTAATAGATAATACTGATTACCAATGGAAAATAGTTACAAGTGTAACTCAAAAAAACTATAACGGAGAGATGTACGACTTTATTCAACTCGATGATCAAAAAGTCGGATGGATAAAACTAGAAGATTCAATCCAAATATTTAGATTTAATCCAAGAACTTTTAAATTGATTGAGGACAAGTATTACAGTGATGAGATTAATATGAAATTAGATTTTGAGAAAGACTTTTATTCTGCATTTGAAGGAAAACTGTTAACTATAAAATCTGAAATAGACTACAATGATAAAAAATACTATGGTGTTTTTATAAAGGATAAATTTCAAGGATTTCATCCATCATCATATTTAGATGAAGCAGTTGAATATAATTTGTATTTTGATAAAGGAAATCTTAAAAACTCTCAAGAATTATTCACTGTTAGTAGCCTGTCCGGTCAAATAAAAGAAAAAATTGATATTAATACTGTGAAGTTGGTGCTCTTATTCCACATAAAAAAATTAGCGAAATTACAAATAAATGACAAAGAAATGTATTGGACTTCATTTAGTAATATTGAGAATATAACAGAAATATTAAGTCAGTCTGATGATACTTTTGAAAAATCTAAAGAAGATAAATTAATAGAGGATATTCTTTACAGTGTTGATATTGAAAGAAACAAGACGAAGAAAATTATTAAATCAGTTATTTCAGCTAAAGAATTTATAAACCTCAATAAAGATAAGAAAGACTATATGAACTTTCCCGAAGAAGATGAGATTAAACTTTTAAAAGACGCACTTAAACTTAGTGAAGAGAGACTTGCATCACAAAAGAATTTTAGTAACAGGTTGACAGAACAAAAAGATCGATACAAAGCACGGATGGTTTTAGTTGAAGAAAAATTAAAAGTATTGGATGAGAAATATAAAGCGTTGAAGAATAAATAGGTGGTGAGTTAAATATGGATAAGAAAACATTAGAAAAAAAGCTAAAGAAGTACAGTAAAGTATACAAAAAAGATTTTGGTTTAGCATTAAATGAAATGATTAATGATTTAAATCCTAGTATAAATATTAGTGAATACAGCAAAAATTATAACAATAAACAAGAAACTGACCTATTTTATTACCTTAAAGTGAAGGAATTGGGAAGACAAAATGCATTAGATGAATATATCGAAATAATTAAGCGTAACGAAATAGCAGAGAGTAATGGAAGCAGATATTTTAAAAAGCTAAATTTAAATATCGGTATAATTGCTGATGAATTTTTATATGAATCATTTAAAGATATTGCAAACATGAAATACATATCTCGAAATGATATATCTATAGACAATTCATTGGACTTTGTAATATTTGCAACTACTTGGAGAGGTGTTGATCATTCTTGGGTAGGAGCCGCTAATCCCTTCTCTGATGCCCGTAAAGATATACTGCATCTTATTGAATTGTATAAAAATGAGGGGATAACAACGGTCTTTTATTCCAAAGAAGATCCAGTAAATTATAATTTATTTAAGGACATGTCGAAACCATGTGATTATATTTATACAACTTCACAAGAAGTTTTAAAAGATTATATAGAGTATACAGGAAATCAAAATGTTGATGTGCTTCAATTTGGTATCAACCCTGCAATACATAATCCAGTAGGAACTAGGAGTAAATACTTCGAGCATTATAAAAATAAAATATTATTTGCAGGGTCTTGGCTTGTTAAATATCCAGTTCGAATGTCAGAAACGCAACGTCTTTTTGATTCTATTCTTAAAGAAACAGAGGATTTAATCATTATAGATAGAAATTTAGAGCTCGAGAATCCAAGATATCAGTTTCCTTCTAAATATATAAATAAAATAACATTTCCAGTTAAACATGATTTGTTAATGAAGATGCATAAACTTTTTAGATGGAGTATTAATATGAACTCCGTAAAATATTCTGAAACTATGTTTGCCAACAGGGTATACGAATTGCAAGCTTTTGGAAATATTTTATTATCGAACTACAATACAGGTATTAACAATATGTTTCCTAATGTCAGAATGATAAATGATAAAGAGGATTTTAAGTTAATATATAATACAAAGGAAAAAGATCTTCAGGAATTGCAAGCTAAAGGAATCAGAACGGTTATGAACAATCATACAACTTATCATAGATTGTCCAAAGTCGCTTCGGATATAGGATTGAAAGTGAATCAGTATGAAGAAAGTAAAATACTGGTTATTTTGCAGGATGATTCTGAAAATACTATCGCTAATTTTGAAAGACAAATATATATAAATAAATATAGATGTCAGGAATCAGACATAGATACAGTAAATATTAAAGAGTATGACTATATAACTTATTTTTCTAGTGAAGTACTTTATGAAGAGTATTATTTGGAAGATATGATATCTGCATTTAAATATATTGATGTAGATTTTGTAGTGAAAAATAACTCTTCTGAAGCACATAATTTTATAAATATTATAGAGGATAAATATCTATCTATGATAGATACTCTAAATATTCAAAACATAGACGATATAAAAAATTTAGATAAAGGGTATAATTTAGATGATGTTGAAGTGTTTAAAGGGGACCCTGAAAATCTCGATCCTGTAACTAAAGAATTAAGTGTTATTGTTCCAATTCATAATAATGGCACTTATCTAGAAGAAAAATGTTTTGCAAGTTTGAAACGATCATCGATATTTGAAAAGATGGAAATAATTTTTGTTAACGATGGTAGTACAGATGAATACACAATAAAAATTATGAATCGTTTAAGAAGAAGACACCCGGATATAGTTTATATTGAAAACCCTACTGGTTCTGGCAGTGCTTCAAAACCAAGAAACCAAGGTGTTAAAGTCGCAAGTACAGATTTGATTACTTACCTAGATCCAGATAATGAAGCGACAGGTGATGGTTACGCTCATATGCTTGAGACAATGAATGAGAAAAATGTAGATATGGTTGTTGGGAACATTGTAAAAGAATCTGATGAGAAAAAGAATATGATTAGTTATACAAATGTTATTAAAAATAATAACTCTGGAAAATTGTATATTGACGATCCACAAGAATTTCTTAAAAGAAGTGAAATGAGAGTTCAAAGTATTCAAGCATTAATAATTAAGAAAAATATTATATTAGATAATGATATAATTATGGTTGAAGGTGCTGCGGGACAAGATACTATGTTTTTTCAGGAACTGGTTCTCAATTGCAAAAGTATCCAAGGGATTAATAAACTAATTCATATATATTATGCTGCAGTATCGGGAAGTGTCACAAACACTGTCAGTAAAAAATTCTTTATTAAATACTTAATATTGGAAAAAGAACGTGTTCCTTTTCTAAATAAATATGGACTAATGAACACGTATTTAGAAGAAAGGTTTAATTTCTATATTAAAAAGTGGTACAAACCTAGAATAGATAGACTATTACCACAAGATAGAAAAGAATCAATAAAATTATTTTTGGAGATTCTAGATTTATATAAGGATTACAATCCCGTATATGATTTAGACAATCAGAAATTAATTAAAGAACTATCAGAGGAATTGTCAAATTAAGAGTGGGAGGTAATATTATGATAGATAAAATAATTGAGTTATCTTCGTCTTATATAGAAGTTCATATTAATGATGATTATAACTACCTAGATGAGATTTTAAAATTACAAAAAGTAAAGATCATTGTATATTTAAATGATTATTTAAAATTTGAAGAAAACTACAAATATCTATTTAATATTCCGTTTAATAAACACATTCAACTGCGTGCAAACAAGCACACACTTAATAAAATAGACATGGAAATTATAAAAAATAACTTCATAATTAAAAACATAGAAATAAAAGATTATCACTACTATATAAACTGTTTTACAGTTGAAGAAATGCATAATTCATTAATTATCAACAATCAAAAAATTATTGATAAGATAGATCTTTTGCCGAGTAGTATTAATTCGTTATCCAAAGCCCATGAATTAGCTTATACAGCAAATGCAATTCTGAATGAGTATAAAGAAACGGACTCGAATTTAAAAGTTATTAAACAGAAATTAAGTTATGTTAATTCACTTGCAAGTAAGATGTAGGAGGGAATCCCCTTGTATGATAAATATCAGGCAAAATTAAAATCTATTAAGAAAGAACTCAATGAAAATACTGATAGATTAGAGAATGGTATATCGATTGTAATTCCTGTTTATGATGGCTTGGACTTTATTAATACTTGTTTGGAGAGTATTCTCAATCAAGAAATCTCCACAGCAAAATATGAAGTAATCATAATATTAAATGGTAAGTTTGCAGATGATATAAACTTTATCTACAGTAACATTGATAAATATAATAATTTAGATCTTACAATACTAATTAATGATGAACCGAGTGCTGGAGCAGCAAGAAATTTAGGTACACAATATGCTAAATATACGCATGTTACTTACGTCGATATTGATGATTTTATTTCATCCAGATTTATACAATCCAGTTTCGATTTATTAGAGCCTCAAACTATATTGTATACACAGATACATAATATAACAGACGGGGAAATTGACGAGACCAACAGTTTGAATTATGAAATAATAAATACATCACAGAAGGAAATAGCAGCACTTACGGATTTAAATAAAATTTCAACAATAACAGCCTGCAAAATAATTCCAAAAAAATTTTTATTAACCCAAGAGTTCAGATCTTCCCTTAAGAGTGGGGAGGATACTGTCTATTTCTGTGAACTCTTTGCTAATAATAGACCAAATCTTAAGGTTGTACCTGTGGATGAGGAAGTAGTGTACTATAGAGTAATTCGAGAGAACTCAGTTTCTCGAAAAGCAGGAAGTTATGATTTCTTAATACTTCAAAGAATTGAAATTTTAGAAATTTTAGATGCGTTGTATGATTTAGTGAAAAACAAACAAGTCCAACGATTAATTCGGTCTAAATATTTAGCACAGATAGTATTTATGAATAGTTATATTAGAGAGAATATAGCTGAACATGGTAAGATTGTCGATTTAATTGATAAAATGAATTTTAAACATTTTGATTATTCGATACTAAATAGAGACCTAGCTAAAAAACTTGTTGTGTCATATTGTTTCCCTCCATATAGCGATACAAGTGCTACGATTATTTCTAAACGGATTTTAAAAGATAATCAAATTGTAGATGTAGTATCAAATAACATGAATAAAATTAGAAAGAAAGAAACTTCTTTACAGAAAATCGTAAAACATTTAGTAGGCAAAAATAAAATCAGCAATACTCAAGCATCATTTAGTAATATGTTTTATCTAAATAAATATGTCGATGATGCATTTAGTTTATTTTTAGAGAACACTGAAAGATATGAAGAAATTTATAGTCGAGCAATGTTCCCCATCTCACATTTCCCACCACTATTTATGAAAATTTTGAAGCCTGAAGTTAGATGGACTGCTGAATTTTCAGATCCATTGTTAGTAGATATACATTCTAAAGTGAGATTTACTGATATAGGAAATAATAATCTTGTAAGATATCTATCAAAAGATATACTGGGATCTTTTAGCAAATATGTTGATAATAATCTTTTCAACTTAATGGAAATCATTCCTTTTGCATTAGCAGATGAGTTAGTGTTTACAAATGAGAATCAAATGGAATCTATGATTAAACGCTTCACTATTGAAGAAAAAGAAATACTCAGAAGAAAATCAGTTATTCTCAAACATCCCACACTAGATAAGAAATATTATAGTCTGAAACCTAGCTCATTCGATTTTGATAAATCCGTTATCAATATAGGGTACTTTGGTAACTTCTATAAAAATAGAAGTTATCATCATTTTATAAAACTAATTGATTACTTAAATGAAAAATTTAATTTTCAATTTAAACTCCACTTGTTCACTAATATCGATGTGATACCAGAAGGAGAACAAAAAATATTAGATGAATTAAATATTAATTTATATCCATATTTATCATTCTTGGAATTTTTAAATACAACTCTAAAATTGGATTTCTTATTGATTAATGATGCACTAACGCGTGGTATTAAAGATACAAACCCATATCTACCTTCAAAACTCAGTGACTATCTTGGCAGTAATACACCAGTCATTGGTTTTGTGGAAACTGGTAGTGTAATGAGTACTGAAAATAATGGCATTATAAAGATTAATGTCGAGAATATTGATTATAATAAATTTAATGTTGATGCTTCTACTCTTACTGAAATTGAAAACAAAGTCACAGAAATCACGAATGATATTAACAGACAATATTTAGTTTATAATTCGGAATCTATAGATCTGTGCCGTGATAATAACGAAATATCACTTAGCCCAGATCTGAGAATGAATAATTTAGCAATAAAAGAGTGGATGATAAAGCCACTGGAACTTCCAATAAAAATGAAGAACATGTATACTTTATACTACAAAAACAATGGTGAAAATGTCGAAAAAATAGGTATCCAAAGCTTTTACAGTGTTAAAAATGTTATAAAAGTTAATATTGACTATAATGGTGAATTCAATAATGAAGTTTGTATATCAAAATTTAGAGATCTCAAAGAGATATCCATACAGCCAAAAGAATTTATTAAGATAAAATTAAAATATAAAAAATATTATAATCAAAGAACTTTTATCGAAGCTGGAAGATTAAAATTGATTAACCTCTAGATGTTTTTACTGAGAATAGGAGTGAAAATATGGCTGTCAATTCATACAGGAAGGATCAATTTTTAATTACCAGAGGAAAATTAGAGAATATTCCTGAATATTTGAATCAAGTAGAAAAGTTAACTAGTGCTTACTTTTACTATGAAAAATCGAGTAATTTAACTCAGGTTATTGATGAAGATGTAAATATTATAATGTTAGGTTACGTTTTAGACATTAGAGATTCAAAAAAGGATAGTAATGAAATATTAAAACACTTAAGTAAACAATACAAAATATCGCGTGAATACTTCTATGATGCTTTGGATTACTTAAATGGAAGATATATTTTAATAGTAGATGACTCCGATGATACACAGGTATATACTGATGCAACCTCTATGAAGCCAATATATTATTGGAATAAAGAGCTTTTTGGTTCACATGAAGTAATAGTTCGTGAAGTAGTTAAAAAAAATAGGAATGTTACTTTAAAAACAAGATGGACTAATGGTTATATGGATTATACCGGTACACAATCTATTTATAAATTTAACTGTAATAATTATTTTTCTTTCAAAGAAAACCAGTTTAGTAGATATTTCCCAAGATACGATATAGAAAACCAATCAGCAGAAGAAATAGCTGAAAAAACTATTCCGTTTCTAAAAAATCAGGTTGAATGGTTATCGAAATTAGACAAAACATTATATCTATCTTTAACTGGAGGCATGGATTCTAAAGTATCCTTGGCAATCCTTAAATCAATTAAATCAAAACTCAATTTATTCACATACCTAATTGATTTTGAAAAGGAAAAAGAAGGGCCAAGAAAAGATATATATACACGGGATAAAGAATTGGTAGATAGACTGGTGTATAACTTTGATTTGAAACATAAATATTATAATTTCGAAGATTTAAATATTCCAGATGAGTTTATAAAGCAGATGAAATACAATTTTAGTTCAGCTCATTCCGATGAAGTTGCATACTTAGTCAGAGAAAATATGGATTTTAATAGTATACATATAAAGTCGAACATTTACGAGATGGCTAAATTGCCATATACTCAATCTGGATATAAGGTAACGAAAATTGAAGATGGTTACAACATTTCTAAAAAATGGCTACCGCGTAGTATTCGTGACAAAAATGATATAGGTAAGAAAATGTACTTAGACGCAGCCCGTAGATGTAATTTAAATCGTGAAGAGATTTTAAATGCCAATTTAAGCATGATGTTATATCTTGAATCAAAGCTTAGTAATTGGCATAGCAGTATTACGCAGGAAACAGAGGCAATACAAGAAACTTTTATATTTTTCAATAGTAAATTTTTATTGCGTAATTTATTGTCATTAAAAATGGATGAAAGAAGAAATACCATTCTTCTGAGTCTATATATTAAAGCATTCTGGCCGTTCTTGAATTATCAAGTTGCAAACAGCTATAACACATTAGATGTATATAGAAGTAACAGAATAGAACTAGTTCATCCTATTGAATCTTTAAGAATAGTTAACCCGATGAATGTTAGTATGAAAACTATCGAGAACAAAGTAACCGTTAAGCCGTATGATGGAATAGCATTACGCGATACTAATATTAGTTTTGAAGTAGTCAATGACAGTAGTGAAGATGTATCTGTAAATATTAAGAGTAACTATAGCCATCCAGAAAAAAATATCTTTATAATTATTAATAAAAAGAAACTCTCTATAAATAATTATATTGAAGGTCAAAATATTAATATTAAAGGGAAAACGTCAATACAAGTTCAAATAGAATATCGTAAAAACTTTAAGTATAATTCATGGGTTAAAGCAGGAGAATTAACTATAGGGTAGATATGTAATGATTGGAGATGCTTTAAGTGGATTTCAAACTTTTAAATTCTATAATGATAGAACATTTAGCTGATCTTCCTATTAATAAATACACAACTAATTTTCAAGGTACTTTAATGTTAGCCAATCACCATATATCTAAACTAGATGACTGTAGAAGTGTAAAAGCTAGTAAATTTGCTATAAAAATGAAATATAAGAATGAATTGTTTGGATCAATTTATGGACAAACACCTACTTCTAATAAAGTTAAAGCAAAAGAAATTTCAAAAGATAAACTGGCAACAGAACTAGCATTGAAAAACGCTGGTATTAGAACAAGTGATTCAATTGGATTTGGTGTGGATCAGTATGAACAAGCTAAAAAGTATGTAGAAGATTCAGGAAAAAGCTATGTTTTTAAGCCAAGTAATCTTAATGGTGGCCGAGGCATTACTTTAAATGTCGACTCAAGTAATTTTGATCAAGCGTGGAAATTCGCAGAAACTGCGACTAGAGAAAGAAAGAAAGAATTCAATTTAATAGTTCAGGAATTTATATCAGGAATTGAAACCAGATTTCTTGTTATTGAAAAACAGTTCAACTCAGCAATTTTAAGAGTACCAGCTAATGTTATCGGTAATGGTAATAATACAATTCACGAACTTATAGCTATAAAAAATAAACAAAGAACATTCAATCCTCATTTGAAAGTATTACCAATTAAAGTTGATGAGAGAGTTATAAATAATTTAAACAATGAAGGTCTTAGCCTCGATAGTGTACCTGATAGTGACCAGGTGATTTATCTTCATAAGTCTTCAAATATCTCATTAGGTGGAGATAGTTACGAAATATCTCATCTTGTTAATAATGCTATGATACAAGCTGCCGAGTCAGCAGTACAAGCAATTCCGGGATTAAGTACAGCAGGTGTGGATATGATTTATAAATCACTAGATGACAGAGATCCTTATGTATTGGAACTTAATCCGGATGCAAATTTAAGAATGCATCATTATCCGTATAAAGGAACTCCAAAAGAACCAGTATTTGATTTAATAGATGCTATGTTAGCAGATTTCAAATCAAAAAATAATATTGATTAAATAAATTTAAATAAATGAGGCTGTATAAATTGGATAATAAAGATTTAAATTACTTATTTAATAATAGTCCACATAAAATACAAAATAAATATGATGAGAATATAATTACCTCAACAGCGGGCTTACAGCTTAACTTCTTAAAGAACAGTAATTATAAATATAAAATACGCAATACTAAAAGAAAATATTTGAAAAAGTTAGATATATTGAGGGTGGACGGATCTAGAATAGGTACAGTATTAAATCCATTTTATCCTACGACAGCAAAAATTGGTAGAGAATTAACAAATGATAAGTTAAAAACAGAATTATTATTAAATAGATATGGAATAAAGACACCGCAATCTATAGTATATGATAAAGATGAAATGAATCTTGCGTATGAGAATGCTTTTAGAAATAATGAAAGTAATATTGTTATTAAACCATTATCTTCTTCCTTAGGTAGAGGTGTAAGAGTCAACGTTTCTAAAGAGCGTTTTAAACATAATTGGGAGTTATCAGTAGCTGCAATAAAAGAAAGAGATAAAAGAATGGTGGTTCAAAACTATTTAGAAGGTTTCGAAGCCAGAGTAACTGTCATTGAAGGCGCAATTGAATCTATTGTTGTTAGAGTACCACCATATGTATGTTAAATAATTCATTTATTAATTTTTTTCTAAAATATTGCGGGAAATAAATTGATATCTCACTGTGATTTTGCATATCTGGTGATAAATATATATCATGATTTATACTTAATTGATTAAGTTTATCAATAAATGGTTTAACGTGTATCTCATATTGCCAATCATTTTCGCTACTAATAAGATAAAGATTAGATAGTACAGGAGAATTTAATAAATTAAACATAATTGAATTTAATTGATTGTACCTTTTATTATAATCTTTCGAATTAGCATCTCCTAGAAGGAAATCAGTAGATTCCGGACGTCTCATAGTTATTAAGTCTGCTATTTTGGTTTGAAAGGCACCTGCAAAAATAGCTCCGAGCTTATATTTTAGACCGAAGTATAGAGCTGCAGTTCCACCCTTTGATGATCCGAGAGTAATAATGTTTTCTAAACTGATAGAATAATTCCGGGCAGTCATAAGTATTAAAGAAATGACACTACTATCGACATCAAAGTTTAGATATTGCCCGAAATAATACGAACCAGTTTCGCCATTATCATCTAGAATATACAATTTATGAACATTTGTATCAGAGAGTATGTTCATATAATTATACTTATGTTTAATTTTAGAATCTTTTGATGCATAACCTGAAAATATCACGATTAATTTATTAACTGATTTGTTACCTTCTTTAAAAATATATTTGACATCTTTATCGCTACTATAAATTTTTTCACCTTGCATATTGTTCACCTGTTTTCTAATATTATAATTATTTTAACATAATAACCTTGAAAGTATTAGTGTGAATAAATAAACTTAATCTGCATATTATCTTACCAACAGCCTAACTATATAAAGTGATTTAAGTTATAATAAGATAATCAGTATATAAAAGGGTGATAAAATGGATTTAAAGAACATTATTTTTAATCACTTAGAATTAAAGATAAGTAATCAATACGCTATGAAAGTGGCAAAGAGAATATTGGATGATATTTTAATCATTAGGGTAGGACATGTCCCTGACAATATTGAATTGAGTCCAGATTATTTAATATTTAATAATAATTTTAATTGGCATATCGACATAGGGGAAAAGACAAACATGGCAATGTTCCATCTTAATACATTGGAACCTATAAAGTATCTATTACAAGCTTATGAAATTGATAACAATGACAAGTATTTATACAAAGCTATTGAAATCTTGGAAGCGTGGAATAATAATCTTATAGAAGATAAGGAGTCAACTTATACATGGTATGATCATTGTGTCTCAGAACGTACATTAATTATTATATTACTAAAAATAAACTTAAATAATAGAAATATAAATGACTATAATACTTTTATTCATACTTTATTGTCAAAGCATCAGCTATACCTTGCTGACTCTGATAATCATAGCTTAGGTAATCATGGATTGATGATTGATCGAAGTCTATACATTTTAACGAAATATTTAAATAATAATGATAGTTATGTTTTACTTGCAAAGAAAAGAATACGTAGACTATTTGATATCTCATTTACCAAAAATGGAATTAATACCGAAAATTCAATTTCTTATCATTTATTTAATATGGATTTATACTTAATTATTGAATATGAACTTTTAAATTATTTTGAAGATTCAATAGGTGAGGATTTTAAAAAGAGAATTGAAGCAGCATTTAATTACATAGCAATATTCACACAAAATAATACTAAATTCCCTAATATTGGAGATGGGGAGAGGTATGATTTAAAGCAATTATACTCACGAAGAATGGGAGAAACTTATCAGTCGTATATACCTAAAATGTTAAAAAGAAATGAAGAACAAAAAAATTTTTACTTTCCAGATGAAGGGATATTTTACTATAAACAAGACAAAAGATTTTTCTCATTTATTTCAGGAAAGTTATACAACAATCATAAACACGGTGATGATTTATCGTTTACCTACTCGTTTGATGAAGATGATATTTTAGTTGATTGTGGAACCTACACCTATCAAAAAGGTGAGTTTAGAAAGCATTTTATGTCAGCAAGATCTCATAATGGCCTAATTGTTGAAAATAAAAGTTACCCCTTTCTTAGTAAAGAATTGAGTAAAATAGGTTTAATACATTTTGAAGAAAATGATGAATATACATATGTTGTTGGTAAAAATGATTTATATGAATCGGTAAACATTAATAGACATATAATTATAACCAAATTAAACAGTATTATTATTTATGATGAGCTAATCTCTGATTTTAGTCAGCTGGTGAGCCAAAACTTTAATTTACACCCTGATTTTAATGAGTCAATAGCATTTGAAAGCGACAATTTGTATAAAGTAACTCATCCTATGTCAAAACGAGAGTTAGTTATAAAGCAACACCAACCAACTAATATTCAATGTAAAATTGGAGATATAGAAAAAGCTGACTATGGAATATATTCGGAACGTTTCCATAAGATATCACCAATTAAGAATGTTCAATTCGACACACACGAAAATATATTTTTAACATCTATTCAGTATGGAAGAAATAATTCTGAAATTACTGTTCAAAAAAATGATAATCATATTTCTATTGTCGAAGAAAATTTATCACTTGTAATTAAATTGTATCAAAATTCGCGTGAACTTAATAAACTATCTTTTATCAAAGAGAAAAAGATAGACGGAAAAAGATTTAGTTTTGAATGTATACATAATTATAATTTTGAGAATCCTCAATATGCATGGTATATATACAAAGATGGAAAAATATTTGATAAAAAATGGTATTCTGAAAGCAACATCTTGAATTATAAATTTGTAGAGAATGGTAAATATAGGATCCAATATTATATACTTGATAAATTAAGTAATGAGAAAATAATTAAATGGCATAATGGAATATATATATAGTTTTACCTTGAAGATATTTAAGCCAGGTCATAGACCTGGCTTATTTTTTGGTATTTATATTTGATATTAATTGCTTCAATTACCTTTAAAATAGTATGATTTTAATGAATCAATTTGTGGAGGGCTCTTATGTATTACTTCAAAACCATTCTCTTCTTGTGTTTTTGCTGTTTTCTATTACTTCTATCTGCCTGTAATAATGTTTCTACTACCCAGGCGACAAGCAACAACCTTATCAACAAAGTCAATCTCGTAGGAGACCGCTGGGTTAACTACAAGGGTATTTTAGAAAACAATAAGGCAATGATGCAGTCGCAGTTCATCCCGTATAATCCAGAAAAAGATTATGAGGTAAGCCGTGACACTTATGTATCCTACTTCAATGGTGAAGAGTTTATAAAAACAGAACTCTATGAAGATACACCAGAGATGCTTAATTCAGTTGAAGAAGCAGATGGTATAATACTCAGCTTTAATAAAAGTAATAGAAATGGCATGCAGCTCGTTGAAATTGAATAATATCAAATGCGGAGGCAACAATGAATATTAAAATTGCAATCCCTTTACTTGTTATACTTGCTCTTACATTTATAGCAATTTTAATAGAAAGTTTTATACCTGGAGAGTCTGATTCACCAAAAGACAGCGATGTGATTGTCATTCTCGGCGGCGGAGATCAGGGCCGTGTAGAGAGAGCTGCTGATTTATATCAGTCAGGCTATGCCGGTAAAGTGCTGATTACCCCAGCAGGGGACAGATATAATGCTGAAGAACTTACATCTATTGTTCGCCATTACGGTGTCGAAGAGGAAGATGTAATCGTTGATACTGAATCCACCAGCACGTATTCAAATGCAGAGAGAACTATAGAAATTATGGAAGATAATAATTTTGAATCTGCAATGATAGTTACAAGTGATTATCATCTTAAACGGGCAAAACTAGCGTTCGAACGGTTGAATGATAATGAAAAAACCTTTAACTATATCTCCGCTTCAAATCTTGAAGGAAAAAAAGGTCTCGACAGAGAAGACGCTTTTTCCCACTGGATTAGCGAGTTTGTAAAAATATGGGGCTACCGCTTCGGCTTATATAATCTCTTTGGTTAACAGTTAGACAGCCAGCAATATTATGCTATTATTTAACTGTTACTTACTTTAAACAGAAAAGGGGAACATCAATGAAAACCAAATTGTCTTTTATGAGTTTACTCGTGGGAATTATGCTTTTATCAGCGTGCAGCGGCGGTTCAGATGATAATCTGATGGATATGGGATCGCTCACTGAAGGCAGCTGGATGGGCTATAATGGTGAGGCTGTTGAAAATGAAGAAATGATGACTACTGATTATATTGACTACGATCCATCTAATACTTATGAAATTAACCGTTCAAGCTACGTATCTTATTTTAACGGGGAAGATTTTATTGAAACGATTCAATACAGCGGAGAGCCGCCGATGACACTGGATACTGTAGAAGAAGCCGACCGGATTATGGTGAGTTTCAATCAGTACAATGAAGATTCTATTAATTTAAAAACTGCAGAATAAAAGCAAGCCGTGAGAGGATATCTCACGGTTTTTTATTTACATTAATTTTACTTTTGTAAAACTGTATCTAAGTACTGGCCTGTTACACTGCAGGTAACAATACAAGTGAGGTGAGTACTGTTATGTCTTATGAAAATAAAACACTAATTGTCTACCTTGACGGTGATTACCGCCGCTTTAAAGCAGTTGCAGATCTTTATCAGAAATTTGATTACGGCAAGGCGCATATCCTAATTACATCATTTAATGACGAAAACGAACTCCGCGGTACGAAAGATCTTTTAAACTCCACCTACGATTATATAGACGAACGTCATATCCTCACAGAATACTTCTCAACGACTACCTACAACAACGCAGTAGAAATTCAGCAGATACTATCCAGATTAAATTACAGTCATGTCATCATTGTTACGAGCCAGTACCATATTTTCCGCACCAGAATGATTTTTAATAAGGTGTTTAACGGAAGCAGAAAATTAAAATTTATAGGCGTTAATCATCAAACGACACTGCTCGAATATTCATCTGAAGCGGTGAAATTAGTATTGTATCTGCTGCGGAATTACAAGTTTTTTACTAAAGACAAACTGCTTTATAATAAGAGCAGATACAGAAGACTATCCCGGTTAAGATATCAGTAATAAAATCAGCAGGAGCATCAAATTTTAATCCCCTGTATGTTAAACTGTTAATAATGACATAAAGAATAGGGGATTACATGAAAAGCTATAAAGAAACTAAAGAAGAATTATTGAATCAGACAGACTATAGAAACTTTACATACAGAATGACCCGTCTGCCGGAGATGATTGAAGCGCAGTCCAAAAATCTGGATGACATTTTAGCTCAATTTAAAGAAGAAGGTTTCAATCACTTATCTGTGGTAAAACTTTGCCGTGCTTTCGTCAGAATTGATTTAATCAGATTATCACTCATGCAAAGTACTCACGGTGTCTTGAGCGAAGATAAGAAAGTTCAATATCCTTCAGAGTACGAAGTGCTTGAAAGATTTACTCTGGAAAAAGCTGATCAGGACTTTTATCCTTTAGATTTTCCTAAGGAACTTGAAGACAAGAACCAGGAAATCCGCGCTCAGCTGATTCAGCTGACGAAAGAACTCGAACCGCTGCTGCGTCTTGTCGAGCAGAACACAGGCGATATGAACGAGACACTTAAAGTTGTCATCACACAGCTGCAGGCAAGCAACAACCATGTGCTCAGCAAGATTTACGATGATGTATTCTATACGACAGTGCTGGACTACAACATCGATAATGCCTTTGAAACAGCATGGAAAAACAATTTAATCCAATCGCCGCTGGTATCATTCTACTCGGTATTCACACTGTCATTTTACGATGATATGTTTAAAGATCAGCTGGTATAATTTTAAATTTGCACCGTTCTTAATTTGTATTAAGGACGGTTTTTTTATTTTGATTGATTAATAAATGACTAATATACATCTAATCGGGTATTTATCTATTAGCAAATACTTTACTGAAAGTGAGTGATTCCTATGGTGACATGTCAAAATTGCGGTGAAGAAGTACTGGAAGGCACAAGAGTCTGTCCAACATGCGGAGAGTTCATCCGCGAAGATGAGAATTTCACAGATACCAACGGTCTGATTCAGGAAAGAGCACCTGAAGAGGAGTTCTTAAACGGTCCCGGCAAAGATAATAAGATGGAAGATATGCCGGAAGAGAATTATCCTGAAGACGAGTTAAATAAACAGCAGAAAAAAGAACGCAGTGATTTCGGCCGTGCAGATGAAGACTAAAGTTTGCTTCCCGGTGCTGCCGGGAAGTTTTTTCTTATGATGAAATGACTAGATATATTTGATAAGGGTATTTGTCTAAGAACATAAACGGAAAAGAGGTTTACATTATGGATGCATGTCAAAATTGCGGTGCGAAAATCGCCGAAGAGACTGCTATTTGTCCGAATTGCGGAGCATATACTTACGGCGGAGAACAAGCCGAAGATGTCGAAGACAGAATTGAGAACGTAGCAGTGGAAGAAGAAATTCTGGACGGTCCTGTGTCTTACAATGAACCGATAGAAAATCTTCCTGATGAAACATATCTGGATGACGAGGTGGACGACCTGGAACTTGAAGCGGAACGCAGAAAGTTCGGCAAGTCGACTGAATAGAAAAATCTCAGGATAATCCTAAATTAATAAAAGCAGAGGTGTAAACTCATTAACGTTTACACCTCTGTTTTTTAATTATCGCTCAATCTGATTTCTTTTATTTTGTGATTAATCAAATTAATATCTTTGTTTGTCGGAATATCGTTTACCGCAATCACTCTGCTGTCCGATATGGGCAAGGTGAAATTTGCAATCAGTAAATCGACTTCGTCTGATGTCTCGAGCAGCGCTTCGATATTATATGAATCGATTAATTCCGTATCCACACGCTCATAAAATTCAGTTTGCAAAATAGACTGCATTAGCCGGGCATGATATATATCGTGGCTGCTGACCACTTTTACTTTAATTTTACGCTGGGATTTTAAAAGATTTCTAAACAGGTTTTCCCATCTCGTGACAAAAGAGTGCATTAAATGAAAAATAAAATCTTCATTATATTTAATCTCCATCAGTTCAACGTAATTTTCTAATTTTACTTTAAGACTGCTATAGAACTTTGGGAACAATTCTCTGAACTGCTGCAGCAGCATAAATTTATTATTGATGATTAGTGGTCTGACATTAATATTGCGAATACCGAGCTGGGCGCTGTTATGTATATTGTAAATCAGCATTTCCCTGTTATCGATTGGTATGTCAAATTCTGTAGCTAATTCATTGATAATCTGTGTTAAATGAATGTAGGATTGGGCAGAATAACTGTCAATTGTCGCGCTTTTCAGCAGTTCATCATGATTAAAGAAAAAATAGTCGGAAATTATATAAGACAGGTTGTCAGTAAATACTTGGGCATGGAAATCTCCTTTAAAGACAGCAGAAAATATTTTAAAAAATTGATCAGACTGATTCAGCATATTTAAAATGCCGGATGTTCGAACTCCCTGATTATCCACTGTATGTCCCTGGCTTACCCGTATATGTGAGACTGCGAGAGAAAGTTTCAGTAATTTTAAGTCAGAATACTGAAGTTTGAATTTTAATGTATCAGTGAAAGCCGTAAACATTTTTAATAATTCATCATGATCGATATCCGTAAAAGGCCACTCATTGATATCATAACGTTCTGTCAGATATTGAATATAGAAGCTTCTTATTTCAATTTCGTCACCGTGAAGACAGCAGGGAGAAGTTGAAAAACTGATCTCAAAGTTATCTTTCAGTCCTTCATTAATACGTGCAATTAAACGGTAGACGGTCGGTAGCGAAATATGATAGATATCAGCTAAATCATCAACGGTTACATTTTTATTGAAAAGAGTATATTCAATAATATTGAAACATATATTATTTTTCATAATATAATTTCCGAAAGAGTCGATAGAACAGTTATCGTGAAAACGAATACTGTATTCTTTAGAACGCGATTCAATTTCAAATATATGCGATAAATCGGACTCTGAAATTTCTCTAATATCCTCGTAAACGGTTCTCACTTTTGCTCCAAGTTTCTGTGCCAGATCATCAATATGTATAAAACTGTCAGACTGGTAAAGGAACTGGATCAGCTGAAATTTTCTATGATTTGAAGCTGTTAATACTTCTAACATAATGCCACCCCATGTATATAAATTAATCTCAGTATATCGAACATTATATATTCTTTAAAGTAGTGCTTGTAAAATATTGTTAAAAGATTGATGAAAGGTATGTTCTTTTTATCTAGTTTATAAGAATAAATTTTCTGATAAGTTATTGTTATAAAAGCAATGATTGTTATAATTAAAATAAATAAGGAAAAGGAGGAAAATTTATGCAATGTCCAAATTGTAAGGCGCAGATTTTTGAAGGTGACCGTTTCTGCGGAGAGTGCGGAACAGATGTTTCAAAAATCACAGGCAGCGAGCCTGACAACGGTCATATTAAGATGGTGTCTGATACAAATCAGCAAGGAAAAGCAGGCACTTCAGCGCCTAACAGCAATACATATTTTAAAACGGTTTTATCTTTTATTAAAAATTCTTTTTTAAGACCGGGAAGAATGATTGGAGCCGACAAAATTTACGATCCATCTGTTACATCGGGGACGGTTGGTATGGCAGCAGTAATTGTCAGTCTGCTCTTCTTTATTATGGGGCGGTCGCTGGCAGGTCCTTACACGTCAGTTCCATTCTCTGTACTGTTTAGAATTTTCTTCGTGCTGGCAGTATTAATTGCTATATATTACGGGGTCACCATGCTCATGAATGTTTTATTGTTGAAAAATGCGAAGAGCTGGCAGCAGATTCTGCATGATTTTTCTGTTTCTACAACGATTGTACTCGGCTTGTTTGTAGTGGCAATTGGCTTTTCAGCAATTACACTGGTGGAAATCGGTATGCTTTTCTGGGTAGTTGGATCACTGTTATTTATTACAGCACCGATTTATATTTGCCTGAAGTACGCACAGAATCACAATGTGAAGTTTGACAGCTACTACTCATTAATTATTTACTTCATTATTAATGCAATTATTTATTATATTTTAGTCCGTATTGCAATTGCACAGTCCCTGTACTATATGGAAGATTTATTTATGTTTTAAATTAGGAGGAGCCAATGAAATTTTGTAAGAATTGCGGACATGAACTTCGCGATAACGCTAAAGTGTGCACTCACTGCGGTACGCCTGTATCCGCACAAGACGAGGAAAAGAAAGAGCAGCCGGCTTATGTGACATCACAGACAGCTTCAGATGATGCTGCGCGCGAACCTATGGATCCGAAGAAAAAGAAAAAATTAATTACGATTATCAGCATTGCAGCAGCAGTGATTATTGCATTGTTTATAATTTATAAAGTACTTGAAAATATGGCGTCCCCGGACGCCGCGCTCGACGATATCAGTGAAGCTGTAACGAGTGAAGACACAGAGTCATTTCAAAACGCAGTCAGCACCGATATATCAGAAGAAGAAGCACTGGCTTACTTTGCCTATGTAGACAGTGAAATCGGCATGTCTCAGTATCAGGATATGATTAATGAACAAAAGACGTATCTCAGTGACGGTGTGCCAGGCAATGACATTCATGACGGGCTGCATACGCTGCTGTCGATTGAACAAAACGGTTCTAAATATTTATTCTTCGATGATTATCAGTTTAGTATTCCGAAATCCAATGTATATGTTGAAGAAAGCGGCGGACTGGATACTTTTAACTACGAATTTAATGGGGAAACTGTATCGTGGAATACCAGTGACAGTAAATTTAACGAACTGATTCCGGGTAAATATAATTTTGATGGTACCGGAATTATTAATGAATCAGAAGAATATAACGCATCAGTTCAAGTGAATTTTGCAGAGTCCTATGATAGAGTAGAAGGTATTTTGAATGCAGATCTGTATAACGTGGAACTGACTGTCCCTGCACTTTCATTCTACGGTTTGGATATCAGCAGTGAAGATATTTCATTGACATTGAACGGGGAGCCGTTCGCAGAAGATGAAGAGCTCGATGCAAATCCAAAAATCGGCCCATTTAAATATGATGAGGAATACGTAATAGAAGGCACAGTCGAATACGGCGGTGAAACTTTTAACATGGACAGCGTAACGCTTAATTTAAATGAAGACAGTGACGAACTGTTTTCCGATTATGACGAATCTATTCCTTACTATATGCTTGAAGTGAAATTTGATGAAGAAGCAATTTATAACCAGCGCGATAAAGTGTCTGAACAGGAACAGATTGAAGAAAACCGGGAATCGTTTGAAGAAGATATGGAATCAAATGCTGAAAATCTGGTCAGAGATTATTTAAATGCTCTGGAATTTATGTATCTGTTTGATGATATTGGCGAAGTAGAACCTTATATTGCTGAAGGTTCTGATATTTTGGATATTCTGGAAGGCAATCTCGACAGCGATTCATTTGGCAATATGGATATACAGCGAGTATCGTTCAGCAATTACAGCAAAGACGGCAACTCGATTGTAATTGATGCGGAAACACGCAGAATGCATGATGATATTGATGAGCCGGTGACTTACTCTACACGCTATAATATTGAGTATGACCCGGAAACACTGGAATTGAAAATTACAAGTTTCACCGATTTATAATTAAGTATCTTTAAAACAAGAGCTCCCTTTAAAGGGGCTCTTTTTATCTATTGCAATATAGATACTAAAGTATTCATTTTACTGGTAATATATACAATGTATGATTCTAAAATGAAAGTGGTGAAGCCACTGTGAACTTTCCAAGGAAGTCTCAATTTCTGTTTACATATGAAGGAATTGTTTTTACTCTGATTTTTACGCTGCTGTTCAGCACAGCCCATCTGACAGCGATTGATTTCGGCGGACTCGGAAATGTCGTGAAAAATGACATGCCATTGTATATATTGATCTTCACAGCAATATTTATATATTTGCAGCGTAATTCTAAAATTTTTTTTTACCGCAGTAAAGACAGGATTCTATATAATCTGGCTGCTGTATATTTTGACTATACTCATTAATGATTTCTCTGCAGGAGAGTTCAGCTGGACTAAAACCGCAGTTTATATTTTAATTTCTTTAATTTTTTTATATAAAATTCCATCAGAACTTCCTGTATTTTTAATTTCAGGCGGGATAATAAGCGGATTTATATTGCTGGGCGGTACTGACGGAAGCGGTGTTTCCGTCGCTGCGTCCTTGATTTTAAGCTCGGGTTTGCTCCTCCTACCTAAAGATAATCAAGCCTTTCTTTTCTATCTGCTGCCGGCAGTATCAATCATTCTCATAATTCCGTTCAGCAGTACAGCTCTAATTACCATGGGAGGGACATTTTTATCCTATTTCATCCTGATTAACATTTCCTCCACCGGACGGTATACTACTTCTGTTACAGTGACAATAACAGCTGTTATAATTTTCACAGTAAATTTTATATATCAAAATTTTATTTTACAGAAAAGCATATATACTGTTTTTGACAGTATTCTCGAAACAAATGGCATCATCACGCTGATTCTTTTTATATTTCTGCTCATCTATACTGCTGCAATCTCTGTTCCATTTTCAGCAGCAGCATATATTTCTTTATATTTAATCGCGTTTTCAAGCCTTTTGATTTATGAACCGGTCTTCTTTTCAAATTTAGTGATTTTTACTCCTTCTGTGATACTAATCTTATTATTATCAATAATTTTATCTAATAAACATAAAAGTGATTACCGATTTTAAATTGAAAAATAGAACGCTGTAACCCTTATACTCCAAGGGTTACAGCGTTTTTTTTTTTTTGAATTTTTTATCTATTTATTACGAATTCTAAATACTTTCCGTAATAATATTCCAAATATTTAAAAAGCATGTTACATTCACTTTACCTTGAGCGGGGTAGAAATTTACCACTATCATGTAGGAGGTCAATATGGATGAAAATATGAGTATTGAGCATATGTTTGATGTTATTAAAAAGTATTTTCCTTTTATTTTACTGCTGACTTTATTTTTTGGAATGGTCGTTCTCGCATTTACTTTATTTTTTATGACTCCAAAGTACGAGGCCCAAACACAGATACTCGTCAGCCAGTCAGAGAGAAGCACGTCGTTCAATAACTTGGATATTGAAACAAGTCTCCAGCTCATCAATACATACGGAGACATTATTGAAAGTCCAATCGTACTGAACGATGTTATAGACAGGCTGGAGCTTACAGAGACAGCAGAAGAGCTCGCAGCAAAAATTAATATCGTTACAGAAGAATCATCGCAGGTCATAAATATTACAGTAACTGATGAAAGTCAGTCACGCGCCGCGATGATTGCGAACGAATTGTCAGATGTATTTCAGGAAAAAGTCACTGAAGTTATGAGCGTTGATAACGTCTCGGTACTTGCTCCTGCAAATATTGAAGATAATCCTGTACAGGTGTCACCGGATCCTGTGCTGAATACTATTATCGGTTTGTTTATTGGGGCAGTGACCGGCATAGTCATTGCATTTTTAAGAACCTATCTTGACCGTTCGGTGAGAACACCGGAAGAAGTGGAGAAACATCTCGGACTGCCGGTGCTCGGCGTGACGACAAAATTTGAAAAATAGGGGCGGGGTTTATGAATTTTAAAAAAGAAGGCTTTGTGAACAGCCAGGCGAGAAACCTCGCGTTTTTACAGCCGGGAAATTCACTGATCAGCGAGCAGTACAGAATTATCAGAACGAATATAATGTTTTCCAATGTCGACAGCGATATTCAGTCTGTTTTATTTACATCCGAGATGCCCGGAGCAGGAAAGTCAACCACGGCGGCAAACGTGGCAGCTGCTTTTGCCCAGGCGGGAAAGAGGACCGTTCTTGTCGATGCAGATCTCAGACGTCCGACCAGCCATTATACCTTCGGGCTTTCCAATCAAAGTGGTCTGACCACAAGCATTGTTAATCAGCTGCATATGGAAGAGATTATTAAACACACATCTGTTGAAAATTTGGATCTTATCACTTCAGGTCCCGTACCGCCGAATCCGTCGGAATTGCTGTCATCTATAAAAATGACTCAGCTCTTAAGAGAATTGAAAAGTCACTACGACATGATTATTGTCGATTCACCGCCGGTTCTCGCCGTCACCGATGCTCAAATCTTAAGTAAGCACACAGACGGTACTGTCATTGTGACCGATGTAAAAAATAATAACGTGCACAGGCTGAAGGAAGCGAAACAGCTGCTTGAAAAAACAGATTCCAAAATACTCGGGGTTGTTCTGAATAACGTCAATATGAAAAAAGAAAGCAAAAATAACTATCATTATTACGGGAGTGATGATTGATGATCGATATCCATAATCATGTTTTAATCAGGGCGGATGACGGTCCTGACTCAGAAGAAGAAGCAATTAAACTGCTTCTGCAGGCCGAGGCTGCGGGAATAACGGATATCATCGTGACGCCGCATCACTACAGCGGAGATTTTGAAAATCCAGGAGAAAAAGTAACGGAAATGCTGACTCTCTTAAACAGGGCTGCAGAGAGTACGGAGATTGCTGTCAGGCTGTATCCGGGACAGGAAGTCAGAATTAATCCGAATCTCTTGTACCAGCTCTTGTCCGGTACAAGTATTACTCTTAATAATTCCCGGTATGTGCTTATTGAATTTTCTTATATTGAAATAGCTGATTACACAGACCAGCTGATTTTCGATCTTCAGATGAATGGATTTGTTCCAGTAGTTGCCCATCCTGAAAGGTGCACACCGCTGATGGATAATATTGATGAACTGTACAAGCTCGTTGATAAAGGAGTTATTACCCAGATTACAGCAGGTTCCGTCACAGGTTTGTTCGGCAGCAATTTAAAAGCTCAGACTTTAAAAATGATCGAGCAGAATCTTGTCCATGTTGTTGCAAGTGATGCACATCATTCGGTAACGAGGCCTTTTATGCTGCTTGAAGCGTACAAAATTATCGAAACGGAACTCGGGAAATCCTACGTATATTATCTTAAAAACAATGCAGAGGCGATCTTGAATAACGAAGAAGTGACTGTAAAGTCACCGGCGCGGAACGACTTGAGACATGAGTTTAAGAAAAAGAAAAGACGAAACTTATGGGGTCTATTTTAGAGGAGAGAAGTGTTTAATTATGGGTGTTAAAAAACGCTTTTTACTATTTCTGGTGGCAGATTCATTGATAGCGACATTTTCGGTGTTTATCGGATATTACATTCTGGAACCTTTTTTCCTGGAGTACTCCCTGCCCGTTCTTCTTGTAGCAGCGGTTATTCTTCTGGTCAGTCACCATATTTTCGCCTATATCTTTAACTTGTATCACCGGGCCTGGCAGTTCGCAAGTGTCCGGGAAATGATTTCAATAGCACAGGCGGTCACATGCTCCGTCCTCACGTCATACATTATTATTCTGATGATTTTTGAATTTTCGTTTACCAGACTCATGATAATTACCTGGATGATGCATTTAATTTTAATCGGTGCATCGAGATTGTCCTGGCGCGTAGTCGCTTATCATATAAACGGCAATTACATCAGAACCACAGCACTGACAAAAACTCTGGTTGTCGGTGTCGGCAAAGGCGGCTCGGTACTGATTAAGCAGATGCTGGAATCTCCGGCAATCGGCATGAATCCGGTCGTAGCAGTAGATGATGATCCGCTGAAACAGCGGATGGAAGTATGCGGCGGTGTCAGAGTAGAAGGGACCCGCGATGATATACAGCGTCTCATTAAAAAATACGGCATTCAGAAAGTCATTATTGCTATTCCTTCTTTAAACAAAAATGAGCTTAGAAAAATTAATGAGCTGTCGCTTCACGACGGTGTGGAAGTGATGACCATGCCGAGTATCAACGGAGTGTTGTCAGGAAAAATCGAAGTTAATATTTTGAAAAAGGTAGAAGTGGAAGATCTGCTCGGCCGGGAACCTGTTGAGCTCGATACCGATGGAATCGAGGACCAGGTTATGGACCGCACTATACTGATTACCGGCGCCGGCGGCAGTATCGGTTCTGAGCTTGTTCGTCAGATTGCAAAGTTCCATCCGAGACAAATACTGCTCCTCGGCAATGGTGAAAACAGCATTTACACCATTCTCGAAGAAGTCAGCAGTAAAAAAGATAACATCAAATACATTCCTGTTATCGCTGATGTCCAGAACAGGGAGCGCATGTTTGAAGTATTCAGCAAATACAGACCGGATATTGTCTACCATGCTGCGGCGCATAAGCATGTGCCGATGATGGAATATAATCCGCGGGAAGCTGTAAAAAACAATATCGTCGGCACTAAAAATACTGCCGAAGCTGCCTGCCGCTTCAAGGCGAAAAAATTCGTCATGATTTCAACTGATAAGGCTGTCAATCCGCCGAACGTTATGGGGGCAACGAAACGCATGGCGGAAATGATTGTCCAGGCCTTAAATAAAAATTGTGAAGAAACGACACTCGTCGCTGTAAGATTCGGCAACGTGCTCGGCAGCAGGGGGTCTGTCATTCCTAAATTTAAACAGCAGATACTGGCCGGGGGACCTGTAACTGTTACCGATGAGAGAATGACGAGATATTTTATGACAATACCAGAGGCCTCCCGGCTCGTCATTCAGGCAGGGACAATAGCTGCGGGCGGAGAAGTATTTGTGCTGGACATGGGCGAACCGATGAAAATTACCGATCTTGCTAAAAATATGATCAGGCTCAGCGGTTTTACAGAGGATGATATCGAAATAAATTATATCGGTTTAAGACCGGGTGAGAAGCTGTATGAGGAACTGCTCAGTGAAGATGAGATTCACCCGGAACAGGTCTATGAAAAAATTTACAGAGGCAAAGTATCAGAAACACCTCTCAGTGATATCGAACAGCACATACAGGAACTGCTTTCAGCTGAGGAAAATTCCGTAAAAGAAAAAATACTGAGTTTTATTAACAAAGATAAAGCTGTAAAAAACAGTGAGAATGTTATTTCACTTGAAATAGGCTGATGAAAGGAAGGGGAAGATTCAATGGTCAAAATATTAGTGACGGGAACCGCCGGTTTTATCGGTTCCCACTTAGCCAAAAGGCTGCTTGGTGAAAAACACGAAGTAATCGGCATTGATAATCTGAATGATTATTATGATGTTGGCTTGAAACGAGACCGACTGAAAGTTTTACTGAATAATTCGCTTAAAAACTATGAGGTTAACCTCGCAGATAAAGAAGCGGTGGCGGAAGTATTCAGACAGGAAAAGCCCGATATAGTGATTAATCTGGCAGCTCAGGCAGGTGTGCGCTACAGCCTCGAAAATCCGCACGTCTATATCGACAGCAATATAAACGGTTTCGTTAATATTCTGGAAGGCTGCAGGCACAATGATGTCAAGCATCTGATCTATGCCTCATCGAGTTCTGTATACGGTGCAAATACACTGAAACCTTTTTCGACATCGGTAAATATCGATCATCCGCTCAGCCTGTATGCTGCTACTAAGAAGTCTAATGAACTGATGGCGCATACCTACAGTCATTTGTTTAAAATACCGACGACCGGGCTCAGATTCTTTACAGTGTACGGACCTTGGGGCAGACCTGATATGGCCCTGTTTAAATTTACAGAAGCCATAGTCAAGGAGGAAGCGATTGATGTTTACAATCACGGCAAAATGATGCGGGACTTTACTTATGTGGATGATATTGTCGAAGCTATCAGCCGGCTGGTGGATCTGCCTGCTGAACCGAATCCCGACTGGACTGGCAACTGGCCGGATCCGAGTTCCAGCAGTGCACCTTATAAAATTTATAATATCGGCAATAACAGTCCGGTAAAATTAATGGACTTTATAGAAGCTATCGAAGAGAAACTCGGCAAGGAAGCAAAGAAAAATTATTTGGGACTGCAGGCGGGAGACGTGCCGGAAACGTATGCGGATGTCGATGATTTATATAAAAATATTAATTTCAAGCCGGCCACGGATATCAAGACTGGCGTCAGTCATTTTGCAGACTGGTATTTAAAATACTACGAATAGGGTGATTCTGTGAAGCAATTATTAAACGTCTATTATAAATCGCCGATTATGCTGCAGCATCTGTTTACTAGTCTGTACGGCTATAAATTGAAAAGAGACAGGTATAACCGGCTGTACCGGGATTACCTCGAAGATTATATTCATCACCGCATTTCTCCGGCAGAGGAACTGTTAAAACTGCTGCAGCATCTGTCGGCAAATATCGAAGCTTATAAAGGAATAGAAGTCGATGAAGAAGATGTAGAAAACACATTTATGTCGCTGCCTTTTACTGTTAAAGATGATTTAAGAAAGGAACTGTCTCACAGGTCTCACCTTAAAGGCCAGCTCAGACAAAACAGAACGAGCGGTACAACCGGTGAAAATTTAATTGTGCATAACTCTGAACACGACCGGGCGAAACGGATGGCTTATTTAGATTATATAAAACTGCTGCACGGTGTTAAGCCGTTTTCAAAGCGGGCTTCTTTTACCGGTCATGAAATTTCACAAGAGCAAAACAGCAAGGTCGTATGGCGATATAATTTCCCGATTAACCAGGTACTGTACGCAACCTATCAGTTTAATCATCAGAATATGAAATTTATCTTCGATAATTTGAAAAAACAAAACCCTGTATCACTGGACGGTTATCCTTCCGCGATACATATGATCGCAAAATATATGCTTCAGAATAAAAAAACAGCGCACTGGAAGATAAAAGCTGTATTTCCTACAGCTGAAGTGCTGGCGCCGCATGTTAAAAAAGATATAGAAACAGCATTTAAGACAACAGTGGTCGATCAGTACGCAAGCAGTGAAGGTGCACCTTTTATTTACACAAATACTGATGGTAAATACACAGTCGGACATGAAACAGGTATTTTTGAATTCTTTAAAGTTGACGGGAACATATACGAAATGGTTGTGACGAGTTTTCTGAACTATGCTACGCCGATTATCAGGTATAAAATCGGCGATCGTGCTGAGATTAAGTCGGATAAGCCGTATTTAAACTCTTTTACTGATGATTTCCAAGTCGAGCGGATTATCGGGAGAAAGAGCGATTATTTAATCGGCAGCAATAACAATAAAGTAACGGATGTTAATATTTCATGGATTATAGACGGTCTTGAAGAAAAGGTAGTCCAGTTCCAGCTCATTCAAAAAGCGAGAAATAAATTTGTTATGAATCTGGCTGTCGAAGAGACCTTCAATAGAAAGAAGGATCTTCTCGAAATTAAAGAGAGGCTGGACAGGAAATTCGGCAGCGGCTGCCAGTTCGATTTCATCTTTTTAAAAGATATTCCGCGTGAGAAAAATGGGAAAATCCGGTTCATCATAAATGAAATGGGTGAAGTTCATGAATAGAAAAATAGGGGTTGTGGGACTGGGTTACGTCGGTCTGCCGGTGGCGATTGCCTTCGGCAAACAGCACAAGACAGTCGGTTTTGATATTAATAAAGAGCGTATCAGTGAATTGCAAAAGGGCTGTGACCGTACTCATGAAACAAGAGAAGAAGATTTAAAAGCAGCAGATGTTCATTTTACAAGTGATAAGTCAACTCTGTTAGAGTGCGATTTAATTATTATCGCGGTGCCGACACCGATTAACAAACATAAGCAGCCGGAACTCTCTCCGCTTATCAGGGCCAGTGAAACAGTCGGCAGCATCCTGAAAAAAGGAGATATTATCGTTTATGAATCGACAGTCTATCCGGGTGCAACTGAAGATGTCTGTGTCCCTGTTCTCGAAGAGTACTCGAACTTAAAATGCGGTGAAGATTTCTTTATCGGTTATTCTCCTGAACGGATTAATCCGGGGGACCGTGAACATACTTTTGAGAAAATTACCAAGGTGGTCAGCGGGCAGACTCCGGAAGTATTAGATGTTATCTCAGAAGCGTACTCCTCGGTAGTGAAGGCAGGAGTGTATAAAGCAGAAAGTATCCAGGTGGCAGAAGCGGCTAAAGTAATTGAAAATATCCAGCGCGATGTGAACGTCGCCCTGATGAATGAGCTTGCTGTAATTTTTAATAAGCTCGGCATTGAAATTAAAGATGTTCTCGCAGCGGCGGGCACCAAGTGGAACTTTCTGAAATTTTCACCGGGGCTTGTCGGCGGACACTGTATCGGGGTCGATCCCTACTATTTAACTCACAAAGCGCAGGAAGTCGGCCACCATCCTGAAATTATTCTTGCCGGCAGAAGAATTAATGACGGCATGGCAGGCTATATCGCGGTATCAATTATTAAAGAAATGCTCAGAAAGAATCTGCCTGTCCGGGGAGCGACTCTGAATTTTTTAGGATTGACGTTTAAAGAAAATACACCGGATTTAAGAAATACGAAAGTGATTGATCTGATTAAGGAGCTGAAAGACTTCGGGCTGAAGGTGGCTGTGCATGACGCCGAGGCAAATGCTGAAGAAGCGAAGCGGCTGTATGGTATTACTCTGATTGATAAAACTGAACTTCAGCAAACGGATTTTCTTGTGATAGCAGTACCGCATCAGGAATATGTTGATAACAGGCAGGATTATTTGAGTACCTTAAGCAATAACGGCATTGTCTGCGATATTAAAGGCATGGTTGAAGTGGAAGATTTAATCGGCAGACAGTCAGTCTGGAGGCTGTAAATGAATAAAAAGATTATGCAGGTAACAGCAATCGGTATGTCTCAAGTTAAGCTGCTGTCAGCCTTGAACAGTACGCTTATGGAAGAAGGATATGAGGTGCACAGTCTCTGTACAGCTGATGAATACGAAGATGAAATCAGACAGTCGGGTGTTGTTTTTCATAATGTCAATGTGGCCCGTTCCATCAATATTACAAGCAATATTAAAACACTGCTCTCAATGATTAAAGTTTTTAAAACCGTGAAGCCGGATATTCTGCATGTTCACACACCGGTGGCTGCTCTGCTCGGAAGAATTGCAGGAAGATTATCCGGTGTGCCGCACATCATTTATACAGCTCACGGTTTTTACTTTCATGAGGGCATGAGCAGATATCAGTATTACTTTTATTATCTGCTGGAAAAATATGCCGCGCGGTTCTGTACAGATTATATTTTTACTCAGAGCAGAGAAGACTGTGAGCTCGCTGTAAAGGGAGGATTTTTAAGAGAAGAAAACTGCCTTCATATTTCTAACGGTATCGATCTTGACGCCCGTTTTAATTATAACAGCGTCAGCCAATCTGCTATTAACAGCCTGAAAAAAGAACTCGGCATCGGCAAAGAAACGGTTGTTTTCAGCTTTTTAGGAAGAATGGTCAAGGAAAAAGGGATTTTGGACTTGCTTGAAGCCTTCAGCTCAGTAAATGAAATATATCCTGACACAGTCTTAATATGCATGGGTAGTATGCCGGACTCTGAAAGAGACCAGACAGCGGGGAAAGAGATTGAAAAATATCATGACAAGCAGAGTATTATTTTTACCGGTCAGCTTAAATCGCCGGAATTGTATTATGCAGCCTCGGATGTCTTTGTCCTGCCGTCATACAGAGAAGGTATGCCGCGTTCGATAATAGAAGCTATGGCGATGTTTAATGCGGTTATTGCAACGAATATCAGAGGGGCAAGAGAAGAAGTCACTCACGGGGAAAACGGCCTGCTCGTTCCGGTAGGTGATACGGCTGAACTAGCCCGGGCTATGAGTTATCTGCTTGACCGTCCAGAACTTATCGAACAGATGAAAGAGGCCGGCTATGCGCGAACTTTAGAGGAATACGATGAAAAAAAGGTTGTTAAAAAACAGCTGGAAGTATTCGGTCAGTTAGTAGAGGAGGACGGTTATGAAACGGTTATTTGATGTTACAGCTGCAGCAGGTGGAATTATTTGCATCTCTCCAGTACTTGCTGTTATTGCACTTGTTGTGAGAAAAAAGCTCGGTTCGCCGGTCATATTTAAACAGACGAGAATCGGCCAGTACGGAGAACCGTTTGAAATTTATAAATTCCGCTCGATGACTGATGAGCGGGATGCTGCAGGCAATTTGAAAAGCGATGAAGAACGTTTGACCGATACCGGGAGCTTTCTTAGAAAGTACAGCCTCGACGAGCTGCCGCAGCTGTTTAATGTACTTAAAGGCGATTTAAGTCTCGTCGGCCCGCGTCCTTTATTAATGCAGTATTTAAAACTGTTCAATAGAGAGCAGATGAAACGGCATATGATTAAACCGGGCATCACGGGCTGGGCCCAGGTTAACGGCCGCAATGAATTGTCTTGGCAGGAGAAGTTCGATATGGATGTCTGGTATGTGGAAAACCGGTCCTTCTTATTGGATATAAAAATTCTGTACATGACGATCCGGGATTTATTTAAGCGTAAAAACGTCAACGGCAAAGACGGAAATATGGTGGAATATTTCACCGGAAACTAGGTGATATAAATGAAATCAGTACTTTTTCTCGGCAGAAAAAAATGGGCGGCACTGGCGCTCGATATACTGCTTAAAAACAATTACAACGTTATCGGTACAGTCGGCATGCAGCAGTTTCAAGGATCAGAAGATGAGTGTCCAACAGCCTCCTACGCAAAAGAAAATAACATTCCGGTTTACAGTCATTTGGATTTATACAGACTGCTGGATTTAGAAAAGCGGACTTTTGACGGCAAGAAACTGGATATTGTGATCTCATACCTGTTCCCTTTAAAGGTTAAAAAGGAACTGCTGCAGGCAGCAAATACCGCTGCTGTAAATTTTCATCCAGCACCTTTGCCGGACTACCAGGGACTCGGCGGCTATAATGCAGCAATTATGGATGAGCGCGATTATTACGGGGTGACTGCTCATCAAATGACGGAAAGCATTGATGCAGGTGAAATTCTAAAAGTTAAAACATTTAATATTACAGATGCAGAAACTGCCTGGTCGCTGGAACAAAAAAGTATGGAAGCAATGTTTGAACTTTTTACAGAAATATTTAGCGGAGACTTTGAGCACTGCTTGAAACACAGTTATAAAAACGATACTGCATCGGGCAGATATATCAACAGGAAAGAATTCGAAGCTATGAAATATGTTGAACCGGATGATACGGACGAAATCATTAATAAAAAGATAAGAGCTTTCTGGTATCCGCCTTACGAAGGGGCTAAAGTTCAAGTCGGCGGAAGCTATTATACACTTGTTGATTCAGCGCTGCTGGATCAAATTGCAGGCCGATACAAAGACGAAGGAGAGACGAAGGAGCTGACTTAAAATATGAAAGAAAGAATTTATTTGTCGTCACCGCATATGGGCGGAACGGAAGAAATGTACGTTCAGGAAGCATTCGATACAAACTGGATTGCACCGCTCGGTTCAAACGTATCGCGTTTCGAAGAGCAGATTAGAGAATATACAGAAGCAAAAGGGGCCTGTGCCTTGTCGAGCGGGACCGCGGGTATTCATCTGGCACTGGATCTGCTCGGTGTAAGGGCCGGAGATTATGTTTTCTGTTCGAGTTTGACCTTTATTGCGAGCGCTAATCCGATTACTTACCTCGGTGCGAAACCGGTCTTTATCGATTCTGAAATTGACAGCTGGAATATGTCTCCTGAAGCACTTGAGAAAGCTTTGCAAATATATGCTGCTAAAGGCCATCTGCCAAAAGCAGCAGTTATCGTTAATCTGTACGGTCAGTCTGCTCGAATGGAAAAGCTTCTGCCGATTTGTAAAAAATACAAGGTGCCGGTGGTGGAAGATGCAGCCGAGTCTCTCGGGGCGACATACAGGGGACAGAACAGTGGAACATTTGGAGAAATCGGCATCTTTTCATTTAACGGCAATAAAATTATTACGACATCAGGCGGGGGCATGATGATTTCCAATGATGCGGCACTGATGGAACAAGCACATAAAAAGTCAGCCCAGGCTAAAGATAAGGCTTTGTTTTATTCACACAGCGAAACGGGATATAACTACAGACTGAGCAATATCTGTGCCGGTATCGGACGGGGACAGATGGAAGTGCTGGACGAACGCATCCAAAAGAAAAGAGCAATATTTGAGCAGTATAAAAAAGGTCTTGGTTCTATACCAGGACTGTCGTTTATGCCAGAAATATCTCATTCTTTTCATACGCGCTGGCTGACCACACTGACGATTGATAAAAAGCTGTTAAATCTAACGCCGGAAGAAATTATTAACTATCTCGCCAGTCACAATATCGAAGCGAGACATGTCTGGAAACCGCTGCATCTGCAGCCGGTGTTTTACGGTGCGGATTACTTCAGCTTTGATGAGGATAATGCAAAAACTTTGTTTGAATCGGGGCTGTGCCTGCCGTCGGATACTAAAATGACTGAAGAACATGTCGAAGAAGTCATTAATCTTATAAAGACACTGATTAGCGAATATCAAGAGATCCCATCAGAACAAGCAAATCTTACAATAGCCGGGGAGGAAATACATTGAAATCGAAACGACTTTCGAAATTGCTGCCGGAAAAATTTCTTAAAGCGGTTCACTCATTTTATCTTGTAAAAATTTTTGCAGGAGAATACCTCAGTATCTTTAAAAAGAGGCACCTATTCAGCCATGTAGAACTGTCAGAAGGAGAAGAAGCTGCGATTCAGCAGGTTTGGAAAAGAAATTACAATAAGAAAATATCTACGCGCTGGCATCGTCTGTATCAAAGCTACAATGGGAAGTTCAATAAATTTTACTTCCCGGAAGTGCTCTTTACACTGAAGCTCGAAAGGAAGCTGAACGACCGGGAGATTGCACGCGTACTGAGTGATAAGAGCATGCTGCCCATATACTATCAGAATATAGCAGACGTCAGGATGCCGGATACGTATCTGATTAATAACAGCGGAATATTTTACACGGGGGAAAGAAAAATAATTGAGAAAGAGACAGCAGAAGAAATCATCGATAATATCGGCGAAGCGATTATTAAACCGACGCTCGATTCAAGCTCGGGAGATTCGGTAACGCTCTGTGATTTTCACGGGGGAACAGACCAACGAAGCGGTAAAACTTCCGGCGAAGTATTTAAATCCTATAAGGAAAATTATATTATTCAGGAAAAAATTATTCCGTGCAGAGAATTGGAAAAATTGTACCCGCATTCGATCAATACGCTGAGAGTAATTACTTATATTGTCGGTGATAGAGTTGAACATGCACCGATTACACTGAGCATGGGGAGAAGCGGAAATCATGTTGATAATATACAAGCCGGGGGAGTATCGGTTGCTGTGACAGATCAGGGAGTTTTAAACAGTGAAGGATTTACCCATTATAAAGAAGTTTATAAAAGTCACCCGGATACGGGCACTGTATTTGATAATTACAGACTTCCTGAAATCGAAAAACTCATAAATACAGCGAAAAGCATGCACGAAAAAACACCGCATATGAGAATGATTTCCTGGGACTTTACTTTAGATGAACAAAACAGAATTGTATTGCTCGAGTTTAATTTGTCAGGGCAGTCAGTGTGGTTTCCGCAGATGGTGAGCGGTAAGGCGGTATTCGGTAAAAATACTGAAAAAATGATTCAGCTGATTAAGAAATAACAGTAGTGAAAAAGGAGAGTGCGGCCATGCCTGTACATGATATATGTGCTTTTGATTTATACGGCAGCTGCAAGTATACGATATGAAAATAAAAATGCTGCACGTATTATCAACCTTGCTCTTTTCCTTGAATCAGTGGCTGCAGGTAATTTTAATAACGAGAGTTATCGGCCTGTATGAAATCGGACTGTTTTCTTACTTTCTGGCTATCGCCGGACCTTTAGTATTATTCAGCCGCTTTTCATTTTCTGATCTTGTGCCTACTCAGAAAAAATATAATTACGGCTACTCAATATTTTTTAAATACAGAAATATAATGAATATGCTGTTCCTGCTTTTAATCATTATCCTGGCTGTGCTTTTTGATTTCAGCACATATGAAGCTGTCTGTTTTATGCTTTTTGGAATTTATAAATTTTATGAAACGAAAGAGGATTTTATATATACAGAGAATATTGCCGAATCTAATATAAAGTTTTTGGCTTATTCAAAAATTATAAAAAGTATTATTACAGCAGTTTTATTTGCTGCAGGAGTATTTATAGCTGAATCTCTTCTTGCTGCAATCTTGAGCCTCCTGGTTTCGCAAATGATTATCTATTATCTTTACGATAAAAAATTTACATTTATTAATCGGTCTGAAACGCTGCAGTTTGGAAGAAAGCATTTTAAACATATTTTCTGGCTCGGCATCGGGCTGTCTCTCGTAGGATTGCTGTCTTCTTTAAATGCGAATATTCCGCGCTATTTTCTCGAGTATTATTTCAGCGTGGAAGTTCTCGGTATATACGCGACGATTATGTATTTTGCGACCATTTCCTTAAATATAGTAATAACGATTAATCAGAGTCTTATTGCAGAACTTGCAAGAACAGCTGCACAGAACATCCGGGCCTTTTATAATTTTTTTATAAAAATTATGATATTTTATCTGGCTGCGATTATGCTCGGAAATATTATACTGTTCCTGTACGGCAGTCAGCTGCTTGTGTTTATTTACGGCAATGATTTTCTCGGTTTCGAAAGAGAACTCATGCTGCTCGGGATTTTTATCAGTCTGATAGTCATTGAGAAGACACTGGAAATGGTCATGAATATATTTAATTTATATAATATCCAGGTTGTTTTCCAAATTATAAATATAGTACTGACAACTGTATTGTCTATTATATTTATAATTCCTTACGGAATAAGCGGTGCATTTGCTGTAGCAATCGTTACCGGCCTGTTCGTAGTTGCCGGCCAGATTGCGGCGATTATATATAAAAACTCAAAACTCTTTTAAGGGAGGTGCCGGATGCTGTTACTGTGGATTCTGACACTAATGTATGGATTAGCGGGTTTTCTGATCAATGATTATTTTTCAGTGCACATATATTTAACAGTATCGTTTATCGGCATCTCTTCAATCTTGCTACTGTTTGTGCTGTTAAAAAACTATTATAAATTTGCGGGTCTTATATTTTTGAGTTTTACGGTCAGAGTCGGACTCATGCTGGTTGATTTATATGCTGGAGATTTATTTACTGTGCCGCACAGCGGGGATGATACGGAGAATTTTTATGCTACAGGTTTAAAGGTCGCAAATGATATGACTATGCTCGGAGAATCCATTTACGGGGGGACATACTCGCATCTGCTCGGGATTTTATTTAGTGTATACGGAGATGACAGGCTGTTTGCGCAGTATCTTAATATACTGATTGCTGTAACTACGATAGTGATAGTGATACAGATATTCAGGATGCTTGAGGTACCGCTGAAAATCCAAATTATACTCGCTGCTGTGATGGCATTTTTCCCGCATTCACTAATATTTTCAGCCATACTTTTAAGAGAATCTATTATTTCACTGCTTGTCGTCTGTTCACTGTACTTCTTTATAAAATGGTATAAATTCAAAGGAAACCATAATATCAGTTTTAGTATTATTCTGGCGGTAGTCGGAGGAATGTTCCATACCGGGGTCATCGGAATATTAATCGGCTATATTTTCGCCCTTATATTTTACCGGCATGATTCAGGGAAACTTAAATTAACCCTCAAATCTGTTCTTCCGTTTGCACTGCTGGCAGCAGGGGGATTATATCTGCTGATGTTTCCGGAAATATTCAGCACACTCCCGCTTTTTAATAAATTTGAACAGGAACTGTCGAATAACAAAAATATTTACGATGTATTTAATACCGAACGCGGTGAGTCCGCTTATCTGACTAATTTAGAAATTAATAATTTTTTAGAAATGATTATTTTTGCGCCGCTTAAAATATTATATTTTATCGGCTCGCCGATGCCATGGACGCTTAGAAACTTGAGTGATCTGATCAGTTTCTTTCTCGATTCAGTTTTTTATCTGTTTGCAGCCTTTGTATTTATTAAAAATTGGTATCTGCTTAAAAAAAATCCGCTGCTCCTGATTATACTGATCAGTCTGGTATCCGGCTGGCTGATTTTTGGGCTTGGGATATCAAATGCAGGTACGGCACTCAGACATAGATTTAAACTGTTCTATTTAATTATTATTGCTTTAAGCCTAATCTGGTCTAAAAAGAAGCGACAAGACTGAAGAATACAGGAGCGTAAAAGTATGAAGAAAAAATTATTGATTGCCGCCGGTATAATCGTCTCAGTCTTACTGCTTATTTCTCTCGCTGACAGTTTCAATCACAATTATTCGGACAACCCCGAAGACAGTGATGTAATCGTAATGATCGGCGGAGATACTGGCAGGCTTAAGCGTGCTGCTGAACTATATCAGGATGGTTATGCGGATTATGTCATGATTACACCGGTTATTAATATACCGGGTCTGGAACAGAATATAGAAGCAGCAGAAGATTACGGCATTCCAGAAAATGCCCTGATTGCTGATTATACGGCGGAGAGCACCTATACGAATGCGACGGCGATAATTGATTATATGGAAGAAAATAATATGATATCCGCTCTAATAGTAACGAGCGATTATCATATTAAAAGAACAAAGTATATTTTTGAGAAAGAAAATGATGGCAGATTCACCTTTAAATATGTTGCCGCCCTAAGTAAAAACGGGGAGAGATGGTACGATACGAGCGATTCATTTTTTATATGGTGGAGTGAATATATTAAGATATGGTGGTACCGGTTCGGCTTGTACAGATTTACCGGCTGATATAGAAAATATTGAATTCACTTGCTTAAAGTTAAGGATAATCAATTTTCATTTATACGAATCTCTGCAATCAGCCTCTTAATTTCAATGAAATCTTCATCTGCAGGAACATCATTTACTGCGATAATCCGTTTATCAGCAACAGGAATGGTGAAATTCACGACGAATATATCTATATTAGAATCTATATTTAAAAGTTCATTAAGGTCAATAGAATCGAGAACGCTCACTTTTATTTCGTCGTGGAATTCGTATTTTAATATAGATTTCATCAGTCTCGCATGATATATATCGTGAGAACTGACTACATGTATCTTTATTTTACGCTGACGGGAATATAAGTGATGAAGCAAATTTTCCCAGCGTGTAAAAATATTATGAATTAAATGGTTGATGAGATCACTATTGTACTCCAATTCCATCAGTAATAAATAAGTTTTAATACGTTTTTCAATATCATTGTAAAAGTCCGGGAAGAGATTTTTAAACTGTTTTAAAAGGAAGGATTTATTGTCTACCAGTATATATCGGATATTAATATTTTTAAAACCCATTTGAGCACTGTTGTGAACACTATAAATTAAGGCATCTTTGTTAACGAGAGGAATATCGTAAGTTTTAGACAGTTCGTTAAACATTTCGCTTAAATTAATAAAGGAACGGGCTGCATACTCATCGTGATGGGCATGTGTCAGGAGTTCTTCATAATTAAAATAAAAATAATCCGTCACAACGTATGCCAGATTATCATTAAACATTTCGGCATTGGTTACATCTTTAAAAACGGCTGAAAACTGTTTATAGAGTAAAGGTGAATTACTTAATCTGTGCTGCAGCTTGGCCATACGGGTACTGCGTCCGCTGATATGAAATCCCTGTTTAAACCTTATATGGGACACGGCCAACAGTATTTTAATCGTTCTTAAAAATGAATACTGGCGGGTAAAATTCAAAGAGTCTGTAATTTTTCGGAATACATTCAGTATTTCATCTTCGTTAAGATTGTCAAAAGGCCATTCTGAAATAGGATATTTCTCAACAAAATACTGCAGATAAAAACTTCGTACTTCCACTTCATCTCCTTCAAGCCGGCACGGGTTGGTTTCAAATTTCAAATGGAATCTTTTTTTCAATCCTTTATTAATCCGGCTGATCATTCTGTAAAGCGTAGGCAGAGAAATATGATTTTTTTCGGCCAGTTCTTCCGCACTGAGACCCTCGTTAAAAAACACATAATCGAGCAGGGAGAAACAATCGTTATCATTCATAATATGATGACCGACAGCATCTATCGTCATATTATTCTTCATATGCAATTTGTATGATTTGGAACGTGTTTCTATTTCAAAGATATGCAACAGCTCAGGCGAAGACAGCTCTTTGACATCATCGAGAATATTACGCTCCTTACAGTTGAGAGTAGCAGTGAGTTCGTTAATACTCACATAAGTTCTTGAATCGCTTAGCAGTTTAACCAGCTTAAATTTTCTCTGACTTGCTTTTGTTAAAAAATCCAGCATATACTCATCCCCCATTTTAACAAAACAACTTTCCCCTTACTTCTATTAAACAGTAAATAGAAGTTAATTGGAAGGGAATAAATTCCAAATTTTAAAGTATGTCTTTTTCTTCATCTCATTTTATATAGTTATGTAATATTCAACGAATAGAACGAAATGCCATTATCATTTTTTTGTTTGCTTCACAAAAAATTGATTTGTAGATATTTTTTCAAAATGGTAATCTTTCTTTGTTTGGCTTTACGAATTATAAATTAAAAAGAATAAAAGGAGATTGATTAAAAAATATGCCTAAGGTCTTTAGTGCCGGCAAAATTATGCCGGTTATGTTTACAGTGATGATGGTAATATCTCTGTTTTTGGAACCGTTGACATATATGAACGTCAATGCACAAAATGCAGCAGAAATTATCCATGGAGATGATACGGGAAGCGTAATGAATTATGGAGAATCTCAGGAATACGAAGATTCTATCATTTCGAAAAACGCTACATATACCGGAACACCCGGAGAGTACTTTATCGATTTGAGAGTTGAAGGAAAAGAAAGAGAAGTCGATGAATCTACCGATATTGTTATTGTTTATGATAACTCTAACAGTATGTCAACGAATAATAGAGTAACAATAGCGCGTAATGCGACTACTCAGTTTATCGATGAAATGATAGAGAACAATGAACAAGTACAAATAGCGACAGTTATTTACGGTACCCACGTCATGGACGGCAGACGAAACATAGCAAGAAATGCAGGGAATACTGAAAACCTCTCTCAAAAAACATTGACAAGAGATGCTGAAGCATTAAAAAGATCACTGCCGACAAGTATTCCATCTAATAGAGGCAGGGGCGATGATGGAGGCACATTCACTCAGGAAGGAATCGAAGTTGCTGCTTCTATTTTAAATGGCAGTACCGCTCAAAATAAAATAATTGTCACTATAACGGATGGGATTCCGACTGTTAGTAAAAATTCTTCTAATACAGTTATAGGTAACGGGACAAGTTTTACAGCAGGATATACTAACCATGGTGTTGGTACTTTGCGCGCAGCTAATGCTATACAAGCAAGTGGAATAGATATGCATTCTATAGGTATTGAAATTACAGCTGGAAGTAATGCAACAGAAACTCAGGCTCACAATGTCATGAGCGGCTTGGCATCTAATCCAGGTCAATATTATCAAGCGGATAGAGTGTCAGAAATTGTAGATATACTTAGCGGGTTAGCAACAGGACTAACAGGAACCATTTCCAGTGGATCTATTGTTGACCCAATGGGAGAGATGGTTAATTTAAATATTCACTCTAATGGTTTTGTTTCAGCAAGTAATGAAAATTTAACAGACGGCAGCTACTACATAAGCGGTACGCCGCAGACTGCTGTTGATGCTGCAGGTGTCAGTTTGAGCGGTGATACACTGAATGTTAATAACCTGAATCTGGGTGCAAATCAGTATATAAATATCCGGTATAAAGTAAATCTGGATACTGATAACCCTGCTTTTAGCGCTGATGAATATTATGCTACGAATGGACAAACGACGTTTTTAGCGACACCTGAAGATTCAGTATACCGCGATTTTGAAGTTCCAACTATTAAAGGGGCAGATTTTGAACTTGGGGGAACAAAAGTATGGAATGACTCGGGCGGAGAAATGAATCGGCCAGAGACGTTAGAGATAGAATTACATCGAATGATTGACGGTGACGAAAACCGAACTCAGTATTTAGAAACGGTGGAAGTGTCACCAAACGAAAATGAGGAATGGAATTATATTTTCGAAGACTATCCAATGTATTCTTCTACTGGTGAATTATACGACTATTACATAAATGAAATTTCAGTAGATGGTTATACAGCAGAATACGATGAAGACTTGAACTTAGTTAATAATTTGGAATACGAACCGCAGATTTCTTTAGAGAAAACAAGTGATGTGGAAAGGATTTCTGAAGCGGGTGAAGCAGTCGTCTATACTTTTGAAATTACCAACACAGGTAATGTTATTCTCAGCGATATAGTACTGAACGATGAAAAACTTGGAGGAAATATTACTCTCGAAAACACTTCGCTTGAGCCGGGTGAAACAATAACTGTTACTGAGGAATACACAGTGACTCAAGCAGATATAGACAATGCGGCTTTAGAAAACACCGCAACAGTCACAGGCATCGACCCAGAGGATACCGGCGTGGAAGATGCAGACAGTAATACGATTCCAGCAACGCAGCTCGCTTCTATTGATTTAGTAAAGGAAGCTGATCGCGATGAATTAGTTGCCGGTGAAAATGTGAATTATACTTTTACTGCAACAAATGACGGTAATGTCACTTTATCTAATATATCAATTAGCGATGTCTTAGAAGGCTTGAGTGATATTACTTATACAGCAATTAACGGTGAGGAGATTACTGATCCAGAAAATATTAAGTTAATGCCGGGAGATGTGCTTACTGCTGATGCATTTTATCAGATTACACAGGCAGATTTGAATGCCGGTGAAGTTGAAAACACTGCAACAGTTACAGGAACAGATCCAAGTGAAGAACCTGTAACAGACACTGATACGGAATATATTGTCGGTGAACAAAAGCCTGGCATTCAAATCACGAAAACATCAGATGTTGAAGAGTTTACTGCCGTTGGCGAAGAAATTACGTATACATTTGAAGTCGAGAATACCGGCAACGTAACATTAGAAGATGTCATTGTTACTGATCCAATGTTTAAAGAAGGTATTTCATTAGAGACAACCACGCTCAATCCTAATGAAAGCACAACAGGAACAGCCGTATATCAAGTGACCCAAAATGATTTGGACAATGGAACTATTTTAAATACAGCTTCAGTTACGGGAACGCCGCCTGGAGAAGGAACACCTCCGACAGATAATACTGAAATTATTATTCCAGCAAGTCAGAATCCTTCAATCGAGCTCGTAAAATCTGCAGATTCAAATGAAGAACTGACAGCAGGTAATGAAGTGACCTATACATTTACAGCGACAAATAACGGAAACGTCACATTAAATAATGTTATTGTGACAGATATGCTTGAAGGCTTGAGTGATATACGGTATTTAGCAATTAATGGAGAGACAGCAGAGGATTTAGAAAATATTAGTCTGTCACCAGATGATGTATTAACTGCTGAAGCAGTTTATACAGTCACACAGCAAGATGTAGATAACGGTACGATAACAAATACTGCAACAGTAAACGGACAGGATACTAACAGCAATGAAGTGACTGATAATGATGAAGAAGTCATAGAGCTGAATCAAAACACAGATATTGAAATTGTGAAATCAGCAGCTGTTGAGACATTTAGTGAAGTAAATCAGCAGATTGAATATACTTTTGAAGTAACAAACACAGGTAATGTTACTTTGAATAACATTACTGTGGAAGATGAAATGTTCTCAGAAGGTGTTACTATCACACCATCTTCACTTGAACCAGGACAGACTGCAACAGGTACAGCTGTACGAACTGTATCTCAGGAAGATTTAGATAATGGTTCAATCTATAATTCAGCAACAGCGACAGGTACACCGCCTGGAGATATTACACCTCCGTCTGCTGAAGATAATGTAACAATTACTGCTGAACAAGAACCTTCTATAGTTATAGAAAAAATTGCAGACCGCTTAGATTTAATAGCGGGAGAAGATGTTAATTATCAATTCATTGTGACGAATGATGGAAACGTCACATTAAATAATGTTGCAATCTCAGATGTAATGGAAGGATTAAGCGATATTACCTATGTAACGGTCAATGACAATGTTGTTGAAGACCCAGAAAATATCACTTTAAATCCGAATGACGTTTTAACTGCATCTGCGAATTATAATATTACGCAGACAGACGTTAACACCGGAGCTATTAATAACACAGCGAATGTTACAGGTACACCGCCAGCAGGCGATCCGGTAACAAGCGAAGATGATGAAACAGTAACAGGTGAACGTCAACCAGCAATTGAAATTAACAAAACGATAGATGCAGATAGTTACAGTACAGCAGGACAAACAGTAGAATATACATTCGAAGTTATAAATACCGGGAATGTGACACTGCAAAATATAGTCGTTACTGATCCAATGTTCGAAGAAAGTATTGAACTTGAAGAAACAACATTGCAGCCGGGCCAATCAGCAACAGGCACTATGGTTTATGAAATTACCCAGGATGATGTAAATAATGGGTCACTTTCAAACGCTGCAACTGTCACAGGAACTCCGCCTGATAACCTGGAACCGCCGACAGATGATGATGAAGTAACAATTGAAGCGGGACAAAATCCTTCAATCAGTTTAATTAAAGAATCTGATAGAAATGATTTAGTTGCCGGTGAAGATATTAATTACAAGTTCACTGCAACAAACGATGGTAATGTTACATTAACAAACGTAAATATTACCGATATATTTGAAGGGTTAAGTGATATTTCTTATGTCACTATAAATGATGAAGAAATTGCAGACGAAGAAAATATTACTTTAAATCCTAACGATACATTAGTCGCGTATGCAGACTATACAATTAAGCAGAGTGATGTGGATTCAGGACAGCTGACAAATGAAGCAACAGTCAGTGGTACACCGCCAACTGGTGCAGATGTTACAAGTACAGATTATGTAGCGGTTCCGCAAGATCCAGAACCGGGCTTGTCACTCAGCAAAACATCATCGACAGAATCATTTAATGCTGTCGGCGATGAAATCGTTTATAACTTTGAAATCATCAATGAAGGTAACGTCACGGTCAGCGGTCTAACACTGATTGATGAAATGTTCCCAGATGGTGTTGAAGTCGAACCGACGACACTTGCACCGGGAGAAACTGCAACAGGTACCGCAACTCATACCGTAACGCAGGAAGACCTGGATACTGGAGAAGTTCTTAACGCAGCATCAGTTACGGGCACACCGCCGGACGGTGAAACAGAAGTGCCGCCGGGTGAAGACGAAGTGACTGTTCCCGGAGAACAAACTCCTTCTATTAATCTGGTTAAAGAATCTGACAGAGACGACTTAGTCGCTGGTGAAGATATTAATTACATCTTTACTGCAACGAACGATGGTAACGTTACACTGCAAAATGTAACACTTACGGACGTATTGGAAGGTATCAGTGAAATAAGTTATGTTTCAATTGATGGAGAAGAAATCGAAGATACTGAGAATATAACTTTATTACCTGGTCAGGAATTAATCGCCAATGCGAGCTATGAAATTACGCAAAGTGACGTAGACTCTGGGCAGTTGACCAACGAAGCAACAATTACTGGTACACCGTCAAACGGTGACGATGTCACAAGCACAGATTCCGTAGCGGTTCCGCAAGATCCGGAACCAGGATTGTCACTCAATAAAACATCATCAACAGAGTCATTTAATACTGTCGGTGATGAAATCGTTTATAACTTTGAAATCAACAACGAAGGTAATGTCACAGTCAGCGGTTTAACACTGATTGATGAAATGTTCCCAGATGGTATTGAAGTTGAACCGACGACAATCGGACCAAACGAAACAGCGACAGGTACCGCAACTTATACCGTGACACAAGAAGATGTGGATGCTGGAGAAGTTCTTAACGCAGCATCAGTCACAGGCACGCCGCCGGACGGTGAAACAGAAGTGCCGCCGGGTGAAGACGAAGTGACTGTGCCGGGAGAACAAACTCCATCCATTAACCTAATTAAAGAATCTAACAGAGATGATTTAGTTGCCGGCGAAGATATTAATTACACATTTACAGCAACAAACGATGGTAATGTCACACTGGAAAATGTCATCCTTACAGATGTATTGGAAGGATTAAGTGAAATAAGTTATGTATCAATCGATGGAGAAGAAATCGAAGATACTGGAAATATAACTTTATTACCTGGACAGGAATTAATAGCGAACGCCAGTTACGAAATTACTCAGGCAGACATAAATAACCAGTCGGTTATCAACACTGCAACAGTTACAGGGACACCGCCAACTGGTGAAGAAGTTACAGGAGAAGATTCAGTCACTGTTTCAGGTAAAGGCAATAAATCATTAATATTCGAGAAAGCATCAACGACGGAATCATTTACTGAAGTTGGAGATATTATCGAATATGCCTTTACTGTGACGAATAGTGGAGATATTACACTTGAAAATGTAACAGTTACAGATGAAATGTTTTCACAGGGAATCGAACTTGATCAGACAACGTTAGAACCGGGTGAGACTGCAACCGGTACCGCAGAATATACAGTTACTCAGGAAGACATTGATAACGGTTCGGTATTAAACGCAGCAACTGCAACAGGTACACCTCCTGGTACTGATGAACCTATTGAACCAGTACCAGATGAAGTTACAGTGCCTCACGTTCCAGCAGAACCGGCTGACGCATCAGTTCAATTAGAGAAATCGAGCGATGTTGCTTCGGTAAATGAAGCCGGTTACACAATTAATTACACATTTGTAATTACAAATACTGGTGATGTTGAATTCAATCATTTAATCCTGTATGATGCAATGCTCGGCGGATTGATTGAATTGGAAGTTACTGAGTTAGCACCTAACGAATCTACTCAAGTAACCGTGCCTTATGAAGTAACAATGACAGACATTATAAGTGGAAACATCTATAATGAAGCAGATGTTAGAGCATACACTCCTGATAACCAAAGAAAAGTTGATCAGTCAGAAAATAATGTCAGCACCCCAGGACAATCTGTTCCCCAAGGTGAAGCAACTAAAACTGTCAATGGATACGATAAATATGAAGTAAGTTCCAATGATGAAATCTTTACATTTGAAATGAAGACTGTACTTGACGCAGTAAATGATGTTACAACATTTACGATTAGTGATAAAGTTGATAATCGACTTAATATCAGCAATGTGGATGTTACGATTGCTGAGAGTGCAGCAACAGACTCAAATGAAGTTGCAGAACTTGAAGAGAACAAGTTAAATCTTGAAACACAGCTTGAATCGTTAAGAGCTGAACTTGAAAAACTTGAAGCAATAGAAGAAGAACAGCAAACTCAGGAACTTGAAGAAGATGAAAATTCAGATTCTGAAGAAGAGCCGCAAACTGAGGAAAATAAAGAAGCGGAAACTTCGAACACTGAAGAAGAAAACATTTCAAGTGGCACTCAGTCGGAATCAGAACAGAGTGATTCTGTTGAAGAACCTGCCAATGAAGAAATAGAAAATCAGCAGGAAGCAGCAGCAGTTACAGAAGAAATTACTGAAGAATCAGTTGAAGAAGGGACATCTTCACCAGAAGAAAGTCCTGAAGCTGAAAGTTTAGAAAGTGAATCAGCTGAAGAGGTTGAAACTGAAGAATCAGTGAAAGCCGAAGAAACAGTTGTTAATCCTCAAGTGATAGAAGAACTAGAATCTGATATTGCTGAGTTAGAAACTCAACTTGAAGAAATTGAACAGCAGTTAGATGAAGTCGAACAAGTTGATATTCCAGCAGGCAGTATTTTAGAGTTTGGTAATTTAAGTACAAACGGTAACAATATCACATTCACTATTACTGATGAGAAAGTTCTTGAAGCATTAGAAGGCTATGAAATAACAATGGCAATAGATTCATCATTTGCTTCTATTGATGAAGATGCTGAAAAGAACGGTGTTAGAAATCAGGCAACTTTCAATATCGGTGATAAAACACTTAATACTAATACAGTTGTTGTCGCACCGCATGTAGAAACAAAAGTTCCTGAAAGACCGGAAGAACCTGAGGAGAAACCGGAACAACCAGAAGGTCCATCAGAACCTGAGGAGAAACCGGAACAACCAGAAGGTCCATCAGAACCTGAGGAGAAACCGGAACAACCGGAAGGTCCATCAGAACCTGAAGAGAAACCGGAACAATTGGAAGATCCATCAGAACCTGAGGAGAGACCGGATCAACCGGTAGGTCCATCAGAATCTGAAGAACAACCAGTTAAACCGGAAGGTTCAACGGATTCTGGAAACAAATCGGAAGAACTGGAAGAAACAAATACAACATCAACAGATAAACAATTAGAAGATGATGCAACATTACCTGATACAGGAGAAACACAAAACAATCTTCTGTATGTTGGAAGCATTCTCGCATTACTCGCGGGTGTAGCACTGCTTTTCGTTACCCGGAAAAAGAAAAACGAAGACCACTAAAATTTTTAAGGAACTAAGCTGAGAAATCAGCTTGGTTCCTTTCTTCTTTTAAGTATTAAAATAGTATATTCAATAAAAAGGCGGCCCGAGTATTTTCGGACTGCCTGTAAATATATATCTTATTTTAGAAAATCTTCTGTTGATGTGGTTTCTGCATACATACCGTTTAAAGATACAATGAATGAGTAGTGAACCTGTTCTGCCGGCACATCATGCCGATAACAATTACTTTTGTGACACCATTGTCTCTTAATTTAATTTCAAGATAAGTCTTAAGGAAGCTGTTCGGGAAGTTTTTAACAATCACTGTTTTGACTTCTTTTGGTAGTACTGATTCATGAATATCAGCACCTTCTGATTCAGGCAGGAAAACGCCTAAAGAAGGATCTGCAGAGATGTGCTGAATAATTAAGTGAAAATCAAATCCTGTTAAAAAATGATATACATTTGTAAGAGATTTGTTAAATCAAAACGGATATTTTTATCTAAGCACTAATCCGTTGTATAATATAGGTGACTACAGTGAATGGAGAGATTTAATGATAGATATTCATAATCACTTATTAATCAACGTAGACGACGGTCCGAAGTCTGAGGAAGAAACTCTGGATTTACTCAATCAGGCCGTGGGCGAAGGTATTACAGATATTATATGTACGCCGCATCATCACAGCGGTACGTATAATACACCTGCTGATATTGTAAAAGAAAAGCTTTCTGAAGTACAAAATATTATCGATAAACACCAGCTGCCAGTTAAAGTGCATCCGGGCCAGGAAATCCGAATCAACGATGATTTGATTAAGGAGCTCCGAACGGGAGAAGCTTTGACACTGGCCGGCAGCAAATATATTCTTATCGAGTTTTCTTTTACAGAATTGCGCGAAGATGTAGATGAAGTCTTCACGGCACTCCGGGAGCTCGGTCTTACTCCAATTATTGCCCACCCCGAACGCTGCCGTCCGCTCGTTAAAAATGAGCAAATTTTAGCGCGCTTAATCAAAGAGGGGGCGCTGGCTCAAGTTACTGCAGCTTCCGTATGCGGAGAATTCGGCAGCGACCTGCAGGAAAACTCACTGGAGCTGATACAAAAAGGCCTGATTCATATTGTGGCAAGTGATGCGCACCATGCAGAATACAGGCCGTTTATGTCCAAAGAGGCATTTGAAATTATTGAAAACGAACTCGGTGAGTCCTATGTTGAAAAGATGAAACAGACGGCAGCAGATGTACTGCATAATCAATAGTAATTATTCCCGCTCTTTTTTACTTTGTTTCACTTTAAAATAGTCGCCGCCCTTTTTTTTAGAATCATCGGTTCCCCAGTCAGTTAGATTTTTCGTATCGACGAGCTTAGGGATATGTTTCGAACAGTGGATGTAAGCTTCATGCACTGTCGTCACAACCCAGCGTTCTGTCCGGTTTTCGTGCTGCTTTAATAGGGTCGTCCTGGTGTCTTCATCCGGAATAATTGTATGTAGTTCATCGTTTTCAATAATTTCAGCAGCACCGTTAACGTGCAGGCCGATCCGGTCTTCAAAGAAATCGATAAACAAAAGGCCGATATGCGGATTCTCGGTAATATTTCCAAGCGATGCCATGACGCCGTTGCCGCGGTATTCGGGGTACATGAGACGTTTATCGTCTATAATATAAACGAAACCCGGTTCACCAGCTTTAAAGGTCGAATCACAGTTGCCGCCGGCATCGCTTGTCGACATGAACAAAAACTGCTGGGCTTTCACAAACTCCTGCATTTCCGTATTTAAATAGTCAATCATTTGGTTGTTGTAAAAAGCATCCGCACGGCGTTCTGTGCCGTGCATTTTCTGTAAATTACGTTCACCCTGTGACATAATATCACTCCTTAATACGCTCAATTTTAACATTTTTAAAGTTATAAAATACGGGTATAGTTTACAAAGAGGTGAAGGAAATGAAACAAATTATTACGATTCATTATATCGGCGGGTCAACGATGGAAGTGAATAAGACTGAAGCAGTAAATGAATTACTCGGCTTAATCGACGGTACCTTTGAAGATAATCAGTTTGTGAAACTTCCGAATCGGAGCGGCGGAGAAGTTTATGTTAATTTAAGTCTGGTAACTTCTTTAGAAGTGCGGAGTATATAAAAAAGTAAAAAGGCCTGGAATCTTGATTTTAAGATTTCCAAGCCTTTTTTTGTGCTGAAGTAGATGAAGGACGGTTTCTCGAGTGTTAATGCAGGCTCTGTCCCTCTAGGATTTGTATGACGGGATTTCATGTGGCTCCGTCCCTCTAGGATTTGCATGACAGGATTTCATGTGTATCCGGACTCTTCAGGGTTTGCATGACAGGGTCTCATGTGTATCCGGATCCTTTAGGGTTTGCATGACAGGATTTCATGTGTATCCGGATCCTTTAGGGTTTGCATAACAGGATCTCATGTGTATCCGGATCTTTTAGGGTTTGCATGACAGGATCTCATGTGTATTCGGATCCTTTAGGGTTTGTATGACAGGATTTCATGTGTATCTGGATCCTTTAGGGTTTCAATGACAGAATCTCATGTGTATCCGGCTTTATTTTGCAGTCAATAACAAGCCATTTCTGTCATTTTTCTGCTAAAAGTCTACAAAAATTGACAGACATCATCCTCACTCATCAGAAACTGACATCAAATTCTCCATAATAGTGAGCATGTTAGCTCTGGTTGGAACGTTTTCGACACAAATAACTCGCGAGTGAGGGTTATCCTCAATCGGGAAATTGCTGATGATAAGGTCGTAACTATTACTGCTAAGCGCTTCCTTAATCACTTTAAGGTCGGTTCCAATCGTAATTTCAAGCTGTTCGGAAAACTCAAAATCGATGACGGATCTCATCATCGTGGCGTGTTTTATATCATTACTGCTGACAAGCAGTACAGAAGCTTTCTTCTGCTGGGCTTTCAGAGAAACAAATAAATCATCCCAGTGTGTCATAAAGGTATAAATCATATGGTTGAGCAAGATTTTATCGTTTCTTTCATAAATATCGACAATATAATCAGTCATATAATGATACATATCATTATAAAAATCAGGATAAAGTTCTTTGGCAGCCTGTACGAATTTTCTCTTTTTATCATTTAAAATGAAGTTCGTATACAGCTCGCTTCTGCCTAAAAATAAAGTGTTATGCACACCCATAATCATGTCGTCACGGTTGGGGATTGGCAATTCATATTTTTTAGACAGTGCATTTATCATCTCCAGCAACCTGAAATATGAATGGGTAATAACCGGGCTTTGGTTTGCTTTTCTGATAAAATCCTCATTGGTAAAAGGCACGTTTGCCTGTAAAAATACTGCGAATGTTTCAGACAATGTTTCTTCGGTAATTTTAATATCTAACGCATCTTCAAGCGCGGTCAAATCAAATGTCCGAGCGGCCTCATCTATAATTTCATACTTTCCGGTTTCAACATCTTCGTTTAAGAAATAATTGTTTTTATAGCGCAAGAGCCCAATTATTCCTACATATTTTACATACCTTAAGAAGGAGAAATCAACGTCGATTCCAATCAGATCAATAAGAGACTCGACTAAATCATCCATCAGTTTTTCGCTGACGATATCTTCAAACGGCCAGTCAAAAATACTATATTTTTCAGAGAAAAATGTGACGTAAAAGGCACGAATATCCTCTTCATTACCCGACACTCTGCACGGGTTTGTCTTCAATTCCACAGTAAAGTTTTCTTTTAAAACATCTTCGATTTTTCGGAACTGCCGGTAAATAGTCGATGTACTGACATACATAGATTCTGCCAGCTCTTCCAAATGCAGTGTTTCATTAAAAAACATTTCTTCCAGTAATTTATAGGAGAAATTGTGATTAATCAAATACTGGGTGACAGACTCAACTCCGGTATTCTGATGAAATTCCATTTTCACTTTATCCTGCAGCAGTGTAATGGTAAGAATATCAGACAAATTATCCATCTCAGCGATATCCTCTTTTAAATTTCGGACCGAAGTTTGGAGCTCGGCCGCCAGATCTTCAATGGGCATATAATCATTTTTTTGATAAAGCAGCTCAATCATATATAATTTTCTATTTTCAATTTTTGATAATAATCGTCTCATAATCTTGCCTCCAAATGCATTATAGAATGTGCATCCAGTAATGACAAAAAAAACCGGCTATCTCAAGCCGGTTTTTAAAATTATAGTGAATTGTTATCGTAAAAGTCTGTCATTGCTTTTAGTCCAGCGGCAGGGTCGATATTGTCTCCGCCGTGTGACTGTAAAAACACACCGAATGTAGTAATGAAGTTCAGCAGATTCTGTTTTTCAGCAACGTATCCCATACTTCCGATGCGCCAGATTTTACCTGCCACAGCACCAAAAGTACCGGCAATTTCAATACCGAAGCGGGACAGCAGTTCTGCTCTGAATTCCGCATCGTTAATACCTTCCGGTATTTTAACGCAGACAACCATTTGCATTTCATGTTCTTCATCACCGAACAGCTCAAGACCGAGTGCTTTGACTCCTTCTTTCATCGCTTCGTGGTGATAGCTATGACGGCGGGCTCGTGCTTCTACTCCTTCAGCTATTGCGAGTTTCAAGCCTTCATACAGCCCGTATACGTTTACCGTTGCCTCTGTATGGTGGTTTAAGCGGCGTTCGCCCCAGTAGTCCTGCAGCTGGGTTAAATCCAGATAGTTGCTCGTAATGAAATGGGATGTCGATTTGTCATTCTCTGTACGTATTCCTTTTTCCACGCGTTTCCGCTTATTGATCTCATCGCTGAAACGTTCATTAAAGGTAATCGGAGTAATTCCCGATGGCACCGACAGACATTTCTGTGCACCGCCGATTACAGCGTCGAGTGCCCATTCATCAACCGGGATATCCTGTCCCATATAAGTCGCTACTGCATCAACTACAGTAAAGACGCCGCGTTCTTTTGCTGCATGACCAATTTTCTCAATCGGCTGCAGGCGGCCGGAGGAGGTTTCTCCGTGAATAACTGCCAGTACTTTAGGTTTTACTTCATCCATTTTTTCAATAATATCATCCTCAGGGATTACTTCTCCCATCGGCGCTTCGATTGTGTGAACGACACCGCCGGCACGTTCAACAAGTTCAGTCACCAGGTAGCCGAAACGTCCGATGATCGGAACCAGCACCTTGTCGCCCGGTTCAACGATACTGGCAATTACAGCCTCGATGCCGGCACGGCTCGTACCGTCTATTGGAAATGACCATTTATTTTCAGTTTTAAATGATTTCCGGATTAGTTCCATAGTTTCATTCATTATGCCCGTGAATTCCGGATCGAATTGTCCAAGAATGGAATTGCTCATAGCCTGGGATACTCTCGGATCCACCGCAACGGGTCCAGGTGTCATGATTAGTCTTTTGTTTATTTGTAAACTTGCCATTATGCGCATCATCCTTCGTCTTTTTATTTTTTTGTACTGTTAATAATATAATTATTAACGCAATTATACAAATATTTTTATAAAACTTATTTTTACACCGGATTTTTTGTGATGTTTTGCACAATAACGATAAAAATTTTATCTACTATAGATAAAGTAATATCGGGAGCGGTGCTGTAAAATATAAAGTGATCATAATATAAAACTATTATAAAGGAGACTAACCATGGAAAACAAAAAACTTTCCAACAGCTACTGGATAAAAATCGTCATTGTTTTTACGCTCGGATGGATTGCAATTTATGCAACACGCACAATTTTAAATCCGATTATGACCAATATTCAGTCTGAATTTGCCATTAACGCAACCCAGCTCGGCCTTCTGAGCAGTCTGTTCTTCTTAGGATATACTGTCACACAGATTCCTTCAGGCTATCTCGGAGATAAATTCGGAAGGAAGAAAATGATTATCCCTGCCTTTATCGGCTTTGGTGTTCTTGCAATTATTTCAGGACAGATGGTTACATTCTATATGTTCCTGATGATGTGGTTCCTGACTGGTACTTTCCAGGGTGTATTCTACGGACCGCAGTACGGATTATCATCTGAAGCGATTCCGCAAAAACGCCTGACACTCGGCAGTGCCATTATTAACAGTGGTATGGCTATCGGTATGTCAGCCGGGTACTGGATTTCAAGTATTACAGTTCAGGAAATGGACATGTCATGGCGCACACCGTTCTGGATTATGGGTGTTATCGTAATTGTTATCGGTATTATTATGTGGATTATGGTGAAGGAGCACCCGCCGGGTTATCAGGCAACAACGAGCGAAAGCGGTGCGCCAGCGAAACTGAAAGTATCGGAACTGTTCAAAAACAGAAACCTTATACTGGCTTTTATCACTATATTCTGTTCAATCTATGGTTTCTTCGTAATTCTGACCTGGCTGCCGTACTACCTTGAAACAGCACGCGGCATCAGCGGCTCAAGCGTTGCTTTCGTGTCATCATTAGTACCATGGGCATCAATTCCTGGTATGCTGTTCTTCGGCTGGCTGTCAGACAAATTAGGCAAACAGCGTCCAGTACTATTGGTAATGGTTCCGCTAGCTTTCCTATCGACAATATCTATCGTACTCTTCGATCAGATGTGGGTACTCTATGTATCACTCATCGTTTACGGTATCGTTGGTAAGTTAAGTACAAACCCTGTACTGATTGCCGTTGTTGCCAATAACGCGCCGCGTGTCGGTCTTGCAACATCCTTCGGTATTTATAACTTTATCGGAATGTCGGCATCAATTTTAGCACCGTACATTACCGGTTTCATTACAGACGTTACAGGAAACTTAGATATGGGCTTCTACCTTGCAGGCGGCCTGCTTGTAGTCGGTATTATTGCGGTATTCCTGCTGGATGAATCAGGTTATAAAAGAGTAGAGCATGTAGAGAAAGTAAATTAATATTATTTAGTAAGGTACTCCCCGGAGCTGGTATGAGCTTCGGGGAGTTTTTATATAAGGAGATGAATTATTCGCTCAATTCTTACTATAAGCGCTTACATTATTCTATTAATAAGATAAAGTTATCAGTTAACATTAAATTTATATAGATTTATCTGAATATTTATGATAAATTCATATCATGTTTATTTTAGGGGGGATTTTTGTGAGCGATTCCAAGGATAGAGGAGTTGTCCAAAAAAGTTATGATAACCTTTGGAGTGAATCCAAAAGGACAAAGTCATTACTCAAGTTTTTTAGTACTAAAGATTTAAGGAATGCAGCTACCGGTGCGCCTTCGCCTGAAGAGCACAGGAAAGCATATAGTAAAGCTCAATTAATCGGTTTGATTTTAGGGCCGCTGCTTTTTGTTTTGGCTCTGCTGTTTTTAAAATCCGATTCGCTGGACAGCTCGGGTATTTTCGTTGTCGCCGCAGCACTGTGGATAGCAACATGGTGGGTGACGGAGGCGATTCCGATTCCTGCCACATCACTGCTGCCTCTGTTTCTCTTCCCGATGGGCGGAGTAATGTCCAATCAGGAAACAGCAAGTTTTTACGGAGATGACATAGTATTCTTATTCTTAGGCGGTTTCTTACTCGCCGTAGCAATGGAAAAATGGAATTTACATACCCGTATTGCCCTGTCTATTATTAAAGCTATAGGTACGACAACAGCAACAATTTTACTTGGTTTTATGGTCTCTACTGCCTTGCTTTCAATGTTCGTATCCAATACAGCAGCAGTAATGATTATGATTCCAATCGGTCTTGCAATTATTAAAGAAGCACATTCGTTATCAACGCCGGAACTCGGAGGCGATGTTAAATTATTTGAGAAAGCACTCGTCCTCGGTATCGGTTATGCAGGAACAATCGGCGGACTCGGTACTTTAATCGGAACGCCGCCGCTGATTATACTGGCAGGCCAGATGAGACAGATTTTTGATGTTGAATTAAACTTTGCCCAGTGGATGCTCGTCGGTATACCGGTAGTCATTGTAATGCTTGCGATTGCCTGGGCATATATGAATTACTTCTCGTTTAAGCACGGTATGAAAGAACTGCCGGGCGGACGTAAAATTATCACAGATGAACTGGAAAAGCTTGGCAAAATGACAAGAGAAGAAGTATGGGTGCTGATAATATTCATCCTGGCAGCAGCCCTATGGATTATGCGCGGTTTCTTCTTCGATCAGTTCGCGTTTACAGAAATGCTCGGCGACGGTTCCATTGCGATGTTCGCTGCTGTTCTTCTGTTCCTGATTCCATCGAAGAAACAAAACGGGCGTGTTCTCGACTGGGGTGTCGCAAAAGACTTGCCTTGGGGCGTTCTGCTTCTGTTCGGGGGCGGGCTGGCTTTAGCTGGATCTATAGTTGCCACAGGCGTAGATGCCTGGATTGGTGAAATGCTCGCAGGTGTAGGCGGCATGCCGCTGATTCTGATGATTGCTATCGTGGCAATTTTAATACTGTTCTTAACAGAGTTCACATCAAATACAGCAACAGCAACGATGATTTTACCTGTACTTGCAGGACTTGCGATTGCTCTTGATGTTCATCCGCTTGCTTTAATGATTCCGGCAGCAATGGCTGCAAACTGTGCTTTCATGCTGCCTGTCGGAACACCGCCGAATGCGATTGTCTTTGGAACAAATAAGGTAAGTATCGCAGAAATGGTTAAAACAGGGGTCTGGCTGAATGTCATTGCTTCAGTTATCATTATCGTTGTGGTTTATCTGTGGGTGCCGGTCGTTTACGGTATCGACCTGCATGTATTCCCGTTCTAACAGTTTAATAAATAAAATAAATGAGTCCCCTGCAAAAAGGCTGGGGACTCATTTTCGGCAGTGAGCTAATATAAAATTCAAGACAAAAAAGCAGCGAAGATATCTATTAAATAGATGACTTCGCTGCTTTTATAAATATTTTTAAGCGTGTGATTCTTTTCCGCTTCTAAGGTAGATTACAAAGAAGAAGAATACTGCTGCGGCAATCAGTAAGATTGAACCGATATAGAAAGCAAGTACTTGTGAACCGGTTACGTCACCGATATAACCTGTCAGCCAAGGTGCCACGACTGATGATGCCATACCGAAGAAGTTGAACAAGCCAAGAGCTTTGGCTGTTTTTTGTTCCGGAACAGAATCTGAGACGTACGTGATTAACACAGGGTCGATTGCAAGTTTACCCATTAGTCCGTAAAGGATCAGTGCGATGTAAAGAATCCATGGTGAAGGTGAGTAAACTGTAAGTCCGATCATAACTGCTGCAACGAGAAGGAGCATAAGAATATATTTCAAACGGTCCTGCTGTCTTCTGTCGATCAGACGTGCGAAAATCAGTGCACCCGGAATACCTGCAACAGCAACTAAAGCTGATACATAACCTACATCCGATTGTGCGAATCCTTTTTCAGCTACGAGGAATGATGGTAACCAGGTTACAATCATGTAGTAACCGTAACATACTGCGAAATACGTGAAGTATATTGTAATGTGTTTGCCTGAGAATAATGAAACATCATCCGCTGAATCTGTAACGATATCCGCTGAAGTGGCATCAGCGTTTTCTTTGTTTTCAACTTCAGGTGATTTTTTATCGCTCTTGATATTTATATAGAATACGAATGTCACACCTAAGATGATTAATGCTGTACCGTAAAGCATCCAGTTCCACTCAACGTTTAAACCGCCGACGAGGACTGAAGAACCTATAAGACCAATAACCATACCGACTGCAGAACCACTGTTAATGATTGCGTTGGCAAAAGTTTTCTTGTCTTTTGGCACGTGTTTAGCTGATAAACTGTATGCTGATCCGTAGTAACTACCTGTAGCAATACCCGAGATTAAAGACCCGATGTATACTTGTGGCAGTGAACCTGCTGTACCGAGTACAACAGCACCGATCGCAAAACCGATAAATGCTGGAATTAAGACTGCTTTCTGACCAAATTTATCAACCAGTACGCCCGCGGGAATTTGCATTCCTGTATAAGCAAAGAAATATACAGAAGCAATTAGACCGATTTCTGCGTTAGATACATCGCCTAAAGAGCTCTGAATCTGAGGGTAAATCGGCGTTAAAATCGTTCTGTAAATCCAGATTGCGACCCAACCAAGTACTAAAGCAACTATTATTTTTTTATAGTACTGGGAGCCGTTCTTTTCTAATTCATTCATTAAGTACGCCTCCTATAATTTTTAACTACCCATATTATACGCTTTAAAACACAAACACTCATTGTTCACATTGAACAATGAGTGCTGCTGTAATTATTGATTCCCTACAATTAATTAATTATTCTGGATGTGCTTAGAAATGAATAAGGCAAGGCGGATATTGAGAGAATGCACAGGATCAGTTACATTTACCCTGAGCATTTCTTCGCACTTATTAATGCGGTATTTGACAGTATTTCTATGCACGAAAATTTCATTGGATGTTTTCGTAATATCACACTGATTATCCATATAAATCTGCAGGGTTTTCTTTAATTCTTTATCTTTTGTATTCGACGGAAAAGCAAGTTCGCCGAGAGTGCTGAGCACAAACGGGCGGACTTTATCCTGCGGCAGGAGCTGCAGCAGTTCTTCAAAATTCCGCGGACGATAAATTTCGAGAAACTCGCGCTTTCCTTCATCTTTGCAGAGATCAAAAGTTTCCAGCGCTTCGACGAAAGAAGAGTGAATTTGAGTGAAATCCGATACTTCATTGCCTATGCCGAAAGACAGTGACTCTTTAAAGAACTTCTTGTATTCCTGCTGCAGATGGCGGCAGTAGGCTTCGTAATATTCATGCTTGTCCTGCAGCAGAATAGCGAATTTATTTGAATCGCCAAAACCGAAAATACTGATGTTCGGGTCGAGGGTAACGAGAACGCTTTGCAGCCATTCGAAGGTCAGCTGGTAGCGTTCATTGACATACTCCGAATTCTCAATATCGCTGCCCGGATCAATTCCGCAAATAATCACTTTATAGTACGAAGAATCTTTCAAATGATAACGTTCGAAAAACTCCGGGTTGCTCTCGAGACTGATAGGCGAGCCTTCAGTTGTATTAATCAGCGAGCTGAAAAGCAGATTGACATCTTCCTGCTCCGTCGCGCGTATTCTAGAGTCTTTATAAATCGCGAACGACAGCGAGTTAATCGCCTGTTCTATGGCGAGATGGCTGAAAGGATAACTAATAGTTTCGAGATTCGATACGATTAAATAATAAGGGAAATAGCTGAAAGCCGGAACTTCGAATACTGCAATCCTGCTGTTGAAATCGACATTTACGCTGTCTTTATCAGGCAGATACACGTTGTTGAAATACCTCAGGTTTTCCTTCAGCAGCTTCTGATCATTTTTAAAATCGTTGCTCGTTACCTCCACTTTATAAAACGGATTAATCAGCACAAGGGGCAGACGTAAAAACTGGCTCAGCTGATTCAGCATGCGTTCGACGCTGAATTCTTTAATCAGCATGGAATTCATTCGCTGCTGCACTTCCAGCGCGTAATATAATTTTTCCGTTTCATCTTTTGAAATATAAGTGGAAATGCTGTGAGTCGCCTGACCGAGCTTCCAGTTTTCAGGAATTTCTATCAGCGGGAAGCCGAGCTTGTCGGCGTGTTCAATCACTTCTTTGTCAATCGTGTGAATGAAACGCGATAATTTAATGCCGAGTGCCGCAACAGGTACACTGTCAAGCTCACTGATAAAGTTAATGAGCGACCGCTGGTTGTCCTTAAAATTCATGGCCGTCGTTAAAAGGAGAGTATCTTGGGATGTATAATCTTTCACATCCGGTGTTTCCGTAATATCGACACTGGTCACTTCGCGGGACAGGTCCGCACTTTTATTTATTAATTTGAAATTGCTGAAACGTTCCAAGGATAAAATCTCTTTAATAGATACCAATTAGTCATCACCTAAAATGCCGAATATAAGAATTTGTACAAAATGCACAAATTTAATATTCAGACGTAATATTTTAACTATATTTATTTCTTCACATAATAGTACACTAATAATAATTAAAACGTAAATATAATTAACCGGCTGTGCGTTTTACAGGCTGCACTAAGGGTAAAGTATACGGACAGCTGAGTAATACTTTTGCGTTTTACGTTTTTACAGAAATGGTCAGGAGGAATATAAATGGCTTTTGATTTAGTTATAAAAAACGGACTGGTTATTTTACCGGGTGGAGAAAAGAATGTGGATATCGGTGTGAAAGACGGCAAGATTGCTGCTATCGGTACAGATATTGATGCAGGCGAAGCCCGCGTTACAGATGCAGAAGGTTTAATTGTATCACCGGGTATGATCGATGCTCACGTACATATCAGTGAACCGGGCGGCAGTATCCGCGATCACTGGGAAGGGTACGATACAGGTACACGCGCATCAGCAAAAGGCGGAGTGACGTCATTTATCGAAATGCCTTTAAACCAAATTCCGGCAACAGTTGACGAAGAGTCGATTAACAAGAAATTTGCAGCCGGTGAAGATAAATTATCTGTGGATGTTTACAGCTACGGCGGCTTAGTGCCGTTTAATCTTGAAGGCGGCATTCAGGAACTTGATGAAAACGGCGTTGTTGCTTATAAAGCATTCGTTGCAACAGCAGGCGACCGCGCAATTGAAGGCGATTTTATGAACGTCGATGATTACTCTTTATATGAAGGAATGCGTCAAATTGCAAAAACAGGTAAAATTCTGTCGATTCACGCTGAGAACGGACCAATCACAGATAAACTCGGCCAGCTTGCCCAGGAGCGCGGTGAAAAATCTCTAGCAGCTTATGTGGACTCACGCCCTGTATTTACTGAAATTGAACCGATTCAAAAAATCATTTTATTCGCGCGTGAAACAGGATGCCGTGTGCATATCGTGCACGTAGCATGTGCTGAAGGTGTTGATTTAATCAATGAAGCGGCAAACGACGGTGTGGATATTACATGCGAAACATGTACTCACTACTTATACTTCTATAAAGAAGAACTCGATGATATCGGACCGGTAGTGAAATGCTCGCCGCCCATCCGTGAAAAATCACGTCTTGAAGGAATGTGGGAACGCGTATTTGACGGCAAAGTGATGTTCGTTACAAGTGACCACTCACCATGTACACCAGATCTTAAAGACACTGACGATGCATTTAAAGCGTGGGGCGGAATCTCAGGAATCCAGAACAACGTGGATATGCTGTTTGATGAAGCAGTCCAAAAACGCGGCATGTCACTCGTTCAGTTCTCTGACATTATTGCAACGAACGTTGCTGCACGCTTTGAACTTGAAGGAAAAGGCCGTATCGAAGTGGGATACGATGCTGACTTCGTGCTGATAAAAGGCGATTCACCATACACAGTAGAAAAAGAAGAATTAGAATACCGCAATAAAATCAGTCCTTACATCGGACGCGAAATCGGCGCTCAGGTTGCCGGTACAATTTTACGCGGTGAAGAAATCTATTCACTTGAGAATGGCGTAAGCAACGTTAAAATCGGTAAATTTTATAAATAAATTAAAGGAAGCACCGCGCAATTTTTGATTGCGGGGTGCTTTTTTGGTGGGGTGAGGGAGTTTGGTGGGGGGGGTGGATGCCTGTGTAAGTTTGACGTGGTAAGTTAAAGCGCGTTGGATGCCCATGTGGAATTGACGTGGTAAGTTAAAGCGCGTTGGATTCCCATGTGGAATTGACGTGGTAAGTTAAAGGGGTTTGGATTCCCATGTGAGTTTGACAAGGTAAGTTAAAGGGGTTTGGATTCCCATGTGAGTTTGACAAGGTAATTTAAAGCGGTTTGGATCTCCATGTGAGTTTGACATGGTAACTTAACGTGCTTTGGATGCCCATGTGGAATTAACATGGTAATTTAAAGCGGTTTGGATCTCCATGTGAGTTTGACATGGTAAACCAATGCGAAAAGAAAGACAACTTGCTGCGTGTACTTTGTGAAATCAACAACGTTCATAGAGCAACCTGCAAGTACTTTGTTAAATCGACAACGTCCTTAGAACAATCTGCAAGTACTTTGTCAAATCAACAACGTCCATAGAACACCAACACCAACCACCCATCGCCCAAAAGAAAAACACCGGCACTCAATCTGCCGGTGTTTCACTCTAAATCTGCTCAGCCATAAACTGAACTGCGCGTTCGTATATTTTAATATTGTCATCAGATACTTCCTGGTCGAAATTGTGTGTTACCGTATCGACTTCGACAAATTCACTGATCGCCGCAGTTTTCGCAAGTTTTCTGCTGAAAAACACCGGAACATCCGGATCGCCTTTTGCGTGTGCGATAAAGACCGGAGGCAGTGCTGCGAGATCATCATTGGTCAGACGGTATTTATCGGATTCGGTATCGATGCCGAGCGTTTCGGCCCAGTTTCCCAAATGCCGGTAGTATAAATAAAGCAGGTATCTCGGATCAGGGGGTTCGTTCACAGTCGCATAATCCCGTATATTATTCGCTGCCAGTTCTTCTGTGAGCATATTTGATAAATGTTTTTGGTCGTGCGGGAGGTAATTAAAGTCGCTGTGGGTAAAGTTAAAATAGCCGTAAAAGTCTATCACACCGGCGATGTCGAAGTCCCGCGCCGTGATTAAACTTAAGTAACCGCCTGCCGATCTTCCCATAATATATACATTACCGTGTTTCAAAGATGCCGCGAAGTGATATATGTGATGTAAGTCGGTAAAGATATCGTCGATATCAGATTCCGGCGCTAATCTGTAATCGGCAGTCAGCACATGGAATTTTTGTCTGAGTACTGCTGTATATTCTGAAGGGAGGTCCGTTCTTTCTCCGAATACAAGTCCGCCGCCGTGTAAATAAATCAAAGTGCCGAGCACGTCCGATTCATTCTGTGCGGTGCTTTCATACAGATTGCCAGAAAGAGTGTAAGTGTCAGTTTCTTTTATAGTTACTGCTGTCATAGGTTTAAGCCTCCTTTATTTACTTGTACTATTATACAGGCTAATGAATTTTTGTGTATTTGTCTAAAGTGAATAATTTGAAAAATAATGATTGTTGGAACTGTCAATGCCCGAGGAGGCAATTAAATCTATAATTATAAGTGAAATAATATGAGTGGAGTGGATAAAATAATGGATATTCGTGAAACCTTTCTAAAACTGGACAAACAGTTTACAAGTTACGGCGGCTTAGATCCGCGCGGAATTACACGTTTACTATATTCTGAAGAATGGCGTCAGGCAGTCGGTGCACTGCAGGATATCTTCAAAGAGAATGGTCTGGAAGTTTCCAGCGATGCAATCGGTAACGTTTCAGGCCGTTTAATCGGAAGTGAATTCCCGGATGAGACAATCATGAGCGGTTCGCACATTGATACAGTCGTTGAAGGGGGCCACCTTGACGGTCAATTCGGTATTTTAAGTGCTTTGATTGCTACACTTTACCTGAAAGAAAAATACGGTCAGCCGAAACGCACGCTCGAAGTGCTGTCGATTGCTGAAGAAGAAGGATCACGCTTCCCTTATACTTTCTGGGGTGTTAAAAACTTCTTCAACCTGCAGAATAATGACGATGTTAAAGACATTACAGATGACGAAGGTATTAAATTCGTCGATGCAATGAGAGACTCAGGATTTGATTTTAGAACAGACGATAAAGTCCGCGATGATATTAAAGCTTTCATTGAAGTTCACATCGAGCAGGGCCAGATCTTAGAAAAAGAAGAAAAACAAATTGGTGTAGTTACTGGTATCGTCGGTCAAAAACGCTACACAATTAACTTAAAAGGTGAAGCAAACCACGCAGGTACAACTCCGATGGGCTACCGTAAAGATGCGGTTGTAGCATTCACTGAAATCGCACAGACTTTAGTTCAAAAAGCACGCGAAATCGGCGACCCGCTCGTTGTTACTTTCGGCAGTGTTAAACCGGTTCCTGGTGTCGTAAACGTTGTTCCTGGTGAAGTTGAATTCTCCGTGGATACTCGTCATATCGATGAAGAAGAACTGAATGCATTTGCGAAAACTGTAGAATCGACAATTAATGAAGTTGCTGATAAATACGGTATGACTGCAGATATCAACCTGTGGATGGAACAGTCTCCAGGACTGATGGATGAGTCAATCGTCAAAATGATTGAAGAATCAGCTGAAAAAGTAGTTGGAGATTCTTACAAAGTAATGCCTTCAGGTGCCGGTCATGATGCACAGATCTTCGCAGGCTATATGCCGACAGGAATGCTTTTCGTTCCTTCAATCGGAGGCATCTCGCATAATGTGGAAGAAGAAACTGATATTGACGACCTCGTTAATGGTATTGAAGTACTGGCAGAAACTCTTTACAAATTAGCGTATTAATCAGCGGTTAAAGATTTTTATAAAATATTCGGATACTAAGAAAGGGAGATATAATAATGGGTTACTTAAACCATCAGCAGGGATACAGAGAAGGATTACTTGAAACACGTTCAATCGTTAAAAAGGATGAGTTCGCGGTACTTACTCCGGACGGACTTGTAAATAACGTCGTACCTGGATTTGACGACTGCGACATGTCAATCCTCGGTTCACCGCGCATGGGCGCACGCTTTGTCGACTATTTAGTTACTGTTAAAAACCAGGGCGGAAACACTCAAGGTTTCGGCGGAGACGGAGTACAAACTTTCATGTATGTAGTATACGGAAACGTTACTGCAACAGTTGACGGTGAAACTTACGAATTATCAGAAGGCGGATATGTTTACGTTCCACCTCACCTTGAACTGACTTTTGTTAACAATAATAACGGTGAAGACAGCCGTCTTTTCCTTTACAAAAAACGTTACCAGGAAGCTAAAGGTGTCGGCAAACCTGAAATCGTTACAGGCAATGTAAATGACATTCAGGCTAAAGCTTACGAAGGAATGGACGAAGTGCTTGTACAGGACCTTCTTCCTGCAGATATTGCTTACGACATGAACTTCCACATCCTGTCATTTAAACCGGGTGCTTCACACGGTTATATCGAAACTCACGTACAGGAACACGGCGCTTATGTGTTAAGCGGACGCGGAATGTACAATCTTGATAACAACTGGATGCCTGTTGATAAAGGCGACTACATCTTTATGGGTGCTTATGCGCTGCAGGCAACTTATGCAGTTGGTCTCGATGAGTCATTCTCATATATTTACTCTAAAGATGCCAACAGAGACGTTGAAATTTAATTAAACTATTCAGGAGGCAACGATATGTCAGAACAACTGGTAATTTCGAATTCATCTGAACTTCGCCGGTTATTTAAAGAAAAACTGATGCTGAATGGTATGCCGGAAGCTTACGCTGATCGTGCCGCAGACGTCCTCGTCTGGGCAGATGAGCGCGGTATTCATTCCCACGGCTCAGTGCGCATGCAGTATTATTCTGAACGCTGCGCAAAAGGCGGCTTCAATAACGATCCGGAACTTAAGTTTGAGAAAACCGGACCGTCAACTGGTGTCTACCACGGCGATAACGCTGTCGGCCACTACGTTGCATATGAAGCGATGGAAGAAGCGATTAACCTCGCTAAAGAATCCGGTATCGGTGCAGTCGGCGTCAGCGAAATGAGCCACTCAGGTGCTATCGGCTATTTCGTACAAAAAGCAGCAGAACAAGGTATGGTGGCTTTATCAGTCTGCCAGTCAGACCCGATGGTTGTACCTTTTGGCGGCTCTGAACCGTACTTCGGTACGAACCCGATTGCTTTCGCTGCACCGCGCAAAAACGATACACCAATCGTTTTTGATATGGCAACAACAGTGCAGGCCTGGGGTAAAATCCTCGATGCACGCAGCAAGAACAAAGACATTCCTGACACATGGGCTGTTGATAAAGACGGCAACCCGACGACCGACCCGTACGCAGTAAATGCACTGCTTCCGGTAGCAGGTCCTAAAGGTTACGGCCTGATGATGATCGTGGACATTTTAGCGGGAAGCCTGCTCGGCTTAAACCACGGTAAGCACGTTACAAGCATGTACAAAGACTTGAGCGAGTACCGCCGTCTCGGACAGTTCCACCTCGTTATCAATCCTGACTTCTTCAGTTCAAGAGAAGCGATGGAAGAAAAAATGGATACGATGGTTGACGAACTTCACGGCAACAAACCGGCAACAGGATTTGACCAGGTATACTACCCGGGTGAATTAATGGAAGCGACGAAAGCTGAATACGAAAAATCAGGTATTCCGATTCCGGAAGACATCATGGAGTATTTAAAATCGGATACACCATATTAAAAGGTGAGGTTTTGTAAATGCGCGTATCAAAAGAAGAATTATTCAACTTAATGAAAGATAAACTTCAAAAAGCAGGCTTAAAAGAAGATGCGGCGGCTGATATTAGTGATGTTTTAACATTTGCTGACCACCGCGGCATTCATTCCCACGGTGCAGTGCGCGTCGAATACTATGCAGAACGTATTGCCAAAGGCGGTATTACCAACGACCCGGAATATAAATTTGAAAAGACCGGCCCGTCAACAGCTATATTAGATGGTGACAACGGTCCAGGCCATCAAGTTGCAAAACAGGGTATGGAGCGCGCTATTGAAATCGCACGGGATAATGGTGTCGCTGTCGTCGGCATGACGAACATTTCCCACTCCGGTGCTCTCGGCTACTTCGTTGAACAGGCGGCAAAAGAGGACATGGTGGCAATTTCTGTCTGCCAGTCCGATCCGATGGTTGTGCCTTTCGGCGGCACAGAGCCGTACTTCGGTACGAATCCAATCGCCTTCAGTGCACCGACCAATGACGAGCGTATTATTACGTTCGACATGGCAACGACAGTGCAGGCCTGGGGTAAAGTGCTCGACGCCCGTTCTAAAGGCAATGATATTCCGGATACTTGGGCTGTTAACGATAAAGGTGAACCGACGACAAACTCAAGAGACGTTCACGCCCTCGTTCCTGTAGCAGGACCGAAAGGCTACGGCCTCATGATGATGGTCGATATCCTTTCAGGCAGTCTCTTAGGTCTGCCGCACGGAGTGCATGTATCGAGCATGTACAAAGACTTAACGGCAGGCAGACAGCTTGGCCAGCTTCATATCGTGATTAATCCGGCTTACTTTACGGATGTTGATCAGTTTAAGCGTCAGCTGTCGACTATGCTTGACGAACTGAAAGAACAGACACCGGCACCAGGATTTACAGAAGTCAATTATCCGGGAGAACGCGGCAAGATGCGTGCGGATAAGTACGATGAAGAAGGCATAGAAATTGTCGATGAAATTTATGACTACCTCGTGAGTGACGATATTCATTTTGATCGCTACCACGGCAAAAACAGATTTGCAGAATAAATATTAATGGAGGTACATGATGTTATATACAATTATTAAAGAAAATACGTATCAGGATTCTATCGTATTAATGCTTTTAAGCCAGAAATTAAGCGCTATGGACGGCGTGAACAAAGCATCAGTTATGATGGGAACGCCTGCTAACAAAGACATTTTTAAAGGTGCAGGACTCGGTACTCCGGAACTTGAAACAGCAAGTGCCAACGATATCGCTATCGTAATCGATACTGAAGACGAATCAAAAGTTGATGAAGTGAACGAAGCAGTTGATACTGAACTTGCAGGCGGAGGCGGTTCTGACGAGTCTGCTAAGAGCAGTGAAGCTCACAACTGGAAACGCGCGCTTGAACTTGCAAACAATCCGAACCTTGCAATGATTTCAATTCCCGGCACATACGCTGCTATGGAAGCTGAAAACGCACTTCATAACGGATTGCACGTATTCATGTTCAGTGACAACGTGGCAAAAGAAGACGAAGTTCGTCTGAAAGAACTTGCACACGATAAAGGATTATTAGTAATGGGTCCTGACTGCGGTACAGGAATTATCCACAGCGTGCCGTTGGCATTTACAAACACAGTTGCTGAAGGCGACATCGGTGTCGTAGGTGCATCAGGTACAGGAATTCAGGAAGTTACTACTATTATCGACCGTATGGGCAAAGGTGTAACGAACGCTATCGGTACAGGCGGACGCGACTTATCTACAGAAGTTGGCGCTGTAACTATGCTCGACAGCATTAAAGCGTTAAACCAGGATCCTAAAGTTAAGGTCATCACTGTTATTTCTAAGCCGCCGGCTAAAGAAGTACAGGAAAAAGTAGAAAGCTTACTGCGGAGCATTGACAAACCAGTCGTTGCTTTATTCCTTGGTAACAAACCTGAATATCAGGAAGAAGAAATTTATCACGCTTACACTCTTGAAGAAGCTGCAGTTGCATCAGTTCAGCTGTCAAATGGTGAGAAAGTTAACTTCACACCTTCAGCTCTCGACAACATTAAAGCGGACTTCGACGAAAATCAAAAAGGCATCAAAGCTTACTACTCAGGCGGTACGCTTGCAAGTGAAGCAGCGATGATGATTAAACATTCACTTGGTGAAGAAGAAATTAAAGATGAAGGTTTCACTTATAAATCTGCATCACATGAAGTTATCGACCTTGGTGATGACATGTACACACAAGGTAAGCCTCACCCGATGATCGACCCTGAAAAACGTATTGAGAAACTAGAAACATCTGCTGACAGTGAAGATACTGCAGTTATTATGCTCGACAACGTTATCGGTTACGGTTCACATGCCGACATGGCTTCTGAACTTGCTCCGACAATTAAACGCATTACTGACAAAGCAGCTTCAGAAGAGCGTTCATTAGTCGTTCTAGCAACTGTAGTCGGTACTGACAAAGATGCACAGGGCTATGATAAACAGCGCCAGATTTTAGAAGAAGCAGGTGCGGTAATCTGTGATACTAACGATCAGATGGTCCGTACAGCAATCGAATTAATCGGCGGCAAAGTCGTTCAGCCTGAACTTGAAATCAAAACATTCGACAAAGGTACTGAAGACCTGTCTGTAGACGATAAAATGATGAGTCTGATTTCTAACAAACCGAGCGTAATCAACATCGGTCTGAAGAGCTTCACTGAAGCAGTAGAAAACAGCGGAGCTGAAGTTGTTCAGTTCAACTGGCGTCCAGTTGCCGGCGGCGATGAGAAGCTTATGAAAGTACTTCAATTCTTAAACAATTATGAAGGAGAGAATGTATAATGGCTTACCAAACTATAGATGAAGCAAACAAAGCAGTCGTACAGAAAATGATTGGCTCAGCACCTTTCTTAACAGATGTTGTACCTGCACACACTGTAATTCCGGAACTGACTGAGCATGTATTATTACATGCCGGTCCTCCGATTAAATATGAAAACATGACTGACCCTATGCAGGGTTCATGTGTCGGTGCTATTCTTTTTGAAGGATGGGCAGACGACGAGCAGGGTGCACGTGAATTGCTGGAAAACGGCAAAATCACTTTCATCCCTTGTCACCACGTAAATGCAGTAGGGCCAATGGGCGGTATTACTTCAATGAACATGCCTGTTGTAGTTGTCGTTAACAAAGAACACGGCAACGAAGCTTACTGTACTTTAAACGAAGGTATCGGTGCGGTTCTCCGTTTCGGTTCTTACAGCGACCAGGTTCTTACACGTCTTCACTGGATGAAAGATGTACTTGGCCCGGTATTATCAAAAGCGCTTAAAACTATGGACGAAGGTTTAAACGTCAACGTTTTAGTTGCTAAAGCGATCGCTATGGGCGACGAATTCCACCAGAGAAATATCGCAGCTTCACTGGCTTTCCTTAAAGAAGTTGCTCCGGCAATTACAAGCCTTGAAGATGTTGAATTAGAAAAACGCGAAGAAGTTATGCAGTTCCTTGCTGACACTGACCAGTTCTTCTTAAACGTGGCAATGGCAACAGGTAAAGCAATGACTGATGCTGCGCGTACAATTGAACATGGTACAATCGTTACAGCAATGTGCCGTAACGGTGAAAACTTCGGTATCCGTATCGCAGGTATGGGTGATGAGTGGTTCACAGCACCGGTAAACACACCTCAAGGTCTGTACTTCACAGGTTACTCAGCTGAAGATGCAAACACGGATATCGGTGACTCTGCTATTACTGAAACAATCGGTGTCGGCGGTATGGCGATGATTGCAGCACCTGCTGTTACTCGCTTTGTCGGTTCAGGCGGTTTCAACGATGCACTTGAAACAAGCAATAACATGGCTGAAATTACAGAACAGGAAAACCCTAACTTCATTATCCCGACTTGGGACTTTAAAGGTGCACCAACAGGAATCGATGCACGTAAAGTAGTTGAATCAGGAATCCTTCCGGTAATTAACACAGGTATTGCACACAAAGTTGCAGGATTTGGTCAGATTGGTGCCGGTACAGTTAACCCGCCGATCGAATGTTTCGAAAAAGCAATTACAGCTTATGCTGAAAAACTCGGGTTTAATGCATAAATGATATATGAGTCAAGTGCGATCGGAGAGATCGCACTTTCCTTGTTACAAACAAACAAAGCAATGCGTGTGCACAGTATTTTTAACAATGGCTTTAATATTGTTAATGACAAGAATGAGTTAATCTTTATCGGAACAAATAAAAATGGTTATTTTCCATTTGGAATTACGATAGATCAATATACAATTCATCACATCAAAGAAACGCTTAAAATCAATGACACCGTCAGGCTGACGAAGAATGGCGTGAATCACAATGATTTTATGCTGATGGTAAATAAGGCCGAACTGTATGCTTATAAAGAAGTGACAGAACAGGCTGATATCAGTACAATTAAAAAAGTTGTCGATAACTATGACTTTACAGATTATGCCGAGGGCGATTTCAATCCCGAAAAGCTTTCGTCGATAATCGATGATCTTGCTGATGACAGTGCGGATTTTCCGCTCGCATATTTAGCGGGACGGGGCATCGGGCTGACGCCGTCAGGCGACGATATTATTACAGGTATTCTGTATGTCGATAAGCTCCAGCCGTTTATCGCCGAGAAGCATCTCTTTGAACTGGATCAGTATATTAGTCAAACGGTAACGACAATTGTCAGCGAAAACTTTATTAAACTGGCGTTAAAAGGAATATTCAGTACACGTATTACAGCAATTGGCAATGAGCCGTCACAGGAAAGTGTCGATGAACTGCTTGAGCTCGGCTCAAGTTCAGGGCGCGACACGCTGTACGGTATTTATATGACACTAAATAGGAGATGAAAGAATGGGTAAAAAAGTAGTATTAGCTTTAGGCGGAAACGCAATTTTACAGCCTAAACAGGAAGCAACATTTGAAAACCAGTACCAGAACGTAGTTAATGCGGCAAACCGCATGGTTGAAATTTCAGAAGCAGGCCACAAAATCGTAGTTACACACGGTAACGGTCCGCAGGTCGGCAACATCATCGCTCAAAACGAAGCGGCAAAAGAAGAAATACCAGCAATGCCGATTTTCGTCAACAATGCTGAATCTCAAGGTATGATCGGCTACATGATGGAATCTGCTCTTAAAAACAGACTGGCTGAAGGCGACGACAAAACAAACGTTGTTACACTGCTTACAATGGTAGAAGTCGACAAAGACGACAAAGCTTTCGACAATCCGACTAAACCTGTCGGCGTATTCTTCACAGAAGAAGAAGCTAAAAAAATGACTGAAGAAAAAGGCTATCAGATGTCTGAAGACGCAGGCCGCGGATTCAGACGTGTTGTACCTTCTCCTGAACCAAAAGTCATCCACGGTGTTGAAGAAATCAAAACACTGATTGAAACATCACTCGTTGTATCATCAGGCGGCGGCGGTATTCCTATTTACCGCGACGACAAAGGTCAAATCCACGGCGTTGAAGCTGTAATCGATAAAGACCGTTCAGGCTTAAAACTTGCGGAACAGACTGAAGCTGACGTATTCATGATGCTGACAGACGTTCCTAACGTTTATATTAACTTCGGTAAAGAAAACGAGCAGAAGCTTGAAGAGATTACTGTTGAAGAAGCTGAAAAACACGTTGCTGACGGACAATTCCCGGCAGGTTCTATGCTTCCTAAAATCGAAGCGGCAATCGCATTCGCTAAACACGAAGGCAAAGAAGGCATCATCTGTTCATTAGATGAAGCAGTACTTGCACTTGAAGGTAAAGCGGGTACAAGAATTAAATTATAAGGTATGCAAAAAGCGGTGAAGACTGAGTCTTCACCGCTTTTTTGTGCTGTCTTATAATAATTTTTTGGTCGTATTTTTATTCATTATCCATCTGACCAGAAGGCCGATACCGATGAGTACACCTGCATAGCCGAAAATCGGATAGAAGAAATTAACGAGATCTACAAAGCCGATAAACGTTAAAATGTAGCCGATAACAAGAGATGTAACCAGCCAGATTTTATATTTTTTGGAATAAGGTTTTGTAAAACGCGCTAAAAATGCATACAGCAGACCGACGACAGTGTTGTAAATCAGTAAAATAATAATAATCGAGAATATAGTCCCGAAGACCGGATGAATGGCATTTGCCATAACAAGTGTCGGCAGTGCTACGCGGTTTGCCTCATCCAGTACTGCAAGCATTCCGGCATTGAGCAGAAACAGCATAATAAGAAATATTATTCCGCCGTAGACTGCGCCTCGCCGTGCGATAAATTGTTTATCAGCATCAGCTCCCATAATGGACAGAAAGCTGAAAGCGACACCGATAACGACGCCTGAGTAGGTGATTGCATCGAACCACCAGAGACCTGTCGGTGTACGGCTGATATCTGCAGCCTGGTTCACCTCGCTGAGGACGACTTCCGGATTGAAAATATTAACCAGTGAAATGATTAATACTGCAATAATTAAAAACGGTGTCACTGCACCAAGTACAGTAACAATTTTGTCGAAATCCAAAAGCAGTGTGAAGAACACTAAAAATAACAGCACGATGGAACCAATCCAAGGTTCGAGACCGAAACTTTCTTCAAAAGCTGAACCGCTTCCCGCAATCATTATAATTGCAATCCCATACATAAAAAAAGCAAAGATATAATCGACCAATGTACCTGCAGTTTTCCCAAACAATTTATGTAATGGTACTTCATGAGAAACTACATCGTATCTGTATCCAAGCTTGGCAGTCTGCCTGCTCATAAATAATACGCAGATTGCAGCAACCGCTACACCTGCAAAACTCCAGAGGCCAAAACTGGTAAAGAACTGTAAAACTTCCTGACCGGTAGAGAACCCCGCGCCTACAACAATTCCCGTATAGGCAAAAGCAAATTTAATTGCATCTTTTTGTGCTTGCACAAAAATCTCCTCCTAAATTAGTAACACAAGTGAACATACTAACACAGTTGGGCTTTTAAAATAACCGTAAATGTGTAATAAGTAATATATAATTTAGTGGTAATTTCTGTAATTATATTTCAGTGGTGGTATTGATACAGTTTTGCAATTTTTGTAAGTTGTTTGGCTTTTATGATTTTTGTGGAGCATTTTGCTGTATAACTGAAATAAGCAAATTTATATTGGAGGCGGATAAATGTTCTTGAACCCGAGACTTAAATCCCATGATTTATTATTTTACGATGCGCTTGAAAAAAGGACCGAATTAACGAAGCACGAAAACAGAAGACATGCTGCAGCGTTGAAAGGTTTTGAGGGCGAGTGTTTATACGATGAGATTTTTAATGATGTCGGACACGACGATGTCTTAGTTTACCGGGACCTTTATCTTAAAATTGGAGAATCAGTTACCCAGTACGATGCGCTCGTCATTGATGATGAAGGAATCGTTGTAAACGAGATAAAAAACTACACGGGAGATTACAAGGTGGAAGGCGGTGACTGGTACCGCGCCGGCCGGAGGATAACAGAAGATCCGGTCGCTCAGCTAAACCGTGCCGTCGGAAAACTGATCGGCTTGAGGAATACTGCTAACAGCAGCTTTCGGGTCAGCGGTAAACTGATTTTCCCGAGCGATGATTTTTATCTTCATACTGACGACAATTCTATTTGGAGTAAAATTGTTGTGCGTTCCGATTTAAGAAGATATTTCAGGCAGTTCCGGGGCGGGAAAATCGGTAATAAATCCCAATTCATAGTCCGGCTTTTGAGTGAACAAATCGCAGAAAATCCTTATTTTAAAAGTGATGTTGATGAGACGCGGCTGAGGAAGGGAGTGTACTGCGAACAATGTAGCAGTTATATCTTGTTAAAAACACGTTTTCATTTCACTTGTACAGAATGTCAAAGTAAAATGACTAACGAAACACTTCTATTACGTGCACTTAGTGATTATAAGTATCTTTTTTATGGAAAACCAATGACGAGAGTTTCATTTATGAACTTTATCGGACACAGTCTAACATTTAAAGTTGTATACAGAATTTTATTAAAGCATTGTTACGTGGATAGAAAAGGAAAGAAAACGACATATACTTTTAAGTATCGTAATTTTGAAGAGGCAATGTCGAAAGCGGAGCTGTACTTTAAATATAAAGACCATTTGAAGGGCTGAGCTGATTGTTGGATTCCCATGCGGTTTTGACATGGGCAACGAGCAGCGTTTGGATTCCCATGTAGTTTTGACATGGGCAACTAACAGCGTTTGGATTCCCATATAGTTTTCACATGGGCAACGAGCGGCCTTTGGATTCCCATGTGACTTTGACATGGGCAACCAACAGCGTTTGGATTCCCATGTAGTTTTGACATGGGCAACCAACAGCGTTTGAATTCCCATGTAGATTTCACATAGGCAACCAGCAGCGTTTGAATTCCCATGTGACTTTGACATGGGCAACCAACAGCGTTTGAATTCCCATGTAGCTTTCACATAGGCAACCAAGAACACGAACCACCACACCCACCCAACACAAACACCCCATCCACACAAGGCGGATGGGGGTTTATCTTCTTTCACATCATCTAAAGCAGTTTTTTTTTCGTATTTTTGTTCATGATCCAGCGGATGAACAGCGAAAGTGAGATTGCGAGTCCGATATAGCCGAGGATCGGGTAAACAATATTGACAAGTTCGACGAATCCGACATTGGCTATGATAAAGGCTGCGATAAGCGAGACGACCAGCATAATTTTATACTTTCCGGAATAAGCAGTGGTGAAGCGGGTCAGGAATGGGTACATTAATCCGACTACTGAATTGTAAATCAGCAGAATGATAATGATTGAATAGACCGCCCCGAGCCACGGTGCCATATTGTCCGCCATTTCCATGGCCGGCAGCGGCACCTCGTTTGCTGTCGGCATTATTGACAGCACGCCGACATTGACGAGCAGCATTAACAGCATAATAATCAGTCCGCCATATATTGCACCGCGGCGGGCAATTGCGTGTCTCTGAGCTTCAGATCCCATAATCGATAAAAAGCTGAATGCTGTCGCGAGCGCAAGTCCCGCATAAGTAATTGCATCGAACCACCAGAATGAACTTGGGGTGCGTGACGGTTCCACATAGTTATTAACCTCAGAGTAGGGAACGTATGGATTTAGTATGTTGTAACCGGTTATAATGACTACTGCGATAATTAAAAGCGGTGTAATCCCGCCTATGATATTGACGATTTTATCGAAGTCGAGCAGCAGTGTGCCGAATGTTAATAGTATAAGAATCAGCACGCCGAGCTGCGGATGTATTCCGAATGCCTGGTTAAAAGTTGCTCCGCTTCCCGCAATCATTACAACTGCGATGCCGTATAAAAAGAATATTAAAACGTAATCGATGACCAGGCCGAGTTTGGCACCGAATAGAACCCTGAGCGGCGTTTCATGTGACTCGGCATTCAATCTGAAGCCGAGTTTTGCCGCCTGTCTGCCGACGAACATTAAAATTAGCGCCGCCAGTATAATTCCTAAAATACTGACCAGTCCGTGACTGGCAAAAAACTGCAGTACTTCCTGTCCTGTTGAGAATCCGGCTCCGACGATGATTCCGGCATATGCAAAGCCCATTCGCCATGAAGCACGGTTTTTACCTTGTGACATAATTTCATCTCCTGTATGTTGTTTACATAACTTATATAAACTATTAGAAAAAAGATAAACATTATAAGCGAAAAAGATATAAAAAAAATCCTGCAGCTGCCGGGAGGCAGTCACAGGATTAATCATCTTATTCATCTTCATTATCCGACAATTTTTCAGCCAGCTTTCGTGCTTTAAGTTTTAAAAATACCCAGCGAATAGTCAGCATTACTCCGATAGTCATGCCGACATAACCAAACAGCGGGTAAATAATATTAACGAGTTCGACGAATCCGACGTAAGTGCCGAAGTAGCCGATAATCAGCGAGGCGGCCAGCAGCATTTTGTATTTACCTGTCCCGGGTTTTGTAAAACGCGCGAGGAAAGGAAATAAAAAGCCGACGATAGAATTATAAATTAATAATATAATAATTACCGAGTAGGCGGTACCGAGCCATGGTGACACATTTACTGCCATCTGCATCGTAGGTAGGGCCACGTCGTAAGCATTCGGTATGATTGACAGCACCCCGAAGTTTATCAGAAGCATTAACAGCGTGATTAAGAGTCCGCCGTAAACCGCACCGCGTCTGACGATAGATTGGCGGGCGGATTCAGATCCCATTATTGATAAAAAGCTGAAAGCTGTTGCCAGCGTAAAGCCGGCATAAGTAATAGCATCAAACCACCAGAAACCAGTCGGTGTTCGTGATACATCGTTATACTGATTTACTTCCGACAGCGGGACCATCGGATTCAATATGTTATACCCTGCAATAAAAAACATTGCAATGACGAGCACCGGGGTAATGACGCCGATTATGGATACTATTTTATCAAAATCCATTAATAATGTAATAAAAGCAAGTATAATCAGAATGATTGCTCCAACTTGCGGATGAATGCCAAAACCTTCGTTGAAAGTTGCGCCGCTTCCTGCGATCATCACGATAGCGAGACCGTATAAGAAGAAGGCGAGGATAATATCAACGACGAGTCCGAGTTTTTTCCCGAACAAGGTATTCAGCGGCAGAACGTGGGATTCAGCGTGTGTCGAGTATCCGAGTTTTGCCGCCTGGCGTCCAATAAACATTACTGCGAGTCCCGTTAAAATAACTCCGATAAAACTGATAAGTCCATAACTTGCGAAAAACTGAAGCACTTCCTGTCCTGTTGCAAAGCCGGCACCGACAACGATACCGGTATATGCAAAGGCATATTTCCAGGAAGCGCGACTTTTACCATTTGCCATGATTCCAACTCCTATTTCTGTATGCTACTGATTATACCCTTTTTTATAAAAACATAACAAAAAATTTCCTGTTGTATCAAACGGAGTATTCCGTTATGCAAGATTTCCTGCGTATAGTATACTCAGGTACTAGAGATTAAGTTTGATCGTTTGTTTTGAGAGGAGAATTTTAAATGTATAAAGGCTTTAATTTTACACATGACTATAAAGCGCTGCCGCGAACTTTCTGGTCTCCTTACGAACCCGAAGAGTCTGAGGCGCCGAAAGTTGTTCTTTTTAATAACCACATGGCAAGACTGCTTGAACTGGATGAGCATGCACTTGAAGACGATGCTGAGTTTTTCAGCGGCAACCGTCTGCCGGAATCAGCAGAACCGATTGCACAAGCCTACATGGGACATCAATTCGGTATATTGAACATGCTCGGTGACGGACGGAACGTCCTCTTAGGAGAGCATAACACAGATGGAGAAAAATACGACATTGTTCTAAAAGGTTCCGGGGCAACGAAATATTCGCGTCAGGGCGACGGCCGGGCGCCGATTGATTCGATGCTGCGCGAATATATTATCAGCGAGTATATGGCGAATATCGGTATTTCTACGACACGTTCGCTTTCTGTCGTTGATACTGGGGAAAAACTGACCCGGCAAAAAGTAACGCCGAGCGGCATTTTGACCCGAGTCGCGAGTTCTCATATCAGAGTCGGCACTTTTGAATATGCCGTGCGCCAGTCGAAAGATGACTTAAAGGCACTTGCGGACTTCGCTATTGAACGGCACTATCCATATTTGTCCGCGCTTGAAGAAGATAAAAAGTATCTCTTATTTTACGACCATGTCGTGCGGAAGCAGGCAGAACTGATTGCACAGTGGCAGGCTGTCGGTTTTATTCATGGAGTGATGAACACGGATAACATTTCAATTTCAGGCGAAACGCTTGATTATGGTCCCTGTGCCTTTATGGATGTTTATAATCCGGATACATTTTTCAGTTCAATTGATACCGGCGGACGCTACCGGTACAAAAATCAGCCGCCGATCGGGCAGTGGGATTTAGGCAAGCTCGGAGAAGCGCTGTGTCCGCTGTTTAACAGCTCCGAAGAAGAAGCGGTGCAGGCCGCCCAGACAGTGCTTGATAAGTATCCTCAGTATTATAATAGAAAGTATATTTCACTGATGGGCGACAAGCTCGGAATACTGGATCTGGATTATGAAGAGCAGTATGATGTACAGCTGGTCGATGATCTGCTTCGCTTTATGTTTAAATATGAAGCGGATTACACACGCACCTTCCGGGACCTTTATCTGACGAATTACGATAAACTGCCGATGTTTAACGATAGTGACTTTATTAACTGGTTTGAACAGTATCAGGCGAGAAAGAAAGCTCAGAGTGCAAAAAAAGAAGAAATTTATATCGCGATGAATGCGGCGAATCCGAGTTTTATTCCGCGAAATCATCTGGTTCAAAAATCATTGGATCTCGCAGTAGAAGGTCATTACGGCGAATTAAAACAGCTGCTGAAAGCTGTATCGAAACCGTTTAATGATAAACTTGGCGGGAAATATACCGATGCACCGGGGGAAGATGATGCTGACCCGAACTTTAAAACATACTGCGGAACATAAAAATAAATTATTTCGGGGACAGAGAAAAGAATGCAGAATTTTTTAGAAGAAGTTATTAATCAGTTTGGCTACGCCGCAATTATAATCCTGATTGCAGTGGAAAATATTTTTCCACCGATACCTTCGGAAGTTATTTTAACATTTGGCGGTTTTATGACTGCAGCATCTAATATGTCAGTAACCGGTGTGATTGCTGCTTCGACGGCAGGCTCCGTCGGCGGGGCGGTCGTGCTGTATTACATCGGCGGTATCCTCGGGCTTGAACGGATGAAGCGGATAATCTTAAAATACGGCAAATGGCTGCGCCTGACGACAGCGGATGTAGACAAGTCGTATGCCTGGTTTGATAAGTACGGTCCCTGGACTGTATTTTTCTGCAGATTTATTCCCTTGATCAGAAGTCTGATTTCGATTCCTGCCGGAATGAGTAAAATGAAGATGCCGAAGTTTTTACTGCTGACCACAGCGGGGACGCTCATCTGGAATACGGTGCTGGTCAATCTCGGTGCTTCAGTCGGAGAGAACTGGGAAGATATTACAGGAGTTATGGATGTGTATTCGAATATTGTTTACGCAATCCTTGTGATTTTAGCTCTTGCCTTCTTAGCTTGGCTCTTTTACTTCAGGCCAAAGAAAAAAGTGAAATAAAAAAAGGAGAAATCACCATCCGGTGATCTCTCCTTTTTAGTTTACTGTTTTTCATAGCCGGCGAAGAGGGTGACGACCATGTCGAGCACGGGTGTGTGCAGGTCATCGTCCTCTTTCATGTTATAGATAAACTGCTGGATGTGTTCAAACTCCGTAGTGCGGTTAGCCATAACGTCGTAATACATACTCGTGCCCATGTCGCGCGGATAGCTGTAATACATATCCATAGCAGTTTCGGTAAAGTCATCACCAACCTGCACAGCGTCAGTATTGTATTTGTTTACAACGGTTATCGCTTCTTCGAGCAGCTGGCGGGTCAGCTGAACCATCTTATCATCTTCGAATATTTTTGAGGTATTTTTGCTGAGTGCGGTCACCGAGTTAATACCGACATTTATCAGCAGCTTCTCATAGCGTATTTTGTGAAAATCGGAACTTTTAAAGAGTTCGAAATTAACCTGTTGACGAACATTAATCATCGCGATCAGTTCATCGATGTATGTATAGTCTGTTTCCGGCAGAATAATTTTCTGATTGACGAAGTGTTCGATGTAATCGTTATGCTGCTGGCCGCTGATGTAAACAACGGACGGAATCCCGCCTTCGAAGACTGAATCGTAGCCCATGCCGTTCAGTGCATAGACAATTTCCGAATTTTTGTGGGTAATGTTATCAACTGTATCTTTCAGCATTTTAAGTGCCGGGGTCTTTGTCGCGATAAAGACCACATCAAATCGTTCCGATACTTTATTTACATCGTGAACCTGTATTTCATGATATGTTTTTACCCCGTCTTCGAGGATAGTAAAGCCGTCCCTCGGTGTCCGGGCCATTAATGTAAGCTGTACTTTATCAGCGGGCAGTTTAGAAAATTCGCGGGCGATAATACTGCCGACTGCACCCGCACCGATAATACCTATTTTCATATATGTCACTCCGTTTTTATCTTGTATTTGTGGTAAAATAATTATATCTAATTTTAAGAAAGTAGGGAAACTATGAAGTCGACAGCAGATTTAATCAGCATGAAAAACAATGACAGAATAGTGATGGTAACAGCATATGATTACCCTTCTGCAAAACTTGCAGAACAGGCGGATGTGGACGTCATTTTAGTGGGAGATTCACTTGGAATGGTCGTGCTAGGCTACGAATCACCGGTACAGGTGACACTGGACGATATGATTCACCACGCGAAGGCGGCAAGACGCGGTGCAGGGGATACCTTTATCGTCGTTGATATGCCTTTTGGTTCTCATCATACAGATGTAAATGAAGGTATTAAAAACGGCATCAGATTGTATCAGAACAGCGATGCGAATATGATCAAAATGGAAGGCGCCGATTCATTCGATGTTATCCGCGGACTGGTTAAAGCGGGTGTGCCTGTCTGCGGGCATTTAGGATTAACACCGCAGCACTTCGGTATTACAGGCTTTAAAATGCAGGCGGGAGACGCGGAGCAGGCTGAACAGCTGCTTCAGGATGCGAAAGCACTTGAAGCGGCCGGCGCATCGATGATGGTGCTGGAAGCAATTCCGATGGACCTTGCCAAAAAGGTAACGGAATCAGTCAGCATTCCGACGATCGGCATAGGAGCAGGCATTCATACCGACGGCCAGGTGCTCGTTTATCACGATCTTCTGCAGTACGGCAGCGACCGTCTGCCGAAATTCGTTAAACCGTATGCGGATATAAATTCAGTTGCTGTTGAGGGGCTCACGAACTACCGGAACGAAGTGAAGAGCAGAATGTTCCCGACAGAGGAAACAACCTATAAGAAACGGGTGTACGAATAAATGCATCATACCGGAAGTATTAAAGAAGTCAGAAGACTTTTAGACAGAGAGAGCGGTAAAAAAATTGCGCTTGTGCCGACTATGGGCTATCTGCATGAAGGCCACGCAGCGCTGATCGAAGCAGCGAAGCAGCACGCTGACCTTGTGGCAGTCAGTATTTTTGTCAATCCGCTGCAGTTCGGGCCGGAGGAAGATTATGATACTTATCCGCGCGACTTAGAATATGATTTAAACATCTGCCGGGAGCACGGTGTGGATTTTGTTTTCCATCCCGAAGATGATGAAATGTATCCGGAGAGTATGGAATTCACGCTCGGCATTAAAACGATGGCGAATATACTGGACGGGGTGAAGCGCCCGGGCCACTTCGAAGGTGTTGTCACAGTGGTCAGCAAACTGTTTAATATTATCCGGCCGGATATTGCGGTGTTCGGTGAAAAAGACCGCCAGCAGCTGATGGTTATTGAACGCTATGTCCGGGATTTTAATGTGCCGGTTGAGATTATCGGGGTGCCGACAAAGCGAGAAGAGAGCGGCCTTGCGAAAAGTTCCCGCAATGTCAATTTAAGCGGAGATGAATATAAGGAAGCACCGGAAATATATGCAGCCTTATTAAACGCTGCTGAACAAATTAAAAACGGCACTGTCAATACGGATAAAGTGATGTCGTTTATCAGGCTGCATATCGAACAAAAGACAAGCGGCACTGTCGATGACCTCGCGATTTACACAGCGCGCGGACTGGAGCCGCTTGAAAACATCGATCAGGATGTTATTATATTTATTGCAGTGCAATTTGAAAAAGCAAGATTGATTGATAATTTATACGTCAGCATTTAATGGAGGAGTAATATGGCACGGCGGATCGCAGCGTTATTAATATTATATGCAGCCTTGTTCTTTATCGCACCGGCCGTACAATCCTACGATTTCGAGGAAGGTCTGACCGAAGATTATTTTAATTACTGGCTGGAACAGAATGTCATTCCGAATTACGATACGGCAAAAATTGAACAGGTTCACGGAACTCAGGAAACAAACATCGATTATTCGCTGGGTTCTTCGTTCAGGACAGATGAAGAGGCGGTGGTTCATTCCGAATACGAGGGCGACTTTGTTATTATGAACCAGCCGGGAGCCTTTCACATGGTGCTCGTCCGCGACGGCGTTGTGACCGGCGGCTACACTAATTCGGGCGATGTGTCATTCGGAAATATGAGTATTGAAGGAATGAACCGGGATAAGCTGCGTGAAGTATACGGCGAACCAGTCGATTATATCCGTAAACAGTGGAAGCGGCTGAAAGTTGACCATGAAGAATATGATGTCTTCGATGCCGGCAACTACTATGCATATTTCTTTTACGATATACATGAAAACTATAAAGCGAACGGCATGATGATTATAAATAAAGATGAAGTAATTGAAATCAACGATCTTTATAATCATCCTGCGAAGGAAGATAACGAGGAAATGCATTTTAATTTAGTAAATGCAACACGTGCTGAGTATGGTTATTCTCTGCTGGAACGGAATCCTTCTGCAGATCAAGTCGCCTACGGGCACAGCAGTGATATGGCAGAAAATAATTACTTTGATCACGACTCACCCGATGGCCGTACACTTAAAGACAGACTGATAAACGGCTCGGTTGAATTTAGACTGGCAGGGGAAAATATTGCGACCGGCCACACATCGCCGATATTCGCCCATCACAGTTTACTGAACTCTCCGTCACACCGGGTGAATGTACTGAATGATAATTTTAACCATCTAGGTGTCGGCATCGAGTATAACAGTGACAATATACCGTATTATACGGAAAATTATATACAGAAATAATATGGTGTGGCGGTGCACCCGGATTCGATGAATCCGGGTGTTTTTGTTTGTTAACGGGTTGAGAGAATCACAATGGGACGATTTAATTTTTGGTGATGAACAAAATGAAGGCGCCGTGAGTTACTCCGTCATGTATACGAAAATCACGATACATAGTCATGACGGCAGCTCATGCATACGCATTCCCCGATACATAGTCATGACGGCAGCTCATGCATACGCATTCCACGATACGTAGTCATGACGGCAGCTCATGTATATGCATTCCACGATACGTAGTCATGACGGCAGCTCATGTATATGCATTCCACGATACATAGTCATGACACACTCTCATGTATACGAAATTCAAAATACATATACATGACGTACTCTCATGCATACGCAAATCACGATACATATACATGACACACTCTCATGCATACGCAAGCGCCTCCCGCCCAGCACAAAAAAACCGCCCGGGACACATAGTCCCGGGCGGTCAAAATTAATATTATATTAAACAAATTCTCTGAACAGGCCGACGACTTTACCGAGGACGATAACGTTATCGAGGTAGATTGGTTCCATCGAAGTGTTTTCCGGCTGCAGGCGGTAGTAGCCTTTTTCTTTATAGAAGCGTTTAACAGTTGCTTCGTCGTCTTCTGTCATAGCGACGATAATTTCACCGTTGTGCGCGATGTTCTGTTTACGCACGATGACCCGGTCGCCGTCGTGTATACCGGCATCAATCATACTGTCGCCGGCGACATTCAAGAGGAAAATTTCACTGTTATGATTTGCCGTAAAGTGTTCGGGCAGAGGGAAGTACTCTTCGACGTTTTCTACGGCTGTAATAGGCAGACCTGCTGTAACTTTACCGAGCACCGGCACATGAATGACCGGTGAAGCATTGTCATCGGATGCCTGAACGATTTCGATGGCGCGGGGTTTTGTCGGGTCGCGTTTAATATAGCCTTTAGTTTCAAGTTTTGCCAGATGGCCGTGAACCGTTGAACTCGACTGGAGTCCGACGGCATTGCCGATTTCGCGGACACTCGGCGGATAGCCTTTATCATTTACGCTGCGTTTTATATATTGAAAAATATCTTTTTGTCTGTCTGTTAAATCTTTCATAATTTTACCTCCAGCCTTATATTAATTAAATTTTATCATATAGTGTAATCACTTACAAACATTTGTTCGTATTTATATTGACTGCGAACAAGTGTTCTGTTATATTGTTATTACAAACATTTGTTCTTAGGAGTGGATATTAATGACAATGAAAGATTTCAAGACGCTCACGGGATTATTCGCGGTAATGCTAAGCTTCGGGCTTTTATATAGTTTTAATATGGTTGAACCTGATTATGCGGAGAACGTACATTCTCATGAAAATACTGCATTTTCAGAAAATGAAGATGATCAAACAATCGAACAAGAAGCGAACGGTACAGTATCGGCTTCGTCAATTGATGAACCTGAAGAGGCGGAAGATGAAACAGCTGAAGAAAAACGGCCGGCAAACGGTTTTATCAGCAGCGGGACACTGACGGAACGGGTTAATTATGACGTTTCCAGCAGAAATTAAATAATTAGTGTATATATTATCTATTAAAGTGCGGGACCATTTGGTTTCCGCACCTTTTTTATGGTAAATTATATTGGAAAGGGTGGAGCTCATGTTAGACGATCAAAAATTACAGCGTCTCAACCAGCTGGCAAAGTTAAAGCGTGAAGATAAAATATCTGAAGCGGAACTTAAAGAGCTGACCGGTCTGAGAGAAGAATATTTATCCAACTTTAGAAGTTCTTTTAAGAAACAGATTAAAAATACTAAAGTGATTGATCCGGAAGGTAAAGATGTTACCCCTGACAAAGTTAAGGCATTACGCAACAAAGATAAAAATAATAATGAAAAGAATTAAAGGAGTCGAAAGTAAATGTCATTTGATAAGACTGACTTATTAGCGGTCAATACAATTCGTTCTTTAAGTATTGATGCAATTGAAAAAGCAAATTCAGGCCACCCGGGTCTGCCGATGGGTGCAGCGCCGATGGCGTATGTACTGTGGCAAAAACATTTAAATTTTAACCCGAAAAATGTCGACTGGTTTAACAGAGACCGTTTCGTGCTGAGCGCAGGCCACGGCTCAATGTTAATTTACAGCCTGCTTCATCTTTCAGGCATTCTTGAAATGGATGACTTAAAGGAATTCAGACAGTACGAATCCAAAACACCGGGACACCCTGAGTTTAAACATACGGACGGCGTAGAAATTACTACAGGTCCGCTTGGACAGGGATTCGCTATGAGTGTCGGTATGGCAATGGCGGAAACACACCTGAATTCTGTATTTAATACAGACGACCATAAAGTGGTTGACCACTATACTTATGTGCTTGCTTCAGACGGCGACCTGATGGAAGGGATTTCGCACGAAGCGGCATCACTTGCAGGCCACCTCGGACTGAACAAGCTGATTGTACTTTACGATTCAAATGATATTTCACTCGACGGCGATCTTGACAAGAGCTTCTCAGAAGATGTTGCGGGACGTTTTAAAGCTTATAACTGGAACTATCTGCGCGTAGAAGACGGCAACGATTTAGAGGCAATCGATAAAGCAATCACCGACGCTAAACAAAGCGATAAACCGACGCTGATCGAAGTGAAAACGGTTATCGGTTTTGGCGCACCGACCAAATCAGGCAAGTCGGATGCTCACGGCGCGCCGCTCGGCGATGCTGAACGCCAGGGTGCTTATGAAGCATACGGACTTGACCACCTGAAAACATTCGATGTGGACGAGTCAGTTTACACGCGCTTCAATGAAACTTTAACTGCACGCGGGGAAGCTGAAGAAGCTGCGTGGAACAAAGTAGTTGAATCATTTAAAGCTGCGGATGAAGAAAAATACAATGATTTCACAGCTGCGGTTAAACGCGAACTGCCTGAAAACTATGCTTCAGAACTTCCAGTTTATGAAACGGGAATGAAAAAAGCAACGCGCGGCAACTCGGGAGATATGATTCAGGAATTATCAAAATCAATTCCGACTTTCTTCGGCGGGGCAGCTGACCTTGCGGGAAGTAACAAAACAAATGTTAAAGAAGCGAGCGACTACTCGAAAGACAATTATGCGGGCCGCAATATATGGTTCGGTGTAAGAGAATTTGCGATGGCAGCGGCAATTAACGGAATGGCTGCACACGGCGGGGTTTATCCTTATGCAGGAACATTCTTTGTCTTCAGTGACTATCTGAAGCCTGCAGTACGCTTAAGCGCACTGATGAAATTGCCGGTAACATACGTATTCACTCACGATTCTATCGCAGTCGGAGAAGACGGGCCGACACATGAACCGGTTGAACAGCTGGCGGGTCTACGTGCCATTCCAAATCTGAATGTTATCCGTCCGGCAGACGGCAATGAAACGCGCGCAGCCTGGAAAGTTGCACTGGAGTCTGATGACACACCGACAGCTTTAGTACTGACACGCCAGGATCTCACTGTTTTGGATATTGATAAAGAAAAAGTCGAAGAAGGCGTACGCCGCGGCGGTTACCTCGCTTATGACGGCGGAGACGATGCAATTGTCTTTGCAACAGGAAGTGAAGTCTCACTCGCAGTTGAAACTGCAGAAAAACTGGCAGCAGAAGGCGTAAATATTAAAGTTGCCTCAATTCCAAACGTCCAGGCATTCTTAAAGCAGGATGAAGAATACATTGAATCAGTGCTAAACACTGACATTGAAAACCGAACAGCAGTTGAAATGGCTGCGAGCCTCGGCTGGCACAGATTTGTCGGCATAAAAGGCAAACTGTTAACAATTGATACATTCGGAGCAAGTGCACCGGGCGGGGAAGTCGTTGAACGCTACGGCTTTACCGTAGAAAACCTGGCAAATATTATCCGCAGTAAATAAGCATTGAATTTAGATGTCCGTTAAGGTAAACTAAATAGTGGTTTACACGGAAAAGAGGTGAGCATTTTTGGCGACTTGGATATGGATATTGATCGTAATCGTAGCCCTCATTGGTGGTTTCGCATTAGGATTTTGGATCTCTAGAAAATACATGATGGATTACTTGGAGAAAAACCCTCCTATTAATGAAGACATGCTCAGAATTATGATGATGCAGATGGGTCAGAAACCTTCTCAGAAGAAAATTAATCAAATGCTGAGTATGATGAATAAATCATCAGAACAAGCTAAAAAAGACAAAAAGAAGTAAAGACTTATGAAAACACGCATTGTAAAAATGCGTGTTTTTTATATTTATTTAATTTTTAGAAAAATATTGCAATTTTGTTATCGGCATGGATATAATAAATTTATCACGCAAAGGGGGTAAAATAGAATGAAACACAAAAATTTTTTAGCATTTTTTGTAATCGCTTTCTTAACTGTTATGGCGGCTTGTTCGAGTGATGAAAACGTCGAAGAAGAAGCGGCCGGGGATGACGCAGCTGAAAGTGAAAATACAGGGGATTTAACAATTGGGACGATGGCGGATGTAGTGTCGCTGGACTTGCATGGTTCAAATGATTCTGCTTCAAGTCAGGTAAGAACAAATATTTATGAGAGATTATTAGATCAGGATGTAAATATGGAATTACAGCCGGGGCTCGCTACTGAATACGAGCAAGTTGATGAAACAACATGGAATTTTAAACTCCGTGAAGGTACAACTTTCCACAACGGTGAAGATTTTACTGCAGAAGATGTAGTCGCAACTTTTGACAGAGTTAGGGACGAAGCGTTAGCTTCACCAGTACTTTTTCTTTTTGAAATGATTGAAGAAGTTGAAGTTGTAAATGATTATGAAATTAATATACATACTTCAATACCTTTTGCGCCGCTGGCAAGTCACCTGGCTCACAGTACGGCAGGCATTATGCCTAAGGAACTGATTGACAGTGATTATCAGGCAGCTTTGGATGCAGCAGGTGTTGATATGACACTGGAAGAATATTATGAAGCACGTGACTCAGGCGGGGAAGAATACGATTCCGTTAAGGAGCAAATTTCAGAACACGTGGGTACGGTAATCGGGTCTGAGCCTAATGGAACAAACCATCTGAAATATGTTTCACGGAGTGCGGGAGATACAGTAGAACTGGAGAAATTTGAAGACTTCCAGGGCGGAGACCGCTACTTTGAAAATGTAACATTCAAAGTAATTCCTGAAAGCGGTGCACGTATGGCAGAGCTCGAAACAGGCGGTGTACAAATCGCAACGGATGTTGACTCTGCGAGCGTTGAACGTATTGAAAATGGCGCGGATACTGCATTAACAGTTAAAGATTCAGTTCGTATGTCATATTTAGGATTTAACATAAACAAAGAACCATTCGACGACATCAAGGTGCGTCAGGCAATTTCATATGCCATTGACCGCGAAGAAATTGTAGCAGGCGTGTACGATGACATGGGTATTCCTGCCAAAGGTCCGTTGGCTCCGGGTGTCTGGGGATATTCTGAAGACCTTGAAGGACAGGAATACGATATTGAAAAAGCAAAAGAACTGTTAGCAGAAACTGATATGGCAGACGGATTCGATACAACAATCTGGGTTAACGACGATCAGCAGATTATCGATACAGCTGTCTATATTCAAAATGAACTTGCTGAACTTAATATTAATGTAGAGATTGAGCAGTTCGAGTGGGGTGCATATTTAGAAACACTTGCGAACGGCAACCATGAAATGTTTATCCTTGGATGGACGACGGTAACAGGCGATGCAGACTATGGTCTGTACGCATTGTTCCACTCTAAAAACCAGGGTGCGGCAGGTAACCGTGTGTTCTACGACAACCCTGAAGTCGATGAGTTATTAGATGCAGGACGCGCGGAAGTTGATGACGAAGCACGTCAGCAGATTTATACTGATATCGAAGAAATTCTAGTTGAAGAATCACCATCATCATATCTGTTCCACGTCCAGTTTGCAGTTGGATATAATGAAAGTTCATTAAGTGAAGTTGAAATTGATCCGACAGGAAGAGTGCATTTGGATACGGTGAGATTTAAATAATATGGAAATACCTCTTGGCTGCTTTTGTCAGTTAAGAGGTATTTTTATGCAGTAATATCTTAAATTTTTAATTTTTATACGAATTCTAACTATTATATTGCAAAATTATATATTTTCTATATAATTCAAATTATCAAAATATTTTTGGGGGTTAACAAAAATGGTAAAAAGAGGATTTAAGTATCTCCTTTTATTTACTGTAGCATTGGTCTTAGCTGCATGTTCAAGCGATGAAAATGTAGATGAAGCTGCAGAGGGAGAAGGAAGTACAGAAGAAACATCAGGCGGAACGATTAACATCGGTATGTCTGAAGATATGGTTACAGTTGATCCGCACGGCTCGAATGACTCGGCTAGTGCACAGATCAGACGTAACATTTACGAGTCTTTAATTTTCCAGGATGAAGCGCTCGAATTGACTCCGGGACTTGCGACAGAATGGGAAGCGACGGAAGATACAGTTTGGAATTTTAAATTGCGTGAAGGAACAACCTTCCACAGCGGGCAGGAGTTTACTGCTGAAGATGTGAAAGCAACAATTGACCGTGTTAATGACCCGGCTGTTGCATCCCAGGTTGCATTCCTTTACGAAATGATTGAAGAAGTAGAAGTAGTTGGAGACTACGAGGTGAACTTACATACAGAATATGCCTTTGCTCCATTACCTGCGCACTTGTCACATAACGCAGGGGGAATTATGAGTAAGGATTTAATTGACAGAGACTACCAGGCTGCCTTGGACGCGGCCGGCAGTGATGTCAGTTTAGAGGAATACTACGATTTACGTGATGCAGGCGGTGATGAGTTCCAAACTGTTGCTGATGAAATCAGTGAGCATATCGGTACTGTTACCGGTGCTGAGACAGATGGTACGAACCACCTGCAGCTGGCAGACCGTTCGCCGGGAGATTCAGTGACTTTAAGCAGATTTGAAGATTTCCAAAATGGAGAACGCGAATTTGACGAAGTCATTTTTAGAGTTATACCGGAAACACAGGCGCGTTTAGCTGAACTCGATACCGGCGGTATTGATATCGCGAATGAAATTGATACAGCTAGTGCAGAGCGTATTCAAAACGGTGATGCAACTGAATTAATCGAAAGCGAATCAGTACGTATGAACTACTTAGGATTTAATATGGAGAAAGAACCATTTGATGATCCTTTAGTTCGTCAGGCAATTGCCCATGCAGTTGACCGTGATGAAATTATCAGCGGTGTGTATGACGGTTACGGTATCGCAGCTGAAAGTCCGTTAGCTCCGGATGTCTGGGGTTACGATGAAAACCTAGAAAGCATTGAAGTTGATATTGAACGTGCAGAGGAACTTTTAAGTGAATCATCACAGCCGGACGGTTTCACTACAACATTATGGGTAAATGACGATCCTGCTATTGTGGACTCGGCAGTTTATATTCAAAATGCCTTAAGTGAAATCGGGATTACTGTGGAAGTTCAGCAGTCAGAGTGGGGCGCTTTCCTCGATCAGACTGCAAACGGAGAACACGATATGTTTATCCTCGGCTGGACTACAGTAACAGCTGATGCAGATTACGGATTGTACGCACTCTTCCACTCAAATAACTTTGGTGCACCGGGTAACCGTTCATTCTATAAGAATGAAGAAGTCGATGCATTACTGGATGAAGGACGCACAAATCCGGATGAAGACGGACGTCAGGAAGCATACAGTGAAGTACAGCAGCTCCTGATTGACGATTCACCGGCAGTTTATCTAAATCACACGAGCTTCCTGCTCGGAGTGAATAACGGCAGCGTAAGCAATATTGGTCTTGATCCTGTAGGGAATATCAGACTTGAAAATGCCAGCTTCAGCACAGAAGAATAAAATATAAGAGCGCCCGGATGGAATAGAAATTCTGTCCGGGTGTTTTTGTGGCTGCGAAAGGGTTAGTGCGCCACTGTGGAACTGACAATGGCACGGTAGAGGTTCCAGCGCGCCACTGTGGAACTGACAATGACTCGGTAGAGAGCCCAGTGCGCCACTGTGAAACTGACAATGACGCGCCGTCTCAATATAAACTGGACACATAAAATTACTTACTAGTAAAAAGTAACATGACGTAGTATAATAAACAGCGATTATTATTTAGAGGAGTTTACTATGAATAAAAGTTTGAAAGAGAAACGTTCAGTTCTCGACTGGATTGAAATGAGTGGTAATAAATTACCGCATCCGGTCACGATATTTTTAATTTTTACCTTGCTGGTTATTATTATTTCTCATGTTTTATATTTACTTGGAGTTAATGTCAGCTATGTCGGAATAAATCCTGAGTCAGGAGAACGTGAAGAGTTAACAGTTCACGCAGTCAGTCTGCTCACCGGCAACGGCATACGCTATATGTTTACAAGTGTTGTTGAAAACTTTACGACTTTCGTTGCACTTGGTCCTGTACTGGTCGCAATGATCGGTGTTGGTGTCGCGGAGAAAAGCGGTTATATCAGTGCGCTCATGACAAATGTTGTGACGAAAGCACCGCGTAAATTTGTGACACCGATTGTGGTGTTTATGGGTGTAATGTCAAACGTTGCAGCCAGTGTCGGCTATGTAGTGCTCGTGCCGCTCGGTGCGATTATATTTCTCGGTTTCCGCCGCCATCCGCTGGCGGGTCTCGCAGCAGCTTTCGCCGGTGTCGCAGGAGGATATTCTGCTAACCTTTTAATCGGTACGAATGATCCGCTCCTTTCCGGTATTACAACTGAAGCGGCCGGTATTCTCGATGCGTCTTACATCGTGCAGGCAACGGATAACTGGTTCTTCATGTTTGTCTCAACTTTCCTTATCGTAATTTTAGGTACTTTCATTACCGACAAGATTGTTGAACCGCGCCTTAAAAAATTCGATTTCGATAATGAAGAAATCAGTGAAAACAAAAAGTTAAACAAACAGGAAAAACGTGCTCTGAACTGGGCAAATATAGCAGCTGTCCTTACAATAATTGGGATATTATGCCTTGTGGCTTTCCCCGGTTCCCCTTTACGGGGTGAAGATGGAGGAATTGTCGGTTCACCGTTTATTTCGAGTATCATATTTATAATGATGCTGATTTTCCTCGTGCCGGGTCTTGTTTACGGTGCTGTGAATAAAACAATTAAAAACGATAAAGATGCTGTAAAATTGATGGACTCCTCTTTAGAAACAATGGCGGGCTTTATCGTGCTGATATTCTTTGCAGCACAGTTCGTTGCCTTGTTTAACTATTCGAATCTGGGAACGATTATTGCTGTTAACGGTGCGGGTCTGCTGGAGAATTTAAATATTGGCAGTATGCCGGTGCTTGTAGTATTTATACTGATTACAACACTGATAAACCTCGCGATTGCTGCGGATTCGGCTAAATGGGCAATTATGGCGCCGATTTTCGTGCCAATGTTCATGCAGCTCGGTATTGCACCTGAGGTAACGCAAGTGGCATACAGAATCGGTGATTCATCGACGAATATTATTTCACCGCTTATGCCGTTCTTCCCGCTGGTCGTGGCGTTCGCACAACGATACGGCAAAGAAAATGGTATCGGGACAGTTATTTCATTGATGCTGCCTTATTCGGTAATTTTCTTAATCACCTGGATAATTATGTTTGTAATCTGGATGCTGCTTGGTATACCAGTCGGTCCAGGTACAAATCTTTCATATTAAATGTGTTACAGCCGCAGAATTTTCTGCGGTTTTTTTGTGTTTACGATAGTTTTATGGTTTGGAATACACATGATAGCCTCTCATGCCAACCCGAAAGAGCTGGGATACATATGAAGTTCTGTCATGCAAACCCTAATCGTCTGGGGTACACATGAAGTTCTGTCATGCAAACCCTAATCATCTGGGGTACACATGAAGTTCTGTCATGCAAACCCTAATCATCTGAGGTACATATGAAGTTCTGTCATATCAACTCCAATAGTCTGGGATACACATGAAACCGCGTCATACAAACCCCAATCACCCTGGATACATATGAAACCGCATCATACAAATCCCAGCCATCATCTTCCATTATCATACTTATGATTTATTTCAATTTCCGAAATATATGGTAAAATTCAAAGTGAAATAAAGGTGTAGAAATAAGGGGAGTGTACGGATGCGGGTATTTAAAAATTTGGGGTGGTTTTTTAAGCTCGAAAAGAAGAGTTACATTATAGGGTTGTTCATGCTTGTTCTTGTTGCACTGATGGAGCTCGTGCCGCCGCAGGTTATCGGCCGGGTGATCGACAGAATTACGACGGAGACTTTAACATCGAATACGCTTGTGTTATTCGGTGTACTGCTGATTTTTGTAGCGGTTCTCACATACATATTCAGGTTTTTCTGGCGTGTGATGATTTTTGGTGCGTCGAACAGACTGGGGCGGACGCTCCGTGAACAGCTGTTTGAAAAGTATTCTAAAATGTCACCGTCATTTTTCGGCAAGCGCCGCACGGGGGATTTAATGGCGCACGCGACGAATGATATTAATGCGGTGCAGATGACGGCGGGCGCCGGTATTTTAACTATCGCCGACTCGGTAATTACAGGAGGCGCCGTGCTGATTACGATGGCGCTGACTGTAAGTCCGAAACTGACACTGATTGCGATGATTCCGCTGCCTTTCATGGTCATTTTAACCAGCTGGTACGGGTCGATTTTAAGCAGGCTGTTCCGTGTGGCGCAGGCGGCTTTCAGTTCTTTAAACGATAAAACCCAGGAGTCCGTTGCGGGCATCAAAGTGACCAAAACATTCGGCTATGAGGATGAAGATTTAAAGGACTTCACCAATTTATCGGATGATGTCGTTAAGAAAAACTTAAAAGTAGCAAAGATCGATGCGCTGTTTGATCCGACAATTACGGCGATTATTGCCATCAGTTATTTTCTGTCGATATTTTTCGGTGCACGTATGGTCGTAGCCGATGAAATTTCCCTCGGCCAGCTCGTCACATTTACTACATATCTCGGTATGATGGTCTGGCCGCTTCTTGCTCTCGGCTGGTTCTTTAATTTAGTGGAAAGGGGCAAAGCATCGTACGACCGGATTGAAGAAATTATGAACACGAGAAGCGAAATCAGCACTAAAATTTCAACCAACAGTATTCCCTCTGGTGATATTACGTTTAATGTCTCTGACTTCTCCTTCCCGGGAGAAGATGAAGTGTCGCTTCGGAATATACATTTCACTTTAAAAGAAGGAAAGACACTTGGTATTGTCGGACGCACAGGTTCAGGGAAAAGTTCTATTATCAGACTGCTGCTCCGGGAGTTCGATACGGACCCGGGTAATTCTGTCAGTATTAACGGAATTGATATTAAGCAGTATGATATTAAAAAACTGCGCGGGCTATTTGGTTATGTGCCTCAGGATAATTTCCTGTTCTCGACGACAATCAGAAATAATATTGCCTTTATCAATCCTGATGCGAGTCTTGAACAAGTGCAGGAGGCTGCGGATTTAAGTTATATTCATCAGGATATTACCGCCTTTCCTGAAGGTTATGACACAGTGGTCGGTGAACGCGGCGTGTCGCTGTCCGGCGGGCAGAAACAGAGAATTTCAATTGCCCGTGCTTTAATGAATAATCCGGAGATTCTCATACTGGATGATTCCCTGTCGGCAGTCGATGCTGAAACGGAAACAGCAATTCTAAGCAATATTGAACAAAATAGGGCCGGGAAAACAAATATTATTACTGCCCACAGAATGAGTGCGGTAAGGAATGCTGATTTAATAATCGTTATGGAAAACGGGCGTATTATCGAGCAGGGCACTCATTCATCTCTGACCAAAGCGCGCGGCTGGTATTATGAAACATTTAAAGCGCAGTCGCTGCGCAGGGATTTAACGAAAGAGCTCGATGAGACGCTGGAAGGGGGTGGTAATCATGACGACTGATGTCATTAACTTAACTTTAAAAGATCAGCTCCGTGTACTCGGACGGCTGCTTAAGTACACACTGCCGTTTAAAGGTGTTCTCGCGCTCGCTTTCAGCATGCTGATTATCTCTACCGTGATGGGTGTCATGACACCGTACCTGGTCATGATTTTTATCGATAATTATTTAACGCCGTCGGTCTTCCCGGAAGAAGATATCATGTGGCTGATTATCGCCTTTATTACCGTGAATGTGCTCGCGGTCGTGACGACTTACTGGCAGATTTATCTTCTGCAGCTGCTCGCTTTTAAAGTGATTCAAGAGCTCCGAATCGATGCTTTTAAAAAAATCGGCCATCTTGGGATGACTTATTTCGATAAAGTCCCGTCAGGCAGTGTCGTCTCGCGCCTGACCAATGATACGCAGGCGATTGTCGACATGTTTACCTCGGTGCTCGGCACATTTTTAATGGCGATATTTATGGTAATATCGAGTTTTGTGATGATGTTTATCCTGGATGTAAAACTGGCGTTTATCGCTCTGATTTTTATGCCGTTGATTGTCTTTATATTGCTCGTATATAGGAAATACTCCGCGCGCTATTTCTCGCGTGCCCGCGGGCTGTTAAGCGATATGAACGCTAAACTCGCGGAATCGATTGAAGGCATGAAAATTATCCAGGTCTTCAATCAGGAGAAAAGACTGCAACGTGAATTTGAAACGATTAACGAAGAACATTATCAGTACAATCTCCGCACGATAAAACTCGACGGCTTGTTGCTGAGGCCCGCGATTGATATGATTTATATCCTGTCTATAGTCGTGATTTTAAGCTACTTCGGATTCTTAAGTTTTGAAACAAGTGTTACTGCAGGAGTTATCTTTGCCTTTATTCAGTATATGGAGCGGTTTTTTGAACCGATAAATCAGGTCAGCCAAAACCTGAATATCTTCCAGCAGGCGCTCGTTGCAGCAAGCAGGGTATTTACGCTGCTCGATGACAATCGCCATGCACCGGTGCAGCAGACAAAAGACCAGCATGAAATTACAGAAGGCCGGGTGGAGTTTAAAAACGTCACATTCAGCTATGACGGTGAGGTTGATGTATTGAAGAATATCAGCTTTGAAGTGCCGCCGGGGACAACGACGGCACTCGTCGGTCATACAGGTTCAGGCAAGAGTTCCATTATCAATCTGATGCTGCGGTTTTACGAATATGAGCACGGTGATATTTTAATCGACGGCCATTCTATTAAAAAACTGCCGAAAGAAGAAATGAAAGAGAATATTGGGCTCGTGCTCCAGGATCCTTTTATCTTTTACGGTACGGTAACTTCGAATATTAAACTGTATCACAGCACGATGACTTTTGAGATGGTGCAGGAGGCAGCAAGATTCGTCGGCGCGGATTCATTCATTAATAAGCTGCCGCACGGCTATGAACAAAAAGTAGTCGAAAAAGGTGGGGACTTCTCGAGCGGGGAACGCCAGCTGCTCGCTTTTGCAAGAACGATGGCACCAAACCCTAAGATTCTGATACTCGATGAAGCCACTGCAAACATCGATTCATCGACGGAAGAGAAAATCCAGGCCTCATTACAGAAAATGAGAAGCGGCAGAACAACACTCGCCATTGCACACCGCCTGTCGACAATACAGGATGCTGATGAAATACTCGTCCTTAATAAAGGAGAGATTGTTGAGCGGGGAACACACGGCGAATTGGTACAAATAAAGGGAATTTACTATAAAATGTACCGTTTGCAAAATAGCGAACAATAATTTGTCATAATTAAACAGATTAATATATTCATTGCCCCTGTCAGATTTGATATACTAAATCTGAATGGGGGTATTTTCATGGGATCAGAAGTAACATTTCTCCTCGCCTTCGGAGCAGGTGTGCTGAGTTTTGTGTCCCCTTGTGTACTGCCGGTTTTCCCTGCATTCGTATCGTATATTACCGGAATGAGCTACAACGAGGTTGAAAAACAGAATTTTAATGGCCGTGCCATTTTACATACCTTGTTTTTCTTAATAGGATTTAGCATTATCTATATTGCTCTCGGCTTTGGAACGGCATTTTTCGGAGGGTTCCTGATAGAATACAGTAACTTAATCCGTCAGATTGGTGCAATCTTAATCGTTATTTTTGGACTCGTTATTACAGGTGTCCTGAAATTTGATTTTCTGATGAAAAACCATAAAATAGAGTTTAAAAACAGACCATCCGGTTTCTTCGGTTCAATCTTAATCGGTATGGCATTCGCAGCCGGCTGGACGCCGTGTAATGGACCGATTATCGGTGCGATATTTGCAATGAGTGCATCAGAACCGAGCAATGCTTTAATGCTGATGGTGGTATATTGTATCGGATTTGGTGTTCCGTTCTTCGTCCTCAGTTTCTTCGTGTCGAAGACGCGCTGGATGCTGAAATATTCAAACGTAATTATGAAAACCGGCGGAGTAATCATGATACTGATGGGAATATTATTATACTTTGACGGCTTAACGCAGATCATTATTTGGCTGCAGCCGCTCTTCGGAGATTTCCAGGGGTTTTAATATGATAGAATTTCTTGAATCAATCGAAGAACTGCTCTTCCTGCTTGCATCAATCGGCGCAGTAATAATGGGGATTATCGTCATTTTTGTCCGCAAACATGCGAGTAAGACGCCGCTGACATTAAAGAAAATAATCATCCCGCCGGTGATGATGTCAACGGGAGCACTGATGTATATATTCCCGTACTTCAGATTGTCCTGGACACACATTGCCGAAACGGTACTGATTGGTGCTGTATTCTCGGTAGTGCTGATTATAACTACGAAATATGAAGTTAAAAATTCCGAGTTGTACGTCAGACAGACAAAAGCTTTCCCTATAATTTTAATGGGACTGCTGCTTGCGAGAATTGCGCTTAAGTATATATTCTCTCTGACCACAACACCGGGCGAAATCGGCGGCATGTTTTTCCTGCTCGCCTTCGTCATGATTGGAATCTGGCGTTTATCAATGCTTATCAAACATAATGAATTTAAAAAACAGCAAGCCGCGGTGTGATGGCTTGCTGTTTTTTTGTTATGGGGGGAGAGTGGCTTCTGCTCCGTCATTGTTGAAACCACAGTGACGGAGTAGACGCTCTGTCCTGTCATTGTCGAAACCACAGTGACGGGGTAGACGCTCTGTCTTGTCATTGTCGAAACCACAGTGACGGGGTAAACGTCCTGTCCCGTCATTGTCGAAACCACAGTGACGGAGTAGACGCTCTGTCCCGTCATTGTCGAAACCATAGTGACGGAGTAGACGCTTTGTCTTGTCATTGTCGAAACCACAGTGACGGGGTAAACGTCCTGTCCCGTCATTGTCACATCCACAATGGCACGCTTGGCGCGACACTGCCACAAGCACCCTCAATAATCTCCCGACTCCAACAAAAAAACAGCAAACCGTCCTAAGACGGTCTGCCGCTTACTTTTTCTGTCTGTTCAAAGATGGAGAATTTCTGTTTCTCATCGTCTGCCAGTTCGAACAGTTCCAAATATGGTGTGTAATCTATCTCAAGCTGCTTTAATTTTTTCTTCATGAACTTATGGTCTTTCTTTGGTGTCGCGATAATGTAGCCTTTCATTATCTGATCGAGTTCAATCGTTTTAACACCTTCATCCAGCGCAATCTTCGAAATTCTGCCGGCAATTCTTTCTTTAGCCACATCTCTGAATAATTCCGGAACGGGGCTGACCAGTTCGTTTAGGAGCGTACGTGCATCAGTATTCCAGAGCGGCAGTGCTTTGTCTATGTAGTAATCCTGCCAGTCGAGTTCTGAATAACCGTCGCCTTTAGGCATGCGCCGCAAAAACTTTCTGAACATAAAAAATCCGCCGATCGTCATCGCTCCGAGCATGATGAACGTCCATATCGCAATCAAAATCATAAATATATCAAATGACACTGTAATCACCTCTACTTAACTCATATTATACATATTTTGAAACTTGTTTGTCCATTTAATAATTTGTGACGATATATAGGGTGAGAGGAGGTGAGGACATGATAAAAGGATTAAGTGCCAAGTTTTACTTCTTTGTGATGAATGAGGAAGGCAAGGAGGTTACAAAATCGCGTACGCTTAACCGTCTGGCAAGCGATGCCAGTGATGCAGGTGTAAACGCTCTGGCGTCTATTTACGAAAACCTGACAGGAGAACAGTATTCTATCGTGGAGAAAGTGGTCACTCACATCGTCGATTAATTTCAGCTCTCACCACTAATAGAAAGGAGGAATAGTCATGGATGAAAAATTAGTAATGGTTTTTACTACTAATCAGGACAAAAGATTTACTCTGACTGTCAACAACCCGAAAGCAGGTCTTACATCTCAGGAAGTTGAAGCGGAAGCAGCGCGTCTAATCGCAGAAAATATTCTGCGTCCGTCACAGGGAATTCCGGTTTCTCTGTATTCTGCGAAAGTCGTAAATACAGCAACGACAGTGCTTAAGTAAGATGGACTGGATACCCTTTGTGAGCGATGTTGGATTTCCGGCTGTAATAACATTTTTCCTGCTGCACCGCATGGAAACTAAGTTAGATGATTTAATCATTACAATCCAGCAGCTCAAATAAGAACTGACTCTCCCGGACTTTGACCGGTGAGAGTCTTTTGTGTTTAAGAAATATGATAAAATCAATGTAACGACTTTAAGAGGTGACTTTAATGCGGATTTTACATACAGGCGACTGGCATATCGGCCGTAAAATGAACGGTCTCGATCTGATAGAAGATCAGTCCTACATATTAGAACAGTTAATGAATGAGATAGAAAACAGCGACATTGACCTTGTCGTTGTTGCAGGAGATATATTTGACCGCGCGAACCCTTCGCGGCAGGCGCTGAAACTGGCGAATGATACACTGTACCGTATCAACATTACACTTGGAAAACCGCTCCTTGTCATCAGCGGCAATCACGACAGCCGCGAGCGGCTGAATTACGGCAGCGAATGGTTTAAGGCGACGAATTTTCATATTAATACATCACTTGACCAGGCGCACATACCTGTAACAATCGGCAATACCGACTTTTACCTGCTGCCGCATATCGAAGTGCTTGAGGCGCGGAATTATTTTGAGGATGAGGACATTGTTTCTCACCAGCATGCCTACGATAAAATACTTGAGAAAATTAACGGGCAGCTGGACCAGGAAAAAATAAATATACTTATCGGACATCTGTATTTATCGGACAGTGTTGCCAGTGATTCCGAACGGCCGCTGTCGATGGGGTTGAGTGAAGCGGTCAGCGAAGAAACATTCAGCGCGTTCGATTACGCACTGTTCGGTCATCTGCATCATCCTTTTGCGGTAGACAGCGAAAAATCATTTTACAGCGGATCTTTATTAAAATATTCATTTTCCGAACACAAGCAGCCGAAAGGCTGCAGAATTATTGATACTGACAAAGAAAAGGTATCTTTTATTCCGCTGGAACCCCGGCATGATGTCGTTGTGTATACAGGAGACTATGAAGCAGTTGTCAACGGGGAGATTTCCTTTAAAGATAACAATGCGTATTTTAAGTTTGAATTATCGAATATGAGCTATGTAACGGAACCGATGAGTAAAATTAAAATGCTTTATCCGAATACACTCGAATTAAAACCGTTAATCGAAGACCGGTCAAAAGACCTTCAGACCGTTGATATGACGACGACGAGCGACGAGGAAATATATAAGTCGTTTATCGAAACGACTCTCGACAGAACTGTAACAGCTTTTGATAAAACGATGTTTAAGTCATATTTTGCAGGTGAACATAATGAAACTGATTAATTTAAAAGTAGAATATTTCGGACCGTTTGAATCAGAAGAAATTAATTTTCGCAGCCTGAACAATAAATTGTTTTTAATCAGCGGGCGGACCGGCTCCGGTAAAACGATGATCTTTGATGCGATTGTATACGCCTTGTACGGCAGTGCATCGACTGCCGGCCGGGATGAAGAGTCCCTCCGCAGCCAATTTGCGCCCATCGATAAGCAGGCAGAGGTTAAACTTACCTTCGATGTGCGCGGCAAGGAATATACAGTGGAACGGACGCTCAAATATCATAAACCGGGTAATAAGAGTGCCACCCCACCAAAAGCGGTGCTGTACGACGGAGAAGGGAATATTCTCGCAGGTAAACTGAATGAAGTGAGAGACGCAGTAGAGGAAATAGTGAAACTGAACCGGGCGCAGTTCAGAAAAATTTTAATACTGCCGCAGGGAGAATTTAAAGAGCTGCTCGTGTCATCGAGTACAGACAAACAGGAAATTCTGCGCACTCTGTTCCAGACAGGACGTTTTTTAAACTTTGAACTGAATTTAAAAGATAAACTGAAAGAACAGTCTGCTGAAGCGGCGAAGCTCGATATGAGAATTAACGAATGTGTTAAACACATCCATACTGACGATATTGATATTACAAAGCAGGAGGAATTTCCGAATTACAATATAGCTTTGGAATATGCAGACGGGGTTATCTTCAGTTATAAGAAAAAACTTGAGTCTCTGGCTGAAGAAGGCAAGAAGTTTAAAAGTGAGCTTGATCAAAAGCAGGAGACATTACTTAAAAAAGAGAAGCACAATGAACAAATTGTTAAGCTGAACGAGTTAATCAAGTCGAAGGAGACTTTACAGAGCCAGGCGGAATCAATCGATGTGTGGCGTTCTGAAATCGCTGATTTTGAATCGGTCTCATCAATTAAATACGAACTGCTGCGTCACCAGGAACTTAAAACGGCAGGCCGAGAAATTAAAGATAGCCTGGCTGCGGAAACAAAAAAGGAAACGCATCTGTCAGAGAAACTGAATAACAGTGCAGCCCAGCTTGAAGAGACAGAAAAAAATATACCGGATATGAATAAAAGGCAGCAGCAGTATTATAAGCGCGAATCCTTTTTATCATCTTCCTATGAAACACTCGATGATGAAATCGCATCGCTGACGGCAGAATCAGAGCAGAAAGAAGCAGAACTTAAAAAACTTTCAGCTTATATTGAAGATATTAAAAAGAAACTTGGAAAGCTGACAGCAACACACAAAAAAGCTTCAGAACTGCAGGAACAGCACAGTGAACTCCGCAGCAAAAGCAGGCAGCTTGAAAATGAGGTGCAGGAAGCGCATAGTGACCGGAAACTCATTGACGAGCGCACACAGATAAAGAGAAATATCGAAGAAAATAATGGAGATATCAGCCGGCTGAAGAAAGACTTAAGCGTCTTTAACACCCGTCTTGCCGACTATGACGAAGAAACAGTCCAGACACTCAATCATCTTATCAATCACCTTGAGCTCGGCGAAGCATGTCCAGTCTGTGAACAGACTGTGCTTGAACTGCCGGAATCAGGCGGGTTTTCAAAAGAGGACCGCCGGGAGCTGAATACTTTAACAGAAAAAATCACTGACTATGAAGAAATTAATCAAAAGCACGTTATGCGGATTGATGTAATCGATGAAATATTAAAAGATAAAGAACAAAAAGATGCGGATATGCTTGAAGTGCAGCTGAAATCTGCAGAAGAAGAAACAGAGAAAACGGCATCAATGCTGGCTGAGACAAACAGCGAACTTGAACAGAAAGAACAGCTGAATAACGAACTGGCTCGTGAAAATGAAAATATGCATGCCTTGATGATGAGAAGCCAGGAAGTGAAAAACGCACTCAATCAGCTGACAGCAAAACTGCAGGAATTTAAAGAAGTGACCGGTTATAAGGACTTCAGCGCTTTTAAAACTTATATGAACAAGGAAGGCGAAGATATAAAAGAGTTTCAGGAAAATCTGAATCAGCTGAAAGAAACTGTTAATGATTTAACTAAACAGCGTGATTTAACTGCTCAAAAGGTAAAATCCCTGGAAGCTGATGCTGACAAGACCGCTCTGTCAGAAGCCAAGTTTAACAGTAAAATTGAAAAATTTATGACTCAGCATGGTTATGCGGATACAGAGACACTGCACCGCATTATTAACGATGAGTCTATTGATGAGAAAAAAGAAAAAGTAAAAACTTTTGATGATGAAAATTTATCGCTTAACAAGAGTCTGGAAGAATTAAAGAAAACATTGGAATCTACAGAAAAAGTCAGTACTGAGGAAGATATTAAGGCCATAAATGAAGCTGAAAAGTCACTCGAGTCCGCGAGAGAATATTATGCGGCGGTCAATGAAAGAAAAAATCAGAACATCAATTCAAAAGAGTATCTGGCAGAGCTAATCAGCACTTTCAATGCATCCTATGAAGAATTCAGCCAGCTGAATGAACTGGTCGAAGCGGTGCAGGGCAAAAAGGGACAGAAGGTTTCGCTTGAGCGGTATGTGCTCACGTATTATCTGGAGCGTATTTTGGAACTTGCCAACGTGAGACTGACTGCGATGACGAACCACCGGTATAAACTGCAGCGGAGCATGAAAAAAGTGAACCGTTACAGCGGCCTTGATATAGAAGTTTTTGATTACTACAATAACCAGGCGCGCAATATTAATTCACTGTCCGGCGGAGAAACTTTCCAGGCTTCACTCGTGCTGGCACTTGCTTTAAATGAAACACTGCAGCAGGAATCCGGCGGAATTACACTGGATACCATGCTGATCGATGAAGGATTCGGCACACTCGACCACGAAACACTGGAAGTTGCGATATCTACTTTGATTGACCTGCAGACAACAGGAAAAACAATCGGCATCATCTCCCACGTCGAAGAATTGAAAGAACGTATGGAGCATATCTTGTATGTGAAACCGGATAATGAGCGGAGCACGACGAAAATTGTGACCCTCTAGACAATGATTAGTCATAAAAAGTGCATAATTTTCACGCACAGAATTTTTAATTTTTGATAACATTGGTAGTAAGATGAAATATAGGAGGGGACACACTTGAAAAAGTGGTTAATCGCGGTTTTGGCTTCACTGATGTTTTTATCAGCATGCAGTGCAGGCGCAGTAGAGCCGATGAGCCGGTACGGTGATGAAGTACAGGACTTCGAAGTGACGAATCAGAATGATGAAACGTTCACTAGAGAAGATATGGATGGTAAAGTATGGCTCCTCAGCTTTATCTTTACGAACTGTGCGACTGTCTGCCCGCCGATGACTCAAAATATGACTCAGGTCACACAGGAACTGGATGAAAAGGGCATCGAGAACTATGGAGTAATGAGCTTCTCTGTTGACCCTGAAGTCGATACACCTGAAGTATTAACGGAATACGCAGGCTGGTATGATATACCGGAAAATACAGAATGGCAATTTCTTACAGGATATGACTATGAGTTTATTAGAGGATTCGCAGAAGATAACTTTAAAACCATTGTCGCACCGCCGCCAAAAGGCAGCAACCAGGTCACCCACGGTACTGCTTTCTATCTGATTGATGCAGACGGTACAATCATTAAAGACTATTCCGGTGTAGATTCAGGCGATACAAAATTCCCGCAGGCGGAAGTAGTATCCGATGTGGAAAAACTGGTAGAACGGGAAACAGAAGAGTAAATATGTTATAAAAAGTAATCCTTAATGGGATTGCTTTTTATTTTACAGAATATTTACATATGAATATAAATACTATTGTAAAATATTTCTAATACAGATATACTAATTACATAATAAGTAAGTACATACTTTTAGTCCGGATTTTATATACTCCGGAAACTAGTTTTCATTTATACTCAGGAGGTCATGTAATTGACTAAGCAACGGAAGAATAAGGTTTTAAATGTATCACTGGCAAGCATCTTAACATTATCTTTATTAGCACCATTAGATGATTCTGTATATGCATCAGAAACAGATGATTGGGTAGATGGAAACCAACAAGTAGGCGGAGAAGATACGAGTGTAGATAACGGAACTGTAGAATTCCCAGATTGGTATGATAAGGATGCAATTTACAGTTCAAATGGTACACTAATCTATACGGGTGAAGACGCAAACCATTACAGAGGGATGTTATCGGCAGTACTAGCTAGTCCAAATAACTATATTCTTCATAACGGTGGGGTATACGAGTACTTCTACGAAGTGGATGCAGATGGTTACGCAATTAATGAATCAATGGGTGGAGAAGTATTACCAAGCCAGTTTATCGGGTATGAAGTATCTATATCAGACATTAGAACTGTAGGGGCAAATATTCCACCATCAAAACCAGAAGGTAATCCTGGCGGTGAAGTAGTAGACCCAGATGAAGATGATACAGTGGAACTCCCAACAGAACCTGAAACAGATTATGAAGAAGGTGGGGACACTGGATTCGATGATGAAGATACACAAATTGGGGATATTGATGATAACGAAGATAATTTCGGGACATTAGACCCCGATGAAGAAGTAACAGTGCCAGAAGAGGGTGACGATGGGGACTATGAAATTCCAGTAGAGCCAGAACCAGAGCCAGAACCAACACCAGAACCAGAAGTTGAGCCAGAACTTGATGAAGAAAACAACTGGGAACAGGAAATTCCTGAGGATGAGTCATCACAAGTAGAACCAACACCGTCACCAGACGATGAGCCTGGTGAAGATGATAGTGATGAGCTTCCATCAGAAGAAGCAGATCCTTCTTACGTAAATAACTTTAAACTAGTTGATTTAGACACTGGTCGAGAATATACGAAGTTTACTATTCTTGGTCAGAACTATACACAACGTTTAAATGACCGGATAGAAGCTCTAAATATTGAACGAAATGTAACTATGGAAATCAATAATGAGGAAGTAACAAGTAAATCAATTAGCACTTCTACAATAAATGGAAATTCCATTTCAACAACGACAAGTGAAATTACTGTATATGTAATCAATGAATCTTTAAATGATTTTGATCAAGAAGGCCCGTCATTAATTCCTAATGGCACTATTTATGATGATATCAATATTGAAAATGCATACAGAAAGATTAATATATATAATGGTACAGATCTTATACAATCTCAGGCCTTCATTTATAATGAATCTATTGATGATTCAATTAAATCAGCAATATATCAACTTGATCAATCTAACCCGGGAGTATACTATTATGATAATGTAAGTGTTTCTAGAGGAATAACTTCTATAATGACTAATACTGGTATATTTAGAGGGACATTATTAGCTATAGATATTTTTGTAAATGAACGTGATTCAGAAGAAATAACACCAGAACCAACAGAACCTGAGACAGATGATAATGGCGAAGTACCAGAAGAGACGCCAACGCCTGAACCAACAGAACCAGAAACAGGTGATAACGGTGAATCGTCAGAAGAGACAGCAACACCAGAACCAACAGAACCTGAGACAAGTGATAACGGTGAAGTATCGGATGACGACAGTAATGATGAGGCATTAGAAGAAACACCAACACCTGAAGCGGGAGAAGATGCTACTCAGTCTTCAGAAAGTGATGATAATTTATCCACTCTTATTGATGAACGTACAGGAATTTCTGTTTCAAGTGAGTATGATGAACTTGAAGGGCTTCAGTTAAGAGTACAAGTTTTAAATGCATCAGATCGTATTTCTAATCCTCATGATCGTTATGATATTGAATTAGTAGATGCAGATGGTAACTTCTATGAACTTCAAAACAGTGTCACTGTTTCTATACCCGTCAATGGAGAAGTAAGTAACGTTTATTACCTTGGTGAATCATTAACTGATTTACCATATGAACTCATTGAAGGTAACGTGATTTTCAATGTAGATAGTTTCAGTGAGTATGTAGTAACGTATAAAGAGAATACAGATAATGTAAATTCTGCGGCAGTAAATAACAATGATAGTGGTCAAACTAATATTGATAATGAGAATATCACAGATTCAAATTCTTCAACTGTGAAGGAAGAAAATATTACAGGTGATGACAAAGAAATGCTTCCTGATACCGGTGTATCAGCATCGAATATAATATTACCTGTTGCATTATTAGCACTTCTTGGAGGAACTATTCTTTACTTCACAAGACGTAAGACTAATTAATTATTAGATATCGTATTATTTACTAGTATCCGATGTGGAGCAATTGATTGAACAGAATTATGAAGAAAAATAAATAGTTTTTGAAGAGTGCCGGGCGTTGTAATGACTGCCCGGTGCTCTTTTTTCTTTTGGCTCTACGTCAAATAGGGTTGATGAACAATTAAATCTGAGAGCCTAACTTGCGATAAGCGAGTGAGGCGCTTTTGGTTTCGGTTGGTACAGTCGTGTCATCAATAATATACGAACTCTAAAATGCGCAAAGTTTCGATAGCCAAAAGCCACACGTTTTAATGTCTTGATACTGTTATTAATACCCTCTAATGGGCTATTGGTCAGTGTCGGATAGTGTAATGTATGTTCAATATACGGATAATATTTTTTGAATGTGCGCAGTACTCTTCTCATTCCAGATGAACTTACACTTGGTGGAAGTTGTATTGTAAACCCATTAGGTGAATTTATTGTTGAACCAGTTATAGGTAAAGAAGAAATCTTATACGCAGATCTTGATTTAGCTAGAATTCCAGAAGCACCGTTTGATTTTGATGGGGTTGGTCATTATTCTAGACCAGATATTTTTCAATTATCTGTAAATGAAAAAAAGCAAACTAATGTCAATTGGAACTGATTTATATTAATATTAAATATTTTTATAGACGAGTACGAAGTAACACGTTTACTTTGTACTCTTTATTTAGGTTAGGCGGTTTTAATAATTTACTTTAGTTGAAAAAATATAAATTGTGAAAAAATAGAATTGTTAGTAAATTTATCTGGAGGTAATTTTATATGAGAGCAGCAGTATTTCACAATGCACATGATATTCGTGTTGAGGACGTTGACGTTTCTAAAGTTTCGGATAATCAGGTAAAAATAAAAGTTGCATGGGCGGGTATTTGCGGCAGTGATTTACATGAGTACAATGCAGGGCCAATTTTTATTCCTAAAGATGAAGAATCTCCATTAACTGGAAGAAAGGCACCGCTGACGATGGGGCATGAATTCTCGGGCGTCATCGAAGAAGCAGGAGCTAATGTCGATGGGCTAAAAGTTGGAGATAAAGTTACGATTAATCCATTAATTACAGGTGAAGTTCATAAAGAAAAACTTATTGATATGTACAAAGGGTTTACATTTGTCGGCTTAGGCAGTGATGGTGGGTTTGCAGATTATGTCGTAGTCGATAAAGAGAATATCGTTAAGTTACAAGACGATACTTCACTAGAACTCGGCGCTCTGGTAGAACCGACAGCAGTTGCACTACAGGCAATTAGAGAATCTGAAATGCAGTTCAGCGATTCGGTCGCAGTATTTGGCGCTGGACCAATAGGACTGTTGACAGTCATTGCAGCACGCGCAGCAGGTGCGAAAGATATTATTGTCTTCGATTTAAGCGATACGAGATTAAAAAAAGCGAAAGAGGTCGGTGCAACTTACGCTGTGAACTCGGGTAATCAAGATCCGATTGAATTTGTTAAAGCACATTACCCGGACGGCGTAGACAGAACGTTTGAAGTCGCAGGTGTTCCGATTACTTTAAATCAGGCAATACAAGTGACGAGAGCAAGAGGCATGGTCACAATCGTGTCAATTTTTGAAAAAGCAATGGAATTTAATCCAATGTTATTAACATCAAGCGGTGTGAGAATTTCATCTACCCTCGCGTATGAGCCGGATATTTTCGAAGCCACTGTGAAAATGATAGAAAGTGGTCAAATCAATCCATTTCCAGTTATTACAGACTATATTGAACTTGAAGACATTGTGGATAAAGGGTTCGAAACGCTTATTAACGATAAGAGTCAGGCGAAAATTTTAGTTAAGTTGAGCGGCGAAAAATAATGAATTTTGAACCAGTCTATTCATTTTTGAATAGACTGTATTTTATAGTATTAAAATACTATATATATTTCGTGTAGATTATATATATCAATGATTATGGTGATAAAGAAGTATATATAAAATACATTGAAGATTTAACAGATCTTAATACAAGATTTAAAATAAATCCTGTAAAAAATAAATTATCAAAGTTAAAAAGTAAGGAAAATAAAATTAAATACATATCTGATTATTAAATCATACTTTAGGGTAGATTATTACAAAGGAGCGTGGATAATAATATGAGTAAATCTGTATTAATTATGGTTACAAATGCTGACACAATTGCAGGTAACAAGAATAAACCGACTGGTGTATGGCTGTCTGAAGCGGCAGAGCCGTATATTGCATTTCAAGGTGCGGGGTTCAAAGTCGATATAGCATCACCTAAAGGTGGAAGCGTCCCAATTGATCCAAATTCAGTCGAGAATGGCAACGAGGATGAGAGTTTTACTGAAGTAGCGAAGCTGCTTCAAAATACATTACGAATGAAAGATGTTGTTTATGAAAATTATGACGCAATATTCTTAGCAGGCGGTCACGGGGCAATGTTTGACTTCCCGGGAGAACCGGACATTCAAAATATAATGGCATACTTTAAGGATAATGGGAGAATTATCAGCGCAGTATGTCATGGACCGGCAGCATTTGCCGATGCAAAAACTAAAGATGGTAAATATTTAGTGGACGGGGTGAAACTGACAGCATTTACAAATGAAGAAGAAGATTCCGTAAACTTATCAGAAGATATGCCGTTTATGCTGCAGACAAAACTTGAGGAAAACGGTGCAGGTTTTGTTAAAGGGACAGCCGGCGAAGAACATGTTGTTTCAAGCGGCAATTTCGTTACAGGGCAGAATCCGGCATCATCACAGGCTGTTGCAGAAGCAGTCATTAACAGACTAAGATAATAAAATTATGGTTATGACGGTGTCCTTTATTAAGGCGCCGTCTTTTATTTTCGTGGAAATGATGGTGAGGTTAAAGGACAACACCATATCCCCGTTGTCCCCGAAGGTCTGTTAAAGGACAACACCATATCCCCGTTGTCCCCGAAGGTCTGTTAAAGGACAACACCACATCCCTGTTGTCCCCAAAGTCTCATTAAAGGACAACACCACATCGCCGTTGTCCCGGAAGCTCTGTTAAAGGACAACACCACATCCCCGTTGTCCCGGAAGGTCTGTTAAAGGACAACACCATATCCCCGTTGTCCCGGAAGCCTCATTAAAGGACAGCACCATATCCCCGTTGTCCCCGAAGGTCTGTTAAAGGACAACACCACATCGCCGTTGTCCCCCAAAACAGCAATCAATACAAAAAAGACCCGGAAACGTAAGTTTCCAGGTCATCAATCAAAATATTAGGCTGCAGCTTCTTTATTTTTCATCTTATTCACAGTTAGCATGATTACAATTAAAATCACGATACATAAGATATTCTTAGAAAACAGCGGTAGTGCTGACATGTTTACAAGTATTCCGACACCAAGTGCAAGTACACCGTATACCGGAAACTTACCTGCAAATTGTGCGAGTACTGCGCCAAAGATTGCCGGCAGAACGAACGGAAATACTTCCTGAACACTTTCCGGAATAATTGTTAACAGCCACAGTCCGGCAAGGATAACCGGTATCAGTATAATTTTGTTGACCAGTGATGCTGCACTGATGCCAAGTGTTCCAATGATTTCACCTTCGTCAGTTCCCGCCTTGACTCCGACTGCTTCCTGGCATGATGCGACTGCAGGCAGGCACATGTTTGAGATGTTGCCGGTAAAAAATGCAACATATGTACCGGATACTCCGAGTACAGGGAAGTACATAATCGGTTCTAAAAACCAGACGATTGCAACAACTGCTGCATAAGCGAGAAAGCTGTTAAGAATTAATGAGAATCCGGGATGGAATCCCATAACAAACGAAATGTATAAAGGCATTGCAAATGATATTAATATTGCCAGTCCTAAAGTAATACGGCCCCATTTATGAGAGGCTGCTCTAAATTCCTGCATAAAAACCCCTCCGTTTTATATAAAGAAATAAACTGCAATCAGACTGATCAGTATTGAAAATCCTAGTGACCATTCTTTCAGCCAGTTAATTCCTTTTTTGTTTGCTATATAATTAAATGTAAGTGACGAAATTACAGCCACTATTGCCGTGAAAATATAAGGTGCGCCTTTTATCATTTCAGCGCCGGTTAACGATCCGAAAACTGCAATCATTGCACCGCTCGCAACTATGCCCATTAAGTATTCACCTTTTGGTTTAGCTGTTAATTTAGTCTGTATTTTACTTAAGTACGGTGTAGCGAAGAAGGTGAAAATCATCCAGCCGGCGCCGCCGATACACAAGGTCCAGACGACGAGGTTGAATATTTCAGGAGTAAAACCATCCCCCGCTAAAGCTGCTCCTGCAGATTGTGCCGACAGCTGTGCACCCATACTTTCAATCGGTGCAGATCCGATAACACCGATTCTCATCATAGTCAGCGGATTGCCGATTAAGGAAATCAGCGATACCGCTACGATGATAATACCGATTGATGGTCCAATCGCAGTAATACTGCCGGTTTTCACTGCACGTTTAATATCCGTTTCGCTGATGCCCACATCTCTTGCTGCTTTTTTTGATAATGATAAAAACTTTACTGCCTGAAAAATAACCAAGGCCACTATCGCGGAAGCAAATATCCAGACGACAGGGGAGTTGGCAAAATCCATACCTGACATGTAATCAAACCCCTTTATTTATCTTTCTGTTTTTAAATTACATTAACTTTCAAGGCGTCCTAAAACCACATCTCCTAAAGTTTTCGCACTGATTAAAAGCGAATCTTCATGAACTTCAAATTTAGGGTGATGGTTTGGATATGGATTTTCCACACCGTCAGGTTTCGATCCTACGTGGATGAAAGTTCCAGGTGTTTTTTGAGTGTAATATGCAAAGTCTTCAGATCCGCTGGAAGGTTTCGGATGTGTAATCTCAGTAATATAAGAACCGACACTTTCTGATAAAATATCTTCCACATATTGTGTCTCCTCAGGGTGGTTGTAGGCTACCGGATAGTCGTAAACATAATCCAGGTCGCATTCAACATCAAATGAGCTTTCAATACCGGCAGCAATTTTCTTCATCGCTTCGTATGCAGGCACCTTATTTTCTTCATTAAGATAACGAACAGTCCCGCGGAGGGTCACTTTGTCCTGGATAACGTTATAGCCGCCCGGTGCATCGAATGCAGTAACGGATACTACTACTGAGTCCATCGGATCCATGCGGCGGGAAACGATAGTCTGCGCTTCAGCAACAAAGTAAGCTCCCGCAACTAGAGCATCGTGTGTCGTATGCGGCATTGCACCGTGTCCGCCGGAACCTTGGATAGTTAAATCAAAATTAGAACGGCCTGCCATTGAATTGCCGGATATCAGACCGATCTCTCCAACATTGAGCATAGGGAAAATATGAATGCCGTATACTTCGTCAAGATCATCGAGTATGCCTGATTCGACAATGCTTTTCGCACCGCCTGGCGGCACTTCTTCAGCATGCTGATGAATGAGTTTTATCGTGCCGTTCCATTCATCTTTTAATTCAATCAGCGCTTCTCCGAGGTGGAGCAGGTAAGCGGTATGTACGTCGTGTCCGCAGGCGTGCATAACTCCGTCATTTTTAGACTTGAACGGAACATCTGCTTCTTCCTGAATCGGCAGTGCATCAAAGTCGGCGCGGAGACCGATGGTTTTGCCAGGTGACTTGCCGCTGATTTCAACGATAATGCCGTAACCGTTTCCAACATTTGCAGTAACTTTAACATCCTTATCTTTATAAAAGTCCTCGATAAACTTCGCTGTGTTTTCTTCTTTAAATGAAAGTTCCGGGTTGGCATGAAGATGCCTTCTCGTTTCAATCATCTGCTGTTCTTTCGACTCCAGTTTACTGAAAAGCTTTTCTTTTAAACTCATTGTGAATCCCCCTTTTTATATATGAACATAGTTTATCACTGGGGAAATATAATGACAAATTATTTTATGTATTCAGAAATTTAAAGAAAATATAAGTTGTGACGATTTTATGTCTTTATTTTTCCGTTTTCCGTTTATTCAGAAATTTTGAGGGAAAGTAAAAATTATAATGAACTATATACTTACTTTTAAGGAGTGGATATTTATCAGATATTTAATGCTGTTATTTGCAGGCTTCTTATTTTTAGCAGGCTGCGGAACCAGTGACACGGAAGAGCCCGCGGAAGAAAACACTGCACCAAGTGAGGGCACAGAAGAGGATGCCGAGGATAATTCTGTAGAAGACAAGGAAGGTACAGGCTCCGGTGAAGAAGCTGAAACTGATACAGAAGGCACCGATTCCGGCGAAGATACATCAGATGATGAATCAACGGATGAGACAGAAGATACAACTGGTGAAGACAGAGCAAGAGAAGACACTGACAGAGATGATGAAGCGGAAGATGAAGAGTCGAGTACTGAAACTGATGATTCAGAGAGCGACAGTGAAGATGGCATGGAGGAAGATGATTCATCTGAAAGCTCATCTTCGGTAGATAACGCTGCTAGTGACAGTGCTGAATCGGAATCAAGAGATATTAATTTTGATGTCTCTGAAGAATCTTTGACAGGACTTGATGGTACTGAAATGACTTCGATGTTTGAATTGAACTCAGGTATCGGCGAACAGCTGGCGAACGCATCCGAATCAGATGCAGCAATTGAAGAAGTGCTCATGCCAAAAGAAGATGTGGCGACTTACTATGCAGAAACATTTATGGTAATTAACGTTTTCGTCGGAAATTCTGACCTTCCTGCGGATAGTGATATGGTTGGTCTGACAGCGGAAATAGATGAAGGGGATGAATTTGAAGTATTCTCAGGCATGTTCGATCCTGCGACGAGTTCGATTGTTCCTTACGCTTATGCTGATCCTGACTCACTGTTTGTGTATGAAAACGGCATGTGGAATGATTACGGAGGACAGGCTGAAGCAGAAGAAATCTATTACGGTTCGTATTCCAACCTGCATGACGCCTTTATGGAAAGTGCTGATGTAATCAATATCTCAGAAGATGATGAGAATTATTATCTTCATAACATCGGATCTGAAAATGTCTTGCATGATACATTCGGCAGACTGTTCAGCGTAGAGTTTACCAATGCTGAATTATCGGAGCAGCAAAATGCTGTAGTCGGTATCGTGGATAAAGAAACGAATGAACTGTCACATGTTGCCTATGTTTCAACTGCACCAGGCTTAGTGGAAGGTGAGAAACTGCATATTGAAGTATCATCAGACCTCGAAGATTATGGTGAATATGATGATGAGGGTATCACAGTACCGGAAGGTATTTACGAGTAAAATATAAAAGCGTGTTAAGCGGAACTTCCGTAATCTATTCATTTAGATTACGGATTTTTTCTATTTCTGCGAAAATCATGCTTTTGTCAGTCAGTTTTCCATTAATAATCTGATTTCGGTGCAATCTTGAAAAAACTGTCCAGATATACATACAAATTTTAAATTTATGCGATTTTACAACAACTTAGCTGCAGCTTATATTGAGCTTATCACGAGCTGGAGGTTAAATATGTCTCTAATTATCATTGCGGGCGGCCTGGTCGCCTCTTTCCTTTACGCATTGACTCAGTCGGACAGTATTTCCTTTTTAACGAGAAGAAGCCGTTGTGATTCGTGTTTAAAAAATTTAAAAGTCACTGACTTGATTCCGGTTATCAGCTATTTAAAAAATCGCGGACGCTGCAGTCATTGCAGTAAACCTGTTGCCTTGAATTATTTAATAGTGGAAGTGCTGACGATTTTCCTGTTTGTAATGCCGCTTATCGTACCGCTCAGTTACGATAATATGCTGCTGTATTATCTGCTCGTCAGCATACTTATTCCTCTGTCAATTTACGATTTTGATACGCTCCTTATTCCCGTTCATATGCTGATGCTGCTTTTCGTTTCCGGCTTATATTTAACCGGTTTTGAATATATGGATGTACGGATTGATCTTTTAACCGTGGTGATCCTCCATATTTTCTATATGCTGTTTAAGGAAAAAATCGGCTACGGCGATATTCAGCTGCTTTCCGTACTGGCAGTAATAACACCCTTTGATTTTTTTATCTTCACCTTTTTATTCACATATATAATCGGCGGAATTTCGATTATCATTCTGGATTTGTTTCAGACTTCGCGTATTACTAAGGTGCCCTTAGTCCCCTTCATCGCTGCAAGCTTAATCACGACATTTTATCTGTACGCTGATTTTATCGATATATACTATGGAGGATTTTAATGACTGGAGAACTGCTTATAAGAGAAATGCATGATTCCGATAAACCCCGGGAACGTTTAATTAATTACGGCCCGGATAAATTAACGAATCAGGAACTGTTGGCCATATTAATCAACACAGGTAACCGGAATGAATCAAGCATCAGCTTAGCGAGTAAAATATTAAAGAATTTGCAGTCCATCAGAGAACTGAGAGATGTAACTTATGAAGAGCTGACTGCTATTAACGGCATCGGCAGGGCGAAAGCTGTTACTATACTTGCTTTTATAGAACTCGCTGTCAGAATGCATACCCATTCGAGGGAAGAAGATAAGTATATCCGGTCTCCGAAAGACGTGACGGATATATTGATGGAGAAAATCAGGTATTACAATCAGGAACATTTTATCGTGCTGTATTTAACGACCAAAAATATGGTCATAGAAGAAAAAACCTTGTTCATCGGTTCGCTGAACACAAGTATTGTGCATCCGCGGGAAATATTTCGGGAAGCTGTCAAACGCAGCGCTGCAGCTTTTGTCTGTGTCCATAATCATCCGAGCGGAGACCCGACACCGTCAGAAGAAGATATCGAAGTCACAAAAAGACTGCGTGAATGCGGTGATTTGATAGGAGTGGATTTTCTGGATCATATTATTATCGGTGACGGCAAGTATGTTTCTCTGAAAGAAATGAATTATATATAATGGGGGCTTAGTATGGGACTGGATATGTATTTACTGCTGGAAGATATTGAGACAGGAGAAATTATAGAGTACAGCTACTACAGAAAATTTAATGCGCTGCAGGGATACTTTGAACAAAATTATAATATTTCAAACCCGGGGAAAATTCTCTTAAAAGAAAATATTATTTCAGATTTATATCTCAGGCTGAATGAAATCCGCTATTCTCCTGAAAAAGCCAACTTGCTGCTGCCGTCATATCCGGGGCCATTTTTCGGCAGTTATGAGTATGACAGACTGTACCATTCTTATATCAATCAGGCAGCTATGGATTTCTATCATGCGAAGTTTATCGATTATAAAAAGTACAGCTTATATTATGCCTCGGACTGGTGAAAATATAATTTTATAAATAAGCATAAGGGAACTGGCAGTCAGTCTCCCTTATGCTTATTAGTAATTTCGCTGATAAATATGACAGTAGGCATAACGATGCCGAGAAAGCCTTCAAAGAGCGAGATGTAACGAATCGGGCCGATGGGATTCAAGTCTCCGTACCCAATAGACAGGAGAGTTACTCCGCTGTAGTAAATCATTTCAGCAAAGTTATGATCCTTCATCACAGACCCCTGATTGCTGTCAATTAGTATCGGCGAAGAAAATGACATAATATAGTAAATGACAGCAAAGATTAAAGTCAAGGAAATCATAACGGTAAAGATATAAAGGTAAAGCGGCCATTGCAGCGCAAAGTTATGAGTATCTTTCATCTCGCCTTTCTTCTTTGCGAAAACCCCGATTTGAAAAAGGAAAAACAAGATGAAAATGGTTAAAATCGCATGAGACATGAAAACCCTCCTGATAGATTTTATCAGTGTAAATATTCTTTATTTCCCTGTAGAGCAGATGATAAAACCTGTCAGCAATGTTCGGACTCATGATCAGAAGAAAATGAATAATTAATCGTATATAATATTTTTGCCCTGCTTAGCCAGTTCTTCCAGTGAAGACAGCATATGATTAATCTGTTCTTCTGTATGCCTCTCCCATGAACCCAGCTCTGCAACTATCTTAAGCGGAAAACGTGACCGGTAAGAACGGGTCGGGTTGCCGGGAAATCTTTTATCTGTCAAATTCGGATCATTTTCAAATTCACCTGTCGGTTCTACGATGTAAATTCTTTCTTTATGGTCAGATAACGCCAATTCAGCTCCCCATTTAGCAGCTTCTAATGTTGCAGTGAAATAAATATAATTAGATTTTTTGTTCTGGAAATTAGACCTGTAATCAGGTTCCAGAAACTCCCCAATATTTAATGCTGCTTTTGTACCGTGAAAAAATGGACCTTGATCTAAGATATCTTTATTATCCTTCATTGCTGCATGCACCTCTCATTATTTAATTGATAACTAACAGTATAACTGGCAGAACAGTGGAAATGCAGTCTGTTAAGTTCAAAAATATATATGTATAATAAAAACGAAGAGGATTTAAATTATATTTTAAAGCGGAGGAATTTATATGCAGTACGCAGAACTTAACAATGGTTTAAAAATGCCGATTGAAGGCTACGGTGTTTTCCAAGTTGACCCGAAAGAAACAGAACGCTGTGTGCTCGATGCACTTGAGACCGGTTACCGCAGCCTAGATACTGCAGCGACCTACGGTAATGAAGAAGGCGTTGGTAAGGCAATTAAAAAGAGCGGAGTAGTCCGTGAAGAAATTTTCCTGACTAGCAAGCTGTGGGTTGCCGACCAGGGATACGACAAAGCTAAAAAAGCATTTGAAAAAACTTTGGACAAGTTAGGAACAGACTACCTTGATTTGTATTTAATACATCAGCCGCTCGGAGATTATTACGGCTCATGGCGTGCTATGGAAGAACTTTATAAAGAAGGTAAAATTAAAGCAATCGGTGTGTCGAACTTTGATTCAACACGTCTCGTAGATTTAATAATTAATAATGAAGTCGTTCCGGCAGTAAATCAGATTGAGCTTCATCCTTTCCTGCAACAAAAAGAAGCTCAAAAAGTAATGCAAGAGTACGGAGTGAAAGTTGAATCATGGGGACCGCTCGCTGAAGCGAAACATGATATTCTAAAAGATGAAATGTTGAAGAAAATCGCGGATAAATATAATAAGACTGTTGCTCAGGTTATTTTAAGATGGCATCTTGAGCAGGGGATTATCATTATTCCAAAATCGGTTCGCAAAGAACGCATGGAAGAAAATCTTGATGTTCATGATTTTTCACTTGATAAAGCTGATATGGAAGAAATTGCAGCTCTTGACGGCAAATATCCGCGGATTGTCGATTATAATATTATGGACATTGTGACAGGCATGAATTCCTCGAAAACACCGGAATAATATCTGCCATTGAGCTTCTGTGTATTAAGTTACGATTGTTATAAATCAATTTACAGATAGGGGCGGTAGAATGATTAATTTAAAAACTGAAATCTGTGATGTTTTAAATATTAAATATCCAATTATCCAGGCGGGAATGGCTGGGGGAGCAACAACGCCGGAACTGATTGCGGAAGTGAGCAAGGCTGGCGGTCTCGGCACACTGGGAGCTGCATATATGAAGCCGGAAGATATCAGGCAGGCAATTAACGATATTAGAAAATTAACAGATAAACCGTTTGCTGTGAATTTATTTTGTGTGGACAATTCTGCAGACCTGGATGCTGAAAAGAAAGAAGCAGTGATGACTGAACTGCTTAAAATTGGCAAGGATCTTGATGTGAGCGAAGCGGATATTCAGTTTAATACAACTGATTATTTTAATGAGCAGTTTAGAATATTAATAGAAGAAAAAGTACCGGTAATCAGTACAGCTTTCGGTCTCCTCTCGGAAGATAAAGTAAAAGAAGCTAAAGACGCAGGCATGAAAATTACGGCGATGATAACGACAGTTGAAGAAGCTGTACTTGCCGAAAAGAGCGGTGCAGATATTATTGTTGCTCAGGGCTCAGATGCAGGCGGTCACAGAGGAACTTTTGATTTAACCCGTCATGAAAATGGAGCAGATATCGGGACATTTTCTTTAGTCCCTCAGGTCAGAGATAAAGTGAATATCCCCGTAGCTGCAGCAGGTGGAGTTAATGACAGCAGAAGCCTCGCAGCTGCACTTGTTCTCGGGGCTGCAGGTGTTCAGATAGGCACACGATTTTTATCGAGTGAAGAAGCGGGTATTCACAGAGCTTATAAAGAAAAAATATTCGAGAGCCGGGAAGAAGACACAGTGATTACAAGAGCATTTTCAGGGCGGCCTGCCCGCGGTATAATTAACAAATTTATAAAAAACTTTACTGCAGAGCCGCTGCCATATCCGTATCAGAACTCTGCAACGAAAAGTGTCAGAAGCGCCGCAGCTGTATATAGTGACAGCGAGTATATGTCACTCTGGGCAGGACAGAACCTGCGTCCCGTTGTAAAGGAGCAGCCGGCAGCTGAAATAGTAGAAGAAATTGTGGATGGTGCGGAGAAGATAATAGGGTAAGTACGTTGTTGAATTGACAAAGTACATGAAGCGACTTGTAAGTACGTTGTTAAATTGACAACGTCCGTAGGCTGCTCCAATCCTACTTTCTTTCAATCAACCAGCATATATAAAAAGCAGCCGCATAATATGCAGCTGCTTTGATTAATGTTTACAGTAATCCGATCAGCATTCCGCCGATAGCGCCGGTTACTACAATAACCCACGGCGGAAGTTTGAAGTAGACCAGCATCACGAAGAGGATTGCTGCCAATGCGAAGTGAACCGGCTCGAGTATAGAACTTGTCCAGATTGGTGTGTAAAGTGCCGAAATTAAAATTCCAATTACTGCAGCGTTAACGCCCATAACTGCGCCTTTAACTTTTTCGTTATTACGGAGCATATCCCAGAAGGGCAAGGCTCCTAATATTAAGAGGAAAGCGGGAAGGAAGATTGCCGCAGTTGCAACAAGTCCGCCAATCCAGCCGTTCATTACTGTTCCGAGATAAGCGGCGAAAGTGAATAATGGGCCAGGTACAGCCTGCGTTGCACCATAGCCTGCAAGAAATTCTTCTGCAGAAATCCATCCCATTGGAACGAGTTCCTGCTCTAAAAGCGGAAGTACAACATGTCCACCACCGAATACAAGCGAGCCTGACCGGTAGAAACTGTCTACTACTGCGATCCAGTAAGAGCCTGTCAGCTCACGGAAGGCCGGCAGCGCAAATAGCAGTACGAAAAATAGTGCTAAACAGACAGCGGAAAAACTTTTCCTGATAGGGAAAGTCGCCGCTTTTTTATTATCATCTGCTTCATGATTTTTAAAAAGAATAAAACCGATGACCCCTGCAATCAGAATGACACCGACTTGTGTAAACACCGATTGAAAGAGCAGAGTCGCGACCAGTGCAAAGAGTGCGATTACTTTTCTTTCTATATCCGGTGTGAGATTTTTACTCATTCCCAGAATGGCGTGGAGTACGATAACAACGGCAACAATTTTCAAACCGTGTATCCAGCCTGCTTCGCTGATATCGAAAGTTGTCATCAGGGAAGCAAAAATCATCAATACTATAACAGAGGGCAGGGTAAAACCGATAAATGATGTCAGCCCGCCGAGTACACCGCCTCGCATTACGCCGACACCGATACCGACCTGGCTCGATGCAGGTCCCGGCAGGAATTGTGAAAGTGCCACTAAATCCGCATAGCTTTTTTCACTCATCCACTTTTTTCTTTCAACATATTCAGCATGAAAATAACCGAGATGAGCTGTCGGACCGCCAAAGGATGTCAATCCGAGTCTAGTCGATACCAAAAATATTTCTAACAATATTCTGAGTTTGTTCATTAATTTCTCCTAGGTATGTAGTCTTATGTAAAAGATAACATGTATTTTAAACAGCTGCATTTATTTTTACAATCCTTAACATTATCCTGTGATATAATTATTCCTTGAAACTATAATGGAAATTCAACAGGAGTGTCGTTATGTCAGACCAGCAGATTTTAACTGTGATTTTCGGGTCCGTAGGACTTTTTATGATTTTAATATCACTGATAATTTATGTTTTCGGAGTCGCAGTAAAAAAACGAAAATGTACAGCAGAAACGACAGGGAAGGTTGTCGATAAAGTGCAGGGCAGCGATAATAACCTTTATCCGGTTATTGAATATGAAGCAGGCGGCGTCATTTACAGAAGAAAGAAAAATGTGACCGCTCACGGGTCGATTAACAATGGTTACCCGATAGGATATGAACTGATTGTCTTGTACGACCCGGAAAAACCAAAGCGCTGTTTAATCGGCGGCACAAAGATACAGACAGTAGCGGCGTCTATTCCCGCGATTATCGGTCTGGTCTTCTTCACAGTCGGCGTAGTAATATTTTTATTTTAATATAAGTTCAGGCAGGGATTTTAAATGAAAAAAAGAGAAAAGAGTGCAATGACTGCACAAAATATAAGCAGAAAATTAAGATGTCCGCTTTGTCATGAACCTGTGGAAGTGAGAGAGCTGAAAAGTCTGGTCTGCGTCAATAATCACACTTTTGATTTCGCCAAGCAGGGTTATGTAAATATTCTTAAAAAACCTGTGGATACTCAGTATGATGATGCATTATTTGAGGCACGTCAAAAAATAATCTGTGATGAAAAATTATATGAACCGGTACACGATAAAATTGCAGATATAATAATAAACCATTCAGCAGAAGATTCGCTGCTGTTTGATGCGGGTTCCGGCGAAGGGTCTCATTTGCAGACGATACTTGATAAAGTAAATACAGAAACATTGACGGGTATCGGCCTGGACATTTCAAAAGAGGGTATCTTAATGGCGGCGAAAAATTACGGAAATCCATTGTGGATTGTTGGAGATCTTGCGAACCCGCCGCTTAGTGACAAGTCCTGCAAATTTATACTGAATTTTTTATCGCCTGCAAATTACTCTGAATTTAAAAGAATTTTAGCTGCAGACGGTATAATTATAAAAGTAATCCCGGGCAGCGCTTATTTAAAAGAACTCCGCAGGGAATTGTTCAGCGGTACAGACGGGAAAGAATATGAAAACAATGATACACTTGAATTAATGAAGAAGAATGTTAAGCTTGTGAAAGAAGAACGGATAACTTATACGAAATTTCTTGACGCTGCTGCACTGAAAGATTTAATCTCCATGACACCGCTCGGCTGGCATGCAGATACAGCGCAGATAGAAAGATTTGCGGATAAGGGAAATAAAGAAATTACGGTGGATATGCATATTATCCTTGCAGCTGCCGAAAATTAAATTGAAACATTTCCGCATATATTTCAGTTAATAGTTTGCTATTTTAAAGATAATAGTCGATAATTACACTAAAGAGAGAAAATTATATGGAAATATTACTGTGTTTATTACAAACACGTTACAAAGTAAAAGAAATTCGCTCATGGGCTTGAAAAGTTCTGAACATTAAAATATAATGAGAATATATTAAGAAATACATAACAGAACGCACAAACAAAAGTTAAAGCTATACTCTTCATATCATTAACTAAGTCGTTCTTCGATAGTGCCTTTGGCCTAGATATCATATTATATTATTTATCTGTTAGGGAGACTTTTGATCTCCCTTTTTTTGTTGCCTTTTTTAAGGCTATTTAAACACTAAGAAGGTGAACATATTATGAACAGTGATGAATTGCACAGCTATGCCCGTAAATTTCTCGCTGAAAATTTCGGACTCACACTCGAAATTCCAATTAGAATATCAAAAAGAATGAAATCTAAGCTCGGCGCGTTTCAAATAAAATATCAGAAGCAGCAGGTTGTTTCGAAAGAAATTGTTATGTCCCACACTTTTCTCGTTAATAACTCCAGGGAAATCATTCTCGATGTGCTGTATCATGAATGCGTTCATTATGCACTCTACACATTAAAAAAACCTTACAGAGATTCGGATCGCGAATTTACGGAGACGCTGGAACACCTCGGCATTGCTAAAACCCGGAGCTATAAATACAAGGGACAGGCCTATTTATATGAGTGCAGAAAATGCAGCTACCAGTTTACGAAAAGGGTCAAAGGCTACAATAAAAGGTATATATGCAGACACTGCCGCGGCAGGTTTACATATAAAGGTACTGTTTCAGCAGGCTGATTAGAAATTATTAAAAATTGTTTGACAATTAATTCTGGTTAGACTAGTATGAAATACAATTAAATAAGAAATTATCCAGAGAGACGGAGGGATCAGGCCCTGTGAAGTCTCAGCAGCAGGCTTTTAAGTACTGTGCTAATTCCTGCAGGCAGAGGCTTGGAAGATAATCACACATCGCCATTTGTCTATTTAGATAAATGGCTTTTTTATTACATAGAGGAGGGAATACATGAGCATACAGCTGAATAACGTTTCAAAAACGTATCATTTAAAGGGTAGAAGTGTTGAGGCATTAAAACCGACATCCCTGAAGGTCGAAACCGGTGAAATTTACGGCTTAATCGGCTATTCCGGGGCCGGGAAAAGTACTCTTTTAAGACTGATTAATCTGCTTGAGAAACCTTCGGCAGGTTCTGTCATCGTTGGAGAAGACAATCTTACCGAACTGACACCAAAGGCTCTCAGGATTCGCCGGCAGAAAATCGGCATGATTTTCCAGCAGTTTAACTTAATCGAGTCAAAGACAGTGTATGAAAATATAGAATTTGTACTGAAAGCAAGCAAATACAGTAAAAAAGATGTGCCAGCAAGAATTGAAGAGTTACTGAAACTCGTTGGTTTAAACGATAAATCATCTATCAATGCATCAAATTTAAGCGGCGGGCAAAAACAGCGTGTCGGTATCGCTAGAGCACTTGCCAATAACCCGGATATTCTCTTATGTGACGAAGCGACGAGTGCGCTTGATCCGGATACGACGAAAAGTATTTTAAACCTGCTGAAAAATATTAACAAAACTCTCGGTATTACCATTGTGATTATTACTCACGAAATGGAAGTTATTAAAGAAATTGCAGACCGTGTAGGCGTAATGTCCGGCGGTGAAATTATTGAAAGCGGCGAAACATACAGCGTGTTCAGTCATCCTAAAGAAAAAATTACGAAAGATTTCGTTCAGGAGATATATAACTTTGAAACCCCGCCGCAAATTAAAGAAACGCCGGATAATCAAGTTATTACCATTCAATTTTTAAGTGAAAACGCCGAGGAGAATTATTTAAATCAGCTGTACAGGAATTTTGATTTGAATATAAGCATTCTCAACGGAAGAATTGAATATATTAAAGAAAAACCGCTCGGTTTTTTAATGTTCCAAGTATCCGGAAATGCTCAGGAAATAGAACGTCTTAAAACACATATCGATAAAACACCGGGAATCGAAAGGGTGGGTTACATTGGATAATTTCAGCCAGCTTTGGCCATTGCTGTACCGTGCTTTGCTCGAGACAGCGCTGATGGTTTCTATTTCAATATTTTTTGCAGTGTTAATCGGACTGCCGCTCGGTATTCTGCTTTACATTACGCAGCATCCGCTGCTGTTTAAAATTAAACCTTTAAACAGCGTGCTCGGATGGTTTGTGAATATTATCAGGTCGTTTCCTTTTATTATTCTGATTGTGGCGATTATGCCGTTTGCGACCTGGCTCGTTAATGCTTCACACGGTCCGGTTTTTGCAAGTGTTGCTCTGTCAATTGCAGCAGTGCCGCTGTTTGCACGTCTCGTTGAATCCAGTTTTAACAGTGTAAAAGACGGTGTGATCGAAGCGAGTATTGCAGGCGGTGCCCCGCTTTATTTAATCGTTACGGATGTGCTGCTGCCGGAAGCCAAGAAAAGCATCGCGCAGGCTATCACACTGACGATAATTTCAATTATCGCCTTCAGTGCAACTGCGGGTGTCGTAGGCGGAGGCGGGGTCGGTGACCTTGCAATCCGTTACGGCTATTACCGCTACGACACGCTGACGATGATTGTGACAGTAGTCGTCCTCGTTGTTATCGTGCAGATTGTCCAGTGGGCTGGAGACTTTATCTCTAACAGAACGGAGGAGAAATAATGCGCGGAATTATAATATTTTTAATTGGCACTTTAGCCGTTATTATAGGCACTAGCATTCTTCTGTATGAAGACGAGGGTGAAGTGATTACCATTGGTGCATCGAGCGGACCATTTGCAGATATGGCATCTTTTGCCTTAAAACCCGTCTTGGAAGAGAACAGTTATACGGTCGAAATCGTTGAATACAGCGATTATATTCAGCCGAATAACGCGCTTTCAAATGGCGACCTCGATGCCAATCTCTTTCAGAACGTCCTGTTCATGGACAGTTATAATGAAGAAAATGATGCTGATTTAAAAAATATCATTCAGGTGCCGACGGCACCTATGGGGCTTTACAGCAGTGAATTCAGTTCGCTGGAAGATATTGCTTCCGGCAGTGAAGTAGCATTGCCTTTAGATCCGGTCAACTCCAGCCGCGGTTTTTTAACACTGCAGGACGCGGGGCTGATTACCATCAGTGACGACGCAGATATGTTTGCTATCGATGAAGCAGACATTATAAATAATAAAAAAAATCTCGAGTTTATTTATCAGGACGCCGGCCAGCTGCCGAGAAGCGTTGACCAAATCGGCCTGTCGCTTGTCCCGGGCAACTTTGCGCTCGCAAGTGATATGAAGCTTTCCGATGCCCTTGCCCTTGAAAACATGAATGAATACTTTAGAAATCAAATTGTAATTAACGGCGATGATGCCGGAACGAAACTGGAAGAAGATTTAATCAAGGCTGTAGGGTCGGAGGAATTTAACGAAGTGATTGATGCTGACTTTAAAGGATTCGACAAACCGGAGGAGGATGAATAAATGGCAAGCGAACTTTTAAAATCATTAAGTCCCAGCTATTTCAGCAGTATGATGAATGCAGAGCTCGAAGTCGGCGATAAGCCGCTCTTAAATCTTGCAGTCGGTATTCCCGATGGACAGACGCCTGAAGTCATTACCGATGCAGTTAAAGAAGCTGTTGATAAAGTAGAAAATCAAAAATACGGCGCATTTCGCGGCAAGCCGGAACTAAAAGACAGCATAAAGCGATTTTATAAAAGAACTTACGATGTAGACCTTGAAGATGAAAATATAGCCATCTTGTTCGGCACGAAAAATGCACTGGTTAACTTTCCGCTCGCTCATATCAATCCCGGTGCAGGCGTGATGCTGCCGAATCCCGGTTACGCAGATTATATTACTGCTGTGGAACTCTCGCAGGCAAGGCTGATCGATATGCCGCTCCTTAGAGAAAACAATTATCTTCCTGACTTTGATTCGCTCGAAGCAGAACTTAAAGAAACGGACCTTATTTACTTAAACTATCCATCCAATCCGCTCGGGGCAGCCGCAGATAAATCATTTTTTGATGATGTGATTAAACGGTTCAAAGGCACAAAAACACAGATTGTTCATGATTTTGCATATGCTGCTTTCGGCTATGACGGTCTTCACCCGAGCATTTTACAAAGTGATCCGGACTTTGAAGTATCGATGGAAATTTATTCGCTGTCGAAAGGATTTAATATGTCCGGCTACAGAATCGGTTTTGCAGCCGGGAATAAAGAGATGATAGAAAGTATTAATAAGTTTCAGGATCATACGAATGCAGGGGTTTTCGGTGTTACTCAGGACGCGGCAACAGCGGCGCTCGACAATGCAGATACTTTGATTCCTGAACAGAATGAAATATTCAAAAAGCGTAAAAATTTTATTAATAAAGCGTTGCTGGATTTAAATATCCCAATAGAGCCGATTCAGGGCGGCATTTTCGGGTGGATAAAAGTCCCCTCAGGTTTTAACGGCGAAAGTTTTGTTCAGTACCTGCTGAAAGAACAGTCTATTCTTGCAACGCCGGGGAAACCTTTCGGGTCCCGAGCCGAAGATTATATCCGCATATCTTTGGCCGTTGCAGATGAAGACTTAAAAACATTTACAGAAAGACTCCGTGAGATTAAAGAACTCTATCAAGATTAGTTTATTGTCTGTCATCAAATGTGGTATTATTTACCCAGATATTAAATTTTGGGGGCGGCATGAGAGTGACTAAGTTTTTTAATCGAAACCGCATGTTAATCGTGCTGTTTGGCATAGTAGTATTAATTGCATTAATCGGTTTTTCTTTGTCGGACAGAGATTCCACAACGAAAGCGGAGCAGTTCACCGGTGATACGGCAGCCGCGACTCAAAAGGTTGTCGATGCGCCGTTCAGCTTTATAGGAAATATATTTTCAAACATTGCAGGAAGTTTCAGTGCACTTGAAGAAAACGAGGAACTGAAACAGCAGCTCGATATGCTGCCGCAGCTGCAGGCGGACAATGAACGTCTCAAGGCTGAAAACGAAGAGCTGCGAGAGTCTCTGGAAGTAAGTTCCAGTATGGCTTACGAGACTGTCAATGCCCGGGTTATTTCACGTGCACCTGACCAGTGGCTTGAATCCTTTACGATTGATAAGGGAGAAAAAGACGGCATTAAAGAAGGCATGGCAGTGTCGACATCGGAAGGACTGGTCGGGATTGTTAAACGCGTTAACGGTAAATCGAGTTTTATCGAGATGATTTCGACGAATGCATCACAAAATAACCTGTCGGTTGAAGTCAGACACAATGATGAAGCTGTTTACGGCAACATCCGCAACTTCGATACGGAAAATGATGTGCTGGTCGTGGAAAATATTAAAAGCCAGGTAAAACTTGAAAAAGGCGACGAAGTATTTACATCGGGGCTGACAGGTGCTTTCCCTGAAGGTATTGTTATCGGTAAAGTAGTGGAAGTTGAAAACGATGAGTACGGACTGAGCCAGAACGCTTACGTACAGATGAACAGTGACTTAAATGATGTGGATAATGTGTTTGTCTTAAAACGCGATCCTGAGTCACTGGAGGATTGACAAATATGCAGACGATAGTAATTTTTATTATAGGAATATTACTCATGTATACTGATATGGCTTTTACCGGCTTCAGTCCGATGATGGTTTTTGGAGTTGAAGTTTACTTTGTGCCGAAGCTTCTGTTTATGTATATTCTGCTTTTAACGATATACGCGGGGCCGGGAATCAGTATGTTTTTTGCTGCTGTGTTCGGTATTATGCTCGATGTGTACATCGGTTCGCTGTACGGTGTTCACATCTTTGGTTTTATCGCCTTCGTAGTCTTTATGCAGGCAGCTTTCAGAGTGTTCTACAGGGATTTTGTAGCCATGGCCTTTGTCGTGCTGCTGAACACCTTTCTTTTCGATTTATACCAGTACGCGATTTACCGGGTGCTCGATTTCATAGCGATGCCGTTTTTCGACTATATCGCGCTCCGGGCAATTCCGAGCGTACTGGTCAGTGCGCTGTTTTTCGTTATCCTTTATGTCCTTGCCATTCAGACGGCGAAGGTCAGAAAAGAATTGCGGAGAATCAATTGACACAGCCATTTATATTTTATATAATACAGTAGTTGATGAAACGTAAACGTCAACCGCACATGTATAGGTTTAAGCGGCAGAGCCCACCTATAGTGGCGTGTCTTAAATAATAGGAGGTGTAAGTATGTTTGCAATCATCGAAACAGGTGGTAAACAGGTAAAAGTTGAAGAAGGTCAATCAATCTTCGTTGAAAAATTAGAAGTTGAAGAAGGCGCTGAATTCACGTTTGACAAAGTACTTTTTGTTGGAGGCGACAACGCTAAAGTTGGAGTTCCTACAGTTGAAGGTGCTACTGTTACAGCTACAGTTGAAAAGCATGGACGCGGTAAAAAGATTAACGTTATCAAGTTCAAACGCAGAAAAAACTACAGCCGTAAACAAGGTCATCGTCAGCCTTATACTAAATTAACAATCGGCAAAATCAACGCGTAATGATTAATGTTATCGTTGCCCGTAACAGTGAGAAACATATTACCGGATTTACGATGGACGGACACGCGGACTTTGATGTTCACGGAAAAGATCTCGTATGTGCAGGTGCTTCGGCAGTTGTATTCGGCAGTGTGAACGCAGTATTTGCGCTGACTGATTACGAGCCGGCCATAGATATGGCCGACGAAGGTGGATATTTAAGTGTTAAGCTTGAAGATACATCTGATGACAGAGTTCAATTGATTTTGGAAACAATGATTGTGTCATTAAAAACTATTGAATCAGAATATAGCGAATTTATAAAAATTGAACATGAGTGAGGTGTATTGAATGTTAAAATTAAACTTACAGTTCTTCGCATCGAAAAAAGGGGTTGGGTCGACTAGAAACGGTCGTGACTCTGAATCAAAACGCCTTGGTGCCAAAAGACAAGATGGACAATTCGTAACAGGCGGATCTATTTTATTCCGTCAGCGCGGTACTAAAATTCACCCGGGTGAAAACGTAGGACGCGGCGGAGATGACACTCTATTCGCGAAAATCGACGGTGTTGTTAAATTCGAACGTGTCGGACGCGACAAAAAACGTGTTTCTGTATATCAGGAAGCAAAATAATAATTTTGTGGCATCAGCTTCTGCTGATGTCTTTTTTTATGAATGTTATAATTAAAAATAAAGAATCTTACATGGAGGTGAGTGTTATGTTTATAGATTACGTATCCGTCTACTTGAAAGCAGGTAACGGCGGTAACGGTCTGGTAGCATACCGCAGAGAGAAATATATTCCGATGGGCGGGCCATCCGGCGGAGACGGCGGTAACGGTGCAGATATTATTATGGAAGTAGATGAAGGATTAAGAACTTTAATGGACTTCAGATTCCAGCGTCACTTTAAAGCATCCCACGGAGAAAATGGAATGAATTCTAATATGCACGGTAAAAACAGTGCGCCATTAGTATTAAAAGTGCCGCCGGGCACCATAGTGAAAAACTCGGAGAATGGCGAAACGCTTGCCGATCTGATTGAACACGGCCAGCAGGCGGTAATCGCTAAAGGCGGACGCGGCGGACGCGGCAACTCCCGCTTTGCTACAAGCCGCAACCCCGCACCTGACTTTGCGGAAAACGGAGAGCCCGGTCATGAGCTCGAAGTCACAATGGAACTTAAAATGATGGCGGATGTCGGTATTGTCGGTTTTCCAAGTGTCGGTAAATCAACCCTGCTCGGCACTGTATCAAAGGCGAAACCGAAAGTCGGAGATTATCACTTCACTACGCTGCAGCCGAACCTCGGCGTAGCACAAACAAAAGACGGAAGAACCTTCGTCATGGCTGATATGCCGGGACTTATTGAAGGCGCATCAGGCGGTACAGGGCTCGGGCACCAGTTTCTCCGTCATATCGAAAGAACAAAAGTGCTCGTGCACGTAGTGGATATTTCTGAAACTGACGGCAGAGATGCGGTTGAAGATTATAAGACTATCCGCAGAGAAATGGCGATGTTTAACGAAGAACTCCTCGAGCGTCCGGAAGTTATCGCTTTAAATAAAGTGGAGTTAATCGATCACGATGAAGAAATAATTAATAACTTTATAGACGGCATTGACTCCGAGAGTGAAATTGTACAAATTTCAGCAGCAACGGGTGAAAATATCGATGCGCTTCTATATAAAGTGGCAGATCTGCTTGAAGAACAGCCGGTTGTTAAAGAAGAGATTGAGACGGAAAGCCGCGTTGTATACCGTCATGAAAAAGATCCTGATAAATTTGAAATTACACGTGATGATGACGGTGCCTATGTTGTATCGGGTGCAGCAATTGAACGTCTGTTCATGATGACAGACTTTAACCGCGAAGCCGCAGTACGCAGATTCGCGAGACAAATGCGCACGATGGGCATCGATGATGCACTTCGCGACCGGGGTATACAGGCTGGAAATATTGTGCGTATTTTAGGCGGAGAGTTTGAATTTGTAGAATAGGTGATTATAAATGTATCAGTATATAAAAGGTAAGCTGACGGAAGTCAAACCAGCCGGAGCGACTGTAGAGACAGGCGGTATCGGGTATTTGCTGCTCGTACCGAATCCGTTCCGGCTTGAAGGCTATATCAATACGGATGTAACGATTTTTACGGAGCTCATTGTAAGGGACGATGCACATACGCTGTACGGCTTTACCAGTGAGAGTGAAAAATCAATGTTTAAATCTCTCCTGAAAGTGACCGGAATTGGTCCTAAAAGTGCCTTGGCTATACTTGCTGCAGCAACGCCGAATGAAATAATCAATGCAATAGAACGGGAAGATAATGCTTTTATGCAGAAATTCCCGGGCATTGGGAAAAAGAGTGCCAGCCAGATTATTCTCGACTTAAAAGGCAAGCTGAAGCCGGATGAAACAGCGGATCCTGCTGAAACAGCGGCTGCTGCTGCGGATTCTGTTTACGTCGATGAGGCGCTGCTTGCGCTTGAAGTGCTCGGCTACTCGAAACGTGAGCTGACACGCATCGAGAAGAAACTTGCAAAAGAAAATATCAGTTCTGTTGATGAAGCAGTGAAGCTTGGACTTAAACTATTACTAAATTAAACGGGGTGAAGTAATGGATGAACGTATTTTGGATGAGCATGAGCACGATGATGAAGCGTCGCTCGAATTATCGCTCCGGCCGGCAAAATTGCAGCAGTACATCGGACAGGATGCGCTTAAAAATAATTTAAGCGTGTTTATCGAGGCGGCAAGAATGCGCGAAGAAGCGCTGGATCATGTAATTCTGCATGGCCCGCCGGGGCTCGGTAAAACGACGCTTGCCAATATTATCGCTGCTGAAATGAACGTTAATATTAAGACGACATCCGGGCCGGCGGTTGAACGAGCCGGTGACCTCGCTGCGATTTTATCCAGTTTAGAACCGGGTGATGTGCTCTTTATCGATGAAATTCACAGACTGCCGCGTTTCGTTGAAGAAATTTTATATTCCGCCATGGAAGATTTCTTTATCGATGTGGTCATCGGTCAGGGCGATGAAGCGAGAAGTATCAGAATTGATTTGCCGCCGTTTACTTTAGTCGGCGCAACGACCCGTTTCGGAAGTCTTTCAGCACCGCTCAGAGACCGTTTCGGGGTACAGCTCAGACTGCAGTATTACGACCTTGACAGTCTGAAGCTGATTATCGAGCGGACAGCGGATATTTTTGAAGTGGCGATTCCGGAAAACAGTTTGGAAGAGCTCGCGAGAAGATCACGCGGCACGCCGAGAATAGCAAACAGACTGCTCCGGCGCGTCAGAGACTTTTCAATGGTTAAAGGTGAAGAAGCAATTACACTAGATACTACGAATTATGCACTTAAAGTGCTGGAAGTCGATCCGGAAGGCCTTGAGCCGGTTGACCATAAAATTATGCGGACGATTATCGGTACATACGGAGGCGGTCCCGTCGGCCTCGAAACCGTTGCGGTATCCATCGGCGAAGAAGTCGTGACACTGAATGATGTATATGAACCGTATTTAATCCAGCGCGGATTTTTGGAACGGACACCAAGAGGGCGTAAAGCCACAGCGAAATCATTTGAATATTTTAAAAATATTGATTTGACTTAAGCTGGTTTAGGAGGAAACACATGAAGTTAGAAGAATTTGATTTTCATCTGCCTGAAAACTTAATTGCGCAGACACCGTTAAAAGAGCGTACGAATTCAAGGCTGCTTGCTGTTAATAAGACGACAGGCGACTTGACCGACAAACATTTTTACGATGTCGCGGATTATTTTACTCCGGGGGATGTACTCGTATTAAATGATACGAAAGTACTGCCTGCAAGACTGTTTGGCATCAAAGAAGAAACAGGCGCAAAAATTGAAATGCTGCTCTTAAAACCGCTTGACGGCGGATACGAAGTACTCATCCGTCCGGCGAAAAAAATCAGTATAGGTACAAGGATTACTTTCGGAGAAGGCAAGCTCGTTGCGGAATGCACAGCGAAATTCGAAGAAGGTATTCATCATATGAAGCTGATTTACGACGGCATTCTGGAACAGGTTCTGGATGAACTCGGTGAAATGCCGCTGCCGCCGTATATTAAAGAAAAACTCGATGATAAAGACCGCTACCAGACTGTCTTTGCACGGGAATCCGGTTCAGCTGCAGCACCGACAGCAGGGTTGCACTTTACCGAGACACTGCTGAAAGAGATTCAGGATAAAGGTGTTGAAATTGTTTATATTACGCTGCATGTCGGCCTCGGAACTTTCCGTCCAGTCGCAGCAGAAACGATTGAAGACCATAAAATGCACAGCGAATTCTATATGATGACAGCTGATGCGGCAGAAAAACTGAACCGGGCTAAAGATGCTGGCGGTAAAATTATCAGTGTCGGTACGACGAGTACCCGTACGCTCGAAACTATTATGCATGAACATGGCGAATTTAAAGAAGCCTCCGGATTTACAGATATTTTTATTTACCCGGGCTTTATTTACAAGGCGGTGGACGTCTTGATAACGAACTTCCATCTGCCTAAATCTTCGCTGGTCATGCTGGTCAGCGCGTTCAGTTCGAGAGAACATATTTTAAATGCATACGCCCATGCAGTCGACTCGGAATACCGTTTCTTCTCGTTCGGCGATGCGATGATTTTATATTAAAGAGGTGACTACTTTGGCAATTCGCTATGAACATATTAAAACGTGCAAACAGACGGGTGCGCGACTCGGCAAGCTCCATACACCGCATGGTGTTATCGATACGCCGATTTTCATGCCGGTCGGCACGCTCGCAACAGTCAAGACGATGTCTCCGGAAGAGCTTGCTGATATCGGTTCACAGATTATTTTATCGAACACATATCACTTATGGCTGCGGCCGGGAAATGACATTGTTAAAGAAGCCGGCGGCCTCCATAAGTTCATGAACTGGGACAAGCCGATTCTGACAGACTCGGGCGGTTTTCAGGTATTCAGCCTGAGCCATCGCCGTAAAATTACCGAAGAAGGCGTCCATTTCCGGAGCCATCTCGACGGCTCTAAATTATTTTTAGGTCCGGAAGGCGCGATGGATATTCAGCATGACCTCGGCTCAGATATTATGATGAGCTTTGACGAATGTGCAGCGATTCCTTCGACCCACGATTACGTTAAGCAGTCAGTTGAACGCACGACACGCTGGGCTGACCGCGGTCTCAATCACCATATTAAAAAAGGACACGATAAACACCAGGCGCTCTTTGGCATCGTCCAGGGCGGGGAGTATAAAGACCTCCGCGAACAGAGTGCGAAGGATTTAGTAGCAATGGACTTCCCGGGCTATTCCATCGGCGGCTTATCTGTCGGAGAACCGAAACCTGTAATGTACAGAGTGCTCGAAGAAACCGTGCACCTGCTGCCGGAAGATAAACCGAGATACTTAATGGGCATCGGTTCGCCGGATGCTCTGATCGAAGGTGTTATCCGCGGGGTCGACATGTTTGACTGTGTACTGCCGACGCGTATTGCACGAAACGGAACAACGATGACTTCCGAAGGACGTGTTGTCGTTAAAAATAAAAAATTCGAACGCGATTTTACACCGCTGGATCCGAATTGCGACTGCTACACTTGTAAGAACTACACACGTGCCTACCTCAGACATTTATTTAAAGCAAATGAGATACTCGGATTGAGACTTACTACTTATCATAATCTTTATTTTCTGTTAAACTTGATGGAAGATGTTCGAACTGCAATTTTAAATGATAATTTATTGGATTTTAAAGAAGCATTTTTCGAATCTTATGGATTGAATACTGAAAATCCGAAAAATTTCTAAGCAGGAGGAAATTGCGCAATGGAATTACTCGTAACTTTCGCACCGATAATCGTTTTAGTTTTAGTTATGTATTTCTTAATGATCCGCCCGGCTCAAAAAAGGCAAAAAGCGGTTCAGGAAATGCAGGCTGGACTGAAAAAAGGCGATGAAGTTATTACAATCGGCGGTTTGCACGGCACTGTAGAATCATTTGACCAGAAACATATGTACTTACGTACTGACGAGTCAGCTGTTCTTAAGTTTGACCGTGTTGCATTAAAAGAAGTTGTAAAATAAATACAAGAAACCTAAGTCGGCATTTGTCGGCTTTTTTTATTTATCTTTGTAATTTTTAACGTTATAATTAACTCATTGTAAAAACTAGAGGTGTCAACGTGAAAAAGAAATCCAGTAAATTAATTATTGCACTGATGATTGTTGTTGTACTGTTTACAACAATCGCCTTAACGCTTAAAGATGTATTAAATAACGTCAATCTCGGCCTGGATCTCCAGGGCGGTTTTGAAGTTCTTTATCAGGTCGAACCTCTTGAAGAAGGGGATACGATTGATGACAGCGCAGTCCGGAGTACAGCTTCAACTCTCGATTCAAGAGTTAACGTTCTCGGTGTGTCGGAACCGAATATACAAATTGAAGACAATAACAGAATCAGAGTGCAGCTTGCCGGTGTCGATGACCAGCAGGAAGCAAGGGAGCTTTTAAGCACCCAGGCTGAACTGACAATTCGCGACGTCGACGATAATGTACTGCTGTCCGGCAAAGACTTAGTCCAGGGCGGTGCGTCTCAGGATTATGATGAGATGAACAATGCAATGGTGTCTTTAGAACTGCGTGACAGCAATAAGTTTAAAGAAGTGACTGAAGAAATTTCACAGCGTCCTCCGGGTGAAAACCTGATGGTCATCTGGATGGATTTCACAGAAGGTGAAGATTCATTTCTAGAGGAAGTGCAGAAGGAAGATCCTAAATTTATTTCAGCTCCGACGGTGTCACAGCCGATTAACTCTACGGATGTAATGATCTCAGGCGGTTTTGAAGGGCAGGAAGGTGTCGAACGTGCACAGAATATTTCCTCCCTCCTTAATTCCGGATCACTGCCGGTTAAACTCGATGAAGTGTATTCGACTTCAGTCGGTGCGCAGTTCGGTGAACAGGCACTTGATGAAACAGTCACAGCCGGTCTGATTGGTGTCGGTCTCGTCTTCCTGTTCATGCTCGTGTTTTACAGACTGCCGGGGCTTGTGGCGGTTATTACACTGACTGTGTATATTTACCTGACGCTCGTCGGTTTTAACGCAATCAGCGGTATGCTGACACTGCCCGGGATTGCAGCTTTAATTTTAGGTGTCGGCATGGCTGTCGATGCAAACATTATCCTGTATGAACGGCTGAAAGACGAGCTCCGAATCGGCCGCAGCTTAAAACAGGCTTACAAGAGAGCAGCAGCGTCATCCTTATGGACTATTGTTGATGCTAACCTGACGACGCTCATTGCAGCAATCGTGCTGTTTATATTCGGTACGAGCAGTGTTAAAGGCTTCGCAACGATGCTTCTCTTATCCATTTTAATGAGTTTCGTTACTGCGGTATTCCTGACACGTGTCATCATGTCACTGATTGTCCAGTCGAATTACGCAAATGGTAAAACAGGCTGGTTTGGTGTCAGCAGAAAACATGTTCACAATATTTCAGAAGGAAAAGATATTGAAGATCTGACTTCTCCGTGGGACCGCTTTGATTTCGTTAAACATGCAAATAAATTCTTTGCTTTAAGCGGAATTATTGTGGCTCTGGGAATTGTCATTCTGTTTATTTTCAGGCTGAATCTCGGCATCGACTTTACAAGCGGTACGCGGGCTGATATTACGACGGATGGAAATGCTACGGTTGAACAAGTTGAAGACGAATTGACTTCACTCGGCATACCGCCTGAGAACCTGACGATGTCCGGAGAAGATACAATCGTCGCACGCTACGGTGTCGACTTGACTCAGGAAGAAGTCACCGCAATGCAGAATGAATTTAATGATATGTATGGACATGAGCCGATGATCAGTACAGTCAGTCCTGTTATCGGACAGGAGCTGGTGCAGAATGCAGTTATTGCGCTGATTATTGCATCGCTCGGTATAATTATCTATGCGTCCCTGCGTTTTGAGTGGCGTATGGCAGTGCCGGCAGTACTTGCCCTCCTGCACGATGTCTTTATTATTATTGCAGTATTTTCAATTCTGCGGATCGAAGTTGATATTACAATTATTGCAGCAGTACTGACGGTTGTCGGCTACTCTATTAACGATACAATTGTTACCATGGACAGAATACGTGAAAACAACCGCAAGATTAAGGTCATCAGAAGCGAAGAAGAAATCAATACGATTATTAACCGCTCCTTGAGACAGACAGCAACGCGTTCAATCAATACGATTCTGACTGTATTAATCGTCGTTGTCTTCCTCGTGCTGTTCGGTGCATCATCAATCTTTAACTTCTCGCTTGCGCTGTTAATCGGTCTGGTGAGCGGTGTATACTCATCGTTCTTCATTGCAATACAGCTGTGGGGTGTCTTAAAACGCAGACAGCTTAGAAAATCAGGCGGAGAAATTGTTGTCTATACTGAGAAAGCTAAAAATGATGATAAAGTGGTAGTATAATAATAGTAAATTCAAAACGTCCGGGTGCGCCTGGACGTTTTTTAAAAAGGTGATAATTATGTTTACATCAAAATATACATGGCAGGTGCGGGAACGCACTGAACAGTTAAGCGAGGATATTAAAAAAGAATATAAATTGAATCATCTGGAAGTAACCTTGCTTGAAAACCGGGGTTATAATACACAGGAGCAGGTGGATGAAATTCTCGCACCTTCTGAGTATAACTGGCAGTATATGCCGAATATTAATGAAGCGACAGCAATGATAAAAAAACATCTGGACGCGGAGTCCCGAATTTTAATTTACGGCGACTATGATGCGGACGGGATAACCAGCACCGCGATTTTATACGACGCGCTGAGAGCTGAAAATGAAAATGTTTTTTATTTTATCCCGAACAGAATGGAACACGGCTACGGTCCGAACTACGATTTCTTTGAATTCGAAGTCGTCGGGAATGCAGATCTTGTGATTACGGTTGACAACGGTGTCGCAGCAGCAAAGGAAATCGCACTGCTCCGTGAAAATAATATCGATACAGTGATTATAGATCACCACGCTTTTGCAGATGAAATTCCGGATGCAGTGATCGTTCATGCCGGTTATCCGGAAAGTAAATATCCTTTCCAGGAACTTGCGGGTGTCGGTGCTGCTTACAAGGTTATCCAGGCTCTTGGTCTCGCTAAAGATGAGTATCTCGGACTTGTCGCTATAGGCACAGTCGCAGATATCGTCTCGATGACGGATGAGAATAAATTTCTCGTAACAAGAGGACTCGCTGAACTGAATCAGAAGATGCCGCTCGGTTTATCAACATTATTAAAAATGAGCAATCATACAGGAACAATTGACGAAGAGACAATCGGTTTTACTATTGCACCGAGGTTAAATGCGACAGGGAGAATGGACGAAGCGTCAATTGGTGTGGAACTGTTACTGGCGGATGATGAGAACCGTGCATATGAAATTGCCTCCGGCATTGAAGAACTGAATACCGAGAGAAAAGCACTGGTTGAAACGATTTATAAAGAAGCGGCTGAACAGGTCGATGAAAGTAATGAAATTAATATTGTCGCGGGCGAAGACTGGCATCAGGGTGTACTCGGCATTGTGGCATCGAGACTCGTCGACAGGTTCGGCAAGCCTGCGATTGTTATGAGCAGTGATTTTGATGTGTATAAAGGTTCGGCACGTTCAATTGAAGGTATTGATCTCCTCGGTGTTCTGAAAAAATATCCCGATTATTTCAATACGCTTGGCGGTCATTCCCAGGCGCTCGGCTTATCGGTCTACGAAGACTCTCTTGATGAATTTAAAAAAACAATAACCGGATATTTTAATGAGCTGAATCTTAACTTAAAACCTGTTCAGTATATTGATTATAAGGTGACGGGTGACAATTTAACTCTGAAAGATTTTGAACGCATCAGAAGATTAAAACCTTTTGGCAAAGATTTTAATACACCGGTATTTATGATTGCGAATCAGACAGTTAAGAGTATCCGTCAGGTCGGCAAAGACTTATCGCATATTAAAATTACGCTGCAGGAGCTGGATATCGATATTATCGGCTTTAAATTCGGTTTTCTTCACAGCGAAGTGCAGAGCGGCGACAAAATCAGTTTAATAGGCAGGCTGAATATTAACGACTTTAATCATAAGCGCACACTGCAGATGGTCCTGATGGATGCGCGCATTGACGATTTGCAGATTATTGATATGCGTGCTAAAAACGAGCAGAATTTTTCACTTATTAAAAGCGATGATCTGTTCGTCACGAGCGAAGGTAATGACGGCAAAGAAAATTACTTTACGTACGGGGACCCGCTGCCGATTGCAGTGGATACTGTAGTGCTGCGGGATATTCCTTATGATCTTGAGGAGCTGAAGACAACACTGAAAGGGCTGCAGGCTTCTAAAATCATTGTAATCTTCAACGATAAAAATGAACTGTTTTTTGAAGGGCTGCCGTCGAAACAGCTGATTGAACAGACAGATGAAATTATTATGAATGCGAAGAACGGGGCAATAGATTTAACTGTCCATGCGCCACATCTTGCAAAAAGAATAGGCACTTCGATGAGAAATTTAAAAATTATTACCGATATTTTAGCAGATTTGTCACGAATCCGCCTCGAAAATGGTATAGTATATAAGGATGAAGTACAGAGCGGGATCAATATAGAAAACAGTCAATATTTAAAACGCTTAACTACTAAAATTGAAGCCGAGGCAAAACTGAAAATGTCTTCCGGCCAAAGTATGAAAGATTATTTACGTACATTAATTACAGCGTAAATTGGAGGAAATTATGGATTTAAAACAGTATGTATCAGAAGTTGAAAACTGGCCGAAAGAAGGTGTCAGTTTTAAAGACATCACTACGATAATGGATAACGGCCCCGCATATAAATATGCAACGGATCAGATTGTAGAGTACGCTGCAGCGAAGGATGTTGATATTGTTGTCGGACCTGAAGCACGCGGATTTATTATCGGCTGCCCAGTTGCTTACAGTATGGGTATCGGTTTTGCCCCGGTCCGTAAAAAAGGTAAATTGCCGCGCGAGGTACTGGAGTACGAATACGATCTCGAATATGGTACAAATGTGCTGACGATGCATAAGGATGCTATCAAGCCGGGACAGCGTGTCCTCATTACGGATGACCTGCTCGCTACCGGCGGTACGATTATGGCGACGATTAAACTGATTGAAGAGATGGGCGGCATTGTAGCCGGAATTGCTTTCCTGATCGAGCTTAAATATTTAAATGGAATGGAATTGCTCGATGGTTATGATACAATTTCATTAATCACTTATGAAAGTTAAGAAAAGCCTGTAAATACAGGCTTTTTTCTATAGGTCTTGTTTCTTTAGACATTTATTTGTAGTATTATTATTTTATATCTAAATTTTCGGAAGGGTGGCGTGACCATGAATAAGGAATACCCGTATGAAGCACAAGATGTTTTTAATATGTGTGGTGAATATCTTGATGACAGCGATTTGCAGATGATAAAAAAAGCATACGAGCTGGCACGTGAAGCACATGAGGGACAGTTCCGTAAAAATGGTCTGCCGTATATCGCACACCCTGTACAGGTTGCAGGAATTTTAGCAGAGCTGAAACTCGATGCACCGACTATTGTCGCAGGATTTCTGCATGATGTCGTTGAAGATACTCAGTATACATATGATGATTTAATCAGTATGTTTAATGAAGAAGTAGCAATTATTGTAGACGGTGTGACGAAACTTGAAAAAGTAAAATACCGTTCCCATCAGGAGCAGCAGGCTGAAAATCACCGCAAGCTGTTTATCGCTATAGCGAAAGATATCCGCGTAATATTAGTAAAACTGGCCGACCGCCTGCATAACATGCGGACACTGAAAGCAATGCCTGAAGAAAAACAGGTGCGTATCTCGCGGGAGACGCTGGAAATATATGCGCCGCTTGCCCATCGCCTCGGTATTTCAAGCATTAAGTGGGAACTTGAGGACACGGCACTAAGATACATAGAACCGGGACAGTATTTCCGTATTGTCAGTCTGATGAAAAAGAAACGCAGTGAACGGGAAAATGTTATTGATGAAGCAATCGAAAAAATAGATTCGGAACTTGACTCGAGTTCGGTGGAGCATAATTTATCCGGCCGCCCGAAACATATCTACAGTATTTATAAGAAAATGCAGAAGCAGTCGAAACAGTTTGAGCAGATATTTGATCTGCTTGCCATCCGCGTACTGGTCAATGATGTGCGGGATTGTTATGCGGCGCTCGGAATTATTCACACAATCTGGCGGCCGATGCCTGGCAGATTTAAAGATTATATCGCTATGCCGAAGCCGAATATGTACCAGTCGCTGCACACGACTGTTGTCGGACCGAACGGCGATCCGCTGGAAATTCAAATCCGCACCCATGAAATGCATGAGATTGCAGAACATGGTGTAGCTGCGCACTGGGCCTATAAAGAAGGTGTCGATGCGAACAAAGCATCGCTTGATGCAAGGCTTGACTGGTTTAAAGATATCGTCGGCAATGAAACCGATAATCCTGATGCAGAAGAATTTATGGCGGCGCTGAAAACAGACCTTCTCAGCGACAAGGTATATGTCTTTACACCGGATGGCGATGTTATTGAACTCCCTCAGGGAGCGATTCCGATTGATTTTGCCTACCAGGTTCACTCCGAAGTAGGGAATAAGATGGTCGGTGCCAAAGTGAATGGTAAAATCGTACCGATTGACCATGAGCTTGAAACTGGCGATATTCTCGAAATCAGAACGAGCAAGCAGTCATACGGACCGAGCATCGACTGGCTGAAAATGGTCAAAACATCCAGTGCCCGCAATAAAATCCGGTCCTTCTTCAAGAAGCAGGATCGCAAAGTAAACATTGAAAAAGGCCGGCAGGCTGTTGAGCTTGAAATAAAAGCGCGCGGTTATAATCCGGACAATGTAATCCAGGATGATAATGTATCAGGTGTGCTCGCACGCTATAATCTGCACGATGAAGATGATCTGTTTGCGATGATCGGTTTTGGCGGAGTTACAGCAAACCAGGTGACAAACCGTCTTCTTGAGAAAATTAAAGAAGCTGAACAAAAATCGAATCAGATTGAGGAAATCGACCGCACACATCATTATAAAGAAATAACAACTGAATCCGGCGTATATGTCGAAGGCATGGACAATATGCTGATTAACCTGTCTAAATGCTGCAATCCGATTCCAGGGGACGATATTATCGGTTATATAACGAAAGGACACGGTGTCAAAGTCCACGTCGTTACCTGTCCGAATATTATCCATGAAACCGAGCGTCTGATCGATGTCGAATGGGTCGGCAATAAAAATGTAGATAAGAGATATCAGGTGGATCTCGAAATTACAGGCTACGACCGCAACGGCCTTGTAAATGAAATTTTAAACTTAATTTCCAGCCTGAAAGTCCCGATTACACGTGTGAATGGCCTTGCTGATGAAACAAAACAGGCGAGAGTGAGTTTATCGATTATGGTTCCGAATAAGCACGAACTGTACCGTGCAGTCGACAGAATTAAACAACTAAAAGATATATACAGCGTTGAACGCGTATTTAAGTGAGGTATAAGAGATGAAAATCATTTTACAGAAAGTTTCCCACGCGCTGGTTGCCAACAACGAAATGTATAATGAGATTAACGACGGCTACTGCTTACTGGTCGGTGTCAGTAAAACATCTACAGAAGAAGATGCACGTGTCCTTGCAAGAAAGATTGCGAATGCCCGCATTTTTGAAGATCAGGAAGGCAAGATTAATTTATCGATTAAAGAAGTCGGCGGCGAAATTTTAAGTGTGTCCCAGTTTACTCTGTACGCATCCACCCTGAAAGGCAATCGTCCAAGTTTCACAGAAGCAGCTTCCGGTGAAGATGCAAGAGCACTCTACAAAGTCTTCAATGAAGCACTGCGCGAACACGACCTTGTTGTAAAAGAAGGATTTTTCGGGGAACATATGGACGTAAGGCTGATTAACGATGGACCGATTACTATTATTTACGAAGCCGAGGACGGTAAAATCATCTGATGGATTCAATTAAAGCAATCTTCAAAAAATCGGCTGATGCAATCGGCTATTTCCTGAAGTATAAAAAGCATCTGTATATTAAACCGCTCTTCTTTATCATTATTGCGCTCGGTATTGTCCTGCTGTCGGTTTATGTATATAAAAATGTTATACATGAACCGGAAGAATTAATTACGATGGACTTTTCAGAAGCTGATGATGAAGTGAGCTACGACTTCAGCGGCACGACAGTTGCCCTCGATCCCGGGCACGGCGGCGAAGACCCCGGTGCGCCGAGTAAATACGGCGAAAATGAAGACACAATTGTCTACTCAATTGCCTCCATGCTTGAGCAATCGCTCACAGAAGCAGGGGCGGAAGTAATTATGACCCGCGGAGCAGATGAAACCGTGAGTCTTGATGACCGTAAAGTCGAGGCGGATTTATTTATCAGCCTGCACAGCGACGCTTTTGATGACCCTGCGATTTCAGGCTTTACAACCTTTTATACCTACCCGAACCAGGAAGCCTTCGGTGAACATTTAAATGCAGCGCTCGATGAGCATTCACTGCTGTTTAACCGCGGCAACCAGGTCATGCAGTACCAGGTCGTCTGGCAGCTTGATTATCCCGGAGTTTTAATTGAACTCGGCTACCTGAGTAATGAGTTTGATGATTATATATTAAATCAGGAAGATTATCAGGACGAAATGGTCACAGCTATTATGGAAGGGATCGACAGTTATTTAAAGCGTTAGCTTGACAAAGATAAAAAATCTGACTATTATAAAGAGAATAATTCAACTTAATACTTTTAATTCATGGCGAAGAGAATATCTATAATGAGGCACAGAGAAATTCACCCAGGCTGAAAGTGAATGCTCCAAATGGTATTTGCCGACACTTTGCTAAAGAAGCTGTATATACAGCGGTCACAGCCGTTATCTGTTGAAAGAGCACTTTTGTGCTGAACCTAGGGTGGCACCACGACCATTTCGTCCCTTATACCGTTTCCCCGGTATAAGGGATTTTATTTTTTTATAAAAAATTCAGGAGTGATGATAATGATACAGGTACCGAGAGGAACACAGGATATATTACCGGAAGAATCTTATAAATGGCAGTATATTGAGAAAAAACTGCACGAGATTGCAAAGAATTATAATTATGAAGAAATCCGTACACCGATGTTTGAATCAACAGATCTTTTTGTCCGAGCAGTCGGCGGCTCTACAGACATTGTAAATAAGGAAATGTATACATTTAAAGATAAGGGCGACCGCAGTCTGACGCTGCGTCCGGAAGGGACGGCGCCTGTTGTGCGCAGTTATATTGAAAATAAAATGCAGCACAACGTTGAACAGCCGGTGAAGCTTTTTTATCTGGCGCCGATGTTCCGCTATGAACGCAAACAGAAAGGGCGCTACCGCCAGTTCGTTCAGTTCGGTGTTGAAGCCATCGGGGTTGAAGACCCGCTGATCGATGTGGAAGTCTTAAGTATGCTTATGAATATTTACCAGTCCTTTGGTCTTAAAAATCTGAAGCTTGTAATTAATTCAATCGGTGATATCGAGAGCCGCAACGAATACAATAAAGCGCTGGTTGAACACTTTTCACCGCGCATCGATGAATTCTGCAATGATTGCCAGACACGTATTAATACGAACCCGATGCGCATTCTCGACTGTAAGGTAGACCGAGATCACGAGCTCGTTAAAACAGCACCGCGCATGTATGATTATTTAAACGATGAGTCAAAAGCTTACTTTGAAACTGTTAAAGCGAAACTGGATGAACTTAATATTAATTATGAAGTGGATTATAATCTGGTGCGCGGCCTAGATTACTATACGCACACAGCTTTTGAACTGATGAGCGACGCCGAAGGTTTCGGTGCTATTACGACTCTATGCGGCGGCGGACGCTACAACGGACTGCTCGAGATGATGGACGGGCCGGATAAAACCGGAATCGGTTTTGCACTCAGCATCGAGCGCCTGCTGCTTGCCCTTGAAGCTGAAGGAATTGAAATTCCGAAAGATAAAGGCATCGATCTTTATATCTGCACTATGACTGATGAAGCACGGAATGCTGCAGGAACGCTGCTTCACAAACTGCGCAGCCGCAACATCAGTGCGGATATGGATTATGAAAACCGTAAACTGAAAGCACAGATGAAAGATGCTGACAGAAAGAACGCCCAGTATACTATTGTACTCGGTGAAAATGAGCTTGACAGCCGTCAGGCCGACTTGAAAAATATGGAGACGGGTGAAACCGTAAAATTATCGTTCGACGATATAATTAATACACTGGAGGAATTGTAGATGACAAGAATATATTCTAATGAAGTTACACTCGATACAGCAGGCGAAACAGTTCATCTGCAAGGCTGGGTGCAGAAGCGTCGCGACCTTGGCGGGCTGATTTTTATCGATTTAAGAGATAAAAACGGTCTGATTCAGGTCGTCTTTAACCCGGACGTTTCCAAGGAAGCACTGACGATTGCCGATAAAATCCGTACCGAGTATGTTGTGGATATTAAAGGTACAGTTAAAAAACGCGATGAAAAACAAGTAAATAAAAATATTGAATCCGGTGAAATTGAAGTTTATGCAGAAGAAATTGAAATTCTGGCTAAAGCAAAAACACCGCCTTTCCAAGTAAGCGATGACAATATCAATGAAGATACACGTCTGAAATACCGTTATATTGATTTGCGCCGTCCGAAACTGCAAAACATATTAAAAACGCGGTCTATAATTAATAAAGCGGTCAGAGACTTTTTAGCGGAAGAAGACTTTATGGATATTGAAACACCTGTCCTGTCAAAATCGACACCGGAAGGCGCGCGTGATTATTTAGTGCCGTCACGTGTCCACCCGGGCGAGTTTTACGCGCTGCCGCAGTCGCCGCAAATCTACAAGCAGCTGTTAATGCTTTCCGGCATGGAGCGCTACTATCAGATCGTTAAATGCTTCCGCGATGAAGACCTCCGTGCTGACAGACAGCCGGAATTCACACAGATAGATATTGAGAAATCATTTACCGACCAGGAAGATATTATCGATATGAACGAACGCCTGATTCAGTATGTAATGAAGACGGTAAAAGGGCTTGATATTCCAGCACCTTTCCCGCGTATTACCTATGAGGATGCAATGGCACGCTACGGTGTGGATAAGCCGGACACGCGCTTTGGTCTTGAACTGCAGAATTTAAACGAGTTCAGCAGCACTGCTGATTTTAAAGTATTTAAAGCAGCTGTTGAGGCCGGCGGTTCTGTGAAAGCCATCGTTGTGCCTGGCGCAGCACCGGATTATTCACGTAAGGATATCGATAAGCTGGAAGCATTCGTTAAGAACTACGGAGCTAAAGGGCTCGCCTGGATGAAAGTCAACGAAGAAGGCATGCAGGGGCCGATTGCGAAGTTCTTTGATGACAGCAAGAAGCAGGAATTAACGGAGACTTTATCGTTAAATACTGATGACCTCATCTTATTTGTTGCAGATAAAGATTCAGTTGTACATGCCGCTCTCGGCAATCTGCGCAACAAGCTCGGCAAGGACTTAGGTTTAGTCGACAAAGATCAGTTTAACTTTATCTGGGTGACCGATTGGCCGTTATTCGAATACGATGAAGACCTCGGCCGCTATTTTGCAGCGCACCATCCGTTTACTTCACCGAAGCGTGAAGATATTGATAAACTTGAAACTGCACCTCATGAAGTGAAAGCCAATGCTTACGATATCGTCTTGAATGGTTATGAACTCGGCGGCGGTTCAATCCGCATCAGCGATGCCGAGCTACAGGAGAGAATGTTCAGAGCGCTCGGCTTTACGGATGAAGAACGCGACAGCCAATTCGGCTTCTTGATTGAAGCCTTCCAGTACGGTGCGCCGCCCCATGGCGGGATTGCATACGGTCTTGACCGTTTTGTAATGCTTCTGACAGGTTCTGATAATATCCGCGACGTTATCGCGTTCCCTAAAACACAAAATGCGAGTGATTTAATGATGGATGCACCTTCGGTTGTATCAAGAGAACAGTTAAAAGAACTGCATATAGACGTAGAAGTTGAAAAAGACTAGAAGAATTGGTTAAACTGAGATTGTACAATCTCAGTTTATTTTTTTTATACAAGGAGGTTCATATGCAGTCATTTCTTGATCCTGAAGCACCATTGGTGCAAATCGGTGATCTTAATCATGTAATTTATCTGGCCGGCATCTTTATTATTTTGTTTATGCTGTTTAAGTTTCGTTATCAGATTAAAGAAAATCCGAAAACGGCAATGCTCGGTATACTGATTTTTGCTATTGTTCAGCGAATCATCAGCGGCAGCTATTACATTTTAGCTGATGAATTTACAGTGACAGATTCACTGCCGCTCCACATCTGCAGATTAGTGTGCTATTTAATCATTATTCAATATTTTGCTGAACGGAAGTGGCTGGATCAGATAATTTTCTATTTTGGCTTGTTTGCATATGCCTCTTTCATATACCCCGTCGGTATTTCACCGGCACTTCATATGCTGGGACTGTCATTTTTTATGCTGCACAGCCTGATAATTGTTTATCCTATTATCAGGTATTTCACATCTGGATTCGCACCTTCATTAAGAGGAGCATTTCAGTCAGCTATTTTATTCGCAGTATATTTAACCGGCATGCAGCTGTTGAATAATGCAATCGGCAGCAATTATTTTTATACTGAAGAACGGCCGTTTCTGCACGACTTAAGCGAGCCTGTTTACTTTTTATTGAATATGTTCGGTATTGGAATCGGTTTTGTTATCGTTGCCTTACTTATTCATCTGGTAATTAATTATGTTAAACATAAGACAGAAAAACCTAAAAATGAAAAAGAAAAAACACTGGTGTAGTCCAGTGTTTTTTCTTATATTTACCAGAGTTTAAAACCTTTGGCTCCCGGTATGTTTTCAGTAAACATTTGCGTAACAGGAACTGTATAAGCAATGAGAATCAGGAAGATTGTAATAATGATCAGCAATCTCCAGTTTTCTACCCATTTAACAACCGGCTCCTCCTGGTCCATGAACATTGCGACAGGAAATTCCTCCGGATCGTTTACTTTTGGCCCGGTAGTCAGTTTTAAGAACAGGAGTATTGCAATAATGATAGCGATAAACAGGAAGGAGCCGCCGACGGCCTGCATCACCTGGTAAGTTATCCATTCAGAAGCAATGTCAGCTCCGCCGTATTCTGAAAATGTAGAACGTCTCGGTGCGCCGCGAAGGCCTGCCCAGTGCATGGCAAGAGACATAATACCCATGCCGAGTGCCCATGTATAAGCAAGGAACAGTCCAAGTCTATTGGCGATTTTATCAATTTTTCTGCCTGTTATATGAGGCAGCAGGAACAGCATGGCAGCAAAGTAAGTCAGTATTACAGGAGCGCCGACAGTAATATGGAAGTGTCCGACAATCCATATTGTGTTATGCACCAGCTGATTCATTTGACCGGAAGCATTAATAATACCGCCGAGTCCGCCCGGAATGAAAAACAGCATGCCGATAAAAACCAGTACAAAACGTGCGTCGGTCCACGGCAGCTTTTTAAACCAGTCCAGCAGGCCGCGGGCGCCCTGTTTGCGTCCGTAGGTTTCAAAGACTGCAAACATGCTGAACGCTGTCATCAGTGACGGCACGATAACCATAAAGGTCAGAACAACCTGCAGACCTTTCCAGAATGCATCGATGCCGGGGTCCACAAGCTGGTGGTGAATACCGACCGGGATACTGAAGAATAAAAACAGTACGAAAGCTAAACGTGCCAGGTTATCAGAGAAACCTTTCGTTCCGAGCACTTTCGGTATCACGGCATACCAGACCATATAAGCAGGCAGGAGCCAGAAGTAAACGAGCGGATGACCGAAATACCAGAAAAGCGTACGGCTCAGCGAAATGTTAATCGTTTCAACCCAGCCGAGTGACCACGGAATAAACTGAAACAGCACCGTTGCAGCGACACCGATAGTACAAACAATCCACATGACATTGTTAATTGCTGTCATATAACTTAAGAGCGGTGTTTTCTGTCCTTTATTTTCTTTTCGCCATCTGAAGTATCTCATCAGCTGGCCGGCAACTGAAATCCATGTGCCGACGATGACGAGGGCAAGACCGATATAGTGGACAGCATGCGCCTGAAGCGGTGCATAGAATGTATACAGCACACTCGCTTCATTTAAAGCAATCATTGCCGCGGACATTAATGTTCCGGCTGTCATGACCCAGAAGCCCGTCCAGCCGAGTCTCAGTTCAGAAGTGCTGAATGAGCCGGCAGTTCTTGACAACGCTGCAATCTGGAAACCCATTATAAAGAAAAATGTCATAACAAGAGCAAGAATTACACCGTGCAGCGTGAGGAGCTGGTAATAGCCGATGCCAAAAGGCAATTCAAACTGCCCGGAACGGACGAGAGTCTGCAGAAGTCCGGCAGTCCCTCCGATTAATAGGGCAAATGAAACCCAAATCATGTTCGCGAGCACGAGTTTACTGTCTTTTTTATCTACTTTTGTTTTACTTGAAAAAATCTCCGAACCGGTATAGTTACTCATTAGCAATACCTCCATTTACAACTTTCAGTGTTGATGTCATATCGGTATGACCGATACCGCAATACTCATTGCAGACAATGAGATGTTCACCGGGCTCATCAAAGGTCATTTCATATGTAGAAATGAGCCCCGGTTCAGCGATCATATTAACGTTCGTTCCGACGACCTGGAAACCGTGAACGACATCTGGACTCGTCACGTGAATTTTTACAGTAGAACCTGCAGGGATTTCAACTTCTCCCGGTTCGTACATAAAAGCGCTGGCAAGAAAATATAAATCATAATCGTGATCGCCGTCTGTGGCCTCCTTAAGCCCCGGTTCACTGAAGCGGGCATCTTCCCGGACATGTTCGGGATTAATCGTCTCGATGCCGCTCGCAGCAGGTGTGTGTCCGCCGTGAACAGCTGAAATACCTAAAATAATTAAAAATACTGCAAGTGAAGCTGTTCCAAGTGAAATCCATATTTTTTCGTATTTATGCATTTAATAGCTTACATCCTTTCCATAAATAATATAAATGCGCCGAACCAGCTTAAAAGCATCAATCCGCCAATCGCCATTACCATCATAAAAGTGCCGCGCAAATCAAGCTTATGATGATTATCTTCATTGCGTTTTTCTTCTTTTTTAATTTTATCCCTTTCTTCAGACATGATTTCACCTTCTTTTCTCTCAGTTTTATATACATAAATTGTAGAATATATTTGTTTATAAAAAAGTGATAAATATCACACTTTGTGATAATATTTAATAAAATGAGGGAGGCGGAAAATGATTGATCAAGCCATTTTTTATCCGGAACATCTCATCAGTCTGATCGAAGAAAGCGGGAGCAGGATCACCTTTAAAAAAGGTGAGTTCATATATCATCCGGGCGACCCGACCGCTTACATTTATTTGGTTCAAAAAGGACAGGTTTTTATCAGCAGAATGCAGGAAGAAGGGGCGGAGCTTGCGACAAACCTACTGAGTGAAAAAGGAATATTTGGTGCGGTGACCTTATTTTGCGGTCCGAAGGCACATAATACATCAGCCAGAGCAAAGACAGATATTGCACTTTTCCGGCTGTCTCAAAAAGAGTTTGAAAAAATCATTATGGACAATGAAGATGTGAAGAGGGAGTGGATGCGCTGGATGGAAATAGACAGGCAGCGCGCGGTAACGAAAATTCGTGATAATTTAATGTACGGTAAACTCGGCGCGCTGTGTTCGAATTTAATCCGGCTGTCGAATTCGTTTGGCGAAACTGTGCCGGGCGGCATAAGGATTATGGTGAAAGTAACCAATCAGGAACTCGGTATCGTGTCCGGCACATCGAGAGAAGTTGTTAACCGTCTTCTCGGCGACTTGAAAAAACAGGAGATTATATCTGTGGAAAACAAAATTATTACAATTCACGACATCGATAAACTGCGGCATATGATTAACTGTGAAAATTGTCATATAGACGTCTGCCAAATATTTTAAAGCGCTTTCAAGCTTTTTGGTTTACATCTCAAAAATATGTGGTATTATTATATTAATAGAAATTCCTGAAGAGTTCGTGATGTGTTGACTTATATTTTGACCTAACACTTTTTTTATCGGGAGCCTAATTGGTTTTCCTTCAAAAAACAAGCCTATGTACTAAGTAGGACGTTTGGAGTTGGAAACAGGGCACCCACCTGCAAATAGCAGGCCAAAATAATCAACTATAACACACGGCTTACGTTGGGTATTTCGGTAGTCACCAAGTTTACTTGGTGGCTATTTTTTTTGTCTTTTTTAGACTTGGGAAGTCCTGCGCGCCACCGTGAGATTTCGGTGGCACAAGTCAGGTGTTTGCGCGCCGCCGTGGATTGTCGGTGGCACGAGTCAGGCGTTTGCGCGCCGCCGTGAATTGTCGGTGGCACAAGTCAGGTGTTTGCGCGCCGCCGAATCGGAGAGAATGCCGTTCTTTGACTGACTAAATCATTTACTCGATCAAAGAACCCCTTTTTTCCGCGTCCCTCACAGCCTGTTTATATAAAATCACCACAAGACAGCAAAAAGCCACCCGCACATTGCAAGTGGGGTGGCTGATTCAAGCTATTTTTTCCTGCCGTAATCGGTGTCTTTGTTCATTTTCTTCAAATTATGATAAGTCTCGTTGAGCGACGCTTCGTATTTGCTGATGCCGTCATCTTTATAGTAGCGCTGATTAACCAGCGTGTCAGGTAGGTACTGCTGGGCGACGACGTGATTTGGATAATTGTGCGGGTATTTGTAACCGACAGCATTTCCGAGTTCTTTCGCGCCCTTGTAGTGGCCGTCGCGCAGATGTCTCGGTATGGCACCGCCGCGGCCTTTACGTACGTCGGATAAGGCGCTGTCTATACTCGATATTGCTGTATTTGACTTCGGTGACAAAGCGAGTTCTATGACTGCCTGAGATAAAGGGATGCGCGCTTCCGGGAATCCTAATCGTTCTGCACTGATAATGGCATCGAGTGTACGCGAAGCGATGTTCGGATTCGCAAGCGAGACATCTTCATAGCTGATGACGAGCAGCCGGCGCGCAATTGTAACGAGATCTCCTGCTTCAATCAAACGTGCTAAGTAGTGGAGGGAAGCGTCAACATCGCTGCCGCGGATGGATTTCTGCAGTCCGCTCATCACGTCGTAATGCATATCGCCGTCCTTATCGTGCAGAAAGGCGGATTTCTGCATGCAGTCGAGCGCATCCTGCAGCGTAATTTTAATGACGCCGTCCTCATCGGCATCAGTGCTTAAGGCTGCGAGTTCCAGAGCATTTAAAGCGCTTCGGACATCGCCGTGTGCTGATGTGACAAAATGTTCAACAGCGTCGTCGTCGATTTCGATATTGTATTCGCCGAGTCCGCGGTCTTTATCTTCTAAAGCACGGTGCAAGGCTGTTTTAATGTCGTCGGTACTAAGCGGTTCCAGTTCAAAAATCTGGGTTCTCGAGCGGATGGCGGGGTTAATCGCGTGATATGGATTGGATGTCGTTGCCCCGATTAAAATAATCGTTCCTTTTTCAAGGTGAGGAAGGAGGAAGTCCTGCTTCGCCTTGTCGAGACGGTGGATTTCATCCAGGAGGAGGATGACACTGCCGCTCATTTTACCTTCTTCTGCGACAATCTGCATATCTTTCTTCGTATCCGTCACGGCATTCAAGGTACGGAACTTGTATTTAGTAGAACCTGCGATGGCACTGGCGATACTGGTCTTGCCGATGCCCGGGGGACCGTAAAGTATCATTGAAGACAGTCTTTTGGCATCGACCATGCGTCTGATAATACCGCCTTTAGCAACGAGATGCTCCTGACCGAGCACTTCGTCGATTGATTCCGGTCTCATGCGGTAGCTTAATGGTTGTTTATTCATAGTATTTCACCTTATTTTAAAAGATATGTTATATTTAATTATAATATAAAAACTAGATGAACTAAAATTATTGAGGTGTAAGAATGAAAATATCCACTCGCGGAAGATATGGTTTATATTTTATGCTGACGCTTGCGAAAGACTACGGCGTTAAAAAGCGCAGTGTAAAATCGGTCGCTACAGAACGCGATATCAGCGATTTGTATTTAGAGCAGATTGTTGCGAATTTAAAAAAAGATGGTCTCGTTAAAAGTACAAGAGGTGCCTACGGCGGCTATGAGCTGAACTATGCTCCTGATGAAATCACAGTCGGGCAGGTATTCAGCGCTGTTGAAGAAAATATTATGATTGTCGATGCCGACAGCCACGAAACTAAAAATGAAAGTTTCTTATGGAAACGTATCAGAGATGCGGTAAATGATGTGCTGGACCACACAACACTGCACGATATCGTTGACAATGATACCGATGAATTTGACGGCTATATGTTTTATATTTAACTTTAATTCCTTACTGAATTAAAAGATAAAAAATGCACCTGAATCTGATTGATTCAGGTGCATTTTTTTTGTTTAAAACCGCCCGGATTTAACAATTGACCAGAGCAGCCAGATAAACATGCCCATCGCAAATATCGCAGCGATTTCTATAATCGGAATTCTGAATATAATACTGCCTTCACCAAGTATCGCCGAACCGACGATTAAGCCGACCATGACAATACTGAAGGCGAGCAGGACGATACTGAACGACAGACGGTTAATCACTCTGTCGAGATGTTTTGAAAACTGCGAACGGCCCTTAACATCTATTTCAATCGGCAGGTTCTGATTCTTCAGCCCCTTCGAGAACTGATGTACATTTTCTGTGACTTCTCTTAACTCACTGCCGAGCTGCTGAATTTCATCTATTTGGAAATTCAGCAGATTTTTCGGATTGTAACGTTCGAGAAGCAAAGCTTTGCCGAATGGTTCCGCGACATCCATAATGCTGAAATCAGGATCCAGCTGACTGACGACACTTTCCAGTGTCAAAAGCGTTTTCGCAAGGATAGTAAAGTCCTGCGGCAGTTTGATTTTATACTTATTGGCAATACCGAACAGATCATTTACTGCATCGCTGAAATTAAGTTTTGAGAGCGGTACATCGTAATACTTATCGCGCATAATTTCAGCTTCGCGGTTTAAATCCCGCATGGATACATCGCTCGGCACGACACCCATTTTAACAATTGCTTTAACGACGCCGTCTGAATCTTTCCGCATCAGAGAAATGAGCAGGGAACCGAAATTATTTTTCAGGTCGCTGGTCAGCCGGCCGATCATACCGAAATCCAAAAAGACAAGCGTGCCGTCTCTGAGGACGCTCACGTTACCGGGATGCGGGTCGCCATGGAAGTATCCTTCTTCAAAAATCTGCTGGAAAATCGCTCTCGCGAGTGTCTCGGCAAGATCGCTTCTGTTGATATTCAGCTTATCCAGTTCGTCAAAATGATTCACGGGAATGCCTTTAATAAAGTCCATTACCATGACATTTTTTGTCGAATATTCCCAGTAGATTTCAGGAATTTTTATTTTATCGTCATTTTTGTGAGTCTTGCCGATGCGTTCGACATTGCGCGCTTCAATCGTATAATCGAGCTCATTAATCAGTGCATCGGAGAATTCTTCAATCATATCCGTAACCTGGTAGTTTCTCGCCCATTCAAGATTGGACTCCGCGAGCACCGCAAGATGACGGAGGATTTCAAGATCGGTACGGACCGTCTTTTCTATATTTGCGCGCTGAACCTTAACGGCGACATCTTCACCGGTATGCAGCATGGCTCGGTGAACCTGGCCGATTGAAGCAGAGCCGACAGGCGTATCATCAAAAATCATAAAGAGTTCATCAATCGGAGCCTCTAATGATTCTTCAATTAATTTCCGGGCTTCAGTTGCCGGGAACGGCGCCACGTGACTTTGGAGTTTCTCGAGTTCCTTGATCAGGTCAGGCGGAAGCAGATCCCCTCTCGTTGAGGCAATCTGGCCAAGTTTAATAAACGTCGTTCCCATCTCTTCGATAAAAATACGGATTCTTTCCGCATAAGTCTTTTCGAGAACTTCATCGTTCTGCTGGCGCAGCAAAATACGCTTAGGCAGGGATATCACACGGTCGATACCGATTTCTTCTATGAGAAAGCCAAGCCCGCTTTTGGAAAACTGCATAGCAATTTCCCGGTAGCGGTTAATATAATTTACCCGTGTCTGAAGACTCATAAGCCGGTCACTCCTAAAATTTAAATACTATGTCCATTATAGATGTGCGCGTATTTTAGTTAAAGGATAATCCCTCAGAAAAACTCTTTGAATAATGCTCTGATTGACGGTTCGTGATCTTTCGTTTGAATTGCGAACATCATACTGTACTCTGTAGACCCCTGATTCATCATCCGGATATTCACTTTTTCTTCAGCAAGAGCAGCGGTGACGCGGCTGACGATACCGATTTGACGGGCCATACCGAGTCCGACGATAAAGAGCAGGCTTAAATCTTCTTCGACTTCAATCCATTCAGGTTCAAGCTGGAGGTCGATTTCCTCGATGATTTTATCCAGTGAATTATTATTTTCGAACTGGTTTGAGCGCATAATAATAGAAATATCATCGATACCGGATGGCATATGTTCATAAGAAATCTGATAGTCTTCAAGTATTTGCAAAATACGGCGTGTAAAACCGATCTCTTTATTCAGTAAGTATTTGTGCAGTGAAATAGAAGTGAATCCTTCGTCACAGCTGAAGCCGATAACTGGAATGTCTGGATTAAGTTTACGTTCCGGCACAATTTTAGTGCCTTCAATATGCGGCTCATTAGTATTTCTGATCATCACAGGGATTTTTTCCTGATACAGCGGTTCGAGCGCCTCATCATGAAAAATACCGAAACCGGCATAAGCCAGTTCACGCATTTCGCGGTAGGTAATTTCTTCGATTTTGTAAGGCTCTTCGATAATACCCGGGTGGGCTGCGTAGATGTGTGATTCATCTGTGTAATTTTCATAAATATCCGCCCCTATGCCGCGTGCAATAATTGCTCCGGTTATATCGGAACCTCCGCGTGCAAATGTTACGATATTGCCGTTGTCTGCAATTCCGTAAAAGCCCGGAATAACGAGGACATCTTCAGGATAATCTTTTAACTTGTTAATTTCATCGTACGATGAAGGAAGAAGACGGGCATTGGCAGGCGTGTTTGTAACTCTAATGCCGGCTTCTTCAGGAGAAACGTATTTGGCACTGATGCCGAGTGAATTAAAATAGGCACTGATCAGCTGGGCATTAAAATCTTCGCCGCGTGACTTTAAGGCATCGAGCAAGTAATCGTTATCTTCAATCGTATTCAAATAATCTCTTAAAATACTTTCGAAATTATCGAGCAGAGATGAATCGATAGATAATTCCTCGACAATCGATTTGTAGCGCATCAGAATTTCAGTCAAAGCCTCTTCAGTATCGAGACCTGCAATTTTGTTTGTGCAGAGTGCAATCAGCATGTCGGTAACTTTAACATCGTCATCGCGGCGTTTGCCGGGTGCACTGACCACAATGGTTTTAATATCTTTATCACTCTGTACAATGGATGCGACTTTCTTGATTTGTGTTGCATTAGATAGGGAACTTCCACCAAATTTAGCTACTTTCATATTTAACACCTTTTTTTATATTAGTTTTAGGGTCTTATAATACATGAAAAGTTTAGAAAAGTGTAGAGTTTTCAGAATAATACCTTGAAATTTTTTCAGAAGCACTCTAATATGAGTATTCATACTATTTAATATTGGAGGTCACTATGGATAAAAAGATTGCTTTACTCGGCATGGGCACCGTCGGCAGCGGTGTCGTTAATTTATTGCGAGAAAACGAAGATTTGATACATTCATCGTCAGGGGTGCGCTTTACAATTACCCATATTCTGGTTTCAGATACGGTGAAAACGAGAACGGCTGATGTGTCAGGTATTCGGGTGACCGATGATATTACTGAAATTGAAAATGCAGATATCGATCTTGCTGTCGAAGTAATGGGCGGAATTGACAGTACGAAAGATATTATCAATAAATTTTTAAAGCGCGGTATTCCGGTAGTGACGGCGAACAAGGATATGCTCGCTGTTCATATCGATGAACTGGAGGAAACGGCATCAGAGAACTCTGCAGCCTTATATTACGAGGCGGCTGTCGCCGGCGGCATTCCGATTATTCATACGCTGCAGCACAGTTTAAATTCCAACAGGATTTCAAAAGTTATGGGTATATTAAACGGCACGACAAATTATATTTTATCGAAAATGACATTTGACGGCTGGGACTATAACGATGCCTTAAAAGACGCACAGGCCATCGGCTACGCCGAAGCAGATCCGACAGCGGACGTCGAAGGAATTGATGCAGCACGTAAAACACTGCTGCTCGCAAGGCTCGCTTTTAATAAAAAGTTCACGCTCGACCAGGTGAATTTAAACGGTATTACAAAGGTGGATATTAAAGATATAAAACTGGCTGAAAGTGCAGGATTAACATTAAAACTGCTCGGTGTTGCAGAAGATCTCGAAGATAAATACAATCTTTCGGTTGAACCGATTTTTGTCGATACAAAGCATCAGCTGGCGAATGTGCACTATGAGAAAAATGCAGTATTCGTCAATGGCAATATGATTGGTGAAGCGATGTTTTACGGACCGGGTGCAGGCGGCTATGAGACTGCATCAGCTGTAGTCAGCGATATGATTAACAGTGCGGTAATTACAGCGAAAGCGAAAAACATACCTGAAGAAAAGGGCGAACCGGCAACAGAGCTGCCGGACAGTGCTTATTATTTAAGATTTAATGGATCACTGCCTGAAGCGGAATCGTATTTAGCATCTCAGGATATCCAGTTTGAAATTCTCAGTACTGAAGATGCAGCGTTAAGAACTTTAAAAATGAGCGCACAAACATTGCAAAAAATTCAAGATACATTCGCCCCGGCTGCGGTGTATAAAATAAATGGAGCTGAATAATTATGACTTGGCAAGGTGTCTTAAAAGAATATAAAGAATATTTACCAGTAAATGAAAACACACCCGAATTGACTTTGTATGAAGGTAACACTCCATTAATTAAGTTAGAGAAACTGTCTAAAGAGCTCGGCATAGAACTGCATGCCAAGTTTGAAGGCTTAAATCCGACAGGGTCATTTAAAGACCGCGGCATGGTGCTGGCTGTTGCAAAAGCGAAGGAAGAAGGAGCGCATACGGTAATTTGTGCGTCTACAGGAAATACTTCCGCTGCGGCTTCTGCCTACGCTGCTCGCGCCGGTTTAAATTCAATCGTTGTGCTGCCTGAAGGGAAAGTGGCAGTAGGCAAAGTAACACAGGCTATGATGTCCGGCGCTAAAACAGTGACAATTGAAGGGAACTTTGATGATGCACTGAAAATTGTACGTAAGATATCCGAAGACAACGACGGTATTGAGCTCGTAAACTCATTGAATCCTTACCGCATCGAATGCCAGAAAACAGCATCCTTTGAAGTGATTGATGCCTTAGGCAAAGCGCCGGATTACTTATGTATTCCTGTCGGCAATGCAGCAAATATCGCAGCCTACTGGAAGGGTTTTAAAGAATATAATGAGAAAAAAGGGACGTCGCTTCCGAAAATGTACGGCTTCGAAGCTGAAGGCGCAGCGGCCATCGTTAAAAATAAAGTGATTGAAAATCCGGAAACGGTCGGCACTGCCATCCGTATCGGAAATCCTGCCAGCTGGGATAAGGCTGCGGCTGCCCGCGATGAATCCGACGGTAAAATTGATTCCGTCAGTGATGAAGAAATACTGTCTGCTTATAAACGTGTCGCGTCAACTGAAGGTGTCTTCTGTGAACCGGGATCTGCTGCATCACTTGCAGGTGTGCTTAAATCGGTTGAAAACGGCAGCATACAAAAAGGTTCCACAGTCGTAACTGTCTTAACAGGAAACGGTCTGAAAGACCCTGACACGGCGATGGAAGTCGCACTCGACCAGCCGAAAAAACTGCCGCTCGATGAAGAAAAAATAGTCGAATACATTGAAAGTTTAGAGCAGTAAGATGGCTGATTTATCGTTAAAAATACCAGCTTCCAGTGCCAATCTCGGCCTGGGATTTGACTCAATCGGCGTTGCAATTAACAAGTTTTTATATATAGAAGCGACACTTTCGGATTCCTTCAAAGTGTCGTTTAAAGACTTTGCACTGTCTGTACTGCCGTCAGATGAAACGAATTTAGTATTCACCACAGCGCGATCCATTGCAGAAAAATACAATAAAGAACTGCCGGCCCTGCATATTGAAATGCAAAGTGAAATTCCGCTGTCCCACGGACTCGGCTCGTCATCGAGTGCTATTGTCGCAGGAATTGAACTTGCTGATTATTTTCTGGAACTTAATTTAACCGACTATGATAAAGTACTGCTCGGCTGTGAAATAGAAGGGCACCCGGATAATGTCGGGCCGTGCATAACAGGCGGAGCATTCGTTGGTTTTTATCAGCAGGGAGAACTTTTTTACTATCATTTAAATCTGGATAATATCGGTTTGATTGTGAGTGTGCCTGAATATGAAATCAATACTGAAGAGGCGCGTGACGTCCTGCCGAATGCCTACACAAGAAGCGAAGCGGTCGCACAGAACGCGCTTGCCAATGTAATGATTCTCGCTTTGCATAATAAAGATTACAGATTGATGGGGGAGCTGATGATGAAAGACAGTTTCCACGAACCCTACCGTCAGCCGCTGATAAAAGAGTTTGATGATATTAAAACTGCAGCACTTGATGCGGGTGCACTTGCAACTGTTATCAGCGGTGCAGGTCCGACAGTGCTGACGCTGGCGGAGGAAGACGTGCTTGAAGCAGTGCTCAAAAAGCTGCAGGAAGTACAGGATGTGCACCACGAGATTGTGAGTGTGTATACTAAAGCGGGAGTTTAAGAACTGTTTAACAGGGAAAAGTGATATTAGTTAAATTTCTATGGAAAAGGACTGATATCATGGCTTGGAATATGCAGGATTATCCCGATTCACTGAAGAACTTCGATAAACTTGAACGAAAGAAAATTATCGATATAGCGAATGCGCTCTTAGACAGCGGTTACAGTGAAGAACGCGCGGTGCCGATTGCAACATCCGAAGGTAAACAATGGTATAAAAATGCATCTGAAAAAGAACTGAAAGAGTTTGAAAAAGAAGGTAATCCGTCGAAAAATGATTCACACGATACCGACAGCGCGAATCCCGATCTGCTTGATGAAGATGTTATCGTGAAATACGATGACGACGCTGAAGAATGGACGGTTAAATCTGTTAAAGCAAAACGTGCGGCTGGCACTTACAAATATAAAAATGAAGCAGTTGAGCGCGCAGAAGAAATCGCAGATAACAAAGGTTCGAAAGTCGTGAAGTATACAAAAGACGGAAAAAAAGAATAGGATTAATTTGATGAAGGGCTGATAATCAGCCCTTTTTTTGCGCCTCTGGAGGGGGGGGAGGAGGTCCGAGTACGACGGTGAATCTGTGTCGTACTTGAAGAGTTCCCCGAATACAACGGTGAATCCGTGTCGTACTTGAAGAGCTGCCCGAGTACGACGGTGAATCCGTGTCGTACTTGAAGAGCTGCCCGAATACGACGGTGAATCCGTGTTGTACTTAAGAGACTGCCCGAGTACGACGGTGAATCCGTGTCGTACTTAAGAGACTGCCCGAGTACGACGGTGAATCCGCGACGTACTTGAAGAGCTGCCCGGGTACGACAGCAAATCCGTGTCGTACTTAAAACTATTCCCATACTTCCGCACACACCTCTCAAAATACTAAATTAAAAAAGCAGAATGCCCTCAATAGGCAGTTCTGCTGGTAAATACAATCTTTATTCTATTTCTGCGTTATATTCCTTAACCGCTTCTTCAAATAAATCATAAGATTTCAGCAAAGCGTCCATATCGTAAATATAAGCCGCGGCGATAATTTCATCGACATCGAATTCCTGCTGGAAGTCTTTCAGCTGCTGAACTGCGTCTTCTTTAGTTCCGAAGAACTGCAGCGGAAACTGGGTATTAATTGCGTGTTCTTCACGCGGCGACCAGATGCCGTCCATAGAATCTACAGGCGGCTGCAGCAGCATGCGTGAACTCCTGAACATACCGAGGATATTCATATAGTGTGTTGTTGCTAAATATTCTGCCTGCGCTTTTGTATCAGCTAAAATCACATTGTTTGAAACCATTTTATAAGGTTCAGACAGCTGCTTGCTCGGTTTAAAGTTATTTTCATAAATAGAAAATGCTTCTTTCATCTGCGCTGGCGCAAAGTGTGCAGCAAATGCGTACGGCAGTCCGAGACTCGCCGCGATATGTGCTGAGTCCGTCGAGGAACCGAGTACATAAATCGGAATATACGTATTGTTCCCCGGATAAGCAACGAGGGAAGTGCCGGAATTCGATAAATATCTCTGCAGCTCTTCAATTTCATCTTTAAATGAAAACACACCATCGTGATTGTTGCGGCGGATAGCATTTGCCGTCAGCATATCAGTACCTGGTGCTCGCCCAAGTCCGAGATCCAGACGGTCTCCGAAAATTGCATGCAGTGTACCGAATTCTTCAGCGACAATATACGGTGAATGGTTTGGCAGCATTACTCCACCGCTGCCGACACGCAGGTGTTCCGTATTCTGAAGAATGTGCTGAATCAGCTGGCGTGTCGCACTGGAAGCGATGGATACCATATTATGATGCTCCGATATCCAGTAGCGCTGATAACTTGAACCGTCCACGTGCTTGGCTAGGGTGATCATATCTTCAAATGCACCGGTTGCATTTGAGCCTTCACGGACAGGTACTAAATTCAGTACTGAAATATTTATTTTTTTAGTCATCTTGAAACCTCCAGATAATTTATCTAACATCTAATATTCTCTTATAATCAAACAGAAAAGTATAAATATCTGCCTGAACATGGTAAAATCTATAAGAATTAAAAGTAGATGATGGGTAGGGATAACATGTCAATTTATGTGGATTATGCAGCCACGACTCCTATAGATGAAGAAATTTTAAAAAGTATGCTCAATTCGGCGGATAAATTCGGCAATCCGTCAAGTATTCACCGTATCGGCAAGGAAGCCAAAGCATTTTACGAAGCATCCCGTAAAAATATAGCGAAACGCCTCAATGCACATCCGGACGAAATAGTGTTTACCGGCAGTGCCACCGAAGCCAATAATATGGTAATTCGCGGGACAGCGGATTATTATGAGAGACCGCATATTATCACAACAGCTGTAGAACATGCTTCTGTTAAAGAAACATATCAGGATCTCGAGGATACGTGTGATGTTACTTATTTAAGCGTCGACAAAGATGGCCTGATCGATATCGATGAACTGAAAGATGCACTGACTGAAGAAACGAAACTCGTCTCAATTATTATGGTCAACAACGAAACAGGTACTGTTCAGCCGATGGCAGACATTGCGGAGGCTCTAAAAGATAGCAGAGCGCTGCTGCATATCGATGCAGTGCAGGCCTTTAAACAGCTGCCGGTCGATGTAGAAACATTAAACTGCGACTTCCTGACGCTGAGCGGTCATAAACTGCATGCGCCAAAAGGAATTGGAGTACTGTATGTGAGACGCAACACCCATCTGAAAAGATTGATTACGGGCGGTTCGCAGGAACGGGAACGCCGTGCGGGAACAGAAAATACTTTATATGCTTATGCGATGATGAAAGCAGTCGAAAAAGCAGATGAAAACCGCGAGGGAAATACAAAAGTGCTGTGTTCATTAAAAGAAACACTGCTTAAGGAACTGCAGCAGCAGGAAGTGCCGTTTGAAGTGAATGGTGATGTTACTACACAGACAAATCATATTGTTAATTTGTACTTTCCGTGGACCACTTCCGAATATCTGTTAACTGCGCTGGATATGGCGGGTATATACGCTTCCGGCGGATCGGCATGCAATGCAGGAACTGTTCAGCCGTCGCATGTCATTGAAGCAATGTACGATGAAGACCGTGCGAGAAGTTCTATCCGTTTCAGCTTCGGTGGAGAGCTGACTGAAGAAGATATGAAATATATCGCAGAAAAACTTAAAACTATATACACAAAACTCGGCAAGAACGGGTTTATATAATTATTTAGAGAAAAGAAAGGAAGTATTTTAATGTCGAATAAAGACACGACAGTTGTTGTTGGAATGAGCGGAGGCGTCGATTCTTCGGTAACGGCAAAACTGCTCCTCGAGGAAGGCTACAACGTCGTCGGAATTTTTATGAAAAACTGGGATGATACGGATGAGTTTGGAGTATGTACGGCGACGGATGATTATGAAGATGTAAGGCTCGTTGCAGAGGAAATCGGCATTCCGTATTACTCAGTTAACTTTGAGAAGGAGTATCATGACCGCGTATTCCAGTATTTTCTTGATGAATACAAAAAAGGCCGCACACCGAACCCGGATGTTATGTGCAACAAAGAAATTAAATTTAAAGCATTTTTAGACCATGCGATGAAGCTCGGGGCGGATTATGTTGCAACAGGCCACTATGCGCGTGTGATTCACGATGATAACGGGGTAACAATGCTCCGCGGTGTCGATAACAACAAGGATCAGACCTACTTTTTAAATCAGCTGACAACAGAGCAGCTGTCGAAAGTACTGTTCCCGCTCGGTCATCTGGAAAAACCGGAAGTACGTGAGCTCGCCCATAAATACGATCTTGCAACAAAAGATAAAAAGGATTCGACTGGAATCTGCTTTATCGGCGAAAGAGACTTTAAAGAGTTTTTAAGTAATTACCTGCCGGCGAACCCGGGACGCATGATTAACATGGATACCGGTGAGGACAAAGGCAAGCACGACGGCCTTATGTATTACACAATCGGTCAGCGTCAGGGACTCGGTATCGGCGGAGACGGCGGACCGTATTTCGTAGCAGGAAAAAATCTTGAAACTAACGAATTATATGTAGTGCAGGGAGATAATCATGAAGCTTTGATTTCCACAAGTCTTCTGGCAAGCGATGTGAACTTTATCAACCCTGCAGCAGATACTTTCGAATGTACTGCGAAATTCAGATACCGTCAAAAAGATGTGCCGGTCACTGTTAAAGTAATGGGCGATGATCAGATTGAAGTGTCATACGAGAGCGCAAGTGCAGTAACTCCGGGTCAGGCTGTTGTTTTATACGACGGAGACACAGTTATTGGCGGTGCGACAATCGATAAAGTATTCCGCAATGATGAAGCACTGGAGTACCTTGCGTAATGTTTGATTATCAAAAACATATTGAAGCAGGAGAATACGAGAAGGCACTGGAATTGATTTTTAAAACGATTGATGAAAACCCGCAAGACGAAACCCATTATATTAATGGAGCTGTAGTTCTCGGCGGTATTGGGAAAATAGAGGAAGCGGAACGCTTCCTGCAGCAGGCGTTGGTGCTGAAGCCGGACAGTTTCAGCGCGGGCTACACGCTTGGCAATCTGTACTTTAATGCCGAACGCTATAAAGAAGCACTCACCTTGTATTTAAGCGTCTATGATAAACATTATGAAGACGGCGACTTAAATTTTATGATTGCACGTTCCTATATGAATACAGATAATTTTGCAATGAGTATCCCGTTTTTTGAGGCTGCGTATAACAAAAAACCTGAAGATACAGATATCAATTTTGAATACGGCTTAACATTGTGCCAGCTGGAACAGTACGAACCGGCTGTAAAATTGCTGACCTCCGTGACAGAGGTACAGAATCACGCAGATGCGGAGTACAACCTCGGTCTCGCCGTTTATATGAAAGATGAAGATTCAAAAACGGCGCAAAAACACTTTAGACGTGCTGTTGAAATACAGCCTGACCATCATCTCGCGCAGCATGCTCTGCAAAAATTTAAAGAATTGGAGTAGATCATTATGACATCTGATGCACAGACATCTATCTATGATGAACTTTATATTGTCGGTGATGTGGACCGTGTAATCTTTATGAGTGCAGATACGCGGTTTCATGTTCTGCGTGTCAATGTCTCGAAGACGAACACCCAATTTAAAGATGATGCAATTGTTACCGGCCATTTTCATGATATCCAGGAAACAGAGAGTTATAAATTTACAGGCAAGGTGACGCAGCATGCCCGTTTCGGCGAGCAGTTCAGCGCTACTGAATTTAAAAAAGAAATCCCGAATACGAGCCACGGCCTGGTGCAGTATTTCTCGAGCGATAAATTTCCGGGTATCGGCGAGAAGACGGCTGAAAAAATTGTCGATGCACTGGGCCTCGATGCGCTCAGCAAAATTGTAAAAGATGATAATGCATTAAATGAAGTCAGAGGGCTGACAAAAGCTAAAAAACTGCAGATTACTGAAACTGTCCGCAGTTCAAATGTGGCAGATGAAGCTTATCTCCTGATGATTAAATTAAATATCGAACCGTCAAAACGTTCAAAAATTATCGATACATACAAGGAAGATACCTTAAATGTTCTCGAGAACCATCCGTATCAGCTCGTCAGTGATATATTCGGTATCGGCTTTAAAAAAGCTGACCAGATAGCGCTTAATGCAGGTATAGAACCGGATGACCCGGAACGTCTTGTTGCCGGTGTGATGCACACGCTGAATGATGAAATTACGAGCATCGGCCACACTTATATCATGCATGAAGAACTAAAGGAAAAAACGCTCGAGCGGCTGAATACATCCGGTATATATTTCAGGGGCGATGATGTAGCCGTTGCAGCAGAGCAGCTGGCACTGAATAAAAAGCTTGTTATTACAGAAGACAGAGTCACGCTGCCGAATATTTATTATTCAGAACATAAAGCTGCCGAGAAAGTAAGCAGTATTCTCGCGCATAATCCTGATGAGCTTGATTTAGAACATGCTAAAGATGTCATCAGCGGTATTGAGAAAACGCTGTCGATTGATTATAACGACAAGCAGCGCCATGCAATCTTAAATGCGCTGACAGAAAAAGTGTCGATTATTACCGGTGGGCCGGGAACCGGTAAAACTACGATAGTTAAAGGGATAATTACCTTGTATCAGGAGATCTTTGAATATGAGGATTACGATTCATATGAACCGAAAAACTATCCGGTCAAACTCGTCGCACCCACCGGCCGGGCATCTAAGCGGATGGCCGACACTTCCGGTATTGAGGCGAGTACGATTCACAGGCTGATCGGCTGGGGTCAGGATACGGCAGTCGACGATATTATCGACAACGAAATTGAAGCGGAATTGATTATCGTGGATGAAATGTCGATGGTGGATACCTGGCTGTTTTATCAGTTCATCCAGAACGTTATGCCTCATACAAAACTCGTCTTTGTCGGTGACAGTGCACAGTTGCCCTCGGTCGGTCCGGGAACTGTCTTTAAAGATTTAATCGGTTCCGGTACAATTAAAACGACTATACTCGATACTGTCTACCGCCAGGGTGAAGGATCATCAATTGTCAAACTGGCCTATGATATCGACAAAGGCGTACCGATGAATATAAACGATAAATTTAAAGACCGCCTTTTTATTCCAGCAGGAACAAATCAAATTGCCGATGTAGTCGATACAGTAGTATCCAAAGCGGTAAAAAAAGGATATGACATGCGGGATATTCAGGTGCTGGCACCGATCTACAGAGGGCCGGCAGGAATAAATATTTTAAATCAGCTTCTGCAGAAAATTTTAAACCCTGAGTCTGAGGACAAAACAGAACTCGAGTTCGGCGACAAAATTTTCCGGACGGGCGATAAAGTCATTCAGCTGATTAACCGGACAGAAGATAATATCTTTAACGGCGACTCCGGTATTATCGACGGCATCTACTTTAAAGATACGGATGATGTAGATAAAGATACGCTCGTCGTGGATTATGACAATACGAAAATTGCCTATGAACGCAGTGACTTGACGGAACTGTCGCACGCCTACTGTACGAGTATTCACAAAGCGCAGGGCAGTGAGTACCCGATTGTCATTATGCCGATCGTCTCGAGTTATTACCATATGCTGATGAAAAATATTATTTATACGGGAATTACGAGAGCGAAAGAATCATTAATACTGTGCGGCGACGCCAATGCTTTTTACAGCGCGATTAAACGCGAAGGTATTCCGAGAAATACGATGCTGCAGCAGTTCCTGCAGAAATACTGTAAAGTATATAAAGAAGACCCAGGGGAGCTGCCCGAATATTTAACAGAAGAAATGATTGAAAACATGACGGTTGATCCGATGATCGGCATGGAAAGTGTCACACCGTACGAATTTGTTTGACACTAAATGATTATAAAATTATAATTGGTATTAATAAAAGCTGAATTTCCGAATATGCGGGTATTACTTTTAGAGACATTGTGGCTGGTGAAAACAATGATAATCCGTATGTGTGCTGCCTTTCAGTCAGTTTAAGAAAAACTAAAGTGATGACTATGTCATAATTTGGGTGGTACCGCGGTAACAATCGTCCCTTTATTAAGGGACGGTTTTTTTGTATTCTTTTATAAAATTACAGGAGTGATAACTATGAAAAAATTAACAGGCAATGAAGTACGCCAAATGTTTTTAGATTACTTTAAAGCACACGATCATATGGTGGAACCAAGTGCACCGCTCGTGCCGATCGATGATGATTCTCTTTTATGGATTAACTCGGGCGTTGCAACTTTAAAGAAGTATTTTGACGGCCGTGTCGTGCCTGAAAATCCGCGCATCGTTAACGCGCAGAAAGCAATACGCACTAACGATATTGAAAATGTCGGCTTCACTGCGCGTCACCATACATTTTTTGAAATGCTCGGAAACTTTTCCATCGGCGACTATTTTAAAGAAGAAGCGATTGTCCGTGCCTGGGAGTTTTTAACGCACAGCGACTGGATCGGCTTTGATCCGGACCTCTTGTACGTTACAGTGCATCCGGAAGATACTGATGCTTTAAATATATGGAAAGATGTTATCGGTCTCGACGAATCGCGGATTATCCGTATTGAAGGAAATTTCTGGGATATCGGCGAAGGCCCGTGCGGACCAAACAGTGAAATCTTTTACGATCGGGGAGAACACTATGATACGTTAACACCGCCTGAAGAAATGTACCCCGGCGGAGAAAATGAACGTTATCTTGAAATTTGGAATCTTGTCTTCAGTGAATTCAATCATAATAAAGACGGCAGCTATACGCCGCTGCCTAAGCAGAATATTGATACAGGGATGGGTCTTGAACGTATCGCAAGTGTTATTCAGGATGCAAAAACAAACTTCGATACAGACCTGTTCACACCAATTATTCAAGAAATTGAAAAAGTCAGCGGACAGAAATATGGTGAATCGGAAGAACTGGATACAGCTTTTAAGGTGATTTCAGACCATATCAGAACAGTTACATTCGCTATTGCCGATGGTGCACTGCCTTCAAACGAAGGGCGCGGATACGTGCTCCGCAGATTGATCCGCCGGGCAGTACGTTTCAGTAAAGACCTGAAAATCGATAAAGCATTTATGTACAATCTGGTCGATGTCGTCGGAGATGTTATGGGCGAATTCTACCCGAATGTAAAAGAGAAAGCGTCATTCATTAAAGATGTTGTGAAGGGCGAGGAAGAACGCTTCCTTACAACGCTTGACGAGGGCATGCAGATTTACCAGGGTCTCCGTGACCGTGCACTCGCCGAAGATAAAGTCATTGCAGGTAAAGATGCATTTAAACTTTACGATACCTACGGTTTCCCGTATGAGCTGACAGTGGAATATGCAGCACTCGACGGTCTCGAAGTTGATGAAGCAGGCTTTACCGAAGAGATGACTGCTCAGAAACAGCGCGCAAGAGAGGCGCGTAAAAGCGGGGACTCAATGCAGGTTCAGTCGGAGACCTTCCACAGTATTACAGAACCGAGTGTGTTTACAGGCTACGAGACTACAAGCTCAGAAAGCAGCCTGCTTTATATAGTGGCAGAGGACAAAATCGTTAATGATTACAGCGGAGAAGACCAGGTTGAAGTCATTTTCGCTGAAACACCATTCTATGCTGAGAGCGGCGGCCAGATTGCTGACACAGGGATTATTTCAAATGAAGGCGGTACAGCTGAAGTGGATTACGTGTACAAAGCGCCTAACGGACAAAATGTTCATGTTATACGTGTCACTGAAGGCGCGTTAACAACAGGCGAAACGTATAAACTTGACGTAAACAGAGAAAAGCGCAGCTTTGTTATGAAAAACCATACGGCGACTCACTTAATGCACCAGGCCTTAAAAGATGTCATCGGAGAACATGCAAATCAGGCAGGTTCACTCGTCCAGGCCGAACGTCTCCGTTTCGATTTCTCTCACCTGGAATCCTTAAACAAAGAACAGCTGGCAGAAATTGAAAATATTGTAAACAAAAAAATCTATGCCGGCTTAAGTGTTTCAATCGAAGAGATGTCGATTTCAGAAGCGAAAGAAAAAGGCGCGATGGCACTATTTGGAGAGAAATACGGCGATGTAGTGCGTGTTGTAGATATTGACGAATACTCAGTCGAGCTGTGCGGCGGTATTCATGTCAGAAATACTGCAGATATTGGAGTATTTAAAATTGTCTCAGAAAGCGGAATCGGTGCAGGCATCAGACGCATTGAAGCAGTGACCAGCAAATACGCTGTCGAGCTTTACAAAGAATACGAGCAAACAGTCGAAAATGTAGCCGGCACGCTTAAAACAAAAGCAGGCAATGTTGAACACAGGCTTGAACAGCTGCTTGAAGAGAAAAAAGAGCAGCAGGATGCATATGACAAACTGAAAGCGGAACTTCAGCAGTCTAAATTAAATGATTTAGGTGATGCAACATCGGAAGTAAACGGCGTTTCAGTTATCAGAAAAGAAGTAGAAGCAGCCGATGCCAAAGATCTCCGCGCTCAAATGGACCTGATTAAATCGCAGAATCAGGATGCGATTATAGCACTGGCTGCAGTGACGGACGGTAAAGTATCACTCGTTGTTACTGTTCCAAAAGATTTAACATCGAAAGTCCGCGCCGGTGATATTATGAAGGGCATGGCCGGTATTGTCGACGGCAAAGGCGGCGGCAGACCGGATATGGCTCAGGGCGGCGGTACAGATGTTGCAAGTATAACAGCAGCATTACAGTTTGTTGACGAGTATATTAAAGATTTTATTTAGCACCTCTAAGATGATATAATCAACATTAAATACAGAAGTAAGAATAGGAGTGCTTTTTTGTGGACCAGTTCGATAAAACAATGAAATTCAGTGTTGATGAACGTAAAGAAGAAAACGTAAAAGCGGTACTCACTAACGTTTATAACACATTGGAAGAACGCGGCTATAATCCTATTAACCAAATTGTCGGTTACCTTCAAAGCGGAGATCCAGCCTATATTCCGCGCCATAATGAAGCCCGTAATCAGATTCGCCACGTTGAACGCGATGAAATAATGGAAGTTTTAGTTAAGAACTATGTTTCCAAAGAGATAAATGGTTAGAATTCTTGGGCTTGATGTAGGCACAAAAACAATCGGTGTAGCTTTAAGCGATGCACTGGGTTGGACAGCTCAAGGACTTACCACGCTTAAAATTAATACACCGGCCGGCGATTACGGCATAGCTCAGGTCGTTGAAATTGCAAAGACCAACGAAGTGGATACCATCGTTGTCGGCCTGCCGAAAAATATGAACAATACAATCGGTGAAAGTGGTGAAAGATCGCAGCACTTCGCCAAATTACTTGCGCTTGAACTCACAGATGTTAAAATAACTCTGTGGGACGAGCGGCTGAGTACAGTAGCGGCTGAAAGATCCCTGCTTGAAGCAGATTTATCACGCAAGAAAAGAAAAGCGGTTATCGATAAGATGGCGGCAGTATTTATATTACAGGGGTACTTGGATAACCCGCACAAAGGAGCATAATTATGAGCGAAGAAAACACTGAATTTAACAAAGAAGAAGAACTGCTTACACTTTATGATGAGGACGGTTCGGAAGTACTTTACCGCAAGATGCTGGAATTTTATCACCCAGATTTCGATAAAAACTACGTAATCTTAGCTGAAGAAGGTAATTTCAGCGATGAAGAGGAAGACATAGAACTTATTCCGATGATTAATGTACCGGACGAAGACGGTGACGGCGGTAAATTCCTGCCGGTTGAAACTGACGACGAATGGGATATGATCGAAGAAGTAGTTAACACGCAGATGGACGACTATGACGAGTAAAATGCTTTCAGCTTCCAATAATTTATTGGAAGCTATTTTTTCAGATAGGAGATACAGATGAGCAAATACGATGATGTTAAATTTTCTAAAAATGTTTCATCGTACCTGACTCTGTTCATCGTGCTGGCACTGCTTATTGTAATTATTATCGGTATCATATCCGCATTTTTATACATACGCGGAGGCCTGCAGCCAGTAGACGAGAATTCCACGGAAACGGTAGAACTCTCAATTGACGAAGGATATTCCGCCGGTGACATCGGAGATATTCTGGAAGAACAGGGCATCGTTAAAAATGGTACGATGTTTGAATTATATTTACGTTTAAACAGTATTTCGAGCTACCAGGCAGGAACTTATCAGATGTCTCCGGCCATGGATTTTGAGCAGATAGCAAGAACGCTTGAATCCGGCACGGTATATCAGGAAGTGCTATACCGTGTAACAGTGCCTGAAGGATACACTCTGGAGGAAATCAGCACGCAGCTGGAAAATAATCTGCCGGTGTCGGGCGACGATTTTATGGCACTGATGGAAGATGAAGAATTCATTCAGGAACTGATAGCAGAATACCCTGACATGTTGACTGATGAAATTCTAGCTGAAGATATTAAGTATCCTCTTGAAGGCTACTTATATCCTGCAACCTACGATATTACAACTGAAGAACCTGATTTAAAACAGCTTGTGAGAAATATGCTCGATGCTACTGAGCAGAACAGCTACAGTCTGTTTACGTCCGTACCGGATTATACTATAGAATATGAAGGCGAGCCTATGGAACTCACTTTCCATCAGTTCCTGACATTCTCTTCTCTTATCGAAGAAGAGGCGACGTCTCTTGCTGACCGTTCACGCATTGCGAGCGTCTTTTTAAACCGTATGTCTGTCAATCCGGCTATGCCGCTGCAGACTGATCCGACAGTGCTCTATGCTCTCGGAGAGCATCAGGAAGTTGTCTTGTACGAAGATCTCGAAGTGGATGATCCATATAATACTTATATAAATACAGGATTAACACCGGGGCCGATTGCGTCACCGGGCCAGGAGTCTCTGCAGAGCACGATGAATCCGTCCGATACTGATTATTTCTATTTCCTTGCTGACAGTGAAGGTAATAATCACTTTGCGGAAACTTATGATGAGCATCTGGCTAACAGAGAACAATATATAGATAACCAGTAATCAGCTCTTTTCAAAAAGAGTGAATTATGGTACTATCTTTTGTAATGGATTAACAACTGATAACTTATGTTATCAGTTGTATTTTTTGTATATGGTGATCAGATGGAACTTATAAATTATGTAAAAGATTTAAATACGAATGAAGAACTGTTCCCTGCTGTTCACCGGTACGCAGTGGAAAACCGCGTGCCGATTATAGACAGCGATGCACTGAATGTTGTAAAACAGTACATCGCAATTAAAGGTGCTAAAAATATTCTGGAAATCGGTACGGCGATCGGCTACAGCGCTCTGCATTTTGCAAGCGCGGGGCAAGGTGTTCATGTTACTACGATTGAAAAAGATGAAGCGAGCCATGAAACAGCCAGAGAGAATATCAGTGAAAGTGACTACAGCAGTAATATTAAAACGATTTTAGCTGATGCTAAAGAAGCTGATCTCGGCAATGCTCAATTTGACTTTCTTTTTATCGATGCGTCTAAAGGGAATAATCAGCTGTTCTTTGATAAATATAAAAAATATTTAACTGAGGATGCTTTAATTATCGTCGATAATATTTTTGTCCGCGGTCTTATTGCAGATGATGATGTAGAAAATAAAAATAAGCGCAAACTGAGGGACAAAGTCAGAGCGTTTAATCAGTCAATGAAAGACAGCGAGTATACGACTTCATTTTTAAATGTCGGCGACGGCTTGCTTGTAATTTACTAAGGGTGTGTAACAGAATGGACAAACCGACAATAATCGGTATAGCCGGAGGTTCCGGTTCAGGGAAAACATCAGTAACAAGAAAAATTATGGAATCCCTGCAGGGGCACAGTATTGTTTTAATCGAACAGGACTACTATTATAAGGATCAGAGTGACAAGACGATGGAAGAACGTCTGCAGACGAATTACGACCATCCCTTTGCCTTTGATAATGATCTGCTGATTGAACATATCAAGCAGCTGATCAACCGCGAAACAGTAGATATTCCGACTTACGATTATACCAATCATACGAGAAGCAGTGAAACGATAAGAGTGGAGCCGAAAGAAGTCATTATCATCGAAGGTATTTTCGCTCTTGAAAATGAAGAACTGCGCAATCTTATGGATGTAAAATTATACGTAGATACTGATTCTGATATTCGTATTTTACGCCGCTTGAGCAGGGATATTAAAGAACGCGGACGTTCGATGGATTCAGTCATTGAACAGTATTTATCAGTTGTGCGGCCGATGCACCTGCAGTTTATCGAACCGACAAAACGCTTCAGTGATATAATAATTCCGGAAGGCGGCGAGAACATGGTTGCGATAGATATTATTACAACTAAGATTCGCACGCTGGTAAACGAATAAAATATTAGAAGTAATTTAAATAACGGAGGATTTACGATGGAAAACAAAAAAGAATACCCAATGACACAGGCTGGATATGACCAGCTTCATGTAGATTTAGAAGAATTGAAAACGGTTAAAAGACCGGAAGTTGTAGAGAAAATCAAAGTTGCCCGCAGTTTCGGAGACTTGTCAGAGAACTCCGAGTACGATGCGGCGAAAGATGAGCAGGGGTTTGTCGAAAAAGAAATTACTAAAATTGAAGAAATGATCAGACATGCTGTAATTATTGAAGATACAGGAGATAATAATACTGTATCTCTCGGCAAAACAGTAACATTTAAAGAAGTTCCAGACGGTGATGAAGAGTCTTATCAGATTGTCGGAAGCGCGGAAGCTGATCCGTTTGAAGGTAAAATCTCCAACGAATCTCCGATGGCGCAGTCACTTCTTGGAGCAAAACTGAAAGAAGAAGTTAACGTTGCTTTACCGAACGGCAATGAAATGAAAGTCAAGATTGTTAAAATTGACTAATTATACAATTGGAATTATCGGTGCTATGGAGCCGGAAGTTGAACTGTTAAAAAATGCGATGCTCATAGAAAAAGAAGACAAGCTTGCACATACAACAGCTTATACAGGCACATTAAACGGTAAAAGTATAGTGCTCGTCCAGTCCGGTATCGGCAAGGTCAACGCGAGTATTATTACGGCGCTTATGCTTGAGTGTTACGATATAGATTATGTAATTAACACCGGAGTCGCAGGCGCCATGGGAGAAAATCTTAAAGTGACTGATATGGTGGTATCAACTTCGGTTGCCCACCATGACGTCGATGCAACTAATTTCGGCTACAGCTACGGCCAGGTTCCCGGCATGCCGGAAGTATATACAAGCGATGAAAATCTGATCAGACGAGCTCTCGATGCTCTATCTTTAAATGATGAGATTAATGGTGCGAGCGGTCTCGTTGTGAGCGGGGATTCCTTTATCGACAGCAATGCTGAAAAAGAACATATTTTTAAGCATTTTCCAGAGGCAATGTGTGTAGACATGGAGTCTTCAAGTATTGCGCAGACCTGCTGGCAGTTTAACACGCCGTTTGTCATTATCCGCTCCATGAGCGACTCTGCAAATGATGCAGCGGATATGAATTATGAAGAATTTCTCGCGAAAGCTTGTGTTCACTCGTCCGAAGTTGTAAAATCATTATTAAGAGAACTGTGATGTGGAGGTTACTATGTTATTTTTAATGATTCTTGCAATTGTAATAACGGTTATTATCGGTTTCGTTGTATTTACTGAAACTGACACAGAAGATCCTGAAATAATCGAGTAAGCGAAGCGCACCTTAATTTTAAGGTGCTTTTTTTGTGTTAATATGAATTTAATTTCCGGGGAGATATTATGAAAATTATAGAAGATAAGTTTCTGCCAAGTCATTTTGTCAGCCGGTATGAAGATATTACGCCGGAATTTTTAAAAGCGCATAATATTAAAGCTGTAATGACAGACCTTGATAATACACTGGTCGCTTTTGACGCGGCTGATGCTGATGATAATGTTTTAAAATGGATAAAAACACTTGAAGAGTCGAACATTAAACTGCTCATTTTGTCGAACGGTAATCATAAAAGAGTGGCGGGATTTGCAGAACCGCACGGTATTGAATATATTTCTGCAGCAAAAAAACCGATGCTTACCAATTTCCACAGGGGATTAAAAATACTCGGCACTAAAAAAGCGAATACCGTAATGGTCGGCGACCAGCTGATGACGGATATACTTGGGGCAAACCGGGTAAATATCAATAGTATTCTCGTCGTGCCCGTCAAAGAAAAAGATGGCTGGGCGACCTACTTAAACCGCAGAATAGAACGTGTTATAATGAAATACTTTAAAAGAAAAAACATGATTACATGGGAGGAATAATGTGACTGATATAAAATGTGTCGGATGCGGAAGCATTTTGCAGACAGAAGATAAGAATAAAGAGGGGTATATTCCGGCAAGCGGACTTCATAAAGAAGAACCGATCTGCCAGCGCTGCTACCGTTTAAGACATTATAATGAAGTACAGGAATTAAATGTGGATTCAGGCGACTTTTTAACAATGCTGAATTCGCTGTATGAAACGGACAGCCTGATTGTCAAAGTAATTGATGTGTTCGATTTTGAAGGCAGTATTATCCCGTCATTCAACCGTATTGTCGGAGACAAAAAAGTACTTGCTGTAGTGAATAAAATAGATTTGTTCCCTAAATCCACAAATACAAGCCGCCTTGTTGAGCGGGCTAAGAAAATGCTGAAAGACGCAGGTATAACTGCAAATGATACAGTTGCAATCAGCGCCTTAAAAGGACAGAACCTGGATGGACTGATGAAAAAAATCAGTGATATGGCAGATGGAAAAGATGTATACATTGTCGGCACGACAAATGTCGGCAAGTCGACATTAATTAATAAACTGCTTGAAGACAATACCGGCTTAAAGAATGTTATTACGACGAGCAACATTCCGGGTACGACACTCGGGATGATCGATATTCCGCTCGGTGATACCCAGACCCTGTACGATACTCCGGGAATTGTCGTCGATTCACAAATTTCACATTATGTGAAAGTAAACGATTTAAAATACGTTTCACCAGCTAAAGAAATCAAAGCAAAAACTTTTCAGTTAAACAGTGGTCAGACGCTCTTTATCGGCAACCTTGCCAGAGTGGATTACACATCAGGAGATGCCAACAGCTTTTCTGTCTACTGTAATCATCACTTAAATGTGCACCGTACGAAAACTGTCAATGCAGGAGAGTTTTACGATAAGCATTATAATGGTCTTCTGGCGCCCCCTGAACTTGAAGAAGCTTACTTAAGCACAAACTTCGACATTCATGAGCTCGAGCTAGATCAGGCCAGCGACATTTTAATCAGCGGACTGACTTTTGTATCGGTGGCAAAATCAGCGGCCGTCACAGTGACTGTACCGAAAGGCGTTAATGTGTCCATACGTTCGACTATTTTTAAAGGAGTGCAGTAAAGATGAATTATGCTGTAATCGGCTATCCTGTTAAACATACTTTGTCACCTGTTATTCACGATGCAAACTTTAAAGCACTGAATGTTGAAGCGGATTACATGGCGCTGGAAGTCACCCCTGAAGAACTGGCGGACATAAAAGCGCTCGTTAATGAATATAACTTGTCAGGCTTCAACGTTACCGTGCCTCATAAAGAGAAGATTATGCAGCATTTAGACTGGATTGCGCCTGCAGCAGAAAAAATTGGCGCGGTAAATACAGTCCATGTAAAAGATGGGCGATACTACGGTTATAATACCGATATTACAGGCTATATGAAGGCATTTAACGATGCCTTTGGAACAAAGTGCCGCCGTGTGCTTATTCTCGGTGCAGGCGGTGCGGCGAAGGCTGTCCATCGTGCACATGCCGATAACGGTGATGAAGTAACAGTGATCGCGCGGAGAAGAGAAAGTTTTGAATCGTTTAAAACTGCGGACTTTAACGGCGTGCTGAATACCGAATTCACAGGGGGAGCCTATGATGCGGTAATCAATGCAACCCCGCTCGGACTGAAGGGTGAAGATGTATTTGAAGCCTTCCAGCTGGACACTTCATTTATCACAGATGATACCGCAGGAATGGATTTAATTTACAATCCGGCGGTGACACCTTTTATGAATTACTTTAATAACAACGCGAATGGTCTCGGCATGCTGGTTAACCAGGCACTCGATGCCTTTGAAATATGGACTGGGAAACAGGGAAGCAATAAAGCGGTGCAGGCTGCACTGCAACAATACATGGAGGAAAGAAAATGACATTAACAGGTAAACAAAAACGCTATTTGCGTTCACTGGCACACCATGAGAAGCCGCTGTTTCAAGTAGGTAAAAATGGTGTTACAGAAAGTTTTGTTGAACAGTTCGAAGATGTTCTGGAAAAAAGAGAACTGGTTAAGGTATCAGTACTGCAAAATTGTATGGAAGATAAAGACAGCATCGTTGAATCACTCGTCCATGGCACAGGTGCGGAACTGGTACAGGTAATGGGCAATACGATTGTACTGTACAGAGAATCAAAGGAAAACAAAGAAATTAAACTGCCATGAAAATAGGTGTATTCGGCGGGACATTTGATCCGGTGCATAACGGACATATTAATGCTTTCGCGGAAACTTATATCGGCTTGGAACTGGATCAGGTGATTATCGTGCCGACCTTTATCTCTCCCTTAAAAAAACAGGCAGGTTCCAGTGACAGTCATCGTTTAAATATGCTGAAACTTGCAGTTGAAAATTATGATTTTGCAGAAATAGATACTTTTGAAATCGATCAGCAAGAGGTAACGTATACTTTTGACACATTGAAGTATTTGCGGAACAAATATCCTGACGATGACTTGTATTTTATAATCGGAACAGATCATTTTATTTCTTTTGATAAATGGAAGAATGCTGACAAGTTGCACAAACTTGCGAAATTTACTGTGCTCGATCGAAATGACGAGCTGTATAATATTAAACCTCCGTTTATAAAATTAAATACGAACATCGTTGAAGTTTCATCGACCCTTATCAGAGAGAGATTAAAAACAAATACTGAAGTCAGGCATTTAATGCCTGAAGAGGTCTACAGATATATTAAGGAGCAGCGATTATATGAAACGTAAAAAAGCATTGAAAGTTGCAGCAGAGAAATTGCCGAAGAAAAGATTTAAACACTCCGAACGGGTGGCGGAAACAGCAGTAAAAATGGCGGAAATATTTAACGCAGATAAGGAAAAATGTTTTCTCGCCGGTATACTGCATGATTATTCGAAATACGATGAATTAAGTAAAATGTACCAGACAGTGACGACTGAAAAACTTGATCCGGAACTGCTTCAGTATAAAACTGAAGTGCTGCACGGACCAATCGCAGCAGTTAAGATGAAAAATAAGTTTGATATTACTGACGAAGAAATATTAAACGCGATTGCGCATCACACGTCAGGAAGAAAGCAGATGGGGATTATCGAAAAGATTATTTTTGTCGCAGACTACATCGAACCTAAGCGCAGCCAGCCAGGCGTCGATGATATACGCGATATTGTCTTCGGGAAGAATAATCTGGATCTCGCGGTATATTCGATTACGAAAGCGAATATCAGACATCTGCTGAATAAAGATTCTACGATTTACCACAAGACATTAGAATGTCTTAATTATTATAATATGGCCAGGGAGTGACAGGATGCAAAGTAAAGAAGTATTGGAATTAATGGTGCAGGCATGTGACGATAAACGTGCTGCAGATATAAAAGTATATGATGTAAAAGAAACGAGCCCGGTGACAGACTACTTTGTTATATGTCACGGGAATTCAGAACGCCAAGCGCAGGCAATCAGCGACGAAGTGCGGGAAGTCGCTCATAAAAACGGCCTCGATATTAGTATTGAAGGACAGAAAGCCGGCAAATGGATTCTCTGTGACGTCGGTGATGTTATCGTTCATATATTCTTAAAAACAGAACGCGAATATTATAATTTAGAGCGTTTATTTAAAGATTCCGGTGATACTATTGGAGGCTAGCGAATACAAAACATTCGCCGAAGTATACGATATCCTGAATTATGATATGCCGTATAATTTGTGGCTTGACATAATTAATGAAGTTAAAGGTGATGCCGCCTCCATACTTGATATCGGCGCAGGCACCGGAGAGATTTTAAAAATGCTGCGGGCAAAAAGAAAGCTCGGCATTGATAACTCGGAGGAAATGATTAAAATTGCGAGAGAAAATGATCCGGTGAGCGAATACAGGGTGCAGGATATGGTTACGATGGAGCTGGATGAAACATTTGAGCTCATTACAGCTACAGCCGATGTGCTGAATTATGCACCTTCCAGAGAAGCTTTTGCTGCAGTTTTAAAAAATGTATATAATCATTTATCAGCAGGCGGCGTCTTTATTTTTGATGTCCATACTGAACATAAAATGCAGAATGATTTTAATTATGAATTATATTCCGACAGTACGGATGATATTTTTTACACGTGGCAGACAGTACCCGGTGAAGAAGAACTCAGTGTTTGGCATGAATTGACATTTTTCATTCGGAATTCCGGAGACTTATATAAAAAGTACGAAGAAACTCATTATCAGCAGACTTATAAACACAGTGAAATTTTAAAAATGATTAATGAAGCAGGCTTTATAATCGATAAATCATTCAGCGACTTTGATATTACTAATGTTATTACTGAAGTGGCTGAAAGAAATTTTTATATACTGAAGAAATAACTTTTAAAGTTTTACAGGTTTATAAATTAACTTGTACGAAAAAAAAATAAAGCGCCGTTTTTCCCTATATATAGTATGAGAGGTTATTTATATGGAGGGGAAAATGATGGATATCAAATCCTTTTTTGAACAGTACAAGTTTTACGCAGCGGGTATACTTATAGGACTCGCAATTATTGTTTACTTTGCAGTCACGAGCTTTGCAGCACCCGAGGAAACTTTTAGTTTTGAGCACTCAGCTGACGAAGAACCGACGGCAGAAGAGTCTAAAGAAGAAACAGCAGTACTTTCATCGACGCTGTTTGTTGAAGTAAAAGGTGCAGTTAAACTTCCAGGCGTGTACGAACTGCCTATCGATGCGAGGGTTAAAAATGTTCTTGATATTACCGGTCTTGCTGATAATGCAGATCTTGCGACGGTAAATCAGTCTGCCAAACTTGCCGATGAAATGGTAATCTACGTTCCCTTTGAAGGGGAAATAGAGGAGGCGACAGCAGATTTATTTACAGGAAGCGGAGTATCAGACACCGGGACTGAACTCGTTAATATTAATACTGCGGGCATTGCAGAACTTACAACCTTGAACGGCATCGGCGAGAAAAAAGCCCAGGCGATTATTACTTACCGGGAAGAACAGGGGCTGTTCAGTACTCTTGAGGACTTAAAAAATATACCCGGCATCGGCGACAAAACGTTCGAAAATCTAAAACCGTATATTACTATAAACTGAGGTGGCACTATGCGAATCAACTGGCATGAATATTTTATGGCGCAGGCAATGCTGCTGTCGCTCCGGTCGACATGTGAACGTCTCAGCGTCGGCGCGACCATCGTTAAAGATAACCGGATTATCGCAGGAGGCTACAACGGCTCTGTATCCGGCGAGGTGCATTGTGTGGATGAAGGATGCTACGTAGAGGACGGTCACTGCATCAGAACTATCCACGCAGAGATTAACGGACTGCTCCAATGTTCGAAGTTCGGTGTGTCGACAGAAGGCGCTTCGGTCTATGTCACTCACTTTCCGTGTGTGCATTGTACAAAATCACTGATTCAGGCAGGTATTAAAAATATATATTATCGGGCCGATTATAAAAATCATCCGTATGCGCTTGAATTGCTGGATAAAAATAATGTACACTATGAACTGGTCGAACTCGACAGTAAAAAAGTGAATATGTATTTCGAGTCAATATCATGACTTTATTTTATTTTTTGATATCGATTATTACTGGATGCACGATAATTATAAGCCCCTTGACGGGCTTATTTTTTTATGCGATTTTACTGTACAGCTGTTATTTAAAAGGGCGGAGTCTGTGGTTTAAAATCAGTTTATCTCTTAGCGCGGCAGCTGCTGCGTTTATTTATTCAGGAGAAGCTCCGGATTTCTCTACGAGTACGCTGTCCCATATTGTGATAGAAGATTATAAATATTACACTGACAGTCTGCATTACATCGTAACCAGTGATGACAGGACTTACGAGATGTATGACGAAGCGGGAAGTGCTGCGCTTCGAATAGGGGACATCTGCACAGGCAATCTGCCCGTATCACTGCCCGCGGAACAGCGTAACTTTATTAAAAATGACGGACAGCAGACATTGAGAATTAATGAACTCTCCGGCAGGATATATTTGAATGATGCAGCTACTTTAAAATGCGAATCCGGCAGTCTGACTTTCTCGCAAAAATTTTCTTTAATCCGCTACAAGTATATGTCAAAAGTGCTGGATTCTTCTTTACACGATTATAAATTCGACATACTGACACTTTCTGTCGGCAATAAAAACTATATCAGCCCGGAATTTTTTGATGCACTGCAGAAGCTCGGGATTTATCATCTGTATGTCATTTCCGGAACGCATGTCGCTTTTTTAAGTGCTGTAATCTTCGGGATTCTAAAGTTTTTCCGGCTGCCTGTAAATATGATTAAAGTCATTATTATAATTTCTCTGATCTTCTTTCTATTTTTGAATTTCTTCTCGCCGAGCGTGCTCCGTGCTGTATTTATGGGAGTCCTGCTTCTTGTCTGTTCATTTTTCAAACAAAAACCTTATCTTGCCATCATTTCATTAAGTGCTCTGATTCAGCTTATAATTAATCCCTATGTCATTTACCATGCCGGTTTTCAGCTGTCGTATGTCACCACTTATTTTATTCTGCTGGCCCGCCCCTTATTTATGAACTATGCCAATATAGTTCAGCTGATTCTTATTACAGTAATCAGCGAGCTGTCGACTTTGGTTATCGTTCTTATAAATTTTAATGAAATAAGCATCAGCGGCCTTATATTGAACTTATTTTTCGTGCCCTTGTTTTCATTTATAATTTTTCCGAGTGTGATAATTTATAACATTCTTTTGTTTTTTCATGTACCTCCTGCAATCGATACGCTGTACCACTTTCTTTACACCTTGATGAAAGACAGTATATATTATCTTGCCGGGGCGTTTAAACACCGGTTTCCGGTAAAAAATCTCCCGGATGTGAGTATTATTATAATGCTGTTTCTGACATATCGTCTGTCTGTGCATGTTCTTACATTCAAACTCAAAAAAATTATCAGCTGTATTTTGGTATTTCTGTTCGTTCTCTTTTTGAGCCAGCAGCATTTAAACAGGGATTTTACGCTGACCATGGTCGATGTCGGCCAGGGAGATGCTTTTGTGATCCGAGATCACAAAAATAAGAAAACGGTGCTGCTCGATACGGGCGGGACATATCAGCATGATGAGAACCGGATTAATTTAAGCGATAAAACACTCCTGCCTTATTTAAAAGAACAGGGTGTGGATTTTATCGATGTAATTATCATCAGCCATCTGGATCTCGATCACAGCGGGGAAGTTCTGAATATACTCAGCAAAAAGAATGTGGGGAATATAATAATGAATACAGAAGATGTTAAATTCGATGACTGGCTGAAAACTGTAAGTTATGAACACCGGGGGCTAATTAGAAACAGCGGGGATATGGAAAGCTTTTCTGTCGGAAATATTCATTTTAATCACCTGATTGTGCCGGGTGCTGCCCCTGATTCCAATGAACAGTCCGTCGTCTTAAAAGCACACTTGAACAGCTTCAGCATTTTGTTTACAGGTGATATCGGTCTTGTGACCGAAGCAGAACTCACAGCTCTCTATAATCTGGAAAGTGATATTTTAAAAGTAGGTCACCACGGCAGCGATACATCGAGCGGGAAGGAATTTATCAATGCTGTAGAACCGGAAATTGCTTTGATTTCAGCGGGGGTAAATAACCGTTACGGACATCCGCATGCGAGTGTCCTAGAAAATTTAGCCGCGAGCAGAATTATCAGTACGAAAGATAAGGGAATGGTGGAGTTTAGTATAAATCATGATATAATATGTATCCGTGCAAAATTTGGGGACAGTGAACAGTGCCTGAAAAAAGACACAAAAAAAGAGCCGGAAGGCCGGCCCGAATGAAAAAATCGATTATCCTGCAACGATAGCGAATACTTGTGGAATAACATAAATTACAGTAAGTGCCACAAATCCAACTATAAAAGCAAGACCAGCATCGATAACGTCATTGTTTTTTGACTGAACATTTTTCTCAAACTTATTCATGTAATTACCCCCTAAACACTTACTTACAGTATAGGCTAAATTTAATTAAAAAGCTATAATAGATTTATAAACTTTAAGGAGCATCATTTATGGAATTGCTGCAACTTCTGTATGGCACTAATATTATCCGCATAGAAGATAAAATCAAAAGTATTGCTAAAGAGTATGTCGGAGCTCTCGACGATTTTAACTATACAAAACTTAATTTTAAAGAAACACCGGTTGAACAAATTATAGAGGAGGCCCAGACACTTCCTTTTCTCGCTGACAGAAAAGTGATTGTCGTCGAAGAGGCGATTCTTTTTACCGCTCAGAAATCAGGCACCTCAGTGAGCCACAATATTGATCTTTTGATTGATTACCTTAAAAATAAAAGTGATGACACGCTCATTATATTTACAGTGCTTTCAGAAAAGCTGGATAAAAGAAAAAAGGTGACGAAATTAATCACTGAGCGCGGCAAACTGATTGAAATTAACGAAATGAATGAGAGTGAGCTTACGAACTATGTCCGCTCGGTTTTCGACCAGAACGGTCTCGAGATATCCACGGAAGCCTTGAATATGCTGCTTGAAAAAACAAGTTATAAATATGAAGCTGTACATAATGAAGTGACGAAACTGGTGCTGTATGCAGAAGGGAATATTACGACTGAGGATGTTGAAGAAGTTGTCAGTGTTTCACTGGAACAGAACGTTTTTCTGCTCACGGATTTTATTTTAAAAAATGAAAAACAGAAAGCTGTCAGACTCGCTAGAGAATTGATTCTGCAAAAGGAAGAACCTATGAAACTGCTCCATCTTGTTATCGGACAGTTCAGGCTGCTGTATCAGGTGAAAATTTTAAACGGGGAAGGGTATCAGGAAGATAATATAGCAAGAGCGCTGAAAGTCCATCCGTACCGTGTTAAACTTGCACTCAGACATACTAGAAAATATCCGCTAGATGCACTCTTAAAAAAAATGATTGTCTGCCGCGATATAGACTATAAGTTTAAATCGAGTTATTTGGACAGGAATGCACTGTTTGAGTTATTTATACTGGAAATATAAAGCTAAAAAGACAAAAATAAAAAAACCTTCATAAAGAAGGTTTTTTTATTAGTTAGCCATTAATTTTGATTTAAGACGGCTTGCTTTGTTAGCATGAATTTGATTGCGTTTAGAAGCTTTGTCAACAAGTTTGACAGCTTTAGAAACTAACTCAGCTTGATTCTCAGCATTTTCACTCTTAGCAGCTTCAGCTTGTTTAACTGCTGTACGCATAGCGTTTTTCTGAGCAATATTAAGATTCTGAGCAGATTCGTTAGTTCTAACACGTTTAATCGATGATTTAATATTAGGCATAATGTCACCTCCGACATAAAGTTGTACAACTTTTATTGCAACAACAGATATTTTATCAAATATAAGCTTATTATGCAATAATCAATCCGAAATGAATTGAAGTTAGTGCTCTGCATTGATATAATTATAACATTGTAAACATGAAGAGAGTTGGATTTTAAATGAACAATATGGAACGTTTGAAAAGGCAGGAAAATATAAGGAACTTCTCTATCATTGCTCATATAGATCACGGCAAGTCATCTTTGGCTGATAGGTTACTGGAAAACACGCGCTCGGTAGAAGGCCGCGATATGAAAGCGCAGCTTTTAGATTCGATGGATCTTGAAAGAGAACGCGGTATTACGATAAAGCTGAATGCTGTCCGTTTAAAGTACACAGCTGAAGACGGGGAAGAGTATACCTTCCACCTGATTGATACACCGGGGCACGTCGACTTCACTTATGAAGTATCGCGCTCGCTTGCAGCCTGTGAAGGGGCAATTCTAGTTGTCGATGCAGCCCAGGGTATTGAAGCTCAGACGCTGGCAAACGTTTACCTTGCCCTAGACAATGATTTGGAATTGATTCCGGTCGTTAATAAAATTGATTTGCCTGCTGCAGATCCGGACAGAGTCGCAGCAGAAATAGAAGATGTAGTAGGACTTCCCGCGGAAGATTCAATTTATGCTTCTGCAAAAGCAAATATCGGTATCGAAGAAATTCTCGAACGTATAGTAAAAGACGTTCCTGCACCGGATGGTGATCCGGAAGCACCCCTGAAAGCTCTGATTTTTGACTCTGTCTTTGATCCGTACCGCGGTGTTATTTCGTCGATTAGAATTGTTGACGGCACTGTTAAGGCGGGCGACAAAATCCGCATGATGTCTTCCGGCAAGGATTTTGAAGTGAACGAAGTCGGCATCAACACGCCGAAACAGCTCGCTGTAGATGAACTGACAGTAGGAGATGTAGGTTATATATCAGCATCGATTAAGAAAGTCGGCGATTCTATGGTCGGAGATACGATTACCGGAGCGGAAAATCCGGCGTCAGAACCGCTGCAGGGTTATAAGAAAATGAATCCGATGGTTTTCTGCGGAATGTATCCGATCGACTCTTCAAAATATAACGATTTGCGCGAAGCACTTGAAAAGCTTGAACTGAATGACTCTTCGCTGCAGTATGAACCGGAGACATCCCAGGCATTAGGTTTCGGTTTCCGTACAGGTTTCCTCGGACTGCTTCATATGGAAATTGTCCAGGAGCGTATCGAAAGAGAATTCGGGATTGATCTGATTGCGACAGCACCTTCTGTTATATACAGCGTCGAGTTAACCGACGGCACAACGGTCAGTGTTGACAACCCGGCGCAGATGCCGGATCCGCAAAAGACTGAACGCATCCAGGAACCTTACGTTAAAGCGCAGATTATGGTGCCGAACGATTACGTCGGTGCTGTTATGGAATTGTGCCAGAAAAAACGCGGCAACTTTTTAACGATGGATTACCTCGATGATGTGCGTGTGAATATCATCTATGAAATTCCTTTATCGGAAATTGTCTTCGATTTCTTCGATCAGCTTAAATCTCACACAAAAGGTTACGCATCCTTAGATTACGACTTTATCGGCTACAAGGAATCGAAACTGGTGAAGATGGATATTCTCTTGAACGCAGAAAAAGTGGATGCACTGAGTTTTATCGTGCACAGGGATTTTGCTTATGAGCGCGGCAAAGCAATCGTTGAAAAACTGAAAAATATCATCCCGAGACAGCAGTTCGAAGTACCTATTCAGGCAGCAATCGGACAAAAAATTGTGTCGAGAACAAACATTAAATCGATGGGTAAAAACGTACTGTCGAAATGTTACGGCGGAGATATATCGCGTAAGAAGAAATTATTAGAGAAACAAAAAGAAGGTAAGAAGAAGATGAAAGCGGTAGGGAACGTTGAAATACCGCAGGAAGCTTTCCTCGCCGTCTTAAAAATGGATGAAGATTAACAACACCAAGAGGAGAAATCATTTGATTTCTCCTCTAATTTTAGGAGGAATTTAATGGATAGCATGTATGTCCATATCCCATTCTGCAACCGAATCTGCACTTATTGCGACTTCAATAAGGTGCTGATTAAAAACCAGCCGGTAGATGAATATATTACGGCACTCATCAGCGAGCTCGGTTCTTACGAGAAACAGACGCTTAAAACGATATACGTCGGCGGCGGGACACCGACTGCGCTGACTGTCAGCCAGCTTGACCGTCTCTTAAAATTTATGACTGATCATTTTACTGTAACGGATGAATTTACTTTTGAGGCGAATCCCGACGAACTGACATCAGAAAAACTCGATGTCCTGCATAACTACGGAGTGAACCGGGTAAGCTTAGGCGTGCAGACATTTAATAACGATCTCTTAAAAGTTCTCGGCAGGACTCATAATTTCGATGATATCTTTAACAGTATTAATCACTTGGAGAAAATCGGTCTGACAAATTACTCGCTCGATCTGATGTATAATCTCCCGGGAGAAACGTTTGATGATATAGATATGAGCCTGAAATATATCAGCGAGCTGAAGCCGAAACATATTTCATGGTACTCGCTGATTATCGAGCCCCATACTGTTTTCTACAACAAGATTAACCAGGGAAAGATGAGTATTGCAGGAAGTCTTGAAGAAGGTGAGAAGTACGATAAAGTCATCGGAGGTCTTGATGCACTCGGCTATCCTCAGTATGAAATATCGAACTTTTCAAAGAGTGAATTCGAGTCGATGCATAATAAAACTTACTGGCTGAACGAGCCCTATATCGGTGCCGGCGCCGGCAGTCACGGCTACACAGGGGAATCCAGATACTACAATATAAAACCGGTGAATCATTATATTAATAATATGAACGAGCACGGTTCTGTCATTAAAGAACAGTTAAAACTGACTCAAAATGATAAGTTTGAAGAGGAAATGTTTTTGGGACTGCGTTTGAACAAGGGTGTCTCGGAAGCCCGCTTTAAAGAAAAATACGGCCTCCCAGTCGATGCGGTATACGGCAAAGTACTTGAGAATCTATTAGAACGCAAACTGCTGGACAGACGAAGCGGTTATATATCCTTAACCGAAGCGGGACGTATGATTGGCAACGATGTTTTCGCAGAATTTTTACTGTAAAAAAGAAAGCGGGTTTAATTGTTGACATTCTTTGACCTATTTGATAAATTAGAATTAGCACTTGGGACGAAAGAGTGCTAAAGAGGTGATTCTTTGCTGACAGAAAGGCAGGAAATCATTCTTACATTTATCGTAGATGATTTCTTAAATGTAATGACACCTATCAGTTCTAAATATTTACTGGACAAATATAATTTCGATGTTTCAAGCGCGACGATCAGAAATGAAATGGTTGCACTTGAAAAAGAAGGCTTTTTAATTAAGACGCATACGTCATCCGGACGTGTGCCGTCGAGAAAAGCACTGAAATTCTACATCGAAGAACTTAAACTGAATATTGAACAATCACCGGCAAAGTCCTTTGAGCTTTTTTCTGACACGGACAATCTGGAGAATTTAACCGATGAACTTGCACTGACAATCAGCGACAGGACGAAGTATTTAACTCAGGTGTCGCTCACAGCGGATAATGAAACTGTTAAAGGTCTTTATATAACTCCGCTCACCGATACTGCAAGCATTGCTATTATCGTATTAAACAGCGGAACAGTCAGGCAGATGCCTGTTAAAACGAGCCGTGATGTAACGATTGATGATTTCCAGAAACTGAGCAATATTTTTAACGAGCTGCTGCTCGATAAAAACCTTGGCGACACCCGTGTCATCTTAAAGAACAATCCTTACGTCCCGCCGGGTATAAAAGATCTGTACGACCAGGTGACTGCACAGATTATGGCATCAGTTGAAGTGCAGAAACGAACGATTGGTCATGCGGGTTTTAATTATTTACTGCAGGACATGAGAAACGAAGTAGAAACGCTCGAGCATTTATACGGCGATATCGAATCGGAAGCGCTGTATAAATCTGTTGAGCAGCTTGCATCAAACGATGTGAATATTTACTTCGGTGATGAACTGGATGAAAGTTATAAATCACTTTCAGTCATTACAACTAATTTTGACCACGCTGGACTGAGTGGTAATTTAATTGTTGTCGGCCCGGAACTGATGGGCTACAAACATGTTATTAAATTACTCCACTCATTTAAAAAAGGAGTGTAGGCATTGACTAACGAAGAAGAAAAAGAAAAAGTTGACGAAACTGCTGAAACTGCTGCTGAAGAAACAAAGAAGCAGGAAGAAACTGAAACAGAGAACACAAAAACAGAGGATACTGCAAAAGAAATATCAGCAGAGGAAACTTCTGAAGAAAACTCTGAACCATCAGCAGAAGACGAACTTCTTTCTATGAAAGAGCAGCTTGAGGAAAGCGAGAACAAGTATTTGAAACTCTATGCTGAGTTTGAAAACTTTAAACGCCGCAACCGCCAGGAAACTGAACTGAACAATAAGTACAAAGATCAGAAGTTTGCAGAAGACTTGCTGCCGGTAATCGATAACCTGGAACGTGCGCTCGCTATTAAAGGAACAGATGAAAGTTTCAACGCTCTCCACAAAGGGGTTGAAATGGTGTACAACAATCTTGTTGAAACACTTGAAAAACATGAGATTAAAGCAATTGAGGCTCTAAACCAGCCATTCGATCCGAACTTCCATCAGGCAGTGATGACCGAAGAGTCTGATACAGAGAGTGATATTGTGATTGAAGAATTCCAAAAAGGTTATATATTAAAAGACCGTGTCATCAGACCGACAATGGTCAAAGTAAGCGAATAATATTAAATTAATTGGAGGAATATATAAATGAGTAAAGTAATCGGTATAGACTTAGGAACAACTAACTCAGTAGTATCAATTTTAGAAGGCGGAGAACCTAAAGTAATTCAAAATGCTGAAGGTAACCGTACAACGCCTTCTGTAGTATCTTTTAAAAACGGTGAGCGCCAGGTCGGCGAAGTAGCTAAACGCCAGGCAATTACAAACCCGAACACGATTATGTCAGTTAAAAGACATATGGGTACAGACCATGTTGAAAAAGTAGAAGATAAAGAATATACACCGCAGGAAATTTCAGCGATGATTTTACAAAACTTAAAAGAAACTGCTGAAAGCTATTTAGGCGAAAAAGTAACGAAAGCTGTCGTTACAGTTCCGGCATACTTCAATGACTCAGAACGCCAGGCGACAAAAGACGCTGGCCGCATTGCAGGACTTGAAGTGGAACGTATTATTAACGAGCCGACTGCAGCAGCTCTTGCATACGGTCTCGATAAACAGGATAAAGAAGAAAACATTTTAGTATTTGACCTTGGCGGCGGTACGTTTGACGTTTCTATTTTGGAACTTGGCGACGGCGTATTCGATGTACTTGCAACTGCAGGTGACAACCGTCTCGGCGGTGACGACTTTGATGATTTAGTTATCGATTTCCTGGTCGACACTTTCAAAGCTGAAAACGGCATTGACTTATCCAAAGACAAAATGGCAATGCAGCGTCTGAAAGATGCAGCTGAAAAAGCTAAAAAAGATTTATCAGGTGTATCATCTACACAAATCTCATTACCATTCATCTCAGCGGGTGAAGCAGGACCATTGCATCTTGAAACTACTCTGTCACGTGCGAAGTTCGAAGAACTGACTCACGGACTTGTTGAAAGAACTATGGGACCTGTACGCCAGGCGCTTAAAGATGCTGGTGTCAGCAAATCTGACATTGATGAAATTATTTTAGTCGGCGGTTCAACTCGTATTCCTGCAGTTCAGGATGCAATTACGAAAGAACTAGGCAAAGAACCTAACCGCAGTGTGAACCCTGACGAAGTAGTAGCGATGGGTGCAGCAGTTCAGGGCGGTGTGCTCACAGGTGATGTTCAGGACGTAGTTCTTCTAGACGTTACACCATTATCACTAGGTATTGAAACGATGGGGAATGTATCTACAGTTCTTATCGAAAGAAATACGACAATTCCTACAAGCAAGTCACAAGTGTTCTCTACGGCAGCTGATAACCAGCCGGCAGTAGACATTCACGTTGTACAAGGTGAAAGACCGATGGCAAGCGACAACAAAACTTTAGGACGCTTCCAGTTAACGGATCTGCCGCCAGCACCAAAAGGTGTACCGCAAATCGAAGTTACTTTTGACATCGACAAAAACGGTATTGTAAACGTTACTGCTACTGATAAAGGTACAGGCAAAGAACAGAAGATTACTATCGAATCAAGCTCTAACCTGACTGATGATGATATCGACAGAATGGTTAAGGAAGCTGAAGAAAATGCCGATGCTGACAAAGCGAAAAAAGAAGAAGCTGAGCTCCGTAACGAAGCTGACCAGTTAATCTTCTCTGCTGACAAAGCTGTCGAAGATCTCGGCGACAAAGTTGAAGCATCAGAAAAAGAACAAATCGACAGTGCTAAAGAAGAACTGAAAACAGCTCTTGAAGGTACTGACTTAGATGAAATCAAAGCGAAAAAAGAAGCGCTTGAGCAGGCAGTTCAAGGAGTTACAACTAAACTTTATGAACAAATGGCCGAAGAGCAGCAAGGCGCAGCGGATGCAGGTGCAGAAGCAGATAATGCTGATGACGATGTAATCGATGCGGATTATAAAGAAGTAGATGACGAAGAAGATAAAAAATAAAATCTTCAACACTTAAGTCAAAGCCAAACGCATTGGCTTTGACTTTTTTAAATGGTATTATATTGACTGTTGGAGGGAAAAATTGTGGCTAAAAGAGACTTTTATGAAATACTCGGTTTAGATAAAAACGCAACACAAGATGAAATAAAGAAAGCATATCGTAAATTATCAAAGAAATATCACCCGGACATGAAAGACGGGTCTGATGAAAAATTTAAAGAAGTAGCTGAAGCGTATGAAGTGCTGTCTGACGACAATAAGCGTGCGCAGTACGACCGTTTCGGACATGAGGGTATGAATTCCCAGGGCGGCTTCGGCGGCGGTGGAGGATTCGGCGGTGCCGGCGGCTTTGGCGGTTTTGAAGATATCTTCAGTTCGTTTTTCGGCGGTGGCGGCCAGAGAGATCCGAATGCTCCTAGAAAAGGTGACGATCTCCAGTATACGATGACGGTTACTTTTGATGAGGCTGTCTTCGGCGCGACTAAAACAGTCACGATTAAAAAAGATGTAGTCTGCGACGTCTGTGACGGTGAAGGTACTAACCCCGGCACGTCAAAATCTACATGTAAAACATGTTCAGGTGCAGGTAACGTCTCAGTAGAACAAAATACACCATTCGGCCGTGTACAGACACAGCGCACATGTCCTACATGCGGAGGGACAGGCCAGGAAATCGAACACCCGTGTGATAAGTGTAAAGGTCACGGCACAGTTCAGAAAAATGTTGATATCGAAGTGAAAGTGCCTGAAGGTATTGACAACGGGCAGCAGATACGTCTGTCGGGTCAAGGTGAACCTGGTATTAACGGCGGACCTGCAGGAGATCTGTATATCGTATTCAGAGTTAAGCAGGATGCTAAATTTACTCGTGACGGCGATGATATCCATTATGAGCTTAAAATTTCATTCGCCCAGGCCGCTCTCGGTGATGAATTGAAAGTTCCGACAATCAATTCGTCAGTCATGCTGACCATACCTGCCGGCACGCAGTCCGGAAGACGCTTCAGACTGAAAGAAAAAGGTGTGAAAAACGTCCAGGGCTTCGGCTACGGCGACCAGTATGTAACAGTGACTGTTGTTACGCCTACACGACTGTCTGAACAGGAACGGGAAGTATTTAAGAAACTTGCAGATATAAACGGTGAGACTATCAGCGAGCAGCAGGAAAATATTTTTGATAAAACAAAACGATTCTTTAAAGGTGAGTAAACTATGAAATGGCATGAAGTCAGTATCAGCACTAAAGAAGAGAACGAAGAACAGTTTTCAATATTCTTAAATACAATCGCAAAAGGTGTTTCAATCGAACATTCCGTTGATATATTAAAAGCTAAAACTGAGGATTTTGATGAGAAATTCCGGCTGAATCCGAAAGACTATCCGGACAGCGACATACGTATACTCGTTTATTTTGATGAAACATATAATATCGATGAGCAGCTGGATAAAATCAAAAAATTTATCGAAGAAACTCCTTTAGCAGAAAAAGAAGAAATTGAAATTAATACCGGCATTATAGATGAGATGGACTGGGAAAATGAGTGGAAGAAATATTTTCATAATTTTAAAGTCGGCAGAAACTTCTTAATCGTTCCTTCGTGGGAGTATGCTGACGTCGACATTGCCGATAGTGACAAGGTGATCAAAATTGACCCCGGCATGGCATTCGGTACTGGCGATCATGCCACGACGAGTCTGTGCCTGACTTTTCTGGAAGATATAATTAAACCCGACGATAAAGTAATCGATGTCGGCACGGGTTCCGGGATTTTATCAATTGGTGCTTATTTACTCGGCGCGAGAGATATTAAAGCAACTGATATTGATGAATTGTCACTGCAGGTTTCAAAAGAGAACTTTGCTTTAAATGACTGCGGTAAAGACATTGCGGTCATGCCTGCCGATCTGTTAAAAGATGAAACCGAAAATTATGATGTTATCGTAGCAAATATTCTTGCTCATATTATAGATGATATGATTGATGATGCTTACAAACTGCTGAATAATAACGGACGTTTTATTGCGTCTGGCATTATCGTTGAAAAACGAGATGATATTATCGCGCATATGAAACAGGCAGGTTTCTCAATTACTGATGTTCTTGAAGAAGAAGGCTGGGTCGCAATATCGGCTCTGAAGGTGGCATAATGCAGCGGTATTTTATCAAAGGAACAGTCTCGCTTAATGAAACGTGTGTTATGGACGATGAGCATGTGCATCATATTAGAAATGTAATGCGCGCCAAAGCCGGAGATAAGTTTAATGTAGTCGACGGGGAGGGCAATGCTTATCTCGTCCGACTGACTGATCTTGAACCGGTATCATATGAAGCGATAGAAAAAATAGAGAATGAAGTTGAGCTTCCGGTAGATATTACACTGTATTCACCCTTCTTAAAGGGAGACAAGATGGATCTTGTGATTCAGAAGTCGACCGAGCTCGGGGTTCATGACTTTATCTTGTATAAAGCTGAACGCAGCGTCGTTAAACTGGATGCTAAAAAAGAAAAGAGCAGGCTTTTGCGCTATGAAAAGATTGCGAGAGAAGCTTCTGAACAAAGCAGACGCACTAAAATACCGAGCATTTCATTTGCTGGAGCACTGAAAACTATTGATTTCACGCAATATGATCTTGTTTTATTTGCTTATGAGGATAACAATCTTACCGGCAGTTCAATAAAAGATATTCTCACGCGCACCAGTGTAAAGACGATTGCTGTTGTTTTTGGGCCCGAAGGCGGTTTTACCGAAACAGAAGCTGATATTTTTAAAACTTATGAGAATATCGCACTCGGGCGCAGAATTTTAAGAGCGGAAACAGCGCCGCTCTATGCACTTTCTGTAATTGGAAGCTACTATGAATAACTCGTTTGTGGTATCATTACGAGGAATATAAATTATTGGGAGTGTCATTAAAATGAACGCAGCAAAGTATATCGACCATACATTATTAAAACCGGAAGTTACTGATAAAGAGATTTCAGTACTGTGTGACGAGGCGCATGAACATGGTTTCTTCAGCGTCTGCATCCAGCCGTCTTGGGTTAAAACTGCCGCAGAAAAGCTTGCTGAGAGCGAAGTTAAAGTATGCACAGTAATCGGTTTTCCTCACGGTGCAACTACATCAGAAGTTAAAGCATTTGAAACTAAAGATGCTATTTCAAACGGTGCAGATGAAGTGGATATGGTAATTAATATCGGCCAGCTTAAAGCAGGCAATCTCGATTACGTAAAAGAAGACATTAAAAGCGTCGTAGATGCTGCTAATAAAGAAGCGCTTGTTAAAGTTATTATTGAATCGTCACTGCTTACAGAAGATGAGGTTGTGACTGCTTCAAGATTAGCACAAGAAGCAGGTGCGGATTTCGTTAAAACATCTACCGGCTTTAATGGCGGCGGAGCCAGTGTGGAAGCTGTTGCGCTTATGCGCCTGACAGTAGGCGAAGACATGGGCGTTAAAGCAAGCGGCGGCGTACGCTCTTATGAGGATGCCAAAAAGATGATTGAAGTCGGAGCTACAAGAATCGGCGCTTCAAGCGGAATCGCAATTGTTAATGGAGAAGTTTCAGAGAGCGATTATTAAATTACAGTTGACTGAAACAAATGTAGTATATTATAATATTAAAGTACATAGTATAGTCTATGTGAATTAGCCTTTTGCATTATCGGAGGGAGGGAAAACAAATGTCAAAAACAGTTGTTAAGCAAAACGAACCAATTGAAGATGCTCTTCGTCGTTTCAAACGTACAGTATCTAAAAACGGTACGATTCAAGAAGCACGTAAAAGAGAGTTTTACGAAAAACCAAGCGTAAAACGCAAGAAGAAATCTGAAGCTGCGCGTAAGCGTAAGTTCAAGTAATATCACTCTTCCCTCTGATAAGTGATATATTATAAAAACAGCGTACATTTTGTACGCTGTTTTTTTGTATCTCCATTTCTCATTTACCCGCAGTTAATGTATAATCGGAATCAGGAGGGATGTACATGGGCGGTTCGTATTTATATATGATTAAAGACTCAATTCAATTTTATATAGATGTTGTAACTTCACCCGTTGTTGCATTTCTATTATTATCAATATTCTTCCTTGGTGTGGTGTATCAGCTCTTCTCGCAGAGAGTGAATATTATCGGCATTCTTGCTGTTCTGTCGATATTTATCTTTTTCTCGGGTCACCTTCTTACTGGCGGCGGCAATATGCTGACATTAATCCTGATTCTGCTCAGCGGTTTTCTTATTCTAATTGAATTTTTTGTTATTGGAACACTGCTCGGGCTTATCGGAATTATCGTATTTGGAGTAAGTATATTAACAGTCAGCGGCAATGCAGTTCTATACAGTATTTTCTTAGCCGTAATTTTAGTTATGGTGATAATAGAGTGGGTGATATTTGTGAAACATAAGAAACGTAAAATTCCTTTCCTGAATCGTTTGATTTTAAATGATGCAACGGACAAGGAATCGGGATATACATCATTTGATGACCGCTCGCATTTAGTCGGTGAAATCGCGGTGACACATACGGTTTTAAGACCCTCCGGGACAATCCGCCTCGGTGATGAAAGAATCGATGCTGTTGCCGAAGGATCGTATATTCCGAGTGATGTAAAGGTTAAAATTATTTTTGTGGAAGGTACGAGAATTGTTGTCAGACCAACGGAAGATTAAAAACAAGGAGAGTGGAGAATGAATTTAGCATTTATTACAGGCGGTGCACTCGTAACTTTACTGATTTTCGTAGTAATTATTATCGTTGCTGCATTTATCCTGTCATTTGTTCCAATCGGTTTATGGATTTCAGCAGTTGCTGCAGGTGTTAAAGTAGGAATCTTTACATTGGTGGGTATGCGTTTAAGACGTGTTAAGCCTAAACGTGTTATCGAGCCGATGATTAAAGCGCACAAAGCGGGTATTCAGCTGTCGACGAATCAGCTTGAATCTCACTTTTTAGCCGGCGGTAACGTCGACCGCGTTGTCGACGCCTTAATCGCTGCTCAGCGTGCGGATATTAACTTAACATTTGAACGCTGTGCTGCAATCGACCTTGCAGGCCGTGACGTGCTTGAAGCAGTACAGATGAGTGTAAACCCGAAAGTTATCGAAACACCATTCATCGCAGGTGTTGCTGTTGATGGTATCGAAGTTAAAGCTAAGGCAAGAATTACAGTGAGAGCAAACATCGAACGCCTTGTCGGTGGTGCCGGTGAAGAAACAATCATCGCCCGTGTCGGTGAAGGGGTAATCTCAACTATCGGTTCTTCCAACAAGCACGCGGAAGTGCTGGAAAATCCGGAACGTATTTCACAAACTGTTTTATCGAAAGGTTTAGATGCAGGTACTGCATTTGAAATTCTTTCAATCGATATTGCGGATGTGGATATCGGTAAAAACATTGGTGCGGATCTTCAGACTGAACAGGCTGTTGCAGATAAAAATATTGCACAAGCTAAAGCGGAAGAACGCCGTGCAATGGCTGTAGCGCAGGAACAGGAAATGAAAGCCCGCGTACAGGAAATGAGAGCGAAAGTAGTAGAAGCAGAATCCAGAGTACCTCTTGCATTTGCTAAAGCATTAGAAGACGGAAATATTTCAGCAACTGATTATTACGATCTGAAGAATGTTGAAGCAGATACCAGCATGAGAGATTCAATAAATAAAATGACAAACCCTACACAATTTAACGAAGAAGAATAGGGTGTGATATAGTATGGAACTTATTCCACTACTAATTATCGTCCTCGGTATAGTCTCTTCAATCATCGGCAGTAAAAACAACAAAGACAAAGAAGGCGACCGCAATATTGATACTTCTAAACTGGATAGAAGACAAAACACTGCGCCGCGCAGCAGGCAGCCTGACCGTGAGACGACAACAAATGAACAAAAAGGATTCTTCCAGACGCTGCAAGAGGCATTTGATGAAGAATTCAACAACTCGGAACAACAGACACGCACAGAATCTAAACCCTCGCCGAGAGAACCGTCCAGAAGCCGCGAAACGGCTCCAAACAGTCGTCCGGAAAGACAGGCTTCAGAACGGCCGGTGCGAGAAACAATTCAGACCGCGCGCGAACGCGCGAATTCATCGCAGAATATTTCTGACATTGAAAAACGTATTACAGACCGTTCGAAGCATGCAAAACGTGCTTCGGAAGCAAAAGAAAGTGTGTATACTAAAGGTTACGACAAGCGTGCTGAAAAAACAGCAGGCCTCGGACGTGATATTGCAGATGAAGTACGCTATTCATATGATGATGACGCCACTCAGATGCATAAACGCGGCAGGCAGAGTGCCTCCGATACTTCAATAACATCTGATGATCTATCCTTTGATTCAAAATCATTTGTTAACGGTATTATTATGTCGGAGATTCTCGGAAAACCGAAATCTAAACAGAAAACGAACAAGAAGCTTGGCTGATGATTATAAACACAGCGCTGACCGGATGGGGATTCCCCGTCCGGTTTTTAATTTTTACAGCTGATTTTCTTGGCGGCAGGAACTGTTTTGTATTTTGAGACTGCGGGTTGGCATGATTGGGTGTCATGCGTATCCGGGCGCTCTGGGATTGGTATGACAGGTTTTCATGTGTATCCGGGATCTTTGGGGTTGGCATGATAGAGTTTCATATGTATCCAAGCGCTCTGGGGTTGGCATGACAGAGTTTCATGTGTATCCCAGCGCTCTGGGGTTGATATGACAGGATTTCATATGTACCCGGGCTCTTTTGGGTTAGTATGACAGGATTTCATGTGTGTCCAAGCGCTCTAGGATTGGCATGACAGAGTTTCATATGTATCCCAGCTCCCGTCACTCATATGTGTCTGAAATAATTGCAGTCCGCTATTGATAGTGGTAAATTTAAATAGACAAGTTTATTATAAAGGGGTTTGTAAATGCCTAATATTATTAATATAGACAGCCTTGACGAAGCTCAGGCTTTAATAGGTGCAAATGATGCACACATCACCTACCTGGAGGAGGAATTCGATGTTAAAATTCATACGCTCGGCAATGAAATTACTGTCAGCGGCGATGATGAAGAGAATGTCGAACTCGCTGAAGATGTGCTGCTTCATTTATTAAAAATAATCCAGCGGGGTATGTCGATTTCTTTAAGAGATGTACAGTCTGCTGCGATGATGGCGAAGAATGATACCATCGAATATTTACAAGATCTTTATAACGAGGAAATTGCTAAAGATGTTAAAGGTAAAAGCATTAAAGCTAAAACAACAGGACAGCGCCAGTATGTCGACAGTATAAGAAAGCATGACTTAACTTTCGGTATCGGGCCCGCAGGTACAGGGAAAACTTTTTTAGCTGTTGTAATTGCCTGCCAGATGCTTCGTGAAAACCAGGTTAAGCGCATCGTGCTGACGCGTCCTGCAGTAGAAGCAGGCGAGAATCTCGGGTTTCTGCCGGGTGATTTAAAAGAAAAAGTGGATCCTTATCTGAGACCGCTGTACGATGGTCTTCACGCAGTTCTCGGTGTCGAAACGACTGACCGCTTAATTGAGCGCGGCGTAATAGAAGTTGCTCCGCTCGCCTATATGCGTGGACGTACGCTGAATGAAGCTTTTGTTATTCTCGATGAAGCGCAGAACACGACTGAAATGCAGATGAAAATGTTTTTAACCCGTCTCGGTTTCGGCTCGAAGATGATTGTTACCGGCGATGAAACACAGATTGATCTGCCGGGCTCCACGAAAAGCGGGCTGGTTGAATCTGTAAAACGGCTTGAGAATATTAAAGGAATCGCTATTAAACGCATGGATGAAACAGATGTTGTCAGACATCCGCTTGTTTCTAAAATAATTCTTGCGTATGAAAAGGATACACAGCTATGATTAATATAGATTTTATTAACGATGATAATTTTGTCAATGATGCTGAGCTTAAAGAAGTATCGGAATTGTTAACCTTCGCCTACGGCCATCTTGAAGAAGAAGGCGATGCAGAAGTATCTGTTTCTTTCGTTTCAAATGAAGAAATTCAAAATATCAACAGGGATTACCGGGATAAAGACAGCGTAACAGATGTAATTTCTTTTGCTCTTGAGGAAGATGACATGAATATTATTCATGCCGAGGCGCCTCGTACTCTCGGAGATATTGTAATCAGTACAGACCGTGCAAAAGAACAAGCGGAAGATTACGGTCACAGCTATCGCCGTGAACTTCTTTTCCTCGCACTACACGGGTTCCTGCACCTTTTAGGCTACGATCATATGGAGAGCGATGACGAAGCTGTAATGAACGGTAAACAAGAAGAAATACTAAATGCATTCGGTGTGACACGCGATTAATCCGGACCGGTTTAAGCATCCTCTCCAGGGACTTTTTCAGCTGTTTAAAAAGGATAGAAAGTTTTTACTGCATCTGATTTTTGCAGCTGCGGCCATTTGTATTTGTGCTGCAGTCAATATCACTGCAGTGGAATGGCTGTTTATAATAACTGCTGTTTTTTTAGTATTGATTACAGAAACAATAAACAGTGCAATTGAATACACGGTGGATTTAGTTACCGGCGATTACCATATACTTGCCCGCTATGCGAAAGATATTGCAGCAGCGGCAGTGCTGCTTGCCAGTGTATATGCTGTAATCGTCGGTATGGTTATCCTCATACCGTATTTTTATTAATAAGGAGGACGTCAGATGAATGACGGATTATTTAAAGAAGAATGGCTGGCTGAAGTGCAAAAAGCGCAATCGCGGGCATACACACCTTATTCTGAGTTTAACGTAGGTGCTCTTTTGATTACTGAAGATGATGAGTACATTTATGGAGCGAATATTGAAAATGCTGCGTATCCTGCCTCGATCTGTGCAGAACGCACTGCGCTTGTCAGCGCATATGCTAATAATAAGAGAAAGTTCAAAGCGATTGTAATCGTTACAGACGCACCTGAACCTGCGAGCCCTTGCGGTGTCTGCAGGCAGGTAATGAAAGAATTATGCCATGATGAGATGCCGGTTTACTTAACGAGCAAATCCGGTGAAGTAATAAAACGGACGGTAGATGATCTGCTGCCGCTCGGTTTTAGCGGGAAGGATATGGATTAATGGATTTTAACGGTTTTAAATCAGGTTTCGTCAGCATCATTGGACGGCCGAATGTAGGTAAATCTACATTTATGAACAAGGTTCTTGGTCAGAAGGTCGCAATTATGTCGGATAAACCGCAGACAACAAGAAATAAAATACAAGGGGTATATACGAAAGACAATGCCCAGATGATTTTTATCGATACACCGGGGATACACAAGCCGAAACACCAGCTCGGGGAGCATATGATGAAAGTCGCGCGGAATACACTTCGTGAAACAGAAGTTATCCTGTTTATAATTAACGCTGCTGAAGAAATCGGACGCGGCGATGAATTTATTATCGATATGCTTAAAAACACGAAGACACCGATTATCTTAGTGCTAAATAAAATCGATTTAATTCATCCGGATGATTTAATCAAACAGATTGAGGTCTACAAAGACAAGCTGGACTTCAGTGATGTTGTGCCGATTTCAGCGCTGCAGGGCAATAATATTGACCGTCTCTTGTCGGTTATCGAATCGCATCTTCCTGAAGGACCGATGTATTATCCGGAAGACCGGATCACTGACCATCCCGAGCATTTTATCGTGAGCGAACTGATTCGTGAAAAGGCTCTGCATAAGCTGAGCCAGGAACTGCCTCACGCAATTGGGGTTGAAGTGTTGAAAATGAAAGGCGACGATGAAGGCGGCAAAGTAAAAGTCGAAGCGCTCATTTACGTTGAACGCGAGTCGCAAAAAGGAATGGTTATCGGTAAAGGCGGCAAGATGCTGAAAGAAATCGGACGCGAAGCGCGTATGGATATCGAAAATCTGCTCGGCAGCAAAGTGTATCTCGAGCTTTGGGTAAAAGTACAGAAAGATTGGCGCAATAAACCGACCTTTATAAGATCTCTCGGGTATAAAGACGAAGAATATTAAAACTGGGTGAGATAATGATCTATCAACAGACTGGTATGATGATCCGGCAGACAAGCTACAGCGAGTCCAGCCGGATTATTACTATACTGACTGAAAGCGGAGAACAGGTTCCGCTGATGGCACGGGGCTTTAACAAACCTAAGAATCAGTTTATTACGCTGCGGCAGGGCTACCTTGAAGCGCTCTTTACCTATAACCGCTTTAAGGGCATGGGCACACTGAACGATGTCGATGTGACCGAGCGGTATAAGAATGTGAACGGTAATTTTGATCTATATACACACGCAAGTTATATACTGGAAGTAATTACGAGAGCGCTGGAAGACGACAGAGCAGAACCCGGTTTTTACAGGCTGCTGAAAAAAGGGTTCAAACTGCTGGATGACGACAATGAAAGCTTTGGAGTAACGTCTCTTGTGCTGATAAAAATGCTGCCTGCCTACGGCGGCCAGCTGAATTTAGACAGCTGTGCAGTATGCGGCAGAAGTGATTATAAAAAATACAGCCACTATTCTTTTAAATATCACAATGTTATCTGTCATGACTGTCTGACCGAAGAAACGCTGGAACGCGCCATACCTGTCAGCAATAGAGTGTTGTATTTTGCCCTGTATTTGAAATCGGTGAAACTCGATGATGTTAAAAGCATTCAAATATCTAAAGACATCGGCAGACAGCTGCTTAAGTTTATAGAAATGCTGTACGATGAATACAGCGGTGTATATTTCAGAAGCAGGAAATTAATAGATCCGCAGTAAAGATAAATACGTATACATGAGATTGACTCATGTATACGTATTTCTTTTTCAGTAGTTATGAAAGAGACTCATGTATATGAATAACAACTTGCGTAGTCATGACGAGGTCTCATGTATATGAATAGCAATTTGCGTAGTCATGACGAGGTCTCATGTATACGAATAGCAATTTGCGTAGTCATGACGAGGTCTCATGTATATGAATAGCAATTTGCGTAGTCATGACGAGGTCTCATGTATATGAATAGCAATTTGCGTAGTCATGACGAGGTCTCATGTATACGAATAGCAACTTGCATAGTCATGACGAGGTCTCATGTATACGCAAAATAAAAAGCACTTGAAAATCAAGTGCTTTTTTAAAATAAACTATTAATCTAAATTACCAGTCAACGTTTTAACATCTTCGACAATTTCTTCTGTCTCAAATGTATTATCTCCTGCATCAACGCCCGTGTAGTCTTTAATCAGCTTGCCGGTTTCATCGACTAAATATATTGCTGTCCCGTGTAATACCTGATTGGAGCCGTCCTGAGGCAGTTTTACAATCGATTTGAAATTGTTAAGGGCATAATCCCGCAGGTATTCAAAGTCATATCCTGTAAGCAGCTGCCACTCGATATTGTCAGCAGGATTATACCAGCTCATATATTCGCTCAGCACTTCCGGTGTATCCGTGTCAGGGTCTACGGAAAAACTGATGATGCCGACATCTTCAATATTTTCTTCAGCAAGTTCCTGTGTCAGTTCGGTCATATTTTGTGTCATCGGCGGGCACACTGTGACGCACTCGGTAAAAATAAGGTTGGCGAGCCAGATTTTCCCGTCCATATCTTCAGAAGTAAATGTTTCATTATTCTGGTTCACAGCTTCAAAATCCTCGAGCGTATTGCCATAGTAGGACATCGGCTCAACTTCATCGCTGCCGCATGCAGCAAGTATCAGCACCAGTGAAAGCAGCAGAGTAGTTCTGAACATAAGGATTCTCCTTTAAAATTTAATATATGTATAAAAGGGTGCCCCAATAAATTGAGGCACCGCATCAGTTAAAACTTGATTCTTGATGACAGGAAATCGTGAAGTTCGTCAATTGCAATACGCGACTGCTCCATCGTATCGCGGTCTCTTACAGTTACTTTTTTATCTTCAGCTGAGTCAAAGTCGAATGTAATACAGTACGGCGTACCGATTTCATCCTGACGGCGGTAGCGTTTACCGATTGACTGCGACTCGTCAAATTCAATATTAAAGTCTGCTGCCAGAAGACTGTAGACTTCCATAGCATCAGCGCTTAATTTTTTCGATAAAGGCAGGACTGCCGCTTTAAACGGTGCAAGAGCAGGGTGCAGACGCAATACTGTGCGTGAGTCGCCTGATTCAAGTTCTTCTTCATCATAAGCATCTGTAAGGAAGGCAAGCGTCATACGGTCAAGACCGAGTGACGGCTCAATGCAGTATGGAATATATTTCTCGTTAGTTTCAGGGTCGTGATATCTGAAATCTTCGTTCGAATGTTCCATGTGCTGGCGGAGATCATAATCTGTACGGCTCGCAATACCCCAGAGTTCACCCCAGCCGAATGGGAATTTATACTCAATATCAGTTGTTGCGTTGGAGTAGTGTGATAATTCATCTTCATCATGCTCTCTAAGACGCGTTCTTTCTTCGCTTAAGTTTAAATCTTTCAGCCAGTTAACAGCGAAATCTTTCCAGTAGCTCTGCCATTCCATTTCAGTTCCCGGTTTACAGAAGAACTCGAGTTCCATCTGGTCGAATTCACGTGTTCTGAACGTAAAGTTACCCGGTGTAATTTCGTTGCGGAATGATTTACCGATCTGGCCGATACCAAATGGCAGTTTTTTACGCATTGTGCGCTGAACATTTTTGTAGTTAACAAAAATACCCTGTGCAGTTTCAGGACGAAGGAATAATTCGTTAGTCGAACCTTCTGTTACACCCTGGAATGTTTTAAACATTAAGTTGAACTGACGGATATCAGTATAGTCGTGAGCGCCGCAAGTCGGGCAGTCGATGTTTTTATCATCGATGATTTCTTTCATTGCTTCAAATGATAAACCGTCCGCAACGAAAGTGTCATCTTCTTTCTGCATAACATCTTCAATCAGTTTGTCGGCACGGTGACGCGACTTACACTGTTTGCAGTCGATCATCGGGTCGTTAAAGTTATTTAAGTGACCTGAAGCTTCCCAGGTTTTCGGGTTCATTAAGATTGCAGCATCAAGTCCCACGTTGTAAGGTGACTCCTGGATGAATTTTTTCCACCATGCCGCTTTAACGTTGTTCTTCAGCTCAATACCAAGCGGACCGTAATCCCAAGTGTTGGCAAGACCGCCGTAAATTTCACTGCCCGGAAAAACAAAACCTCTTGTTTTTGCCAGGTTTACAATTGTGTCCATGTTCATTATTAATGCAGCTCCTTTTTTATTATTAATTTATATATAAAAAGTCCCTGGACAGCAGAAATATGCTATCCAGGGACGAGCGTTGCCCGCGGTTCCACCCAATTTAGTAAGAAAACTCGCTTTTATATATAAAATTAATTGTTTTTGTCAGTTAATGATTGCGCCATTTAAATTGTTAAGCTCACACCGTCCTTAACTCGCTTACGGCTATTATATAATCAGAACAGAATGAATGCAAGTACGATGATATTTCTTTATCCCGGCAAATATTATATAATATTATATGTTGGGAGTGAGAACGTGGAACTGAATGAACGCCAAGAAAAAATATTAAGCATAGTTAAACAGCACGGGCCGATTACGGGCAGTAAAATTGCAGCACAGCTCTCCCTGACCCGTGCAACTTTACGTCCGGATCTGGCTATATTGACGATGTCCGGATTTCTCGATGCAAGACCCCGTGTCGGATATTTTTATACCGGCAAAGAAACGAATGATGTTATCGCGCTTAAAGTAAATAATATATTAGTCCGCGATGTTCAGAGTCTGCCGATTTTAATTACGACCGGAACCAGTATTTATGATGCCATCGTCAAAATGTTCCTGGAAGATGTGGGCACGCTGTACGTGATCGATGATGAACAATCGCTTGCCGGTGTTATTTCAAGAAAAGATCTGTTAAAAGGGACGATGAGTTTCAAAGATACAGAAAACACGCCGGTCAGTGCAGTGATGACCCGGAGACCCAACATTACGATGTGTTATCCGGATGATCTTCTTTTATATGTGGCCAAACAAATTATCGACAGACAGATTGATTCTCTGCCCGTTGTTAAAGAAGTTAACGGCAGAATTGAAGTGATAGGCAGAATTACAAAAACCAATATTACAAAAGTATTTGTAAATTTAATGGAGTGAATAATCAATGTCGAATTTTAAAATAATTGTTGCATCAGACTCGGTCGGAGAAACAGGCGAACTCGTTACGAAAGCATCCCTGTCACAATTTAAAATCGACGCGCCCGATAATGTTATCGACCGTTATCCGTACGTAGACAGCCCGGACGACGTCGACGATGTAATAGATTTAGCAAAAAGCAAAAATGCTTTAGTCGTCTATACTTTAATTACACCTGACTTAAGAAAATATATGGCCGCGGAACTCGATAAAGAAAATATTTCCTATATCGATGTGATGGGCCCGCTGATGGATGAAATAGCGAAGGCTACAGGACTCGAGCCGTACAATGAGCCCGGCAGAGTGCACCGCCTCGACGAAGATTATTTCAAAAAAATCGAAGCGATAGAATTTGCTGTAAAATACGATGACGGCAAAGACACAAGCGGTCTTGACAAGGCGGATATCGTTCTGCTTGGTGTTTCGAGAACATCAAAAACACCGCTGTCGCAATTTTTAGCATTGAAAAAATACAAAGTAATGAATGTGCCGCTGGTACCGGAAGTAAAGCCGCCGGCTGAATTGTTCGATGTCGATCCAAAGAAATGTGTGGCACTCAGAATTAATCCGGAAACTTTATATAAAATCCGCAAAGAGCGCTTAAGCCAGCTCGGCTTAAAAGATACTGCGATGTATGCAAACAGCACACGCATTGAAGATGAACTGGTTTATTTCGATGAAATTATTGGCAAAATAGGCTGTCCGGTTATAGATGTTTCGGATAAGGCAATCGAGGAAACTGCGAATGCCATTATGAAATATGTGGACAGCGAGAGTAATATTAGAGGGTGATAATTTGAGAATACCCGAGGAAACCATAGCGAAAATAAAAGATGAGACCGACATTACCGAGTTAGTTGCAAGTTATATTAAACTTGAACGGCGAGGGCGCAACTATGTTGGTCTCTGTCCGTTCCACGATGAAAAAACACCGTCCTTTTCCGTCAGTCCGGACAAGCAGATTGCACATTGTTTCGGCTGTAAAAAAGGAGGGAACGTATTCCAGTTTCTGATGGAAATTGAGAATATGTCATTCGCTGAAGCGGCTGCAAAACTCGGAGAACCGCTGAATATAAAAATAGATACGGAAACGAGCAGCGTAAAAGAAAGCGACATGACGCTGATCCGTATGCATGACTATATGACAGATCTTTACCATCACCTGCTTATGAACACGAGCGAAGGTGAAAAACCGCTGCAGTATTTGCTCGACCGCGGCTTCAGCACGGAACTTATCCGCTCTGAAAAAATAGGGTTTGCGCCGAATATGTCATACTTTGCAAAAAATGCCCTGCTTGAACAGGGCTATAACGAAGAAACGGCATATCAGGCAGGCCTGCTGTCGAGAAACGAGGAAAGCTTTTCGTATTACGACCGTTTTGTCGGCCGGATTATGATTCCGATAAAGAACCATCAGGGTCACCGTGTCGGCTACACAGCGAGAAGCATCGACGGCAGTGAGCCAAAATATTTAAATACGCCTGAAACTGAAATATTTAAAAAAAGGGAACTGTTCTTTAACTTAAATGATGCAAGAAAACATATCAGGAAGCTCGATAATATCATTTTAATGGAAGGCCATCTCGATGTTCTGAAAGTTAAAATGACTAAAGTGCAGCACATTGTTGCGACTATGGGAACGGAGCTCAGCCAGGAAAATTTAAATCTGCTGGAACGGCTCTCCTCGAATGTCACAATTATGTTTGACGGCGATTCTGCGGGACAGAACGCCACTCTGAAAGTCGGCGACACGCTTCTCAAGCGGGGGATGAATGTTTACGTACAGAAAATTCCTAAGAAAATGGACCCTGATGAATATATAGAAACGTACGGAAAAGAAAAGTTTGAGCAGTTTATCGCAGATGAGCAGCAGCATTATCTGCATTTTAAAGCAGAAGTTCTGCGCCATGAAGCGAAAGAAAACGATATGAAATTTACGCAGAATTTAACTCTTCTGGCAAATGATATGAAATATATCACAGATTCTTTAACAGCAGAACGGCTGGTTGCAGCAATCAGCTCTATTTTCGGAGTGGATAAGCATGCGCTGTCCGGACAAATTCCGGCACCAGTCCGGCAAAAGTCCGATTACGCCGTACCCGGACCTGTAGAACAGCAATTATCGCTGCGCCAGAAAAAAGAGCGTTACGTCACGAGAATTATGATGACAAACCGCGAATTCCTGCTGGAATACAGGGAAACACTCGATGAGAATGTCTTAACTTACGGGCCTTATTATGATATAATAAGAGGACTTTGTGCTTATTTTGAGGTGCATACAGTTTTCGATCTTTCTCTTGCCCTTAATTATCTTGATCCTGCACTGACGGACACACTGATAGAACTCGACGGCATGTCGATTCATGAAGATGTCTCACATAGTGAAATAAATGATTATCTGGAAGATTTAAGTGGTATAAGAAATAGTGAAAACGAAAAGCAGGAATTAAACCGCAGGCTTGAAATTGCGGAACGGGAAAACGATATAGAACTGCAAATTAAGCTGACTCAGGAACTGATTGAGCTTAACCGGATTTACAAAATGTAGTTTTTTGATAACTAGGAGGCACAGTATGGCGAAGAAAAAAGCAATTACAGCTGACACTAAAGAAATTGATTTCACAACTGTCGAACAGGCAAAGGCATACCTGCTTGAAAAAGGTAAAAAAGATGGCCAGCTGTCCCATGAGGAAGTTGCCGATAAATTAGCGAACTTTGAATTGGATTCTGATACGATGGACGAATTTTTCGAAGAATTGAACGAAAATGAAATTCAGATGATTAATGAAAAAGATTCGGCTGATACAGATGAAAAACTCGACCTCTCAGATATGAGTGCACCGCCGGGTGTTAAAATTAACGACCCTGTCCGTATGTATCTTAAAGAGATTGGGCGCGTTGATTTACTGACAGCTGCTGAAGAGGTCGAACTGGCTAAACGCATCGAACAGGGCGATGACATCGCAAGAAGCCGTCTGGCAGAAGCGAACCTCCGTCTTGTTGTAAGTATTGCAAAACGTTATGTCGGGCGCGGTATGCTCTTCCTCGATTTAATTCAGGAAGGTAATATGGGTCTGATTAAAGCGGTAGAAAAATTCGACTTTACTAAAGGTTTTAAATTCTCGACTTACGCAACATGGTGGATTCGTCAGGCGATTACACGCGCTATTGCCGACCAGGCGAGAACAATCCGTATTCCTGTGCACATGGTCGAAACGATTAACAAACTGATTCGCATACAGCGTCAGCTGCTGCAGGACTTAGGCCGCGAACCGATTCCGGAAGAAATCGGCGAGGAAATGGATCTGCCTGCTGAAAAAGTACGTGAAATTCTTAAAATTGCCCAGGAGCCTGTATCACTTGAAACACCTATCGGTGAAGAAGATGACAGCCACCTCGGGGACTTTATCGAAGACCAGGAAGCACAGAGTCCGTCGGATCACGCAGCTTATGAGCTGTTAAAAGAACAGCTTGAAGATGTGCTCGATACTTTAACGGATCGTGAAGAAAATGTTCTCCGTCTCCGTTTTGGTCTCGACGACGGCCGTACACGCACACTGGAAGAAGTAGGGAAAGTATTCGGTGTTACCCGCGAACGCATCAGACAGATTGAAGCGAAAGCCCTTCGTAAACTGAGACATCCATCGAGAAGCAAGAAATTAAAAGACTTTATGGATTAACAGTGTAAAATTTTCTCAAAATTGTTTTGACTTTGACACAATTTGAGATACAATTATATATGAGATAACATGAATAACAGATGAGGGGGTAACATTATGAATAAAAATCCTATAGTTCCATTCTTACTGATTATTTTCTTAGGAATCGGACTTGTATTCTTACTTTCTGGATTAGGTTCAACTGATGATGGCGAGGAAGACGTTGCAACAGAAGAAGGATCTGAAGGTTCTGAGGAATCAGGCGGAGATGAAGCTTCAAGCGGTGACGTGGATGCAGAAGGTATCGCTCGTGATAACTGTGCTTCATGTCACGGTCAGGACTTCAGCGGCGGAATGGGACCTGCATTAGCTGGAACTAGTCTTGCTGAGGAAGACTTCACGACAACTGTACGTGAAGGTCAAGGTTCTATGCCTGCATTCTCAGCTGATCAGATTGCAGATGAAGAACTTACAGCTTTATACCAGTTTTTCTCTGAACAATAATTTTTTATAAAAAAGACTCTCAATGCTGGGGGTCTTTTTTTTAATACAGGAGTGAGTATATGTTAAATCGAAGACTTAAGACAGTATCGGATTATATCGTTGGAGATTCACTTGTTGATATCGGATCGGATCATGCATACTTACCGATATATGCTGTAAACGAAAAGATTATTAAGACAGCCATATGCGGAGAAATCGCGAGAGGACCTTATGATTCTTCTGTTAAAAATGTCCAGCAGAATCAATTATCCGATGTAATAAAAATACGCCTTGGAGATGGTTTATCTGTACTCCGCAGCATGGATGATGCAGATACCATTACAATTTGCGGCATGGGCGGGCCGTTAATAGCGAGTATAATTGAAACAGGGATGAAGTTCGTCCAGGGTACACCCCGCTTTATTGTGCAGGCAAATACTTATCCATACCCGATTCGAAAAATAATGGCTGAACATAATTATAAAATTACAGACGAGCTGCAATTAAAAGACGGTCCTCATTTTTACGATATTATTGTCTTTGATTATGCCGAAGAAACTGTTGAATACGGTGAAGCGGAATTGCGTTTTGGTCCTGTAAATATTGAAAAACGGGAACCGGTGTTTATCGCACAGCTGGAACGTGAAAAGAGTCATATAGAAAAAATATTAAATGGTATCAACGATAGGGAAAAGAATATAGATAAAGTTGTGAGACTTGAATCTAATCTTAAATATGTCGATGAGGTGCTGGAGAATGTTAAAGATAAGTGATCTTTTAAAAAAGCTGGATGAAATTGCCCCATTTTCAGATAGTGAAGACTGGGATAATACTGGGTTGCTGGTAGGTAACGAGGACGATACCGTTACAGGTATTATTACTGCGCTCGACTGCAGCGCCGGTACTGTGGATGAAGCTGTTATGCAGAATGCCAATGTTATTATCAGCCACCATCCTTTAATTTTCCCAGAGATTTCAAAAGTGGTGAACGAAGGACCGGGTGCTGTTATCCGTAAATTAATTAAAAATGATATTAATCTGATTGCGATGCACACAAACCTCGACCATCAGAAAAATGGCGTCAGTCATATGATAGCGTCGGAACTCGGTTATCCTGAAACAGAAATTCTTCTGCCTCAAAAAGGTAACTTTAAAAAACTCAGGGTGAATATCAACACGGAAAATAAAGAAGAATTCAAAGAAAATCTCTTAAAAAATGCACCGGTGGGTGATATGGGCGATTATACGGAAGTCAGTTATGAATATAGGGTTCACGGCCAGTTCAGACCTGAAGACCGAGCCAATCCAACCATCGGGGAAGCAGGGAAACTGGAACATGTGGATGAGTATGTTATAGAATGCATTTTTGACGGCAGGGAACAGGGAGCTGTTATTGATGCAGTCAAAAAATATCATCCGTATGAAGAACCTGCGTATGATATATACAGTCTCGACAGAAAGGCCGATACCGGACTCGGCGTTAAATTTAAGTACGGAGATACGCTTGAAGCTCTCGTCAAGCTGATAGAAAACAAAACCGGTCTTAAGCCGGTTAATATCGTGAAAGCAGACGACGGGATTATCAATACCGTCGCTGTCATCGGCGGAGCAGGGATGAGTTACAGCGAGGCTGTATTTCACAGCGGGGCAGATGTGCTGATCACCGGCGACGTTAAGTATCATGAAGCTTATGATGCAAAAGACCGCGGACAGAATATTATCGATGCCGGCCATTATATTGAAGTTTTAATGACTAAATATCTTGCTGCGCTGATCGATGAGCAGATTGATGTGCCGGTACAGGCTTCAAAAGTATCAACAAACCCATTTGAATAAATGATGAAAAAAGCTGCGGAATCTGGATATTCAGATTCCGCAGCTTTTTATCTTTTATTCCATCACTTTAACAGGTGTTGGTTTTTTGATTTTTGGTAAAATCTTAGTCATCGGCACTGCTGATTGCGGTGCAGCCTGAGCTTCAATATTATAATTTTTAATATAGTCGATGACTTCTTTTACAATCGGTGTCGGAGTAGAGGCGCCTGCTGTAATTGCAACTTTCTCCACACCTTCCAGCCATTCGTTTTTAAGTTCATTTAATGAACTGATGCGGTAGGCGTTAGTGTGCGCAATTTCTTTAGAAACCTGAGCAAGACGGTTGGAGTTATTACTCTTCGGATCTCCAACTACGATGAGTAAATCAGCTTCTCCGGCCTGCTCGGCAACAGCTTCCTGTCTGACCTGTGTTGCAAGACAGATTTCCTTGTGCACCTCAATGTGCGGATATCTGACTTTAAGATCGTCCATAAGATGGCTGACATCCCACTGGCTCATCGTCGTCTGATTCGTCACGATTAATTTCTTGTCTGAAAGATAGTCCGGCAGGGCCGCAACATCTTCTGGAGTTTCGATTAAGTGAACGTGATCCGGTGCGACACCGACAGCGCCTTCCGGTTCAGGATGATCTTTTTTACCGATATATATAACATCGTAATCATCCGCAGTTTTCTCTCGAATCAAATCGTGTGTAAACTCTACATCAGGACAAGTCGCATCGATGCATACGAGTCCTTTCTCTTTAGCACGTGCTTTCACCTGCGGCGAAACGCCGTGTGCTGTAAAGATAACAGTACCGCTTTCGATCTGTTCGAGGATTTCAAGACGGTTCGGTCCGTCTAGTGTGATAATGCCTTCTTCTTCAAATGCATCCGTCACATGCTTATTGTGTACAATCATACCTAAAATATATATAGGACGCGGCAGCGACTGGTCAAGCGAAGCATTGCGCGCAATCACCATTGCGTCAACAACGCCGTAACAGTAACCGCGCGGTGAGATTTTAATAATATCCATAAGTTGAACTCCTCCTTACATCTGATTATACTTACTTTTTGCTGATATTCAAATCATCCAAATGACTGAACGATTATTATAGCGTAAATATGCATTTTTAGTTATAATTGATAAGGAGTTTGAAAGGGACAGGTGACATATATGTCAAATGCATTTAAAAGATTTGAATTTAACAAACAAATGCTCAGTGCAATAGAGCGAGTAGGATTTACACATCCGACGATGGTGCAGGAACGCGTAATCCCCCGTATATTAAAAGGCAGCAATGTCGTTGCACAGTCAGCCACAGGCAGCGGGAAAAGCCATGCTTTTTTACTGCCGCTAATTTACAATATCGACGCGGAAGAGAAAACACCGCAGGTTATAATCCTGGCGCCGACGAGAGAACTTGCCAAGCAGCTTGAGAATATGGCTAAAAAAGTTCTCGAATCATATGAAGATATAAGTGCACGGGCATTTATCGGCGGCACGGAAATGAAACGCGATGAAGAGCGTGCACGTCAAAATCCGCAGCTTGTAATCGGTACGCCGACAAGAATCAAGGATTTAATCGATAATCAGGCGCTTGATATTCATGCAGCGAAATCTGTCGTTATCGATGAAGCCGATTTAATGGTCGATCTCGGTTTTATGGGAGATGTCGACTATATTTCTAACCGTATTTCGACTTCAAGCCAGTTCCTGGTATTTTCTGCCACTATCCCTGACCCGTTAAAACATTTTATGGAAAAATATATTGGCGAAACGGAAATTATCGTAATTGATACGCCGCTTAATAAAGCATCTATCCATTACAGTCTCGTGCCTGTCAAAGGATCGAGCAGATTAGAGAAAACACTTGAACTGACTAAAAATATTACGCCGTATATCGGTTTAATTTTTGCCAATTCAAGGGAACGTGCCGATGAATTATTTGCTTACTTAAAAGAAGCCGGCATTAATGTGGGATTATTCCATGGCGGTTTAAAACCGCGTGAACGGACGCAGGAAATTAAAAAAATCGAGAATCTTGATTATCACTGGGTTGTTGCAAGCGACCTTGCAGCAAGAGGACTTGATTTTGACGGTGCGTCCCATGTCATTAATTACGATATTCCAAAGCAGATAGAATTCTTTACACACAGAGTAGGCCGTGTCGGCAGAGGACAGTACAGCGGTGTTGCAATTACACTTTACGAACCGAGTGAACAAAACGAAATTGATGCACTTGAAGGTAAAGGATATGTTTTCAATCATGAAGATATCCGCGGTGGTGAATTGAAAGAAATTAAAGACCGCACGCAGCGCGCAGCGAGAAATACACGCAGTAAGACGAATAAAACACAAAATTACAAAGTACGCAGCCCTAAAAAAGTAAAACCGGGCTATAAAAAGAAAATTAAGTTCCAGAAAGAAGAACTTGAGCGCCAGGAAAGAAGACGCTATGCAAAAGCAAAATCACGCAACGAGAAGAAGAGAAATAAAAAAGATAATAAGTAGGTTGATGTAAATGCTATTGGGATCACATGTTTCGATGAGCGGTAAGAAAATGCTGGAAGAGTCGGTAACTACTGCAGCAGGTTATGGTGCATCTACATTTATGATTTATACCGGTGCACCGCAAAATACACGCCGTAAAAAAATTGAAGATCTGAATATCGAAAACGGGCAGAAAGCCATGGCGGAACTCGGCATTGAAAATTTCGTCGTGCACGCTCCTTACATTATTAATATCGCAAATACTGAAAAAGATCATGTCTTTAATTTAGGCGTTGAATTTTTACAGGAAGAAATCGTCCGTACTGAAGCACTCGGTGCAAAACAGATTGTACTTCATCCAGGTGCCCATGTCGGTGCCGGGAGTGAAGCGGGAATCAGGCAAATTGTTAAAGGACTTAACGAAGTTCTGTCGAATGACAACGATGTGCAGATTGCCCTTGAAACAATGGCTGGCAAAGGTTCCGAAATCGGCCGTACATTTGAAGAAATCGCACATATTATGGACGGCGTGATAAATAATGAACGCTTAAGTGTAACATTTGATACTTGTCACGTTCACGATGCAGGCTATGATATTAAAAACGATTTTGACGGTGTTTTAAATGAGTTTGATAAAATTGTCGGCATTGACCGCATTAAAATTCTTCATATGAATGACTCTAAAAATCCTGCCGGTGCTCATAAAGACAGACATGAAAACTTCGGTTTCGGTCATATCGGATTTGATGCACTGACTTATATTATTAATCATCCGGAGTTCACTGACGTGCCAAAAATATTAGAAACTCCATTTGTCGGTCCGGATAAGAAAAATCGTGTCGCACCGTATAAACACGAAATAGATATGATCAAATCAGGGGAATTCGATCCGGGTTTATTAGTAAAAATTAATCCGGCAGTATCGGAATTAGAATAGTATAATTCAAGGAGCACCTCTTGCAGGTGCTCCTTTTCGTAATCATTCCTATTTACAAATCGTAACGATTACTGTAAAATAAATCAGGAGATAAATAAAAGGAGTCTTGTTAATGACTGTGCCTGTATTTGAAATTAAAGACGTAACATATGAATATAAAGATAAATTGGAGGCGACACCGGCTCTCCAGCATATATCCTTTTCGATTAACCAGGGAGAATTTTTGGCTATTGTTGGCCCGAACGGTTCTGGAAAATCCACGCTGCTGAAATTAATCCTCGGTGTTTATAAGCTTCAGCAGGGCAATATACTGATTAACGGCAAGAGCCGCAAATCTTTTAATGCCTGGCAGGAAATCGGCTACGTTTCCCAAAAAGCGGCAGCTCATGCGAAGGGATTTCCCGCTACTGTAGAAGAAGTGGTGCTGAGCGGACTGACAAAGGAAAAGGGATTGTTTAAAAGATTCAATAAAAAAGATAATAAACAGCTGGATAAAACTTTAAAGCTGCTTGATATTGAACATATTAAACATCAGAACGTATCAAACCTGTCCGGAGGGCAGGCTCAGCGGGTGTTTATCGCACGGGCTTTAATTAACGAACCTTCAATTTTAGTTCTCGATGAACCGACGGAAGGAATCGACAGCAAGCATGTTAAAGATTTTTATAATGTTCTTCTGAAATTAAAAGAACAAGAGGTAACAATCCTGCTCGTAACTCATGACATTGGTGTTGTCGTCGACAATGCCGATAAAGTCGCATGCTTGAACGAGCATCTGCACTTTCATGGTACGAATAAGGAATTTCAAAATCTCGGTGAAGCAGAACTGTCCAAAATTTACGGTTTCCCGCTGCAGCTCGTGTCGCACAATCACCAGAGGGAGTGCTGTAAATGATAGAGGCAATATTAAATTATGATTTTATGAAATATTCATTTATAAGCGGTCTGATTGTCGGCCTGATTGCACCGCTCCTCGGAACTTTTATCGTTGTAAGAAGGCTGTCGCTGATTGCAGATGCACTCAGTCATGTGGCACTCGGCGGCATCGCTTTTGGCGTTTATTTAACATCGGTCTTTAACTTTATCATTAATCCGGTAATTTCCGGTATCGTGTTTTCCGTTATAGGTGCGCTCGGCATCGAGAAGCTGCGCGGACTGTATAAACACTATTCGGAAATTGCAATTCCGATAATAATGAGTCTCGGTATTGCACTAAGCGTTTTATTCCTGTCATTAGCCAACGGCTTTAACCAGGATTTATTTGGCTACCTGTTCGGAAGTATAAGCGCCGTCAGCTTTAATGATCTTATTTTAATTATAATTATCGGTGCTATCGTTGTTTTGTTTGTCTTCTTTCTTTACAAGGAAATGTTTTTCATTTCGTTTGATGAAGAATACGCTGGTGTTATGAAGCTGAGCAAATACATTCACATTATATTTATCGTACTTGTTGCCCTGGTAATCAGTGCTTCGATGCGGATTGTCGGCATACTGCTGGTCAGTGCCATGATGACACTGCCGGTGGCAAGTGCGATGAGAATCACATCGAGTTTCAAGCAGCTTATGATAGTCAGCATAATTTTTGGGGAAATCTCGGTAATAGCCGGGCTGTTCCTTGGATTTCATTTGAATATCTCGCCCGGCGGGACGATAGTACTTGTCTCTATCGCTATCTTATTATGTACGCTGATATTAAATCGTGTAGGAGTTGTTAGGAATGCACAAAGAACTAGTTGATTACAAAGAAATGCTTAAAGAAGCTAAGTTTAAAGTAACTAAAAAACGTCTGCGCATGATAGAACTGTTCATGGAAGACGAACGGTACTTATCTGCCAAGGAAATTCAGGAAATGATGAATAAGGAATATCCCGGAATCAGTTACGATACGATATACCGGAATCTTCATACGTTGAAAGATATCAACGTACTTGAGCAGACGACTTTTGGCGGAGAAATGCAGTATAAAATTTCCTGTACTGATCACCACCATCATCATTTTATATGCGAACGCTGCGGTGAAACGAAAGTCGTTCACTACTGTCCGGTAGAAACTTGGGAAAAAGAATTGAACGGCGTGAAAATCAACAGCCACAAAGTAGAACTATACGGTCTGTGTGAAGCATGCCGGTAAGATAGATAAAAAAACCAGTCCGCAGCTCTTTTTGAGGAGTTGCGGACTGGTTTTTTGTTTTTTAAGTGACTATCGTGCCATTGTGATTGTCACAGTGGCGCGCTGGATCTTCTACTGTGCCATTGTCACTTTCACAGTGGCCCGATGAGCATGCTAAACTGGACCCACTCATTTTTCAGTTTCCCGGTTCAGTCTATTCTTAACAAGTACTGAAACCGCAAGTATAACAACCAAAAGTACGATAATCGATGGACGTATGCTTGTATCTGTAAACCAGAAACCGAGAACCGTCATTAGTATCAGACCGATAACGGTCAAAAATATTATGTTCAAAACTTTTTTCATAAAACTGCACCTGACTTTTATTGTAATAAATTAAATTCGATATTTACTATATATTCATATCTCAAAAATAGCAAAGACAAAAAATCCCGCTGCATATCGCAGCGGGTTTAAAATATTATTTAACTTCAGCTTCGGCTTCTTCTTTTTCAAGACGTTTTTTCTCGTGGTAAGCTTCAGCCATAATGTCGATTTCTTTCTTCAGTTCGTCGACCATAGTTTCCTCCGGTACTTTACGTACCGTTTTACCGTGCATGAAGAGCAATCCTTCACCGCGGGCACCGGCTATACCGATATCAGCTTCGCGCGCTTCACCCGGACCGTTTACCGCACAGCCGAGTACAGCAACTTTAAGCGGTGCTTTTACATGTGAAATATATTCTTCCATTTCATTTGCGATTGAAATCAAATCAATTTCAATACGTCCGCAAGTCGGGCAGGCAATCAATGTTGCTGCGTTACTTGCGAGACCGAAAGTTTTCAGCAGCTCTTTACATACTTTAATCTCTTCAACTGGATCTGCCGATAAGGAAATACGCATTGTGTTTCCGATACCTTTAGAAATAATAGTACCGAGACCTGCAGCACTCTTAACAGTTCCCGCAAACAGCGTTCCGCTTTCGGTAATACCGATGTGGAGCGGATAATCGAATGCTTCAGCTGCTTTTTCGTAAGCTTCTACAGCAAGATTAACGTCTGATGCTTTCATGGAAACGATAATATCATGAAAATCGAGGTCTTCTAATATTTTAATATGGTGCAAGGCACTTTCAACCATGCCGTCCGCAGTAGGGTAGCCGTATTTTTTTATAATATGGCGTTCAAGACTTCCTGCGTTAACACCGATACGGATTGGAATGCCTTTAGCCTTACAGGCTTTTACGACTTCTTCCACTTTTTCACGGCGTCCGATGTTACCCGGGTTGATACGGATTTTATCCGCGCCGCCTTCTACTGCAATTAATGCCAGTTTATAGTCGAAATGAATATCGACAACAAGCGGTATATTAATACGCTTTTTAATCTCTGCGATAGCGAGCGCATCTTCTTCTTTTGGACATGCAACGCGAACGATCTGACAACCTGCTTCTTCAAGCTCGTTAATTTGAGCAACAGTAGCTTCAACATCATGTGTTTTCGTTGTTGTCATACTTTGAATGATAATTTCATCGGCTCCGCCGATAGTAAGATCGCCAACTTTAACTTTTCTAGTTTGTGTACGATGTGTAATTCCAGACATATACAAGCCCCTAATCTAAAATTCTTTCTATTTTATAATCTTATTATAATAAAAAACCGAGACAAATGTAACCATCTTGCATTACGAATGCGTTTTCTTTTGCTTCGGCAGCTTTTTAAAGTAATAAATATACGGTATCAGAGCGATTATCAGTATAATCCAGTAGAAGTTTTCCGTAAAGACAGCAAAAAGACCGATTGGCAGAGCAAGAATCATCATTATATAGGAACCGATTTTAAACCAGTTCATATAATCTGTTTTTCTGCCAGCGAAGTTTGCGATAAAACTTAACAGCAGCGACAGAAACAGCATCAGCGTAAAGATAAAGAAATAAATGACCACAATATATAGAGTAATGTAGATAAATATATAGAAGTATAAACTCGACATCTGACTGGATACAAACTGTTCCAGCGATTCATTATCTGTAATATCACCTATAAAACTGTAACTGAAAGTGCCGTTTTGAATTTCGCTTATGTATATACCATCCCGGAGAAAGGCAAACAGTACAGCTTCATCGAGTGTATCACTTTCATCACGTGTAATATCCGGTGTAAACAGAATTTGATGTTCATTTAAGCTGAGCTGCTTTTCTTCTCCCTGATATTCACCGCCTTCAATTTGAAATTCGGGAATTTCATCGCCTATTTCCGACAGATGCCCGAAAGTATTTACCGTAGCAAGCAGCGACGTAATAAACGGCAGAGAGATAAAAATCGACACGAGCAGCATGTTTAACAGCAGGTACCTGAAGGGTACAGTACGAAATAGAGGATACTTTTTAAATGTAACCAGGCGTTTAATAAAGTTAAAATATTTCATTCTCTCATCCTTAATGCGTGTAATAATAAGACCTTAGTCTTATTTAAAAAAACCTTAAGCAATCTAATTGTTATTTTAACATCAAATTGCTATATTTAGGATGTAAACAATTTTGAAGGGAGATTTTTAATTATGGCTTTTGAATTACCAAAATTACCATATGCTTATGATGCTTTAGAACCTCATATCGACAAAGAAACGATGGAGATTCACCACACTAAGCACCATAACACTTATGTAACAAAATTAAACGACGCAGTTAAAGGTACTGATCTCGAGTCTAAATCGATCGAAGAAATTGTTAAAAACCTAGACGCTGTACCAGAAAACATCAAGACTGCGGTACGTAACAACGGTGGGGGACACCTTAACCACTCAATCTTCTGGGAACTGCTTTCTCCAGAGAAAAAAGAATTATCAGGTGAATTAAAAGAAGCAATTGAATCTGCTTTCGGATCAGTTGACAAATTTAAAGAAGAATTTGAAGCAGCAGCAGCTGGCCGTTTCGGTTCAGGCTGGGCATGGCTTGTAGTTAACAATGGTAAATTAGAAATTACAAGTACTCCAAACCAGGACAACCCTGTGTCTGAAGGTAAAACTCCAGTATTCGGTGTCGACGTTTGGGAGCATGCTTACTACCTTAAATACCAAAACAAACGCCCTGAATATTTAAGTGCGATTTGGAATGTAGTAAACTGGGACAAAGTTAACGAATTATATCAGGCTGCTAAATAATACAGCATTGAAAGACGGGGATGTATCCCCGTCTTTTTTTATTTTAGTATACCGGCACTAAAATATGTTAAAATGATGTGGACTTTATAAAAGGGTTTGATGCAGGTTGAAACGGGCAAAAATTAAAAGCTTGGATGCTATAAATAAACAGGTGCTGAAGTCGCGTATAAATATTATTATGCTGATAATTTTTATATTATTTTTAATTCTTATTATACGTCTTGGCTACCTGCAGATTGTTCTCGGTGATACGTATCAGGAACAGGTTGAAAATGCGCAGTATGTAGAAATTAATCAGAGTGTGCCGCGCGGGGAGATTTACGATCGAAACGGCAATCTTCTTGTCGGCAATACTGCCGAGAAGGCTGTTTATTTTACCAGACACAGAAATATGTCAAATTTCGAAATAATGGACGTTGCAGAAACACTCAGTACATATATAGATATGGATACTGAAAGTTTATCGCTGCGCGATAAACAGGATTACATTATTAACAATTATCCGAAAGAGCTGTCGGCAATAATGCCTGAGCAGGTTACACTGCTTGAAAACGGCGGGATTTCCCAGAATGATTTTAATGAAGATGCTTATAACATTATCGATGAAGAATTTGCAGATTCGGTGTTAAGTGACGAAGATTTAAATATTATTGCTGTATATGTAGAAATGGTATCAGCAAGTGAACTTAATCCTGTAATTATTAAGAGTGAAGATGTTACTGAAGAAGAGTTCGCCAAAGTTAATGAAGACTTGGATCAGCTGACAGGGATTTCGACCGGCCTCGACTGGCAGCGCGACTATCCTTACGATTCGGCACTTCGTACAGTGCTCGGTGAAGTATCGACGAACGATGAAGGACTGCCGAGAGAACTCGTTGAATATTACCAGGCGCTCGGTTACTCGCGCAACGACAGAGTAGGAAAATCCTATCTTGAGTTCCAGTACGAAGACGTTCTCCGCGGTAAAAAACCGCAGGTGAAATATACGACGGATAAGTCCGGCAGAGTGACCGGTGAGGAAACGATTAAAGAAGGGAAAGCCGGAGACGACTTGTATCTGACTATAGATATTGAGCTGCAGCTCGAACTTGAAAAAATCGCAGAACATCATTTAACAGGAATCAGGGAACTGGCTGAAGAAATTGTTGCGAGGGACGAAAACAGCGGTGATATCGACTATACTATTATTCCAGAATATATCGATACCGTACAGCTGGTCGTCCAGGATCCGAATAATGGAGATATTCTCGCCATGGTCGGAAAACATATTAATGAAGACGGCGATATCGTTGATTACGATTACGGTACGCTGACTGCAACATACGTGCCCGGTTCATCCGTCAAGGGGGCCACTGTTGCTACAGGCTACCAGGAGGATGTTCTCGAAGTCGGAGAAACACTGATTGACGAGCCGATGACATTTTCCGGCACAGATACTGTAAGTTCCTTCTTTAACCGGAATGATCAGGTGCCGGTCGATGACCAGCGGGCGCTTATGGTTTCATCGAACACTTACATGTTTAAAATCGCTCTCGCGATTATGGGCGAGGAGTACAGTGCGAACATGCCGCTGCCGACCGATGTAACCGCAGCCGGTTACGCGCTCAGGAACGGACTGAACCAGTTCGGTCTCGGTGTGTCGACAGGCATTGACCTGCCGAACGAAGCTCGGGGTCTGGCACCGCAGCTGACGAACCCGATGAACTATCTGTACTTAAGTATCGGCCAGTATGACACGTATTCAGCTCTGCAGCTGTCACAGTATATGTCGACATTTGCAGCAGACGGCAAACGCGTGCAGCAGCATCTCGCAAAAGAGATTCGCGGAAGTGATGCCAATGACAAAGGACCCGTATTAAATTCATACGGCACTAACGTTCTGAATACCATTCCGATTTCAGACAGTGAACTGTCTCAAATCCAGGCGGGCTTCTACGATGTGTTTAACACCCACGATCAGGCGAGAGATATGTACGGAACGGGGTGGGACGCCTACCATGAACTTGAACCGAAAGCTGCTGGGAAAACAGGTACAGCCGAGAGCTTCAGAGACGGAGATCCTGTTTTAAATCAGACTTATCTCGGATATGCGCCTTACGATAATCCGGATATGGCATTCTCCATCATCTTCCCGACTATGCCGAGTACAGTGCCGTTTTTCCCGGCTCAGTTCATGGGCCAGGATGTTATACAGAAATATTATGAAATTTATTACGGACAAGCGGAAGAATCGCTGTATAATTATGATGCTTCTGACTTTTATTCGCAGCTGGAATATGGACAATATTGATTATTTTTAAGACCTTAATCCCCGGATTAAGGTCTTTTTTTCATATTTACATAAACTTAACAATTCATTAATTTTACATTTACAATGGTCCGCTAGAATAAGTATGTAAGATAAATTACTAGACAATTAACTGGAGGAATTTTAGCTATGAAGAAGAATTTATTTCTTGCTGCGCTGTTAATGAGCTTAATGTTCATTCTGGCGGCTTGTTCTGATTCAGGATCAGAAGAAGATACTGGCAGCGAAGATGCTTCAACCGAAGAGGGTACTGAAGAAGGTACTGAAGAAAGCACAGACGAAGAAAATACTGAAGATGCAAGTTCAGAATCGGGGTCATCTGCAGACGTTACAGGTAATGTAAACGAAGATGACGACCAGATTGCCGGTGAAGGTTCATCTACGGTATTCCCTATACTTAATCTTTTAGTTGAAGACTTTAACGCTGACCACGGTGTTGCTGTTGAACTCGGCGGTAACGGTACCGGTTCAGGTTTCAGTGCACTGATCGAAGGCACTGCACAATTTGCTAACGCATCACGCGGTATCCAGCAAGAAGAAATCGATGCTCTTGAAGACGGCGGCATTGAATGGACAGAATTCCTAGTAGCTACTGACGGTTTGACTGTTGCAGTTAACCCGGCTAACGACTTTGTAGAAGATTTAACATTCGACGAACTCAAAATGATTTACTCAGGAGAAGCTGAGAATTGGTCTGACGTTCGCGAAGACTTCCCTGAAGAGCCGATTACTGCATATGGACCGGACCAGTCACACGGTACACACGACTTCTTTAACGAAGAAGTAATGGATGAAGAAGGTGTTCAGGGTCAGCTGATCCAGGATACCAACCAGGTTGTTTCATCTGTCGTAGGAGATCAGAATGCAATCGGATTCTTCGGTTACAGCTTCTACCAGGAAAACCAGGATTCATTAAAACCGGTTTCGATTACAGGTCCTGACAGCGAAGAAGCTGTTGAGCCTTCATTCGAAAACGTAATGGATTTCTCTTACCCATTATCCCGTCCGCTTTACGTTTATGCTGACAATGCTGCAATGGAAGACAACGAGACATTCCACACATTCCTGGAATACACACTTAAGAACTCGCAGTCTGCTGCAGAAGAAGTTGGATATGTACCACTTGAAGACGAAGCGCTTGAAGAGGAACTTTCTAAACTTCCAAACCTGGAACAATAAGAAGATAAAATCTTATAACAGATGGACGGGGAGGCTTTTATCCCGTCCATTTTTAAAGTAAAGAGAGGCTTATGATGAGCAGTAAAAATATTAGAGAACAAATCATTAAAAATACAAGAAATAAATCCAGTGTGTTTGAGAGAATGATTCCAGTCATTTTACTATTAATAACTTCAATCTCCATTCTCGCTACTATTGGTATTCTGTACACGTTACTTTCAGAGTCATTTGAGTTTTTCTCCCGGGTGCCTATTACTGAATTCCTGACTTCAGCTACATGGCAGCCTTACGTCGGTGACGGGGAGTGGGGAATATGGGCACTCATTATGGGTACGCTTAAAATTGTAGTCATTGCAGTTATTTTCGCTGTGCCGATCGGCCTTGGCGCTGCTGTCTACTTGAGTGAATACGCAACTGAAAGAGTCAGACGTATTATTAAACCTATTTTAGAAGTGCTTGCAGGTATTCCGACAGTAGTTTACGGTTTCTTTGCAATTAATTTTGTCAACCCTATCCTCCAGGGTATATATAGCGGTTTTGGTTTATACAATGCAGTTTCTGCCGGGATCGTAGTCGGTATTATGATTATCCCGATGATCGCAAGTTTAAGTGAAGATGCTATGAGTTCAGTGCCAAGAGCGATGAGAGAAGGTTCGCTCGGCATGGGAGCAACGCGCTTCGAAACAGCAGTCCGGGTAGTTATTCCGGCAGCCTTTTCCGGAATTGTCGCTTCATTTGTACTGGCAATTTCACGCGCGATTGGTGAAACAATGATCGTTTCCATTGCGGCCGGTTCAACACCGAATGCAAGTTTTGATGTCACAGAGCCCCTGCAGACGATGACAGGGTTTATCGTTCAGATCACTTCCGGAGATTCCGCTTTCGGCACTGACTTATATTACAGCCTGTTTGCGGTCGGTATGACGCTGTTCGTTATGACTCTCTTAATGAACGTGATTGCATCGTGGTTTAAGAAGAGATTTAAGGAGGAGTACTAATAATGACGTTGATAGATAAAGATATTATTGCAGGAAAACGTTCCGGCAGACAATCTAAAAACCAAATTTTTAAATGGCTATTCTTCCTCTGCACGATGTTCGGTCTCGCAGTTCTGATTATGCTGATTACAGACACGCTGATGGATGGCTGGGACCAGCTGAATATGGATTTCTTAACGAGCTTTAACTCCAGCAGAGCTGAGAATGCAGGTTTCTTCGGCGCTATAATCGGTTCGCTCTGGCTGATGCTCGTGACCACACCGGTTGCTATCATTTTGTCAGTCGGCACAGCTTTATATTTAGAAGAATATGCACCAAAAAATAAATTTACAGATTTCATAAAAATAAATATATCAAATCTCGCAGGAGTCCCTTCAGTCGTCTTCGGTCTTCTCGGCCTTGCAATGTTCGTGAGAGCACTTGCCCTAGGCAACTCTGTCCTTGCTGCAGGTCTGACGCTCGCTTTAATGATACTTCCAGTGATTGTTGTTGCATCACAGGAAGCAATACGCGCAGTGCCTGCCTCAGTCCGGGAAGCTTCAATCGGCATGGGAGCCACTAAATGGCAGACAGTCTCAAGAATCATCTTGCCGGCGGCAATCCCCGGTATTATCACGGGTATTATTTTAGCTATTTCACGTGCTATCGGGGAAACAGCACCCCTCGTAGTTATTGGAGTTCCGACGACGCTGCTCGTGACGCCTAACAGCATATTTGACTCATTTCAGGCAATGCCGATGCAGATTTACAGCTGGGTTAAAATGCCGAATGAAGAATTCCAATACATCGCAGCAGCAGGAATTATCGTTCTTCTAGTCATCTTGCTTCTGATGAACTCAGTCGCAATCTTTATCCGCAATAAGTTTTCGAAAAGATATTAATTTTTAAGAGGAGTTTTATAAATGGCAGAACTAAACAGTGTTAAAACTAAAGTAAACATTGGTACTCAGGCAGCGGACGCAAAAAGACAAACAATCATTCAGGAAGATAAAGAAATTGTTTTTCAGTCTAACAACTTTAATCTCTGGTACGGTGACAACCATGCACTCCAGGATATTAATTTAACTTTCCACGAAAACGACATCAACGCTATCATCGGACCGTCAGGCTGCGGTAAATCGACTTTTGTTAAATCTTTAAACCGTATGACGGAATTAGTGCCGATTGTCCGGACAGAAGGTGATATCCAGTTCCGGGGGGATGATATTTTCACGAGCGGCATGTCTGTGGAAGAATTAAGAACACGTGTCGGCATGGTTTTCCAAAAACCGAATCCTTTCCCTAAATCAATTTATGATAATGTGGCTTACGGTCCGCGTGTTCACGGCATTAAAAAGAAATCCGTTCTCGATGAAGTGGTAGAGAAATCATTGCGCAGCGCATCGATCTGGGACGAAGTCAAAGACCGTCTTAATGACAATGCAGACGGCTTATCAGGCGGACAGCAGCAGCGAATCTGTATCGCACGTGCACTTGCAGTAGAGCCTGAGGTTATTTTAATGGATGAGCCGACAAGTGCCCTCGATCCGATTTCAACAACTAAAATTGAGGATTTAATGCAGGAACTTAAAAAAGATTACAGTATCATTATCGTGACGCATAACATGCAGCAGGCTGCACGGGTATCCGACAGAACTTCTTTCTTCTACCAGGGCTACGTCGTTGAATCAGATGATACGAATGTGATTTTTGAGAATCCTTCTGATAAACGTACAGAAGATTACGTTTCAGGCAGATTCGGCTAAAAATGACTGTCTATCGTGAAAAATTCCAGCAAGAACTGGACGCACTGATTGGCGAATGTATAAAACTTGGGGAAGAATGTCACAAAAGACTTGCGGGAACTGTGGAAGTACTTCTTGCAGATGATATCGAAGATGCGCGGAAAGTCGTCCGCAATGATGCTGAGATTAATAAAATGGAAGCTGATGTAAATGCTCATGCGATTAATTTAATTACTACCCAGCAGCCTGTTGCCACGGACTTAAGAACGATTATTTCCTGCATTAAAATTGCTGATAATCTCGAACGGATAGGGGATAATATAAGTAATGTGGCAGAAGTCCGAAAGCGTATTAAAATTACAAATGAACGGACGCTGCTCCGTTTTAAAACAATGGAACGTCTGGCGTCATTAATGCTGGAAGACGTTTACACCGCCTTTAAAAAATCGGATCTTGATCTGCTCGATGAAATTATTTTAAGAGACCAGGATATCGATGCGGTATTCGTTCAGATTACCACTTCGGATATTTTCGAAGAATCCGATGCTTTTTTAACAGGTCAGATACAGCTGACCGCAAAATATCTTGAACGTATCGGCGATCACATTAAAAGTATTGCGGAACACATTTACTATATTCACACCGGCGACCCATATGAAAAATACAAGAGCGAATAAGAACAGCCTCCAGTAATTCTGGAGGTTTTTTCTATATTCATATAGAATAACTGTAAGCAAGAAATAAATAGTGAGGGGTTATTAATATGTCTAAAAAAGAGTTGCGCCAAAATATGATCAGCACTTTAAAATCTATGGACAAAGATGCCAAATCAAAAGCTGAAGACAGCATTACAGCGCACGCTAAAGATTTTATTCAAAAGCATGCTTTTAAAAGTGTGGGGATAGTCCTGCCGATGAAAATAGAATACGACACCTGGAAATTAATTGATGAACTGCTTGACTCAGGTATTGAGGTATACTCCCCGCAGTGTCATTACGATGACAAATCGATGACTTTCCACCGCCTGACGTCAAAAGAAGAAGCCACGCTTGATGAGAAAAATATTCCGATTCCAAATCCCGAAGCACCGGTCAACAACGATGTGGACCTGCTAATTGTGCCGGGGCTGATATTCAGCACGGACGGATACCGGATCGGTTACGGCGGAGGCTTTTACGACCGTTTCCTGACGAGTTTTAAAGGCAGTACGGCTTCTTTAATCTTCAGCGAACAGCTGGGAGAGACTATCGTCATGGAACATGACCTGCCTGTCGATACTCTGATTACCGACAAAGAGATATTGAGTGTAAAAGCAGTGAGAGAACATGAAGAATAAATGGCAGGCAGCATTTGAAGTTGCGAAATATACAAACTATGACTTTCTTCATTATGACCAGGATACAGACATGATCTGGCTGAAAGACCGCAAAAAGAAAACACTGCTGTGCCTTTTGGATATGGATTTATCCGATCGTGAACTGGAGTCGATTACTGATAACATCTTCAACTCCGCGGATAATCTTTCAGCAATTGCAGGTTTTCCTGTTAAGACAATTAACCTGTACCATTTAACTGAAAAAAAATTCACGCGCAAGTTTAAGTCGAAAACATTGAGAGTCAATCACAGAACCGTCAGTAATCTCGAGAAAATTATATCAAATCCATTTTATAAAATTGATATGAAATATAAAAAACCGAAAGATGATGCATTTTATAAGCGAAGATTAATGTCGCGCCATCCTTTTGAAAAGTATATGATTAAATTTACACCGATGACGCTCTTGTTCGTAACATTAAATACCATTGTCCTGTTAATTAATTTGATATTTGTTCATCTGTTTAATACTTATGAATTGACCAATCTTCTCGCAGTCAGCCATTACGAAGTTGCATCCGGTGAATATTACCGGCTGGTTACGAGCACCTTCTTGCACGTCGGAGTCAGTCATTTTCTTTTTAATATTTTTGCGCTGTACATACTCGGCAAATTCGTTGAAGGAATATATACACCGTGGCATCTGCTGATAACTTATCTTGCAGCAGGTACGATTTCGAGTCTTTTTTCTCTCGTATTTATTACAGAAGGTATTTCCCTCGGAGCGAGCGGGGCGGTTTACGGTCTGCTCGGTTTAATCATTGTACATTTATTAATTACGAGAAAAATCAAAGCAAAACTGCTTATCCAGATTATCGCAGTATTCGCAGCAGTTTCAGTCTTATCGATGTTTGTAGCAAATGTTAATCATTATGCACATATCGGCGGTCTGATTACAGGCGTACTCCTCGGGGTAATATTTAATTTCCGCCGGGTTAAATTAAAATATACGATTATTGCTGCGGCAGTGCTGATTTTATTCACCATGTTCAGCCATTACGGCATGAACCGGCAGACATCGATTCATCCTATGGACGACGAAGCACTGTACTATTATGAAAAAGGCGATTACGACGCGGCCCTTGCAGTTGTTAATAATTCGATTAACAAAGATGCGGCAACAGATATGACTTACTATTTACTCGGAAAGCTGTATATAGAAGCAGGAGATGAGAAAAAAGGCCAGCAGTACGTCGATCAGAGCTATGAGATGGATCCGTCCAATGAACTTGCGGCAAAAGAAAAAATACTCGAGTTCCGCAAGAATCAGGACTATGACAATATGAATGCAGCCATAGACAAACTGGAAACACCAGTCGAAGATGAGGAACTGCAGATTTTAATTGATGAAGCGAATTAATATATAGAAAAGCATTAAAGAGGCTGATAACGGCCTCTTTTTTTATGTTTTCAAAAAGTATATTAACTATATGTATAATTATACTTGATTATGTAATTTTATGATGTTAGTATTTAAATTATCAATTAATTAAAAAAACTTATGAGGTGACATATATGGCACAGAAAAAAGTAGTATTAGCATATTCAGGCGGATTGGACACAAGCGTAACGATTCAGTGGTTTATCGATAAAGGTTTTGATGTAGTAGCGGTATGTCTTGATGTCGGTGAAGGCAAAGATCTTGAACAGGTTCATGACAAAGCACTAAAAATGGGTGCCAGCGAATGTCACATCATAAATACACAAAAAGAATATGCAGAAGAATTCGTTGCATATACAATTTACGGCAACTCGATGTACGAAGAGAAATATCCTCTCGTATCTGCACTCAGCCGTCCGTTAATTTCTAAGAAACTTGTGGAAATTGCACACGAGACAAATGCGGATTACGTTGCACACGGCTGTACCGGTAAAGGGAATGACCAGGTGCGTTTCGAAGTGGCTATTAAATCACTCGATCCGTCAATCAAAGTACTCGCACCTGTCCGTGAATGGACATGGTCAAGAGAAGAGGAAATCAAATATGCGAAAGAGCATAATATTCCAATTCCTATCGATCTTGATTCTCCATATTCTGTCGACCAGAATCTGTGGGGCAGAAGCAACGAATGCGGTATCCTTGAAGATCCTTGGGCAGCACCGCCGGAAGATGCCTACGATCTTACTGTAAATATTAAAGATGCTCCGGACGAAGCTGAAGAATTATTAATTACTTATGACAAAGGACTGCCGGTCGCTATCAATAACGAGAAGTTCGAACTGCATGAATTAATCCTGCATTTAAACGAAGTCGCGGGCAAACACGGCATCGGCAGAATCGACCATGTAGAAAACAGACTGGTCGGCATTAAATCAAGAGAGATTTACGAAACACCGGCGGCAAAAGTAATTTTAACTGCTAAACACGATTTAGAAACGATTACTTTAACGAAAGATATCGCTCATTTTAAACCGGTAATTGAACAGAAATATACAGAGCAGGTTTACAACGGCTTATGGTTTACACCATTATCCGAAACGCTAAGAGCGACTCTGAAAGATATGCAGCAGCCGGTCAGCGGTGATGTGCGTGTTGAATTATATAAAGGAAACGTCACTGTTACAGGACGCAAATCTGAAAACAGTCTTTACAATGAGAAACTGGCAACTTATACGAAAGAAGACGCCTTCAATCAGGAAGCATCTGTCGGCTTCATAGAAATCTTCGGACTGCCTACTAAAGTGAAAGCGATGCTTGAACAGGGAGTTGCTGTGGATGAGTAAAAAAGCCTGGGGCGGCAGATTCCAAGAGGATTCAATTTCATGGGTGGAAGAGTTTAATGCTTCCATCCATTTTGATAAAGTCCTGATTGAAGAGGATATTAACGGCAGTATTGCACATGCTAATATGCTTGCAGCCCAAAATATTATTACCGAAGAAGAAAACAGCCTGATTAAAGATGGATTGATGAGCATCTTAGATGACTACAACAATAATAAACTGGTCTTCAGCGTATCAGAGGAAGATATTCATATGAATGTCGAAGCAAAACTGATTGAGAAAATCGGCGCAGCAGGCGGCAAACTGCATACAGCCAGAAGCAGGAATGATCAGGTTGCGACAGATATGCATTTATACGTTAAAAAAGAAGTTAAGACAGTCATTGAGAGTATTGAATTGCTGCAGCAGACAATTATCGAACTTGCAGAAAATCACATCGGTGTCATTATGCCCGGTTACACGCATCTGCAGCGTGCCCAGCCGATTTTATTCTCTCATCATATACTGACCTACTTTTGGATGCTGGAACGCGACAAATCGCGTTTTAACGATGCTTTAAAACGCATTGACGTTTCTCCATTAGGTGCAGGAGCAATCAGCGGCACAACGTTTAATATCGATCGTTTCCAGACGAAAGACGAGCTCGGTTTTTCAGGCATATACCACAACAGCATGGATGCGGTGAGCGACAGGGACTACATCGTTGAAACGTTGTCGAATATTTCGCTTTCGATGGTGCATTTATCGAGATTATCCGAAGAATTGATTTTCTGGACGACGGATGAAGCGAATTTCGTCACGCTGAGCGATGCGTTTACGACGGGCTCTTCGATGATGCCACAGAAGAAAAATCCGGATATGGCCGAACTGATTCGCGGAAAAAGCGGACGGACTGCAGGACATCTCATGTCTATGCTCATGCTCTTAAAAGGGCTGCCGCTGACGTATAACAAGGATATGCAGGAAGACAAGGAAGGCCTGTTTGATTCACTGACAACCATAAAGGGCTCCCTTAAAATTATGAATGGCATGCTTGAAGCACTGACGATTAACGAAGAAGTGCTGGAAGAAGCTGTAACCGAAGATTTTTCCAATGCAACGGAACTCGCGGATTATCTAGTTGCTAAAGGTATTCCATTCCGACAATCTCATGAAATTGTCGGAAAACTGGTACTGTCATGCATTAATAAAGGGATTTATCTTAAAGATCTGCCGCTGACGGAATTTAAAGCAGCCAGCAGTGTAATCGAAGAAGATATCTACGGCATCTTGTCGCCTAAAGTTGTCGTCAACAGAAGAATCAGCTACGGATCAACAGGTACAGAGTCTGTTAAGCAGCAGCTGGAAGTCGCTAAAAATCATATGTAATATTAAAATACTCCTTCTGGTAAATCCAGAAGGAGTATTTCTTTTTCGTTATTCATTAATTAACCGAGATCCGGATAGCCGAATGTAAATATAGTTGCAAGCGTCCAAAGTCCAAAGACCAGAACTGTTATTGCACTGAATGCGGCAGCCAGGATGTTTTTAGCTTTCATCGAGTTTAAAAGCCCGATAATTCCAAATACTGCAACTAAGCCCATTAAAATTGCGAGAGCGTTAACTCCGATTCTAATAGTCAGTCCACCAATACTAAATAATTCTCCTGTATCGAAGAAAGGCATTATATTGACCCCCTAATCTTTCTCTTTAAACAATCACTTAACAATATTGTATAATTAATATATAGTTTTGTCGAGAACATTTTGGAGAGTGATTATTAATGAAAATTACAAGATTGCCTTTAGGGGCTTTATCAACAAACTGTTATATTGTGAGCAATGGAGAAAGCGTACTGGTAGTAGATCCGTCGGCGGAAGCAAATGTAATTACCGGTAAATTGAAAGATATCGGACTGCCTGTGGACGGCATCCTTTTAACCCATACGCACTACGATCATTTCGGAGCACTGGATGAAGTTCAGGAATTTACAGATGCTGAAGTCTATATGTCGGATATCGAAACAGACTGGCTGACAGACACCTCTAAAAACGGCTCAATCCGCTTTACTGAGGAGATTACTTCATCAGTGAGCCCGAATATCCTAAAAGAAGGCCCGGCAGCTGTAGGGGCCTTTAAATTCGATGTGATTCATACACCAGGACATTCCCCCGGATCGCTGAGCTATAAATTTGAAGATTTTGTTATTTCCGGTGATGTCTTATTTCACAAAGGAGTGGGACGCACAGATCTTTATGGCGGCAGCACACCTGAACTGATGCATTCTATCAGGGAAAAACTGTACAAGCTCGCTCCGGAAACGACTGTTTATGCAGGACATAATGTACCGACAACCATCGGAGATGAAAAAGAGAATAATCCTTACGTGCGTTAAAAGGCAGCAGCCAAATAGAAAGAGCAGGAACACCGATGTGTTCCTGCTCTTTTTTTAATTAATGCTGGTTTCCAAAAGATGGTTCCAGTAAGAATGTTGTGTAATATGTAAAGCCGACAAAGAACAGAATCAAGTAGGCAGCAAATACGTACATGTACATTCTTTCAGTTAATTTCATATAGCCTAGTAAGACAAAAAGTCCTGTCTGTGCAACGAAGAATAATGACATTGTTACCATATCTCCGATATAGAACAGAATGGCAAACATCGCTGTCCAGAACCCAATCATTTTAAATACTTTATCCATGTGTTACATCCTCCCACCTGAATAATTTTACATATCATTAAATTCAATTATAGATAATACAACGGCTAATGTAAATAGTAATTGCATTTATTTTGATGTAAATAAATTCCAAAACTATGTAAGTTTGTGTAAAAAGTAAACCAGTTTTGCTATTTTTGTGTTTAAGTAACTTTTTTAAAAGGAAATCGCACTTTTGGCCTATATATAGGGTAGGAGGTGTTTTTTTGAAAAGCTTGGCAGAAACATTAATTAAGGATGCATATGACAGCGGCGCAAGCGATATTCACATTACGTTTGAAAAAACCGAAGGGTCGGTTAAAAAACGTATCCGCGGAAAGATGGTAGCCGTCCGCACCCTGGAACTCGATATGCTGAAACGGCTGATTAACTATTTGAAGTTCATTGCGGAACTGGATATTAACGAGCACAAGGTTCCCCAGAGCGGCCGGACGAGTTTTTATATCGGTGATTTGCAGTGCAATATCCGCGTCAGTACACTTCCGCTCACAATTATGAAAGAAATTGTAGTCATCAGACTGCTGAACACAAGTGCAGGAAAATCTTCCGAAAGTCTTTTTTATAGAGACGAAGATTACAAATTTCTCGCTTCGCATATGAAGCTGTCACAAGGGCTGATTCTCTTTACAGGGCCTACAGGGTCGGGAAAAAGTACAGTTATGTACAGACTCGCGACGGATGCCGCAAAAGACGGTACCAGACAGATTATCAGTATTGAAGATCCGGTGGAATTTGATATCAGCGGACTGGTGCAGGTCGAAATTAACGACAAAGCGAATCTGAGTTATGCGCCGCTTATCCGGGGAGTGCTCCGGTGCGACCCGGACATCATTATGTTCGGTGAAATCAGGGACAAAATCATCGCAGAAGAGCTGCTGAAAACAAGTCTTTCAGGACATTTGGTACTGAGCACTTTTCACAGCAAAAGTGCTCTCAGCACGCTGACCCGGCTGAAAGATTACGGTCTCTACAAAGAAGAGATGGCAGAAAGTATTTCACTCATTGTCAACCAGCGGCTGATTCATACTGAAGCGGGGGCGTTTATCGTGTATGAGCATCTTGACAAAGAGATGATACAAAAACATTTAAACGGCGGGACAGTAATGTATCCGACTATCCAGGATAAGCTCATCGAGCTGCACGGGGAAGGAGCGTTGACGGATGAAGAATATAAACATTACAATCGGTCCTTCCAATAAACTCGGCAAATACGATGCTCATTTTTTAATCAAGCTCGCCGGTCTTTTAAGGAACGGTTTTACGATGCAGCAGGCATTAACCTTTTTAACCGAACAGTACGAGGTCATTAAAGAGCCGGATAGAAGAAAGCTCTTAGAATTGATTAACAGCGGTGCATCGCTGAGCGCCGTCTTGAAATATCTCGGCTTCTCTAAATCGATTATTATGCAAGTATCATTCGCTGAAATACACGGTGAGATCATTTCAAATCTTGAACAGTCGGGGGAATATTTAAACACGCGCCGGCAGACAATGCAGCAGCTGGTTAAAACACTGCAGTATCCTCTCGTGCTCGTTGCAGTATTCATCATTATGCTCGGGCTGCTGAATTACACAGTAATACCGCAGTTTAATGAGCTGTACAGCGCAATGCAGGCAGATAAGACGATACTCGTCAGCATGCTCACGCTCATATTAAATTATCTGCCGTATGCGGCTTTCAGTATTTTAGGGACGGCGGTTCTTATACTCCTCGTAATACTGCTGATACTGAATTTGAAAAATACAAAACTCGCAGCAAAGCTTCTGCTCGGTATACCTATTGTTAAAACTTATTTTAAATATTATGTCACCTACCGCTTCTCGCGCGAGTTCGGCTACTTTTTAAATAACGGTCTCGAAGTGAAAGAAATTATACTGCTGTTTAAAACGCAGACCATCAACCGTTATTTAAGCCTCGCTGCAGAAACGATAGAAGAACAGCTTCTTTTCGGCACATCGCTCGGGGAGGCGGTAGAAGAGCTGGACATGCTCGATAAACGGCTCGCGGTATTTGTCAATCACGGCGAGTACAACAGCAATGTTGGACAGGAACTGATTATTTACAGCGAATACTCTTTAGAAAATATCATTATTAAAGTTGAAAGCTTAACGAAGAAAATCCAGCCCGTCATATTTTTAATTCTCGGGCTTCTGATTATCTGTTTATATTTAGTCATCGTGTTACCGATATTCAATATGCTCAGTTCGATAAAATAGGAGGAAAATATTATGAGAAAAACAATCAACCGTAAATTTAAAAACAAGGAAGAAGGCTTTACACTGATCGAAATGCTGCTGGTGCTGCTCGTTATTTCCGTGCTGATTATACTTATTATTCCGAACATCGCCGCCCAGAGCAGAAACGTCCAGGACACGGGATGTGAGGCGCAGGTGCGCATGGTCCAGAGTCAGATTGAAGCTTATACGCTGAACGAAGGCGGAACACCTGCAACAATTCAAGATCTTGTACCTGACTATTTAACAGCTGAACAGGTCAGCTGCCAAAACGGCGATACAATTACGATAACTAATGGCGAAGCCACGAGACAGTAGCGGCTTTACGATGATGGAAATGATGCTAATCCTGACGATTGTCAGCATCATTTTATCGATTTCCGTGCCGCATCTACCTGTATACCGGCAGCACGATCTTGCGGATGAAATCGAAAATATCAGCTATGTATTCCAGGGTGCCCAGATGAATGCACTGGCAAAACAAGAGTCATATACAGTATTTATGGAATATAATAACCAGTCTATTACAGTACGCGATAAAACACGCACTGTTATTTCACATTATGAGCTGCATGCATGCCGGCTCGAAGATTTCGGCATGAAGCAGTTTTCCTACAGGCCGAGCGGGGACACGAGTGCTTTTGGCACAGTGTATTTATCCTGCGGAGAGAAAAACGTTAAATTTATTTTTCAGATATTGAAGGGGAGGTTCCGTATTGAACAATGAAGGCTTTCTGCTCTACGACAGCATGGTGGCGCTTTTAATATTTACTGTCATCGTTCTTATGCTGCCCGGGCTTATCTACATTTCCGTTCTCGACGGAGACAGCATGGCACAGCTGAAATTTTACCGCGAACTGTATACTTTAAGCAGCCGCTATGATTCCTCCGCCGATTATATCAGTAAGGCTGAAGAACTATTTAACAAGGCGGGGGTGCCATGTGATGAACGGCTCAAAAAAATATGCAGCTGACGGTTTTACCTATATGGAAATGCTGCTGTCGCTTATGACTGCAGCACTGATTATGGCAGTCATGCCGGCGGTGATAGCTTTGTTTCAAACACTCGAGCTGCAAGAGGATTACTACGACACTGATATCTTCACACTGGATATTATGGAGACATATAAGGCATCCCGGAAAATTGAAGCTGCCGGCACAGCTGTTCACTTTACAACAGACAGAGGAAAGATTACCTACAGATATTCCAGCGGCAGAATTATTAAAAGTATCGAAGACGAGGGGTTTGTTACTTTAATGTTTAATATCGAGGAATTTATTACTGCTGAAACAAAAGAAGCGGTAAGTCTGGAGTTGAAAGGAGCAGCCGATGAGACATTTATCTTCAAAAAATGACGGATTTTTCAGCCTGTCAGTATACTTTTTACTTATATATTTAATCGGAGTATACTATCATTACTATAATAGGTTTCAGCTGGTACTGGATATCCGTATGAATTTAATTGAAATTTATATTTCAAGAATTGATCAAATAATAAATTAGGTGAATGATAATATGATATTAATCGGTTTTATGGGGTGCGGCAAAACGACAATCGCACATGAACTCGGCATACAGTTAAATAAAAAAACAATAGACCTTGATGATGTGATTCCAAAAATTGCGGGACAGCCGATTCCGGACATTTTTGCGGCTGAAGGAGAAGCGGCATTCAGAGAATACGAATTTCAGGCGCTTCAGTCGATATTGAAAGAAAATGCTATTATTGCGACAGGCGGTGGAGTCGTTACTTATGAAAAATCATATGCGCTGCTGAAAGAACTGACAGACATGCCGGTGTTTTTCTTAAACGCACCGTTCGATGATCTGTACAGCCGGATTCAGGAAGATGATAACCGTCCGCTCGGCAATCAGGATATTGAAAAAGTACGGGCACTTTACAATTCGAGACTGGATAAATATTCAGCGCTTGCCGACAGGGAAATCAGCACTTCAAAGACTGTTGCAGATACAGCAGCTGAAATCATAAGCTATATGGATGATGGGAATTTTAAAGCCTAAGTATTCAGCTTGCCATTTTAAATAAATTATGAGTATAATGAATACGGATTCACAAGACAGTTACGGATGAATAATACTGGAGAGAACGCGTTCAGCGTCGCCGAAGGAGCAAGCCCCTGCGGGGTGAATCTCTCAGGCAAAAGGACAGTGTTGCGACGTAATCCTGAAGATTATTTCAACAGGACAGCGATTATTCACTGTCCTGTTTTATTTATTTGAGGAGGAAATTGTAATGAGTGAGTTAAAAAGAACACCTTTAAATGAGTACTACCACGAAAACGGTGCTAAACTGGTCGATTTTGGCGGCTGGGAAATGCCCGTTCAATTCTCAAGCATCAAAGAAGAACACACAGCAGTAAGAGAAGATGTCGGTATTTTTGATGTCAGTCACATGGGAGAAATCCGTGTTACAGGCAGCGAGGCTGAAGAATTCTTAAACTATGCACTGACTAACGATGTTACGAAGTTAACAGATGTAAAAGCTCAATACACTACGATCGCTAACGAAAAAGGCGGGGTCATTGACGACCTTGTTATATACAAGCTCGCTGAAAATGATTACCTGCTGATTCCAAACGCAGGCAATACTGAAAGCGACTTCGCTTGGCTTAAAGCTATCGAAGGATACGATGCAGTTGTGGAAAACGTATCAGCGGACTACGGTCAGCTTGCAGTGCAGGGGCCAAATGCAAGAGCACTGGTACAGAAATTCACAGAAACTGATTTATCCGGCCTTAAAATGTTCAACTTCGTAACTGGCGCTCAGGTGGACGGCAAAGATGTAATTATTTCACAGAGCGGATACACAGGAGAAGACGGATTTGAGCTTTACTGTAAACCGGAAGATACAGTAGACCTGTGGAAACTATTTGTAGACAACGGCGCTCTTGAGTGCGGACTCGGCGCCCGTGATACACTCCGTCTTGAAGCAGGACTTCCGCTTCACGGCCAGGATCTGTCACCTGAAATTACACCGCTTGAAGCACGTATCGGATTTGCTGTGAAAGTGGATAAGGGCGACTTTATCGGTCAGCCGGCCTTAAAAGAACAAAAAGAAAATGGTGCACCGCGCCGTCTGTCGGGCTTTGAAATTACGGGCAAAGGAATCGCGCGTACAGACTATGAGGTTTATGACACCGAAGGAAACAAAGTAGGGTACGTAACAAGCGGAACGCAGTCACCGACAACGAAACGTTCAATCGGTTTCGCTTTAGTTGATACTGATTTTTATGAACTGGATAAAGAATTCATAATCAAAGTGCGCAATAAAGATGTGCCTGCAAAATTCGTTAAAACACCATTCCACAAAAACTAAATGATTAATTATTTTAAAAGCCTGCAGCTTGATGCTGCAGGCTTTTTGTCTGATATTTTTTCTTTATCTCGACGTAATCTGTTCGTTTGGACGAATAACTCAAAATACGCCAAAAACCAAAAAAAGACGCCTGACCGCAGCCGGTCAGGCGTCTTTTTGTTATTTTAACGGTTTTTAGATTTAATTTTACCTGTCCATTTAGCAATTCCCTGCTTTAGAACGTTGATGTCCTTATGGCCGTCTTTTTTCAGCATACGAGCCGCGCGCAAGGCAGTACGCCCGTTCTGATCATATAAGTAAACCGGCTTATCTTTTCTAATACCGCCTTTTTTTAACTGGAAGGACGATATCGGCATATTTCTCGCTCCGAGTATATGGCCGTGTTCAAATTTTTCCTTCTCGCGTAAATCAATCAGCTGCACTTTGCGCAAATCCTGATTGAATTCTGTCTCAGACAGCATGTTCACGCCTCTCATACTTAAAAATGCATTTATCACCAATGCGATGATGACAACTGCCAGAATAATTAAAGCAATAATCCAGCTTTCCACTTAAAAACCTCTCCTTGTATATGTGTATTATTTTCTCCGCTGTTTACGCTTTGCTTTGCGTAATGCTTTTTTATATTTTCTCTGATCTTCAGTTAAGATAAAGAAATAATAAATGCCGTATAAAATTGCAGCTATCACTAAAAGAAAAATTAATGAATTGACAATCATACCGAGCACGAGATCAAGATTCATCAGAAGCCCGATTGCTGCAACAATCAAAACGATAATCACCAAAGCTCTTTTCACTTTTTATCACTCCCTAAAAGATGGTTGAATGAATGTATTGCAACTTCAACCTGATCGTTCTCCGGCTGTTTTGTCGTTAAATACTGCAGCCACAGGCCCGGCAGCCCGAGATACTTCAGCACGGGCACCTCTCTCAGCTTGTTCGTCAGCTGCAGCACTTCAAAAGACAGTCCGAGGACGACGGGTATCAGCAGAATTCTGTTAATCACTCTCACGTAAAGCGGATCGACGGGAACAAACATGTAAACGATGAAGCCGACCAGTACGGTAAACAGTATAAAGGAACTTCCGCACCGGTAATGCAGTCTCGACTGTGCCTGAACGTTTTCAACTGTCAGCGGCTTATCTTCTTCGAAGCAGTTAATGACTTTGTGTTCAGCACCGTGGTACTGAAACAGTCTTTTAACCATCGGCGTCAGCGAGAGCAGGTATATATAGCCAAGCAGTATAATCAGCTTAATCAGTGTTTCAAGGGCTACCTGTCCGAATTTCCCTGTAATCATACCGGAAAATACTTCCGCGACAAACACCGGTACCAGTGTCAGCACAAATTTACCGATCAAAAAGGTAAGTATACCGATAATCACAGTGGAAAGCACCACTTTCGCTGTATTTTTCGAATTTTTTTCTTCTGCTATTTTATAGTCTTCCGCCGGATTCCGGTCGTATCGGTCCGCAGCAAAATCCATATGTTTCATGCCAAATACACTGGCTTCAAGTATCGCAACATTCCCGCGGAGAAGCGGTATTTTTTTCAGTTTGGCCAAAAGCGGCTTATCCGGCCGCGGCATATCAAAATAATCGATTTCTCCATTCGTCCGCCGGATGGCTGTCGACATATGGGTTTTTGACTGGAACATGACGCCTTCAGGCACTGCCTGGCCGCCGTATATCGGTTTAGTCATAGGCTTCATTCTTTCTACAAGTATTCTGTCGCCGACTGAAGCCTTTCAATGGCTTCGTTAAGCAGCTCATCATCTTCAGCGGCCAGTGCATCCGCAATCTGGTTTACAGCTTCAGTAATTTCTTCATTGGCGAGTACAACATTGGAATGTTCGCGTTCAAGCACATCGGTAAGTTCCAGTTCACCGACAGCAGCCTCATACTTCTCGACAGTATCCGTTACAGCGTCTCTGGTTTTTACAACATCTCCTGTATTGAGCTGCTCGCCGTTCCGGTAGGCAGTAATATATTCGTTCATTTTATTCAGATTTTCAGTAATCCCGCCAGCATATTCCGTGACGGTCTCCACATATTTTTCGACATTGGGATTATCCCGGTCGCGTTCGAAATTTACAATCTGCGTATCGAGGTTTTCCAAATGCAGAGCCAGCTGCTGATTGCGCACCTGTTCAGTCTGCAGCAGCCCTTCCAGTTCACTCTTGTACTCCTCTTGTTCAATAAGAGTCTCTTCCGGTGAACTGTTTGAACATCCCGCAGCCAGTAATATTAGTATCGTTGCAGATAATCTAAGTTTCATCGCACATTCTCCTATATTTCATTAGACTATTTTAACATGTTAGCGTTAAAATATAAAAAGAAAATGAAATAGATATTAATTTCATGTAAAATGATAATGGAGAGGTGGCGGAGAAATGATTAAATTTGATAAAGTACAGCAGTTGCTGGAGAGAGAAAATCTTGATGCATTACTCGTAATGAGCAGTTACAACAGACGGTATTTAAGTAATTTTACCGGCACGAGCGGGGCACTTGTTATTACACCGGAGAGAAGATACTTAATATCCGACTTCAGGTATAAAGCACAAGGTGCTGAACAGGCCAAAGACTTCGAATTTGTGCTGCAGCAGGGAGGCCTGCTTGATTTCATCGCATCATTTATGGAATCGAAAAATATTAAACGTATTGGTTTCGAAGGGGAGCACGTAAACTACAATACATACAGTAAGATTAAAGACGATTTTGAAGTGGTGCCGTTAACAGGCGAAGTAGAAAAAATCCGCTTAATTAAAACAAAAGAAGAAGTGGACTTAATTCAGAAAGCATGTGAAATTGCAGACCAGGCTTACGAATATATTTTAACTTATGTCAAAGAAGGCATGACTGAAATGGAAGTTAAAAATGAGCTTGAAGCGCACATGACCAAACTTGGAGCAAGCGGGCCAAGTTTTGATACGATAGTTGCAAGCGGTCACAGAGGAGCACTGCCTCACGGTGTTGCTTCTGATAAAGTGATTGAATCCGGCGATATGGTAACACTGGATTTCGGTGCCTACTATAAAGGATATGCATCCGATATTACACGTACTTTCGGTGTCGGTTCTGTCTCTCCGGAAATGGAAGACATATACAACGTCGTGTTGGAAGCTCAGCTGAAGTCGCTCGAAGAAATTAAAGCGGGCATGACCGGCAGCGAAGCAGATGCAGTAGCAAGAGACGTTATCAAGAGCTACGGCTACGGCGAAAACTTCGGCCACTCACTCGGCCACGGCTTCGGTCTCGAAGTTCACGAATTGCCAGGCCTCGCACAACAAAGTACAATGACTCTAGAGCCTGGGATGTGCGTGACTGTAGAACCGGGTATTTATGTAGACGGTCTTGGCGGCGTGCGTATCGAGGATGATACAATTGTCACTGAAACCGGACTTAAAAAATTAACACACAGCAGTAAAAAACTGTTTATCGTATAAGACGGACAGATTATTAGGAGGAAAATCATGATTTCAGTAAACGATTTTAAAACTGGTCTTACAGTAGAAGTAGACGGCGGTATCTGGAGAGTTTTAGACTTCCAGCACGTTAAGCCTGGGAAAGGCGCGGCTTTCGTCCGCAGTAAATTAAAAAACCTGCGTACAGGCGCAACACAGGAAAAAACTTTCAGAGCAGGAGAAAAAGTCGGCAGAGCTCAGATCGACAACCATAAAATGCAATATCTGTATGCGGATGGCGACAGCTACGTGTTCATGGATAACAACACTTACGAACAGCTTGAAATTCCGGGCAGCCAGCTGGAATATGAGTTAAAATTCCTGAAAGAAAATATGCCGGTCGCAATTATGATGTATGAAGGCGAGACACTCGGAGTAGAACTTCCGAAAACTGTTGAGCTTGAGGTTATCGAAACAGAACCGGGAATCAAAGGCGACACTGCGAGCGGTGCGTCTAAATCAGCAACACTTGAAACAGGGGTTACTCTGCAAGTGCCTTTATTTGTTAACCAGGGCGATATGCTCGTTGTTAACACTGAAGAAGGATCTTACGTTTCAAGAGCGTAGTCATTTTAAGAGCAGTCGGATTTACTGCTCTTAATTAATACTTGAATTGGTATGACCACCTATGTAAAATGTAGACATATTATTTTATGGGAGAGTAAAACTAATGAATTTAGAACAAGTCGATTCTTTAATTGAAAAAATGGAGCGCGCATCGCTTACTGAAATTTCATATAAAGACAAAGATGTGGATATTAAACTTAAAAGAGAATTAACACCGGCAGCTGCACCAGCGCCTCAAACTGTACAGACACAAAGCGCACCAGCGGCGCAGGCTCCGGCTAAAGAAGCTCAGCCTGAAGATGAAGGCCTTGTTGTCAGAGCACCGATGGTCGGGACTTTTTACAAAGCACCTTCACCTGAAGCTGAAGCATACGTTAAAGTAGGAGACACAGTAAGCAGCACATCAGTCGTTTGTATTTTGGAAGCGATGAAATTATTCAATGAAATACAGGCAGAAGTATCCGGTGAAGTTACAGAAATTCTAGTAGATGACGGAGATATGGTTGAATACAATCAGCCATTATTTAAATTACGATGATTAAAAAAGTATTAATCGCAAACCGCGGTGAAATCGCGGTAAGAATCATCCGTGCCTGTCACGAACTTGGAATCGAAACTGTCAGTATATACTCTGAAGCAGATCAGGATAGTTTACACCGGAAACTAGCGACAGAATCTTACTGTATCGGGCCAAAACTTTCAAAAGACAGCTACCTGGATATGATCGGGATTATTACGATTGCTCAGTCAACAGGCTGCGATGCCATTCACCCGGGTTACGGTTTCTTAGCTGAAAACAGCGATTTTGCAGAGATGTGTGAATCATCGAGTTTGATCTTTATCGGACCGATGTCTGAAACGATTTCTCTAATGGGTGTAAAAGATGTCGCGAAGAAAACGATGATTGAAGCGGATGTTCCTACAGTGCCGGGCAGCGACGGTGTAGTGAAATCACTGGATGACGCTTATGAAATTGCTGAAGACATCGGCTATCCGATTATTATTAAAGCAAGCCACGGCGGCGGCGGTAAAGGAATCAGAGTCGCACGGAACAAAGATGAGCTGACACAGAATTATAAATTAACAGAGCAGGAAGCTGAAAGTGCCTTCGGCAATAAGAGTCTTTATATTGAAAAATATATTGAAAACTTCCGCCATGTTGAAATTCAGGTCCTCGGAGACTATCACGGCAATGTCATTCATTTAGGTGAACGTGACTGTACAGTTCAGCGCCGTATGCAGAAACTCGTAGAAGAAGCGCCGAGTCCGGTCATCAGTGACAAAACGAGACGCGAAATGGGAGAAACTGCAGTCCGGGCAGCGAAAAGCATCGATTATATCGGTGCCGGCACGATTGAGTTTATTTATGATTTAAACGACCATAAATATTACTTCATGGAAATGAATACACGTATTCAGGTTGAACACCCGGTAACGGAAATGATTACCGGCGTAGACCTTGTGAAATCGCAAATACGTGTGGCAATGCATGAACCGATTCCTTATAAACAGGAAGACATTAAATTTGAGGGTCACGCCTTTGAATTCAGAGTCAATGCCGAAAACCCGTATAAAAACTTTATGCCGTCGGCAGGGAAGATAACAGAATTCCTTCAGCCGGGCGGATTTGGAGTGAGAATGGATACTGCATCATATGCAGGCTATGTCATTCCGCCGTACTACGATTCAATGATTGCGAAGCTGATTGTACACGGTAAAAACCGTGACGAAGCAGTACAGACAGCAAAACGCGCGCTCGGTGAATTCCAAATCTCAGGCATCGATACGACAATTCCGTTCCACCAGAACATCTTATTGAATGACGCATTTTTAAACAATGATTATAATACAAATTTCCTGGCAGAACAGGATATTATGAAGTAGCAGTTAAAATAATCCACTTTTTCATTATTAAAATGAAGGAGTGGATTTTTATATGAACTTAACAAATCAGTATAATAATTAGTTAAATACTTTTTCGTTCAATTATAATAATGCATTCCTAAACACTATAAAATTGTCAAGTAGAAAACAATCATTTATAATAATATAAAAGGAGTGGTTATTTTGCGAAAAACTAATATGAATAGTGCAAAGCGACTCAACGGCAGTAAAAATGGATTTATAAAGATTTCACTACCTACTAAACATGGATCTAGCAAAGCTTTTGTTTCAAGACACACACTAGGTAGAAAGACAGCTGTATGGAAATCTGTCCGAAATATCAGTACTGCAGAGCGTCTGATTCACAATGATAAAAAGCAGCCTAAACAAAAGACAAATCAAACAATAGACATACAAGAATTTGATGATTTATTAGTTCAATCTCTAGGTGAACGTTCTGAAATTATTAAAGCTCTATCCAGAGTATGAGTAACTCAAATGGAAAAAACGTCAAATATCTAACTGCTGAACAAATTACAAAAATAAACCGGTTTGTCATATGAACTAAAAAAATTCATTACTGGACATTCTCTTTAACTTTTAAATTCTCACAAAATAGTACTAACATTTTAGTAGAACAGAATATTATGAAGTAGATGATTAAGACCGTCTTTTTATTCCTTTTGGAATAGGGAGACGGTTTTTATCTTTTTCTTTTTAGGGTAGATATCAGTAAATCACAGGAGGAGGATTTACAAATGAATAATTTCCTTGAAGTATTTAATGATGAACTGAAAAAAGTGCAAAATGAGGAACAGGATGATGGTTCTCAAGTACAGCACGATGATAATTATTTTGAAGAAATTGAAAAAGATCTGGGTGAGATTCCCGAGATTTACGCACCGGTAATTGAAATAATTAAGCAAAAGTTTGATGATACTGCAGAGATAAAAAGTCCGAAAGATTATAAAGCAGGGGAAGAGATAACGATAAATTATAAAGGCAGCACTGCGATATCTTATCAGCTGCAGAAAAATAAAGTATCTTCAAATGTTCCCGCGGCCTACAGAATTAAAATCGGCGGTAAATTGCAGCTGCCGGATATGCTGGTGCAGACGAATGTGAATGGTCATTATTATTACTTTGAAGATAAACACACGTCGACAGAAGACAGAGATAAAGATGATCTTGTCGGTATTCCATACCAGGATGCGGACGGTGTGGTTGAAACCGATCAGTTTGAGAGAGTATTAGAGAAGCATATTGTAAGGCTGGCGAGATATGTGGGACAGAATAATTTGTAGAAACTATGCTCTTCTAAATCATTATTAACAGATTGACTGGCTTTTTCAGCCGGTCAATTTTGATTCAATTATCCAGTTTATATTTTTATAATAAAATTAGTTCATTGCGGAGCAAAGCACTCAATTACCACCTTCCACCTGTTTTCCGCAGCTTATTGACTAGAACCGTAAATAGACATATATTTAAAGTAACAAAATACAGCTTAAAGACTTTTCCGAACGGAGTCAGCGGTTTATCGATCCATTCAGCAAACCATTTAATATTACCCGCGTCACGTGATATAATAAAAGAGTGAGGTGATTGTATGATTTTACAAAATCATAATACAAATTTGGGCAGCATCGAAATCTCCAGTGAAGTCATTGAAGTAATCGCAAGCATTGCGGTTGAAGAAACTAAAGGCGTTCACTCATTGCAAAATAATTTTGCCAGTGGTAATATCGAAAAGATTGGGAAGAAATTCCGAGGCCGCGGTGTGAAAGTCGAGACTAAAGATGGTCAGATTCACATTGCGATTTACGTCGTATTATCAACTGACAGAAACGTTCACAGCGTAGCTGAACGTATTCAGGAAAATGTTAAACAAGCTGTAAATGATATGCTCGAAGTCACAGTTAACGAAACTAACGTGCACATCGTTAATATTATTAAATAAGTTAATAGAATAGGTTTAGGTGTAAGCATGAAGAGACATGAACAAAGAAAGAAAGCATTTCAGCTGTTATTTCAAATAGATAAAAACGTTGTTGAGCTGAGAAATGCCCGTTTTTACGAAGTCTATCAGACTGAAACATTTGTTAAATCGGTGATCGATTACTATATCCAGAATCAGGATCAGGTAAATGATGAAATCAGCCGTTACTTAACAGGGTATACGATTGATCGTATATCAAAAGTAGAAAGAAATATATTACGTCTCGCGGTCAGTGAACTGCAGAGTCATGGTGCACCTGTAAAAGTTGTCATTGATGAAGCGGTGAAAATCGCCAAAAACTACGGTGACAAAGACAGCCATCGTTTCGTTAACGGGGTATTGAAGAACTTTGCCGTACAGAATGAAGGTTAGGTAAAATGGATAGTACAAAGTATTTATCAGTTCAGTCATTAACAAAATATATTAAATATAAATTTGAAAAAGACCCGTACCTGCAACGGGTCTTTCTTAAGGGTGAGCTGTCGAATGTGAAACATCATACGAACGGCCACATTTATTTTTCTGTTAAAGATGACAGATCCGTCATCAGTGCGGTTATGTTCAGATACGATGCTGAAAAACTGAATTTCAAGCCCGAAGAGGGGCAGAATGTCCTTCTGGCAGGAAATATTACTCTGTACGAAGCCCGCGGGCAATACCAGATTTACGTTAAAGAAATGCAGATTGACGGTATCGGCCAGCTGTTTTTAAAGCTGGAACAGAACAAAGAGCTGCTGAAGAAAAAGGGCTACTTGAATCCGGAGCACAAAAAGGCGATTCCTGCTTTCCCGGAACATATCGCCATCGTCTCCTCATCGACGAGTGCAGCGATTAAGGATATGATCACCACCTTAACCCGCAGATATCCGCTCGTTAAGGTTACTTTATTAAATACATATGTCCAGGGCGGCCGCAGCCAGGAGAGTGTTCTTACAAATCTTAAAAGAGCGGACTCACTCGGCGCGGACACAGTAATTCTTGCCCGGGGCGGAGGGTCGATTGAAGATCTGTGGACCTTTAATGAATTGGAAGTCGCACTCGCAGTATTTAATATGGATACGCCGGTAATAACAGGGGTAGGCCACGAGACAGATATTACGCTCGTTGACTATGTCAGTGATCTCCGGGCGCCGACACCGACTGCTGCAGCTGAACAGGCTGTGCCTAATATCAGAGATTTAAATCTCCGTCTAGGCGAGCTCGGCAGGCAGGCGGATAATCTGATAATGACAAAAATTGACCGGTCCAGAAAACAGCTGGAAGGGCTGGCGAATTACTACAAGTTTAAAAATCCGAATTTATTATATACAGAAGAGACTGGAAGGCTGCGAGATTTAACCGCGTCACTTGATAATTATATGTCTTCCTCGCTGCTCGAAAACCGGCACATGCTGGACAGGCATATGTCTTCCTTGTCCTACAGCAGTCCGTCACCTCTTATAAGAAACGGGCAGGCGGAACTTCTGAGAACAAAAGATGAGCTGAAACGCCGGATAAAAGCGGTGCTCGGCCGGAAGATGGAACACCTTTCAGGAAACATTAATGTGCTGGAATCAGTCAGTCCGGTTCAAGTATTAAAAAGAGGCTATTCTTATACAACGTTTAATAATAGAATAGTAACGGAAGCAAAAAACTTAAAAGTTGGCGATGTTATTGAAACATCATTTAATCGAGGCACAGTCAGCGCGAAAGTAACTGAGGTGAATACAGATGACTAAAAATGATCAGACTTTTGAAATGAAAATGACGAGACTGGAAACAATCGTTAAATCGCTCGATGAAGAGGAAGTATCCCTGGAAAAGTCGCTGGAACTTTATCAAGAAGGTATTAAACTTTCACAGGAATGCGATAATATATTGAAAAATGCCGAGTTAAAAGTTGAAGAACTCAATAAGGATACTGATAACGATGGAGAATAAAAACAAAGCTTATATCGATAAAGTGAAATCCCATATACTTCTGCATCTGAAAGAATATCAGCATTCTGAAACAATTTACGAGGCGAGTAAATATTCCGTTGAAGCCGGCGGCAAAGGACTCCGTCCGCTGTTGTTATTTACTGCGCTGGAGGCACTCAACACAGACGTCTCAAAAGGTGTCAGTGCGGCATCCGCGATTGAGATGATTCATACTTATTCGCTGATTCATGATGATCTGCCTGCCATGGATAACGATGAACTGAGACGCGGCAAGCCGACAAACCATGTCGTCTTCGGTGAAGCGGCGGCAATTCTTGCCGGCGACAACCTGCTCAATGAAAGTATTAATGTGCTTGCGAAAGACAAGGCATTATCAGCAGAAGTCAGAATTAAACTCGTTGAGATAATTTCTTCTGCGAGCGGCCAGTCAGGCATGATCAGCGGGCAAATGCTCGATATCGAAGCGGAGAAACGGAAAACATCGCTTGATGAACTCGAAAAAATACATGCTTACAAAACCGGTGCGCTGATTAAAGCACCTGTGACAGCAGCGTGCATTATTGCCGGTGCGGAACCTCAGGTGACCTCGCGTCTTGAGGAATTCAGCGAAGTTATCGGCGTCCTGTTTCAGATTAAGGATGATATTTTAGATCTTGAAGGTAATCCTGAAATTACAGGTAAGAATACGGGCAGCGACGCGAAAAAAGGCAAAGTGACCTATGTGAGTGAACTTGGGTTAAAAGGCGCTAAGGCTGCCTTGAATGATAAAGAAGAAGAGGCATACGGCATCCTAGACAGTCTGGATGGATTAATAGCGACAGCGGGATTACGTAAAATCGTTCAGATGTTTGCTGAAAGAGATCAATGATAATTCATATGTCAGTATGAATTATCATTTTTCTTTTTGGTCCGAACAGTATAGTGTTATAATAATTACTAGTAAATTTAAAGGTGGTTGCTATATGAATATATATAGTATTGACGAGCCATCATTTGTGAAAAATTTAAATGAAGAAGAGCTCGTACAGCTAGCAAGTGACATAAGAGAATTTCTCATCGAGTCATGTGCAGTAACAGGCGGCCACATCGGAGCAAACTTAGGTGTTGTTGAATTGACAATTGCACTTCATAAGTACTTTGATTCACCGTCGGATAAACTGATTTTCGATGTAGGGCATCAAGCATATATACACAAAATTTTAACAGGTAGAAGTGCGGATTTCGCCACGCTCAGACAATATAAAGGATTATGCGGATTTCCAAAAATGCGCGAAAGCGAGCATGATGTATGGGAAGCGGGCCATTCATCGACATCGCTCTCAGCTGCGATGGGTTTTGCAAAAGCACGCGATATTAAAGGTGAAAAAAATCACGTTGTTCCGATAATAGGCGACGGTGCACTGACCGGCGGTATGGCGCTTGAAGCCCTGAACCATATCGGCAGTGACAAGACGAATATGACGATTATTTTAAACGATAACGAAATGAGCATTGCGCCAAATGTCGGCGCACTTCACAATATGCTCGGACGCATGAGAACCAATACTCAGTACAACAAATTTAAACATGGTGCGGAAGGGTTTATCGAACGTCTGCCGCAGGTCGGCACGACGCTCCGGGATCTCGCTGACCGTTTTAAAGATAGTACAAAATATATGTTTGTCGACGGTATTTTCTTTGAAGAACTCGGCATTAAATATATCGGTCCTGTCGATGGTCATAATTTTGAAGATCTCGGTGCAGCGATTAAAACTTCCAAAGAATATGATGGTCCCGTTCTGATTCACGTCATTACGAAAAAAGGTAAAGGCTATCATCCAGCAGAACACGACAAGCTGGGTATCTGGCACGGACTCGGACCGTATAAAATCGATACCGGCGAAGTGCTCGGCACGAAGAAAACAGAATCGTGGAGCGCATTTATGTCGAACACTGTACTCGACCGCGCCCATCAAGATGAGACAATTGTTGCCATGACACCGGCTATGCCTGTCGGCAGCAAACTGACAAAATTCCAGAATGAACTGCCGGAACGTTTCTTTGATACCGGTATTGCTGAACAGCATGCCGTGACAATGGCAGCAGGATTAGCGGCTGCAGGCTTGAAACCGTACCTTGCAATCTATTCAACTTTCCTGCAGCGCGGTTACGACCAGCTTCTGCACGACGTTGACAGACAAAATCTCAATGTGCTTCTCGGTATCGACCGGAGCGGTCTTGTCGGTGCGGATGGTGAAACTCATCAGGGCGTCTTTGACATCAGCTTTATTGCACCGCTCCCTAATATCACATTAATGATGCCGAGAGACGAAAAAGAAGCTGAGATGATGATTGATTTATCATTTGAAACTGAAGGCCCGATGGCCATCCGCTATCCGCGCGGCAATGTCCAGGGTATCGATATGAAAGAAGACCGAAAACCGCTTAAAATCGGGAGTTGGGAAGTGCTCCGTGAAGGCCGTGATGCCGCACTAATTTCGTACGGACCGACGCTTCAGACTGTATTGGAAGCTGCTGATTCACTAAGTAAAGAGGGCATTGAAGTTAGAGTGATAAACGCACGCTTTATTAAGCCGATGGATACTGCTCTCCTTAATTCTCTCGGAGAGAGCGGAATTCCTGTATTTGTTATAGAAGAAGCAATGCTTACAGGCGGTCTCGGCAGCATGGTGTCCACCTATATGAACGATGAACTGTACACGAATAAAATTCAGCGTCTAGGGATTGATAATGAATATATCGAACACGGCGATGTGGATCTGCTGCTCCGTGATATCGGCATTACAGCAGAAAATATTGCACACCGGACTAAACAGCTGACAGGGGCATCTTATGAAGAAAATGCGAATCGATGAATATATTTTCGAACATTTTAATGTCGGTTCAATAGATGATATACAAAAATTAATTATGGCAGGGAAAGTATTAAACAATAATGAACCTGTTTATAAAGCTTCAGATAAAATTGCGCCCGAAAAAGCACAGGTCAGATTTAAAAATGTGAAGCAGTTCGTTTCGCGCGGGGGCTTAAAGTTAAAACACGCCATCGATTATTTCAGACTGGATTTAAAGGGTAAAGTAATGCTCGATATCGGCTCATCCACGGGCGGTTTTACCGACTGCGCACTCAAGCACGGCGCAAAATACGTCTATGCTGTCGATGTCGGTACTAACCAGCTCGCCTACCAGCTGAGAATTGATGAGCGGGTATCCGTGATGGAGCAGACCAATTTTAAAGAGACTGTAATCGAAAATTTCGATCCGCTCCCGGATTTCATTTCAATCGATGTCTCGTTCACATCAATTGTACCGATTCTCCGTCATATAAAAGCATTGTTTACCCATAATATCGAAATTGCAGCTTTAATTAAGCCTCAATTTGAAAGTTATCTGGAAGAACGGGAAGAGAGCGGTATTATTACAAATCTCGATACGCATTATCAGGTCCTTCAGCGTGTGCAAAAAGAATGCGAAACACTCGATTTTAATCTGTCAGCAATTGAGCGTTCTCCGATTACGGGAACTAAAGGCAATAGAGAATATCTCTTTTATCTGACAGCCGAACCAAATGAATATGCAGTAATAGACAAAGACATCAAAGCCGTCGTGTACGGCTGATGTCTTTGTTTTTGCTATGCAAAGAGAGCGGCTTATGATAATATAATGAATAAATATTCAATAACTATTTATAAAAGGGGGGATTTTAATGTCTAATAAATCAATCAGACAAATTAAAATCAGAGAAATCATTACGAATAACCGGATTGAAACCCAGGAAGAACTCGTAGATAAGCTTATCGAACATAAGTTTAATGTCACTCAGGCAACAGTGTCCCGTGACATTAAAGAACTGCAGCTGATTAAAGTTCCTTCACCGGGCGGAGAATATGTATACAGCATGCCAAAAGACAGACAGTACCATCCGCTTGAAAAACTCGGACGCTACCTGATGGACAGTTTTGTTAAACTGGACTTTACAGGCAATCTCCTCGTTTTAAAAACATTGCCAGGCAACGCCCAGTCGATCGGAGCAATTATCGATCAGCTCGAATGGGAAGAAGTTGTCGGCACAATTTGCGGAGACGATACATGTCTGTTGATCTGCCGTGATGAAGAATCACAGCAATTAATTAAAGATCGTATTTTTAATCTTATTTAACTGGGGTGTTTAATGTGCTGCTCAGATTAAGTGTGCAGAATTTTGCCGTGCTTGAAAATATTGAATTGGATTTTTCCAGAGGAATGACTGTATTTACAGGTGAATCAGGTGCCGGTAAATCTAAAATTATTGAAGCCATCAGCTATTTGGAAGGACGCCGCGCATCCGCAGATGACATACGCTACGGAAACAGCGGCGCTGTCATTGAAGGCGTCTTTGATTTTCCTGTCAATGATAAACTCAGCAGTATGCTTAATTCACTCGGTATTGAAGAAGATGAATTGTATATCGTGAGACGCGAAGTGATGGCCAGCAGTAAAAGCTTAATTAAAATTAATAATCAGATGGTCACGCTGAATAATTTAAAACAGATTATGGCACTTGTGCTGTCGATTCATTCGCAGTCGTCACAAGCTGAAGTACTGCAGAAAAATGAACAGATTGAATACCTCGATCGCTATATCGGCCTTGGCAAAGAAAGTATTTTTACCGAATACCAGCAGCACTACCAAGCTTATCAGTCGGTAAAAGAACGCATTGAAGAACTCGAATACAAAGACCGCAACCGCCTGACGCAGCTGGAACTGTTAAAAATGCAGCATGCTGAAATTTCAGCCCTTGAGCTGAAAGAAGATGAGGAAGAAGAACTTGAACATGAGTTAGAGTTTTTATCCAACTACGAAAATATTCACTGGGCACTCAGCCAGATTAAGTCGCTGCTCGTGAGCGAATATCCGCCGCAGGGCATGCTGTATGATATTAATCAGTCGCTCGATACAGTTACTAAGTTCGACGAATCATATACATCTTATAAAGATACGCTGATGGATGCATATTACCTTTTAACCGAGCTGAATTCCCATGTGTCGAATGATTTGTCATCGATCGATTACGATGCAGAACGTTTAAATGCGATTCAGTCCAGATTGAATCAGTTCAATCAGCTGAAGCGCAAATTCACAAAAACCTATTCCGGGCTGCTTCAGTTCGAGCAGGAATTGCAGGAAGATATCGATGATCTCGAAAATATTTCGCAGTCGTTCACACGGCTGGAAGAAGAACAGAAAGAACTGTATGAGAAAATGGAGCAGTCCGCAATGAAGCTTCATACATACAGGAACGAGCGCAAACACTTCTTAGAAAGCAAGCTGCGCCGCGAACTCAGTGAACTCGAAATGCCGAACGTTCAGTTTGAAATCAGCTTAAAAGAATCTCATTTTAATCCGCTCGGTTTTACCGATGTTGAGTTTTTAATTGCGACAAATAAAGGCGAACCGCTGAAGCCTATGAAGCAAATTGCTTCAGGCGGGGAAGTGTCCCGTGTCAGTCTTGCCCTCCGGACTATCTTCTCTGAGTTCGACAGCGATTCTTTGATTATTTTTGATGAAATAGATACGGGAGTCAGCGGACAGGTGGCTGCCCGCATGGTCGAGAAAATGAAACTCCTGTCCAAACAGCGCCAGGTGCTGGCGATTTCTCATCTGCCGCAGGCAGCAGCAACTGCAGACCATCTTCTCCATGTAGAAAAAGACACTGAAGGTGAACGTACGCACTCAACCGCAGCTTATTTGAATTACGAAGATAAAATCGAAGAAATTGCACGCATGATCAGCGGCTCTAAAATTACTGAAGCCGCCCGGCTTAATGCGGCAGAATTATTAAAATCCAGTGAAGATTAATCTTCACCGGATTTTTTTGCTTGTTTCATGAAACGTTCCTGGGCACGTTTATTTTTGCGTTCGCGGTACAAAAGATATCCGCCGATAAACCATATTCCAAGTGCAGTCATAATCAGACCTGCAAAAAACTGCAGGGCGGTGTAGGTAAACGGATCAATTACGATACCAAATATGCTATCCCGCATCAGTTTTATTCCGATTCCCGCAATGATGCCGGGAATAACCAGTATTATTAAAGCAACTATTTTCAGCATAATCTTCTCCTAAAATCATTTCTAAATAATATTATACAACAAAAATCGGAAAGTAAAATTTACGATTTATGAAACATGTATGAAATTAGACCTTGAATATTCTTAATTATTAAACATTTTTTAATACACTTTTCTTTTTTGAAAAATAATTGTATGCTTTTTGTAAGGGCTTTCAAAAGGGGTCTTGTAAATGTATTTATCCAAAATATTGTATAATAATTCTGAGGAGGCGAATTCATGAATTTTGATGAAATATTACAGATTAAGCCAGGCACCAAAGCATCAATAGCTCTCGTCAGAGCGACCTCAGAGGACCTGCTTGAACTGGTCATTGACACAGAACGAGAACTCGGTATAAAATGGCATCTTTTTGATGATGAACACAAGTTAAAAGAAATGTTCAAAAAAATAAATTTTGATTATACGGTACACAATATATCGATTCACCACAGTACAAATGATCAGGATGCAGCTGCTAAGGCCGGCCAGTTGCTTGCTGACGGCGGGGCAGAGGTCCTGATGAAGGGTCTTATTTCAACAAGTGTTATTTTAAAAGCAGTATTAAATAAAGAATTAAAGCTGCTGAAACAGGACCTTTTATCTCACATTGCACTGTTCAGCCTGCCGAATTACCACAAGCCGGTAATTATCAGCGATGCGGCGATGAATATCGATCCGGATACAGAAACCAAAATTAAAATAATAGAAAATACTATTACCGCAGCAGGCAAGCTCGGTATTAAAGAACCTAAAATTGCACTCATTTCTGCAGTCGAAAAAGTGAATGAAAAAATAGCTTCTACCGTCACAAATGATACAATAGTGAGGGCCTGTAATTTTAAAAAGGCAATAATCGACGGGCCTATGCAGTATGATCTTGCACTGTCAAAATCTGCTGCAGAAATTAAAGGGTACGACTCAGCTGTCGCAGGTGATGCAGATATACTCATTATGCCGCACATCGATGCGGGAAACATACTGTATAAAGCACTCGTGACGACTGCTGGCGCTCACGTGGCGGGTATGATTGCCGGACTTAAAGTCCCTTTCGTACTGACTTCACGTGCAGATTCAAAAGAAGAGAAGTATAATTCAATTAAATTGGCAATTAAAATGATGGAACACAATCAGGAGGATGTTTAATATGATTTTTACTGAAATGGAACAGGGCGACTATGAACAATTAGTATTCTGCCAGGATAAAGCAAGCGGACTTAAAGCAATTATCTGTATTCACGATACGACACTTGGGCCGGCACTCGGCGGCATCAGGTTCTGGAATTACGAACATGAAGATGAAGCAATTACGGACGTGCTCCGTCTCGCTAAAGGCATGACTTACAAAAACGCAGCAGCAGGACTCAACCTCGGCGGCGGCAAGGCAGTTGTTATCGGTGATGCATCAAAAGACAAATCAGAAGCATTCTTCCGTTCGCTCGGACGTTACATTAACAATCTCGGCGGACGCTACATCGCAGCAGAGGATGTTGGTACAACTGTTGAAGATATGGATTACATTTACCAGGAAACCGACTATGTATGCGGCGTCAGCGAAGCATACGGTTCGAGCGGCAACCCGAGTCCGTTTACAGCTCTCGGACTATTCGTTGCGACTCAGCGTACAGCTAAAGAAGCCTTCGGCAGCGATGATCTTGCAGGTAAAACTGTGGCTGTTCAGGGTGTCGGCAATGTGGCGTACAGCTTGTGTGCGCATCTGCATGAAGCAGGCGCAAAATTAATCGTAACGGATATCAACGAAGCTGCAGTGCAGCGTGCGGTCGATGATTTCGGCGCAGAAGCTGTCGGTCTTGATGAGATCTACGGTGTCGAAGCGGATATCTTTGCCCCGTGTGCACTCGGCGGAATTTTAAACGATGATACGATTCCACAGCTGAAAGTTAAAGCGATTTGCGGCAGTGCGAACAATCAGCTGCTGGACATTGAAAAACACGGCCAGGCACTCGAGGATGCGGGTATTGTTTACGCACCGGATTACGTGGTAAACTCCGGCGGTGTGATTAACGTTGCTGATGAACTGGAAGGCTACAACAAAGAACGTGCAACAGCAAAAGTCAAAGATGTATATAACCAGATAGATAAAATCTTTACGATTGCAAAAGAACAAAATATTTCACCGCAGCACGCGGCAGATCATCTTGCAGAAGCGCGTATTAAAGCGATCCAAAATGTGAAGAGTGTATACACTCAATCTGATAAAAATATCCTTTCCGGAAGAAAATAATAATGAAAAAGTTTATACTTGTATTAAATCTCGGGAGTACAACGACTAAAGTTGCGCTCTTCCGGGATTTAAATTGCCATATAGTTAAGACCTACTCCCATGACAAGGAGCTAATCAGTCAGAGTATTAACGAACAGAAAGCTGTACGCTACAATACGCTGATGATGTTTTTTTCTGAATGCGGTGTTCGGCCGGAAGAAGTCAGCATTGTCGCTTCACGCGGCGGTCTGCTTCATCCTGTTGAAGGCGGCACGTATTTAATCAACGAAGATATGCTTAAAGATTTAACGGAAGGCCGCTACGGTGACCATGCCTCAAACTTAAGCGGCATCCTCGCAGCTGACTTTGCCAAAAACTACAAAATCGAAGCTGTCATTACCGATCCGGTTGTCGTCGATGAACTGTGTGTAGAAGCTCAGTATACCGGCCTTAAAAATGTCAGAAGAACTTCCATTTTCCACGCACTGAACCAAAAAGCAGTGGCGAGAAAGTATGCTGAAAGTATAAAGAGAGATTACGAAGATTTAAATTTAATCGTCATTCATATGGGCGGCGGCATAACAGTCGGTGCGCATCACCTTGGAAAAGTAATCGATGTCAACAACGGCCTGAACGGCGACGGGCCGATGAGTCCGACACGCGCCGGAAGTATTCCGGCCGACGGCCTGCTTAAATATATAGAAGACTCCGGCCTGTCACCTTTAGATATAAATAAACTGATCTCTAAACAGGGCGGGCTATTGTCTCATTTAAACACTGAAGATATCCGCGATATAGTAGCTGATATTGAGCGCGGTGACAAGAACAGCGAAGAAGTGCTTAACGCTATGGCTTTTCAAATCGGCAAGGAAATCGGCGCTAAAGCCGCTGTACTGCACGGTGAAATCGACCAGATTATTTTTACAGGCGGCATCAGCTACAGCAGCTATGTTATGGATTTAATTAGGCCTTATATTTCATTTCTCGCACCAATAACAGTTTACCCGGGCGAACTTGAGATGGAAGCACTGGCCTACGGTGCGTATACAGTAGAACAGGACAGAAAATTGCTGAAGACATACAGAGCGGAGGAAACTCATGACTAAAAATTACGATACAGTGATTGTCGGCGGCGGCACAGGCGGTTATGTGGCTGCTATTAAACTCAGCCAGCTCGGCCACCAGGTCGCCGTTGTAGAGAAAAATAGACTCGGCGGTACATGTTTAAACAAAGGATGTATTCCGACGAAAAGTTTTTTAAAAAGTGCAGAAGTCATTAACACGATGAAAAATGCAGAGCTATACGGTATTACACCGCATAAGCCGTCATTTGAAATGGCAAATATTATTAGCCAAAAAGACAAAGTCGTTAATAAAATGCAGACCGGAATAAAATACCTGCTTGATAAAAACAAGGTGGATATTTATGAAGGGACAGCAACTGTGCTCGGTCCGTCATTATTCTCACCCTTGGCAGGCGCTGTCAGTGTCAGCTATGAAGATGAAGAAAAAGAAAGTGAAATACTCGTTAACGATTTCGTCGTTATCGCTGCCGGCTCGAAACCTGCAGAACTTCCTTTTATGCCGTTTGACGGTGAGATAGTTTTATCGAGTGATGATCTGATGTATATGGAAGATATTCCAAAGAAAATCGCAATTGTCGGCGGCGGTGTTATCGGTGTTGAATTCGCAACAATCTTGAATGCATTCGGTTCAGAAGTAACTGTGCTTGAAGCGGCGGAGCATATTCTGCCGGCAGAAGACAAAGATGTTGCACAAGCTGTTCATAAATCTCTGTCTGAAAGTGGAGTTATTATTAAGACCGGTGTTAAACTGGAAGCTGAAGGCATCGATATTAAAAAAGACAGCGTGGGTCTCGTAATCGACGGGAACACTGAAGTATTCGATAAAGCAGTCGTTGCAATCGGACGAAAAGCAAACACAGAGGAACTCGGACTTCAGAACACCAAAGTTAAAATGGATCACGGTGTGATTGAAGTTAATGAATTCCAGCAGACCAGTGAATCGCACATCTATGCGATTGGAGATGTTACTTCTTCCCAGCAGCTTGCACATGTTGCTATTGAAGAAGCTCTGATTGCAGCAGAGCATATTATGGACAATAATCCGCTTCAGCTTAATTATGACAATGTCCCGAGATGTATCTATACATCACCGGAAGTTGCTTCGATTGGTCCGACCACTCAGCAGTTAAAAGAAAAGAATACAGAGTTTAAAACACATAAATTGCCGCTCTCGGCAATAGCGAAAGCAGTCATCGAAGATGGCGGGGAAGGCTTCATTAAATTGAACGTCTCACCCGAAGGAGATATTCTCGGCGCCTCCATAGTAGGTGCGCATGCGACCGAACTGATTAATCAGCTGTCGCTCGCGAAATTTATGGATGCTTCGGCGCTTGAATTGTCGAGCGCGGTATTTGCCCATCCATCTGTCGGAGAAATTATTAAAGAAATTGGACTTGATGCCGAAGGTATCGCAATTCACGTTTAGGAAGGTGAAATTCTTGTTATCACATAAAGAAACAGATTTAACAGAAACAGATTTACAGGATATGTACAGAACAATGCTGCTATCACGTCGTCTTGATGAGCGGATGTGGCTCTTAAACCGCGCAGGAAAGCTGCCCTTTGTCATTTCATGCCAGGGACAGGAAGCAACTCAGGTGGGTGCGGCCTTCGCACTCGACAAAGAAGTCGATATTATCAACCCTTATTACAGGGATCTTGCGCTCGTGACGCATTTTGGAATGACGCCGGAAGAAATGATGCTGTCAGCCTTTGCCCGCGGTGCAGATGTGCAGAGCGGGGGACGCCAGATGCCGGGGCATTTCAGCAAGAAAGCGAGCAATATTATGACTCAGGGATCTGCTGTAACGACTCAGATTCCGCATGCAGTCGGCGCGAGCTACGTCTTTAAAATGGACGGTGAAAAACGTGTCTCTCTTGCAACGCTTGGGGAAGGTTCAACATCACAGGGTGATTTCCACGAAGGATTAAACTTTGCCGGTGTGCACAAACTGCCGTTTATCTGCCTGATTGAAAACAATAAATATGCAATCAGCGTACCGGCACACCTCCAGTATGGCGCAGACAAATTATCGGACCGGGCAGTCGGCTACGGCATGCACGGGGAACAGGTCGACGGCAACGATCCAATCGCTGTCTACAAAGTGATGAAAGAAGCGAGAGACCGGGCAGTTAACGGTGAAGGCGCATCTTTAATCGAAGCAATGTCCATTCGTTTAACACCGCACTCATCAGACGATGACGATAAATACCGTGAAGCTGATGAGCTTCAGAAAAATAAAAAAGATGACTGTCTGGAGTCATTTAAGCTCTATCTGCTCGAGGAGAAAGTTATCGACGAAGCATGGCTTGAAACAGTGGAAGCTGAAATTAAAGATACTGTAAACAAGGCGACGAAAGCCGCCGAAGCTGCCCCTTATGCAGCACCTGAACACACTTTAAAACACGTTTATGAGGAGGTAAACAATGGCTAAATTGTCTTATCTCGATGCAATTCGCGATGCCTTGTTTGTTGCGATGGAACAGGATGATAATGTATTTGTACTCGGTGAAGATGTCGGTAAAAAAGGCGGCGTCTTTAAAGTCACAGAAGGACTGCAGGAGAAATTTGGAGAAATGCGCGTCCTCGATACTCCGCTTGCTGAAAGCAATATTGTCGGTACGAGTGTCGGCGCTGCAATGATGGGTAAAAGGCCTGTCGCTGAAATACAGTTTGCAGAATATATTCTGCCCGCAGTCAACCAGATATTAAATGAAGCGGCTAAAGTCCGTTACCGTTCGGATAACGACTGGAACGCGCCTATGGTTATCCGCGCGCCGTTCGGCGGAGGTATTCATGGGGCTCTGTATCATTCGCAGTCGATTGAATCGATCTTCGTCTCTACACCGGGACTTAAAGTTGTCGTGCCTTCAACACCGGCAGATGCGAAAGGTTTATTGATGGCGGCTATTAAAGACAACGACCCGGTCTTATTCTTTGAACACAAAAAAGCTTACCGGCTTTTAAAAGGCGAAGTGCCTGAGGGTGATTATACGATCCCTCTCGGTAAAGCGGACGTTAAACGCGAAGGTGATGATATTACTGTCATTACTTACGGACTGTGCGTCAATTACGCTATGCAGGCGGCAGAACAGCTGTCAAAAGAAGGATACGAAGCGGAAATCCTTGATTTACGCACCCTTTATCCTCTGGATAAAGAAGCAATTATTAAAGCAGCTTCGAAGACAGGGAAAGTGCTGCTGGTAACTGAAGATAATCTCGAGGGCAGCCTGATCAGTGAAGTATCGGCAATTATCGGTGAAAACTGTCTTTACGATCTCGATGCGCCGATTATGCGCCTTGCGGGGCCGGATGTGCCGTCGATGCCTTATGCACCGCCGATGGAAGATTATTTTATGATGAATCCTGATAAAATTTACAATAAAATGCTCGAACTCAGCGAGTATTAAGAGGTGACAGACATGACGGAAATTACAATGCCTAAACTCGGGGAAAGCGTAACCGAGGGAACGATAGAAAACTGGCTGGTTAAAGTAGGAGACAGAGTCAGTGAATACGACCCGGTCTGCGAAGTCAATACAGCGAAAGTAACAGCTGAAGTGCCGTCGGTGCATGACGGTGTCATTACGGAAATACTTGTGGCCGAAGGTGAGACTGTCGATGTCGGCGCACCAATTTATAAAATTGATATTGACGGGGGAGCTGACGGAAAACCGGCAGCGGAAGAAGAAGTATCTGAAACCGCTGAAAATAAACCTGAAGAAGAAGCCGTTAGACCAAATAAGCCTGATGTTAAAGAGCAGTCAGGCGGCCGGAGATTATCGCCGGTCGTCATGCGTTTAATCGGTGAGCACGGTATCGATATCGAAGAACTCGAGGGAACCGGCTTTAACGGGCGCATTACTAAAAAAGATGTCGAGAAGTATCTCGCTGAAGGACCGGTTAAACAGCAGGAACAAGCTGTAAACCCACCGACAGCTGAAAAAGAAAGACCAGCGGTCCCTGAGAGAGAATCATCGGTTAAAAGCGGTGAATCGATTAAAGTATCCGGCGTGCGGAAGGAAATTGCCAAACGCATGGTTCAGTCGAAAACTGAAATACCGCATGCCTGGCTGATGATGGAAGTGGATGCAACGAATCTCGTTAATCTGCGCAATAAACACAAGGCACGTTTTAAAGAGCAGGAAGGTTACAATTTAACTTTCTTCAGCTTTTTCGTAAAAGCTGTGTCGGAAGTGCTGAAAGACTATCCGATTCTGAACAGCTCGTGGGACGGCGATACGATTACTGTCCACGATGATATTAACTTATCCATCGCAGTCGCGAATGAAGATAAGCTGTTCGTACCGGTGATTAAAAATGCCGATGAGCGCTCCTTAACAGGCATCGCGAAATCTATCAGCACGCTCGCCCATAAAGCGCGTTCGAACCAATTAACAGGCGATGATATGTCTGGCGGAACGTTTACTGTGAATAACACAGGCGCCTTCGGTTCAATTCAGTCGATGGGAATTATTAATCAGCCTCAGGTGGCAATTCTGCAGGTGGAATCCATTGTGAAGAAACCGGTGTTTATCGGAGATATGCTCGCAGCGCGCCATATGGTTAATTTGTGCCTGTCAATCGACCACCGTGTGCTCGACGGATTAGTCGCAGGGCAGTTCCTTAAAGCTGTGAAAGAAAAAATTGAGAATCTCGATCCGGATACAGATTCGGTTTATTAACTTTACAAACACTCATACGCTCGCTAAAATAAACAGTACTGACATGACTTTTAATGAGTCGTATAAAGGAGATTTTCAAAATGGATTTAGACTTTAATTTATACATGCAGGATTTAGTTCAGAATGCGCGTAAAGAATTAACAGACGTCGGGTATACAGAAATGCTTACACCGGATGACGTCGAAGCACACTTAAACAAAGAGGGTACCGCACTTGTTATGGTTAACTCTGTGTGCGGCTGTGCCGGCGGTATTGCACGCCCTGCAGCTATTCATTCGTTAAATTACGACAAGCTTCCGGATCAGGTTCTGACAGTATTTGCAGGCCAGGATAAAGAAGCAACTGAACAGATGCGTGACAAAGCACCTGATTATTTACCATCATCTCCATCATTTGCGTTCTTTAAAGACGGTAAAATCGTCGATATGATTGAACGCCACGAAATTGAAGGCCATGAAATCATGAGCGTTATTACCGGACTGCAAGCGTGGTTTGAAGAACACGGTAAAGAAGCATAAGAAAATAAAACACCCTCAACTATTTATTGAGGGTGTTTTTACACTGATTTTAAAATGAAGTTAAGTAGCTGACACCCATTAAGAGGCCGGAAACTACTATAAGAATAATCATAAACCAGATTATATATCTTTGTACTTTTTTATTTTGCATGCGCCCATCACCTTTAAGAATTTATTGTTACAATAACTATACATGAAGATAAATCAATATATCAACTGCTGGAGGCATAATTTTATGAATAAAGAACGTCTGACAGAACAATTTTTAGAAATCGTGCAAATAGACTCAGTCTCAGGACAGGAAAGAAAAGTAGCGGACTACCTGCTTAATCTTCTAACCGAAATCGATCTTGCCGGTTTCGAAGATAATACCCAGGATGTAACAGGCTACGGAGCAGGCAACTTAATCTTTACGCTAAAAGGTGAAGAAAACATCTCACCGGTAGCGTTTATGGTGCATATGGATACAGTTACGCCGGGAATCGGCGTTAAACCTCATATCGAGGACGGCTATGTATATTCAGACGGCACGACAATTTTAGGCGCTGACGACAAAGCGGGTATTTCTGCAGTCATCGAAGCGGTACGCGTGCTGAAAGAAGAAAATATTCCCCACGGCGATGTTGAAGTCATTATTACAGTGGGCGAGGAAACAGGCTTAGTCGGAGCGAAAGCGCTGGATATTAAAAATATTAAAAGTAAGTTCGGCTACGCTGTCGACGGGACAGGTGAAGTCGGTACAATTGTTAACCGTGCACCGTCTCAGACAAAAATTAAGGCGCAGATATACGGTAAGAAAGCACATGCTGGCATCGAACCTGAAAAAGGTATCAGTGCAATTAACCTTGCTGCCAAAGCAATCAGCAAGATGGATCTCGGACGTATCGATGAAGAAACGACATCAAACATCGGAACGATCCAGGGCGGCCAGGCGACGAATATCGTTGCTGATAATGTGGAGATTTTAGCGGAAGTGCGCAGTTTATCAGATGAAAAACTTCAAGCAGAATCCGAGAAAATCAAAACCGCCTTTGAAGAAACAGCAGCGGAATACGGCGGCAGCGCTGATGTCGAGGTTGATCTTATGTACCCGTCACTGCACGCACCAAAAGAAGACCCTGTTATCACAACAGCAGCAGAAGCAATTGAGAATATCGGCAGAGAAACTGACATTATCAGTCTCGGCGGAGGCAGTGACGGCAATATCTTCCACGGCCAGGGTGTACCAACGGCAATTTTAGGAGTGGGATACGAATATATTCACACGACAAGCGAACGTATGCCGCTTGAAGAATTGTACAAAATGACGGAACTGATTGTTGAAATTGTTAAAGTGCACTATAAAAATGAGAGTAAATAATTTTGAGCCGGGGCGGAAATCCCGGCTTTTTATCTGGGATTTTCGCGCTCATGTATATGTATTTCTTTATACGTATGCATGAGACTTCCTCATGTATATGCAAATGTTTATACGTGTGCATGAAGACTCATCATGTATATGCAAAAAGAGATACATAGGCGTGAGGCTTGTTCATGACTACGATTAAAGGTTTACGTATATATGAGATTCCGTCATACCTACGTAAACGGAAATACGTATACATGAGAACCGCTTGCTGCCACTCACCTCAGGCTGATAAACAATAATCAACCGCATAAAGGAACCGGCTTGAGTCGTACAACAACAAAACCCGCTAAAAATCATAAGATTTTCAGCGGGTTTCATCAATTATTCATCTAAAGCCTGCCACACCTGGATTTTTGTTCCGGGGTCTTCAAAGGAATAAGTAGGTTTAATTAATTCGAGTGAAAAGTCACATGTCATATTAACATCTTCACGGAAATGCCATCTTCTGAATATATATTCGTACACTTTATCGATGGCAGCACCCGGGTCGCCGGATGTTTCAAATATTTCATAGTTCATCGATTCGGTAAAAGTTTCGTCAAAGGGGGTGTGCTGATAGCTTGCCGTCCCGACGAAGATTTCCATTTCTCCGTCGATAAACCGCTCCTGGACAAAGATTCCTTTTACAAAACCGTCGTTGTATCTTAAGATTTCATCGATCAGTCCATCGCGCTCAAGAATTTTTAGAAACTTGTATTTATAGTCGGGCTGATATGAGTTAATATCAAAATACTGAGCAATGCCAATCAGCCGAAAGCTTTCGACAAAGCTTCTGTAAGAAGGATATTTCGGTTTTTTCGTCGGCACCACTTCAAAGGAAATATAATCCAGCAGATCCATCTTTTTAATATGACGTTCTGTTTCATGCACTGGAATACCGAAGGTTCTCCTGTATACTTTTTTGAAAGCATCAATATCGCGGTAACCGTAATATTTAGTAATATCAACGAGGCGTCTGTGCCCCTGGTAAACTTCGTAGGCAATTTCCGTCATACATCGTTTTTCCTGATACTGGGATGGTGTCATTCCAACGAGCGAAGTAAATATCGTCATAAATGATTTCTGTTCCACGCCCATATTTTCCAAAACCTCACCAAAATCTATATTTTCTCTGAGGTGGTCTTCTATATATACGATAAATCTTTCTACAAATCTGATCGTTTCCATGTCATCACCTATACTTAATGTACTCTTATTTATTATTCCACCCGCGGGTAAAAAACACAACTGATTATATGATATAATAAAACAATTAATTAACGAGGTGTCGAAATGAAATTTACTGTTTTGGGGTCGGGAGCAGGGCTGCCGTCTAAAGATAGAAATACGCAGAGTTTTGTCATTGACTGCGTGCTTGAATACAATGAATATATTTTAATCGATGCCGGTGAGGCTCTGCAGCACCGCATCCTTCATACTCATATTAAACCATCTAAGATAAAAAATATATTTATAACGCATCTGCACGGCGATCATATTTTCGGTCTTCCCGGATTTTTATCGTCGAGAGCTTTTCAGGGCGGGGAAGGAATTCCTCTTAAAATTTATGGACCTGCGGGTCTTTGTGAATGGTTGGAGACGACTTTCCGTATTTCTGAGAGCACACTCAATTATCCGCTTGAAATCATCGAAGTAGAGGCTCATATGAATATTCGGCTGAACAATTTTGATGTTCATGTGCTGCCCTTATCACACGGCATTGATTCTTTTGGTTACATCTTTAAAGAAGATGACAAAATAGGAGAGCTTCAGACGGATAAACTCCGCGAAATCGGCTTAAAACCAGGCCCTGTTTATGGAGAGATTAAGTCGGCTGAAACTTTCATTGTCGATAATACAGTGTATAAGTCGGCGGATTTTATCGGAGAAACGATAAGAGGACGCAAGATTACAGTGCACGGAGATACACGATTAAACAGTGATGAGGAGTATTTGAATCTAATCCGCAACTCTGACCTCGTTGTTCACGAAGCTACATTTTTAAAAAATGAAAGAGAAAAAGCACATGATTATTTCCATTCGGAAGTTAATCAGGTGCTGGATACTTTTAAAGATATTAATTACAAAGAGCTCTTAATTGTGCATATAAGCAGCCGCTATACTGATGAGGATATTAAAGAAGTCGCAGCCTTGCTTGAAGGCCGCGCAGTTATTGCTTATGACTATTTTGAACTTCCCATCCCGCGTAACGTGAAATAAAATCGGCGACCGTCTGACGGTACTGTTTCGGATTGCGGTTGTAGCTTTCTACGTGATTGCCGCGCTCCGGATACCACTGTTCTTTCGGTCCTTTTTTCTTGTTATAGAGCTCGATGCTTGCTTCGTAGGGAATAAATGAATCCCGTTTCGAATGAATAAACAGAACGGGCTGTTCTATTTTATCGACAACTTTAACCGGTGATACGTGGTACAAGCTGAACTTGCTTCTTAATTTCAGGAAAACATAGGTGAACAGCAGTACTACCGGTGATGCAACCCGGGAATACGAAGTATAGATATGCGCGAGCTGATCTCTGAACTTCGCAAAAGATGCGTCTGATATATAAAATTTTGCTTTGTTCGACAGTTCGCCCGCATACAGCAGCGTGGTTGCGGCACCCATGGATTCACCATGCACCCCGAATTCAATATCATCACCGTAATTGTCGAGGAGGTATTCAATAACTGTTTCAAGGTCAAACTTCTCGTAAAAGCCGTAAGTTGAATCGACACCGCCTGAGTCGCCGTGACGGCGCGCATCGTAAACAACACAGTTAAAGCCCATATCTTTAAATAAATTGACGTATTTGGTTGAACTCAGCTTGTTTTCGGATACGCCGTGGCAAATAACTATCCATTTGTTTGTCTCATTCGGGTAAATGAAGGAGGCGCTGATATCATAGCCGAATCTTGACGGTACGTTTACGATGTCTTTAGGAAGCTGCTCGTACTCTTCCATATTCATCCGTTTTGCACGCGTTTCGCGGCGTTTAATAATTTCAACGTCTCTCAGTTTAAAAAACATAATCTGGCTCGAAGCAAAGTAGCCGAGCGATATAAACATCACAGCTGCCGACATGAAGAGGGCGGCAAGCCATTTGGAAAAACTTTTCATTGTGATCCTCCATTCTTATAACAACCATTATTATATCACCTGTATAAAAATTTCAAATCGTTATTTTTACAACTTAATGTGATATATTTAATATAATTATTGAAAAGCGGTGATTAATATTTCTAACGAACATTTAATAGAGAAGACACGTTCTAAAGAAGATATATATGATGGTAAAATAATCGACGTCAAAAAACTGGCCGTGGAATTGCCGAACGGCAATGAAGCATACAGAGAAGTCGTTTACCACAAAGGTGCAGTCGCTGTTATTGCGACGGGCAGTGAATGTATGTATTTCGTCAAACAGTTTAGAATTTCAACTGAAGAAGTACTGCTGGAAGTGCCGGCAGGAAAAATTGAAATTGATGAGCATCCCGATGACACAGTGAAAAAAGAACTGAAAGAAGAAATCGGCGGGGAGTCCGGCGATATTAAAAAACTGTATGAATTTTATGTTTCTCCCGGATTCTCAAATGAATTGATTCATTTATATGAAGCAAAAGAAGTTTCCTTTGGTGATTCTCAATTGGAAGATGACGAATTTTTAGATATCGTTAAAATTCCGCTGACAGAATTAAAAGAGAAAATGCATAACGGCCAGTTCAGAGACGGTAAAACACTAGTTGCTGTCCACCATGTGCTTCTGTCCAGAGGTTATTTGTAATTATTATAAATAACTTTTAAAATACTGAGAAGTTATGTATAATTGTTATCAATAAGATTATGAAAGTTAGAAGGTGCAGTTGTGGAAAAAAGAATTGAGCGCATTAAAGAAGCATTGCACGATGCTCGGTATAAACTAACTCCACAGCGGGAAGTCACTGTGAGAGTGCTGCTTGAAAATGAGAGCTCTCATTTGAGTGCTGAAGATGTTTTTATGAAAGTAAAAGATAAATACCCGGAAATCGGACTGGCAACAGTCTACCGTACGCTCGAGCTCTTAAACGAATTGAATGTACTCGATAAGGTTAATTTTGGCGACGGCGTTTCAAGATACGACCTCAGAAAAGAAGGTGCCCAGCACTTTCATCATCATTTAATTTGCATACATTGCGGCTCGGTGGAAGAAATCGAAGAAGATTTACTGACCGATGTTGAAAAAATCGTTGCTCGCGATTTTAATTTCGAAATCATCGACCACCGTTTAACTTTCCACGGTGTCTGCAAGTTATGCAAAGGGAAAGAAGGAAGCACAGATGCTTAACCGTTATATCGATGAATACTTGACCTATCTGAAAATCGAAAGAGGTTTAAGCGATGCATCGATATCATCATACAAACAGGATTTAAAACAATACAGTCAATATTTAACTGATGAAAATGTTACGGGTGTCGACCAGATTACGACAGAAATCCTCGTAACATTTTTACAGTTTTTATCGCTCGGCGGCAAAAGCAACAAAACCATCAGACGTATCCAGTCGACGCTCAGAAATTTCCATCAGTTTTTGCAGCTCGAGCAGGTAATCGAGACGAATCCTGCGCTCCGGCTCAATACGCCGAAAGAAGAACGCGAGCTGCCGGTTGTGCTGTCCGTTGAAGAAATGGAAACGCTGCTGCATTCACCTGATTCGACTGCCCAGGGCATACGCGACAACGCAATAATGGAACTGCTGTACGCGAGCGGACTCAGAGTCAGTGAACTGATTAATTTAAAGCTCAGCGACTTGAATCTGGACATGGGTTTTATTCGTGTATACGGCAAGGGTGATAAAGAAAGAATTGTTCCGACGACCGAATATGTTGCAGATAAATTAAATAATTATATAAAAAATCAGCGTTTAACATTATTAAAGCATGAAAATACTGATATACTGTTTCTTACGAACAGAGGTAAAGGTTTCACCCGTCAGGGATTATGGAAGACCATTAAAAAGTATGTGCTGATCAGCGGCATCAATAAAAATATTACGCCGCACACATTCCGGCATTCTTTTGCCACGCATTTAATTGAGAACGGCGCAGATCTCCGCGCGGTTCAGGAAATGCTCGGTCATTCCGATATATCCACAACGCAGGTGTACACACAAATCTCTGCAAGCAAAATCAGAGAAATGTACAAGCAGTTCCATCCAAGAAAGTAGGTAAATTTATTATGTACAAAAAAATTCATTTAATCGTTCTCGATTCTGTCGGCATCGGGGAAGCTCCTGATGCTGAAGATTTCGGAGACGTCGGTACACATACTTTAAAACATACGCTGGAAGCACATCCGAATACGCTGCCGAATCTCGCGAAACTCGGGCTAGGCAATATCGAAGCACTGCCGGGTGTTGAAAAAACTGAAAATACAACAGGTTTTTATACCAAGATGCAGGAAGTATCGAAAGGTAAAGATACGATGACCGGGCACTGGGAAATTGCCGGTCTGAATATCGATACAGCTTTCAAAGTCTATCCTGACGGATTTTCAGATGAACTGCTGGAAAAAATCACCGAAGCAACAGGACGCGGCATCGTCGGCAACAAACCGGCGAGCGGTACCGATATTATCGAAGAATACGGTGAGCATCAGATGGAAACAGGAGATCTGATTATATACACATCAAACGACCCTGTTCTTCAAATCGCAGCGAATGAAGAAGTTATTCCACTCGAGGAAATTTACGAAATCTGTGAAAAAGTACGCGAAATGACAAAAGACCCTGAGTTTTTAGTCGGCCGTGTTATTGCACGTCCGTTTGTCGGTTCTAAAAAAGGTGAATTTAAGCGTACCGAAAACCGTCATGACTATGCACTGAAACCATTCGGCAAAACTGTGCTGGACGCGCTTAAAGATGATGGCAAAGATGTTATCGCAATCGGCAAGATTAACGATATCTTTACAGGCAGCGGAATCACAGATGCAGTCCGTACGAAAAATAACGATGACGGAGTCGATAAGCTTCTGCAGGTCATGGACCGCGACTTTAACGGGTTATCATTCCTGAATCTGGTGGACTTTGACGCGGAATACGGTCACCGCCGCGATCCTGAGGGCTACAGCAATGCCTTAAAAGCATTTGACGACAGACTGCCTGAACTTACCGGCAAACTGACAGAAGACGATCTTTTAATTATTACAGCAGATCACGGAAATGATCCTACTTATACGGGGACAGACCACACGAGAGAATATGTTCCGCTTTTAATCACGACAGGCAAAGACCTGGACTTTGGCGAGATTAACCAATGCGGCACCTTCAGCAACATCGCAGCAACAATTGCTGAAAACTTCGGTGTGGACTACGAAACACACGGCCAGAGTTTCTTAAAGGAATTAAAATAAATGAATAAAGCAAAATACATTATCTTTTTCGGCATCCTCCTTATGAGTATTATATGGGGATTCATCTATTGGATATTTGTTGTTTAAGTTAAATAAGAAAGATGGATAAACGGTCTGAACACCTTTATTTTAAGGTGTTTGGGCTGTTTTTTGTTTTCAGAGGGCAGCAGGGAGGTCTCATGTATATGCAATCTGACAATCGTAGGCATGAGGGTTGCTCATGTATATGCAAACTGATTATCGTTGGCATGAGGGGGTCTCATGTATATGCAAACTGATTATCGTTGGCATGAGGGGGTCTCATGTATATGCAATCTGATTATCGTTGGCATGAGGGTTGCTCACGTATATGCAAGCTGACAATCGTAGGCATGAGGGGGTCTCATGTATATGCAATCTGATTATCGTAGGCATGAGGGTTGCTCATGTATATGCAAACTGATTATCGTAGGCATGAGGGTTGCTCATGTATATGCATAAGAGGATACGTATACATGAGAGCAGATTTTAACCCATAATAAAATTTCTCATCAAAAAAGAGAGTCCAAAATCGACTCTCCAGCATAATATTCGTTTATCGACCAAATGAAAATGTCACATCAGGCTGATAACTTATGTTCGACCGTATGAAGGACATGTTCATTGAGGCGATAAAAAGCTTTGGTTCCAAAGAACAAGACGCAATGGGATGATTATATACATTTGTCTCATTGAACATCTCACATTGAGACAATTATGCGTCTTCACATCAAAACAGGCACCATACTCATTCCTTCCGCTGTTCCAGTTTCCGGTTCAGCGCCTCGAGCCGCGCTTCAATTACATCTTCGCGGTCGCGCAGCCGGTGTCTATGGACTATTTCTTCATCTTTTTCAAAGCGTTCTAAAATATCCAGAGTAAATGCGCTGTACGATTCATACTCATCCTGATGCATCTCATAAAGAGACTCGTATACCCAGTTTAGAACCGGAAAATTCAACGGTTTAAAGGGTGTATCTGCCAGATGCTGGTAGCGTTCCTGAAGTAGGCTGATCAACTCCTCAGTAAAACCGAATGCTGTCATATCATACTCGTGTTTCCCGTAAAGTTTCAGCGCGCGTTTATAAGATGTCGCTGCGCCGATAATATTGTCTCTTCGGTAATGGTATTCACCGGTCACGATCAGCACGAAGAACACTTCAGCGTCTTCTTTCGTAAAGTCACCCTTGTCTTTCCATGCATCTTCCATGATTTCATGGCATTCGAAGTAATCTTGCTTTATAATTAATTCGTTAAAGAATTGTAACAGTATTTTTTTATCGATACGTATCACTCCTGAAATTGAGGTTTTGTAATGACTGCTTATAAAGTGAAATTAGATGTTTTTGAAGGACCGCTCGATCTGCTGCTTCATTTGATTAAAGAACTTGAAATCGATATTTACGATATTCCGATGAAAATGCTCACTGAGCAGTATATGGAATATATTAATCAGATGAAAGAACTTGAGCTCAACGTTGCAAGCGATTATCTCGTTATGGCGAGCGAGCTTGTGAAAATTAAAAGCCACATGCTGCTGCCGGAACCCCCCATGCCCGATGATGATTATGAAGATCCGCGCGAGCAGCTGATGTCCCAGCTAATAGAATATCAAAATTATAAATTATATGCTGAAGAATTGAATAAGCTGAAAGCGGAGAACAGTCTCCAGTTCACCAAAGCACCGCATGCTTTCGAAGATGAGGACGAAGATTCCGGCACTCTCGAGCTGAGTCTTCACGACTTGCTTGAGGTCTACAGCAAAGTAAAGTCGCGCGTCTCTCTTAACGAAGAGTCCTATGTCGTCGTGCAGCGCGAAGTTTATACGAAGGAACAGGCAGTGACTTTTATCGCCTCGAAATTTAAAGACAGAAAATCTTTAAAAATGACCGAGCTTCTTACTTTCGATGAACCCCGCAGCAAAGTAGTGCAAGTATTTATTACTATACTAGATTATATCAGTCAAAATCTCTATCAGATTACACGCATCGATGAAGATGATTTTGAGCTCGAAAGGTTGGCTTAGATTTGGAAAAAATAAACATCATTGAAGGTTTATTATATATTGCCGGCGACCTCGGTTTAAGTGAAGAAGCACTGATGATGCACGTGCCGATTACTAAAATGCAGCTTGAGGCCGAAGTGAAAAAATACGATAAAGAACATTTAACAATTACCCGTCACGGCGACATGTACTTTTTAAAAACGACGGATAATATGGAGAAATATATTAAAAGAGTACTCGCTGACCGGCCGGCGAAGAAGTTATCCCAGGCGGCGCTTGAAGTGCTTGCAATAATTGCCTACAATCAGCCGATTTCAAGGAACGGCATAGAAAGCGTTCGCGGCATTCAGTCGGACGGTCCAATTGCAACACTGGTCAATAAAGGGCTGGTGAAAAAGAAAAATATTAGTGACGAACGCGCTCAGCATTTCGAAACCACTCAAAGCTTTTTGGAAATATTCGGTCTGGAATCTTTAGATGACCTGCCGGCAGATGATATGATAGCAGAACAGGAAGAAATCGACTTGTTCTTCAATAGCTTAAAGGAGCAAAATTAATGAAAACTACACGGTTAAATAAAAAAATTGCAGATGCAGGCATTACTTCACGGCGAAAAGCGGACACACTAATAGAAGAGGGCCGCGTTTTCGTTAACGGCAAGAAAGTTACTGAACTCGGACTTCAAGTGACTGACAAAGATCAGGTTACTGTCGACGGCGTGCAGCTGACCAAAGAAGAGCCGGTCCATATTTTATACTACAAGCCGGCAGGTGAAATCTCTGCTGCAGAAGACGATAAAAAGCGCGATACAGTGATAGACGCTTTTCACGATATCGACGCGCGTCTTTATCCAGTAGGCCGGCTCGACTACGATACTTCAGGGCTTTTGCTCGTTACGAACGACGGTGAGTTTACCCAGCTTATGACACACCCGAAATTCGAAATGAAGAAAACATACAGAGTTAAAACAGACGGAATCTTACTCCGCCATCAGCAGGATGAAATGCGCCGGGGCATCAGACTCGACGACGGCAAAACTGCACCTTGCGATTTAAAAGTTATCCGCGACAAGGGCGGCAAAGATATGATTTTGGAAATTACAATTCATGAAGGACGCAACCGTCAGGTGAGAAGAATGTTTGAACATTTCGGTTTAAATGTCACAAAGCTGACACGCATCCGTTTCGACTTCCTGACACTCGACGGCTTAAAAGAGGGCGACTACCGTTTCCTGAAGCCTCATGAAGTCAAAAAGTTGATTGCGAACAGTAAGAAGTAAGCGTTTAAATGTCATAATACTGTCAAACCGCAACAAAATGTGTAGTGTTATAATTGGTGCTGCGTACGCATTTTATTGCGGTTTATATTAATGTGGAAAGGGGCCTGACGTTGAAAAAAGGAACTAGAAAAATTATTCGTACAGGTACAATTATTACAATCGCCGCTTTGCTCGGCATTACACTTTATTTAAATTTGAGGGACGGCTCTCAAACTGTCAATGTCGGAGACGAGGCAGTGGATTTTAAACTGGAGACACTGGACGGTGAAGAAATTCAGCTGTCTGAATTAACTGCCGAAAACGGCGTTATTTTGAACTTCTGGGGAACATGGTGCAAACCATGCCGCGAAGAAATGCCGGAAATGAACCAGGTGTATAACGAAGGTCATGAGGATTATGAAATTATTGCTGTGAACGTTTCTGAAAACAAGCAGCAGATTGAGCAGTTTCTTTCGGGATTATCTGAAGATCTCGATTATCCGATAGCATTGGATCCAAACCGCAGTGTAACGAAAGCTTATAATATCGGACCACTGCCGACGACTGTCGCTGTTAATAAAGAAGGTGTCGTCGTTAAAAAACAGGAATATCAACTGACTAAAGAGGATATCTACGCATTTATAGATGAATCTCTGGAATAGGATGACCTAATATGGAACTCAAGGAAATTAAATGTAATCATTGCGGTCATGTAAACCCTCCGGGCACCCAGCTGTGCCAGTCCTGCGGTAAGATGATCAATGAAGATTACGACAAGAAAAAAATTAAAGACCTGATGCGCTATGACGGTAGTGCAGTGCGTTCAAAGGTACGTTCACAAAGTATTTTCGATAAGATATGGAACTTTTTCACCTCCATTAAAGTCGGCGTAGGAATCATTGCGATAATCGCAATAGCCGCTGCTATCGGAACAATCTTGCCTCAGGAATACTTTATTCCAATCGGTGCAGACCCGCTGCAGCACTATACAGAACAGTACGGTACATTCGGTACCTTATACTACAAACTCGGCTTTACGCAGCTTTATTCATCATGGTGGTTCGTGCTGCTGATGGGGCTCCTTGCCCTCAGTCTGATTGCAGCGAGTGTCGACAGAGGAGTCCCGCTGTACAAGTCATTAAAAAATCAGCGTGCCAAAAAACACGCTTCATTTTTCAAGCGCCAGCGTTTATTTAAAGAATATGAATCAAATGAAAATGCTCAAGCACTTGCCGAGACATTTGAAAACAAAAAATATAAATTAAAAACTGACGGTGACCACTATCTCCTTGAAAAAGGCCGGCTGTCAAGATGGGGCCCTTACATTAACCATACAGGGCTGATTATTCTGCTTGCAGGAAGTATGCTGAGATTCTTCCCCGGTGTATACATTGATGAAATCATTTACGCACAGGAAGGCGAGACAGTAAGCATACCGACTACCGACGGACAGTATTACATGCGTAACGACGGTTTCACGCTGGATACATACGATGAAGATGCCGGCACGGTTTTTGATCAGTCACTGCAGAACAATATGGAGATGACAATCAGCAACTTCCAGACAGATATTACGATGTTTGAGAACAAAACAGCAGATATCGTCGGTTCATCACCGGATCTTGAAGAAATAGAAAATTACAGTATCCGCGTGAACCACCCGTATTACTTTGACGATTACGAGCTGTATCAGTCAAGTTACGACAACTCGCAAATGAAATCGATGACATTCAGGCTTGAAGATTCAGAAGGCAATGTACTCGGCGAGAACTTCACAGTCGGTCTCGATGATCCGGCAGACAGCTATGAAATAACTGAAGATATTACGATTAACATGAAAGCTTATTCTCCCGACTTTTTAGAAATCGATGAAAATGGAACATTGATATCCGAAACACCGGTTCCTACAAATCCGGCCTTCGTCTTTGAAGTCGCAGCAGGAGATACTTCGGAACTCAGTCTGCTGCAGATTATGAATTCAACGGATATTACACAGGATAACGAATACAGTATTAAATTCGTCGAAGCCGAAGAGCATATGGCGAGTGTACTGACATTGAAAAAAGATTTATCAATGCCGATTATTGCAACCGGATTTGTGATTTTCCTCATCGGATTATTTATCGGGTCATACATTAATCACCGCAGAATTTGGATTAATGCAGAAGGCGACACGATGAAGATAGCCGCTCACACTAACAAAAACTACTTCGGACTGAAGAAAGAAATGAATGCAGCACTTGCATCCTACGACCTTCCCGAAGTATTCGATAAACAGGAAAAAGAGGAAAATGACAAGATGAAAGGATAGTGTTTAAATTATGGAATCAACCTTTTTATCACTCAGTAACACATTTATATTTATTGCGTTTCTTATACTGCTGATTGCACTTTTACCGCTCGGCATAAGTATTAAATCAAAATCAGAATCGAAAAAATATGAAAAACTTGCAATCTGGATGATTGTAATCGCGTTTATACTTGAACTGGCTTACTTTATAATGCGCTGGCTCGCAACGGGCCACGCGCCGGTCTCAAACATGTATGAATTTATAGCGATGTTCTCTATTATGCTGATCGGCGGATTTTTAATTACCTATCATTATTTCAAAACGAAGGTGTTCGGTCTGTTCGCCATTCCGGTTTCACTGCTCCTTCTCGGATACGGCAGTCTGTTCTCAACAGACGTTCAACCTCTGATACCGGCATTACAGAGTAACTGGCTGGCTATTCACGTTATTACTGTTACCTTGTCTTATGGTATACTGTCCATGAGTGCAGTTGCAGGACTGATCTATTTAATAAAAGCTATTCCTGCAGATGAAAATTCATGGCGCGCACGCTGGCTGGAAGCAGTCATGATAGCGATTCTGACTGTTGTAATGTATATGGTGACAACGGTATTTATGCAGAACATTATCGGCTACAATGATGAGTTCTACTATACCGACCAGCAGGGCCAGCAGGTTATTGCTGAATACCATCTTCCAAGCCTGATTAATTACAATGATGCAATACCGGTAGAGCACGTAGGCAACAATGAATATGAGCCTGTCGACCACTTCCACCTTGGAATTGACCTGCCTCCGGTTATTAAAGCACATACTTTAAATACAGTAGTATGGTCGATTATTATCGGTTTGATTACGTATGGAATTGTACGTCTGATTATTAGAAAACGTCTGTTTTCACTGGTTAAACCTTTAACTAAAAAAGCCGACCTTGCGCTGATGGATGAAATAGGCTACCGATCTGTTATTATCGGATTCCCGCTGTTTGCACTCGGAGGTATCTTCTTCGCTGCAATCTGGGCTCAGATTGCGTGGAGCAGATTCTGGGGCTGGGACCCGAAAGAAACGTGGGCCTTCATTACATTTATGTTCTATACAATCTTCCTTCACCTCCGCTTAAACCGCGGTTATGAAGGCGAAAAGTCTGCATGGTTAGCCGTAGGCGGGTTCATTCTTATTCTGTTTAACCTGATTGCGATTAACTTAATTGTAGCCGGCCTGCATTCCTACGCATAATATGAAAAGAGGGTAATTATGGCAGAAAAAATATTATTAGTCGATGATGAAGAACGTATTCGTAAATTGCTTAACTTGTACCTGACAAGAGAAGGGTATGAAATTACTGAAGCAGGAGACGGCAGAGAAGCACTGGAGCTTGCATTAAACAATGATTTCCACTGTATTCTTCTCGATTTGATGATGCCGGAAATGAACGGGATTGAAGTCGCAAAAGAACTGCGCAAGGAAAAATCAACACCCGTTATTATGCTGACAGCAAAAGGTGAAGAAGCTGACCGTGTCGAGGGACTTGAAGTCGGTGCTGACGATTATATCGTGAAGCCGTTCTCGCCCCGCGAAGTCGTGCTGAGAGTAAAAGCAATCTTGCGCCGTTCTTCTGAAACGGCCTTTATCGAGAACGATTCATCAGCAAAAGATATGATCGTGTACGAACATCTTGTTATCGACAACGACGCTCATCGCGTCCTCGCCGATGACAAAAAGGTTAATTTAACACCGAAAGAATACGAGCTGTTATTATTTTTAGCGAAGAGTCCGGATAAAGTATTTAACCGGGAAGAACTGCTGAAAGAAGTGTGGAACTATGACTTCTACGGCGATTTAAGAACAGTCGATACGCACGTTAAGCGTCTCCGCGAGAAACTGAACAAAGTTTCTCCGGAAGCAAGCCAGATGATTCACACAGTCTGGGGTATCGGCTATAAGTTCGAGGTTAATGACAAATGAGTTTTTTCTCCAGCGTTGTAACTAAACTGTGGTTTACTATCTTAATGATAGTAACTACAGTTTTAATTATATTATCGATCATTTTGAGTTTTTATTTCCGAAATTATGCGCTCAGCAGTACAGAAGAACACCTGGAAGACGAACTGAGCCGGATTGAAAATGTAGTGCTGTCGACGCATACACTTGATTTAAACGACTCGTACCTCTCAGCTGAAGAAAACCTGATTATTTATTCCGATGGACATTTCATTGCCGGCGACAGCGAAATGGCTGAAGAAATATACAGCGAAATTATTACTTCTGATCTGACTTCCAGCACTTTTATCGTCAACGATATAAACGAACGGGAATTTATGGTTAAGGTGTCTGATTTGAGCGAGTTCTTCGAGTCGGATACAGCAATTATAAAATACAGTGATCTTGACAGTCTCAACCAGTCATTTTTAACAGTCTTAATTATTCTGATAATCAGCGCGGCGGTTCTTTTCTTAATGACAACTTTCTTTGCGTTTTTCTTAATCTCAAGAATTACTAAACCGCTGATAGCCTTAAAAAATTCATCCTTCTCAACAGCAGGAGGGAAATACAACCAGCTTAAAGTGACCTCGAGAGATGAAATCGGCGAGCTGACACTGGCATTTAATAAGATGAATAACAATATTAAAAATACAATTACAGAACTGACTCATGAAAAGAATTTAAGAGAAACTGTCTTTTCGTCACTGTCGAACGGAATTATATATTTTAATACGTCAGCAGAACCTGTCTACTCTAATGACAGGGGACAGAGTTATTATCAGCTGTTCCAGCAGAATCAAGAAGAATTCGAATCCTTTAAGTCGCTGATCAAAGAAGTTTCGAGGTCGGATGAAAACCATCTCGAGCGGCTCGATATTGAAGATCTGCATCTGCAGCTTGCCATGTCTCCAGTTAAATCGCTTGAAGAAGAGAATGGGGTCACGGTACTCATCCGGGATATTACGGATGAATATAATACAGAAAAAATGCGGACGGACTTTATTTCGAGCGTCTCTCATGAGTTGAAAACGCCGATGGTGATGCTGAGCGGATATTCAGAAGCTCTGCTCGATGATATAGTAACCGAACCCGAAGAAGTTAAGGAAATGGTCTCGATTATAAAAGACGAATCCGACCGTATGAACAAGCTGGTCAGTGAACTGCTGATTATTGCCCGCATGGATTCTGATGATGTGCTGTACGATATTAAAGAGCAGAACTTTACTATGCTGCTCGATGAACTTCATCAGCGCTTTGATTATAAGCTGAAAGATAACAATATTGAGCTGGTTATAGAGGCCGGGAGTGAGATGGTGCAGTTCCCGTTTGACTACGATAAACTGAATCAGGTCTTTACTAACTTAATCGATAATGCAATACGCTATACATCACGAGGAGATATGATTACAATAAATGTTGCAGAAGATAATGAAGACTATGTAAGCATCGAAGTCCGTGACACCGGTACAGGTATTAAGCGTGAGAATCTGAAACATATATTTGAACGATTCTATAAAGCCGATGAAGCACGGACAAGAGGAAAACACGGCACCGGTCTCGGTCTTTACATCGTCAGCAATATTATTAAAAAACACGGCGGAACGATTACTGCAGACAGTATCTTCGGCGAAGGTACAGTATTCACTATTAAACTGCCAAGAAAATAGAAGGGAATGAGCCATTTGGACAGACAGCGACTTCGGAAAATTATTTACATCAGTATATTAAGTGCACTCGCCTTCATTCTGATGCTGATTCAATTTCCGCTGCCTTTTCTGCCGCCATTCTTAATGCTCGATTTATCCGACATACCGGCCTTTATCGGTTTTATATTGTTCGGAGGCATCGGCGGATCATTAATCATCATTATGAAAATAGTGCTGTACAGCATTTTAATGGCAAGTGAGCCAATCGGACCGATAGCAAATCTGCTCGCTGCATTTTCATTTTTGCTGCCTGTATACTTTTTCTATTACAAGCGAAAAACAGCGAAAAGCTTGATTGCAGGCTTTATAGCGGGGACTGTCGTGCTGACGCTGGCCCTTGCGGTACTCAACTACTTCGTACTGCTGCCGGCATACGGCCTGATCGTCGACCAGACAGATATTTTCAATAACCTCCGTACGGTAATTACAGCGGGAATTATTCCGTTTAACATTGTTAAAGGTATTATTTTAAGTCTGATCTGTTATGTAATTTATAAAAAGGCGGTTCCTGTTCTGATGAACAGACAGTAAATGAAAGTCATCCGGATATCCGGGTGACTTTTTATTTGGAGGAGTATTTAGCTGGTTAAGGTGTTGGCTTTGGTTTACAACGGGAGAATGGTGTTGTTGTTCGAAGCAGTCCGGTTTACAACGGCCTAACGGTGTTGTCATTCGAGGACGTTCGGTTCACAACGGCGAAGTGATGTTGTTATCCGAGGACGTCCGGTTTACAACGGCGGCCGCGCGATGCTATTCGGAGGCGCTCAATCCGTAAATTCTTTCCAGACAAAAAAAGAACGGAATCAATGATCCCGTTCTTGATATTTAAATCAATTTATTCATATTTTAATGGATCGCCGTCGAATGGTGCATCCTCAACTTTAATCGAGTCTGTCGGGCAGCCATCGAATGCGTCTTCCATGTCTTCAAGCAGGTCCTCAGGCACAGCCGTAACGCCTTTATTATCATCTAAAATGACGTAAGCAATGCCGTCGTCATCGTAATCATATATATCTGGTGCTGCAGCACCACATGCACCGCATGCGATACAAGTATCTTGATCAACAATTGTGTACTTTTTTGCGCACATATATTTCACCTCTTAACGTTTACGATTAGTTCATAACTAATACTAAGAGAAAATCAAAAATTTATCAATGAACAAAAATCGAATTTGTTAACAATCCACCGTAAGTATGATTACTCTTTAAATGTCCATACAAACAATATATAATTAAACCAAGAATGCAGTTACTAGGAGAATGCGCTATGAAAGATGATTTTTACAAAGATATTAACCATAAGCGTGCACAGGATGAGAAGTCTGGTAAAACAAGTGCAGGTAACAAAAAGTCTGAAGAACGAGAACACAAAACTTTAAGCCGCAGTGCGCGTCATAAAACTAAAGATGCTGCTGACAGTAAACAGCCGGAGAAAAAAGCTCCGAAAAAACAGCAGCCGAAAGATAATAATTTTACAGATAAGCTGAAAGGGTACTTCAGCCGGGAAAATGCCGAAAAAGGCAAGGCGCTGTTTGCAGGAAAGTTATCCTCATATAAACAGCGCATTAACAATGAAATTAAAATTTCCAAAGAAAAACTCGGAGGCATCGGTGCTGCAAAAGCAGCTGATAAAAAGCCCGAACAAAAGAAAGACGGCGGACAGAAACGCATGCTTCCCTGGGTACTTGCCATACTCGTTTTAATTCCTATTACAGTCTTATTGGCATTTTTAATATTTTCGAATTTCTGGCCGTCATTGAACGATGAAATGCAGGTGGCCGATGAAAACACTTCGGAAGAAACCGCAGACGGTGAAGAGACAGAAGAAGAACAGGCTTTTAACGAGGAACTTGAAGCCCAGAAAGCAGAACACGAAAGACGGCTGGCTGAAAACCGCAATGAAGATTTAACTGCAAAAAATATTGAAACAAATTACTCTCAGGAAGAACTTCAAGAGCTTGAAGAAGCTGCGCTCAGCGCAATCCGCGGCAAGGAAGACGGTTCCGAGGAAGAGAATCAGCCAGCTGAGGAAGAGTCGGAAGAAAACTCAGAAACTGATTCGGACACAGAAACCGCAGATAACAGTACAGAAAACGAAACGGAAGAAAATACAGAAACAGATACAGACTCCGACTCAGATGAAACAGAAAACGCCAATGCTTCTCACGTCGTCACATCCGAAGATAACTTATACCGTATTGCTATTCAGTACTACGGCGACGGCAGCGCAGAAAATGTACAGCGCATCATGGAAGCAAACGGCGTTACTCCGGATAATCTGACCGTTGGACAGGAACTTATAATACCGTAAATGAAAGTAGGCCATTAAATGTCACACATCAGCATCGCAATTGACGGGCCGGCTGCTGCCGGCAAGAGTACTATTGCAAAACGCGTCGCAAAAAAATTAGGATTTTTATATATCGATACCGGTGCAATGTACCGCGCAGTTACTTTGTATGTGCTTGAACACGGCGATGATATTATTAAAGATATCGCTTCGCACATTCACATTACATTTGGCATCAACGACGAAGTATACTTAAATGATAAAGATGTCTCAAAAGAAATCCGCTCGCCGGAAGTTACAAATAACGTCAGCCGTGTTGCGGCAGCCGGCGAGGTCAGAACATATCTCGTTGACATGCAGCGTGAAATAAGCAGAACGAGCAGTGTTGTAATGGACGGCAGGGATATCGGCACGACTGTGCTGCCAGATGCGGACTTGAAAGTTTTTATGATGGCTTCTCCAGAAGTCAGAGCAGAGCGCAGGCTGCTCGAAGAGACTGCACGCGGCAACAACATAGATTTAGCCACACTGACTGCGGAAATCATCCGCCGCGATGAAATTGACAGCACGAGAGAAATTTCACCGCTCGTTCAGGCTCATGACGCAGTCCTTCTCGATACGAGTCAGCTGTCGATTGAAGAAGCTGAAGCAAAGATAATTCAGCTGGCGGAAGATAAACTGGAGGTACAGTAAATGATATATGAAAGTGCGAAGTTTTTAGTTAAATGCTATTACAAATTAAGATTTAAAATAACGGTAATCGGCGAAGACAGAGTACCATCATCGGGGCCGGTTATGCTGGTCTCAAATCATATTTCGGATTTCGATCCGCCGCTGATCGGTCTCGCTCTGGAACGCCAGCTGTCATTCTTTGCAAAATCGGAATTATTCGAACTGCCGGTCATCGGTAAAATATTCCCGAGCCTGAACGCGATTCCCGTATCCCGCGGGAAGAGTGACAGAGCTGCTCTGAAAACTTCTATTAATGCATTAAAAGAAGACCGCTGTCTGTTAATATTTCCGGAAGGCAGCCGCAATAAAGAAGACGTTAAAAAATTACAGCCTCTTCAGCAGGGGGCGAGCTTTATCGCCAGCAAATCAGAAGCACCGATTGTGCCTGTAATTATTAAAGGCGAGTATAATCGAAAAAAAGGTGTTACAATAGTATTTGGCAAGCCGATCGATACGAAAGAGTTTTTAGAGGCAGGCAATACACGCAAAGATTTAACGCTTAAATTAGAGGAAAATCTTAACAATTTACTATTTTCTGAATAATCACTTGACAAAAGACACGAATTGTAAGAAGTTATTTATATACACTGTATAGTAATTGGAGGCAAGCACATGGCGACAGAAGACATTAAGAACGAAGAATCAAACATTGAAGAAACAGAAGTAAACGATGCACCTGACAACAGCGAAGATTTACAGAATGAAACTGAAACGGCTGATAACAGTCCGTTTGCAGTTGGTGACACGGTAACAGGTACAATCTTTAACATCGAAGACAAGTTTGTAAAAGTTCAAGTGGATGATTCTGACTACGAAGGCATAATTCCAATCAGTCAGCTTACAAACAAACGCATCGAGCACCCGAATGACATTATTGCACTTGATGATTCAATCACTGCAGTAGTTATCAAAGTGGAAGATGATGCTAAAAACATCATCATTTCAATCCGCAAGCTCGATGAACAAAAAGCATACGAAGATTTAAAACAGAAACAGGATGCTGATGCAACGCTAGAAGGTACTGTTGTAGAAGCAGTTAAGGCCGGTCTTGTACTAGACGTCGGCGTGAGAGGATTTATCCCCGCATCACTTCTTTCTGATGAATATATTGAAGACCTTGAACAGTTCAACGGTCAGACTCTGGAAGTTAAAGTCGAAGATATCGATCAGGAGAAAAACAGAGTAATTCTTAACCGCAAACGCATCGTTGAAGGTGAGAAATCAAAACAGCGCCAGGAAGAACTTCAAAACCTGGAGATCGGCAGCATTATCGAAGGTGAAGTTGTACGTACGACTTCTTTCGGTGCATTCATTAATATCGGCAGTGCAGACGGTCTTGCACACATTTCAGAACTGAGCTACAGCCGTGTTAACAGCGTCGAAGACGCAGTTGAAATCGGACAAAAAGTTAAAGTGAAAGTTCTTGATGTTAATCCTGAAGAGGAACGCATCAGCCTTTCTGTGAAACAAGCCGGCGAATCACCATTCAATAAGTTTATCGATGCTCACAGCACAGGCGATGTGCTGACGGGAACTGTTAAACGTCTCGTTGACTTCGGTGCTTTCGTTGAAGTAGAACCTGGTGTTGAAGGACTGGTTCACATTTCAGAAATTGCACATGAACATGTAAATGTACCTGGCGATGTACTGAAAGAAGATCAGGAAATTGAAGTGAAAATCATCGGCTTAGACAAAGATAACGAAAAGATTTCACTGTCAATCAAGGCTCTAGAATCTGCTCCGCCAAAATCAAAACAGCCTAAGCGCGAAGAAAACGCACGCGTTTACACTGATGATACTGAAGACGATGCACCTACTTTAGGTGACGTGTTCGGCGATCGTTTTAAAAACTTAGACTTATAATATTAGAACTCATTAATGAATAAAGAGCGATGATACTATCGCTCTTTATTTTATTTGTGTTAAAATATATGTGCATACAGGGAGGGTAACAATGTATAAACCAACAGTAGCAGTAGTAGGTCGGCCGAATGTCGGCAAGTCCACACTTTTTAACAGAATTATCGGGGAAAGAAAGGCAATTGTCGAAGATTCTCCGGGCGTTACAAGAGACAGATTGTACGCCGAAGGTGACTGGTTAAATTATACTTTTAATTTAATTGATACCGGCGGTATTGAAATTAAAGATGAGCCGTTTCAGCAGCAGATTAAAATGCAGGCGGAAATCGCAATTCTTGAAGCAGATGTTATTTTAATGATTGTGAACGGCAGAGACGGTGTGACGAGCGATGATTTATTCGTTGCGAGAATTTTACAGAAGTCAAAAAAACCCGTCGTCCTTGCTGTAAACAAAATTGATAACTATGAAATGCGCAGTGAAATATACGAGTTTTACCAGCTTGGGCTCGGAGAACCCTGGCCGGTATCCGGATCACACGGTCTCGGACTCGGAGATGCGCTCGACGAAGTCGTCCAGCACTTTAAAAATCTGGAAACAGAAGTCGAAGAAGATCCGTCGATTAAAGTATCTTTAATCGGCCGTCCGAATGTTGGTAAATCCAGCCTGGTCAACGCTATTCTCGGCGAGGAGCGCGTTATCGTTTCCGATATAGCAGGCACGACGCGCGATGCGGTCGATACAGCGTATACTTTTGAAGATGAACCGTACACTTTAATCGACACAGCGGGTATGAGAAAGCGCGGTAAAGTATATGAAGCAACCGAAAAATATTCAGTGCTCCGTGCAACCCGGGCGATTGAACGTTCCGATGTTGTTCTCGTCGTGCTGAACGGTGAGGAAGGCATCCGCGAACAGGATAAAAGAATTGCAGGTCTTGCACACGAAGCGGGCCGAGCGATTATAATTGTCGTCAACAAATGGGATGCAGTCGAAAAAGATGAAAAGACAATGCGCAAATTTGAACTGGAAATCAGATCGAACTTCCAGTATCTGGACTACGCACCGATTACTTTCGTCTCTGCTATGACTAAAGTCCGTCTTAAAACTTTGTTCCCGCTTATTCAACAGGCGTACGCATCAAGTCATATGCGCGTAAAGTCGAGTACACTGAACGAAGTACTTGTAGACAGTGTCAGCATGAATCCAACGCCGACAGACTCAACAGGCCGCCGTTTGAGCATCTATTACGGTACGCAGGTGAGCGTCGGCCCGCCGACCTTCGTCCTGTTCGTGAACGACGTGGAGCTGATGCATTTCAGCTACAGGCGGTATATAGAAAATCAGCTGCGAAAAGCCTTTGATTTCACCGGCACGCCGATTCACATTATCAGCCGTAAACGAAATTAGAAAGTAGGGTATCAATATGAACATCTCAGTCATTGGAACAGGTAGTTTTGGTACAAGCCTCTCGATGGTCTTAAATGACAATAATAATCGAGTAATGATGTACGGGAGAAATCAAGATACTGTCCAGGAAATAAATGAAAGACACACCAACAGCCGATATTTAAAAGATATCAAGCTGTCTGAAACTATTACAGCAACAGCATCACTAAAAGAAGCTGCAGCACATGCTGAACTTTTAGTGCTTGCGGTACCCGTGAATGCGATGCGTTCAGTCGCGTCCGACTTAAACGGATACCTCGAAGAATTAAATAAACAGGTTCTTGTAGTACATGTAGCAAAAGGACTTGAATTAAATACCTACAAACGCGTTTCGGAAGTCCTCGAAGAAGTATTCGATGAAGCACGTGTCTCTGATATTTGTGTGCTCAGCGGACCGAGCCATGCAGAAGAAGTTGCTCTGAAGCAGCCGACAACTGTCAGCACAGCATCTCTTTCAGAAGAGGGTGCTGAAATTATTCAGGATGTCTTTATGACGGATTATTTCAGAGTATACGTTAATAACGATATGGTCGGAGTGGAAATCGGAGGAGCGCTGAAAAATATAGTTGCTCTCGCTGTCGGTGCACTGGCAGGTTACGGTTTCGGCGATAATCCTAAAGCTGCGGTTATTACACGCGGACTCCATGAAATCGCCCGTCTCGGTACGAAACTCGGGGCAAATCCGCTGACCTTCCTCGGCCTGGCAGGAATGGGAGATCTGATTGTTACAGCGACCAGCCAGCACTCGAGAAACTACCGCTGCGGCCAGATGCTTGCAGGCGGATTAACTCTTAAAGAAGCGACAGAACAAATGGGCATGGTGGTCGAAGGCGTCAATACGACCAGAGCCGCTTATGAGCTTTCTGAACAGCACGATGTTGAGATGCCGATTACGAAAGTTCTGTACGGTTACTTATTTAACGGCATCAGCGAAGATGAAGCATTCACTGCACTGATGAAGCGTGAAAAAACTTCGGAATCAGAAGGTTTGAAACAATTACTGGAGAGTCAAATAAAAAATAGTAAATAGTTAGAGGTAAATATATGTTTGATATTTCAAGAATGGACTTAATGTGGGTGTCATTTGTGTCAATCGGCTTTATGGCACTTGCGGCGGTCTTAATATATCTGGCAAGATTTGTTATTACTATTCGTTTTGTCAGCGTTATCGTTTCTTTAGTGGCGTGGGTGCTCTTAATACTCGCTTTTCTCCTGATGATTTTAGTTATCGGAGGATCCACACATGCGTAAACTGACTTATATTTTAACTGCAGCACTGGCGCTCTTCGTATTAACCGGGTGCATGTATCCGGACGACGAGCGCGCAGGAAGCAATATTCCGCCTGAAACCGATATAGACAACGTGCAGAGCGCAGTCGAAAACTTCAGGGAAAAGGAAGGCGGTATCCTGCCGATTAAAACGACTGAGGATTCTGCGGAGTATTTAAAATACCCGGTTGAATTTACCAGAATTGTACCTGAGTACTTAAGTGAGATTCCGGTAACAGCGTACGAAAACGGCGGGAACTTTCAATATGTTATACTCGATGCAGAAGATAATCCGACGGTAAAAATTGCGGATCTTGCCATTATCGAAGAGCTGCGTTCGCTGAGCCTCCGCATTAACGGTATGGGCGAGCACGTCGAACTCGGAGAACAGATTGGTCCGAACGTTTATCAGCTTGACCTGGAACATTACAATCTCGCTGAGAATCCGACTGTCACCAGCCCTTATACTGGACGCGAGCTGAATGTCTATTACAGCGGCGGTGAGGAATTTGTCGTCGATTACAGAGATGATCTGAATCTGATGATTGAAAACGAAGGACTCGAATTTGAAACGGGCGAGGATATCCGTGAAGTTCTTTATGAGCTTACCCCGATAGTGCCGATATATGCGCCTGAAATGACAGTTGACGAGAATAACGAAGCCATATTTATGACGAGTGTGCATAAAAGTTAATTTATGCCCTTTTTTTAAAGTAAAAAACGTTTAAATCCGTTGCAGTCCCTACGGCCGTATGGTAAAGTCAAAACATAATGATAAAATCATTATACAGATTATAGGAGGTCTATCAGATGAATAAGACAGATTTAATCAACGCTGTCAGCGACAAAGCTGACCTTACAAAAAAAGAAGCAGGAGCTGCAGTAGACGCAGTTTTTGAATCAATTCAATCTTCACTGCAAAACGGTGAAAAAGTACAGTTAATCGGATTCGGCAACTTTGAAGTACGTGACCGTGCTGCAAGAAAAGGCCGCAACCCGCAGTCTGGTGAAGAAATCGAAATTCCAGCATCTAAAGTACCTGCATTTAAAGCTGGTAAAGCACTTAAAGACGCAGTTAAATAATTTATCTACTAGGCCTAACATTGAAACGTTAGGTCTATTCATTTATAAGGTGATATTTATGAAATACTCAGCCCCGGAAACCTATAACGATTCGACACTTCAGGAATTGATTGAAAAACTGGATCAAAATGAAATTACTGAATTTTTTTCAGATAATAAAAATATAATTCATAAAAGACACATTTCTGATGCGGTTCTTTTATTTACATATGCTTTAAATCAGCTCGACAGAATACCATCTGCCGACAAGCGCGAACAGCATGTTCTGACAGGGGACTATTATTTCAGCGAGTTCTATTCGGCACTTGCACGCCACGGAGAAATGCAGGTTGTTCACGATATGGTTGAAATCTCGAAAAATCTGGCTTCTAAAAAATCCAGACAGTACGAACACGGGCTTGAACTTTCCGACAGCGAATTAAAGTACCTGCTATTTGCACCGCTTTTGTATTTAATAGATAATGGGTATGTGAAGTCTGACCTCGATGACGTACTCGGCTGTTTTATTAAAAACATGAACCGTTCGGAGCTGGCATACATAATAAATACAAAAGGTGAAAGCTAATGCAAACAGAAAATAGAATTCAGACAATCTTCAATTCCATTTCGGATGATTACGATCACATGAACGATATCATAAGCTTTAATCAGCATACGATATGGCGCAACCGGACGAACAAGGAAATCTTTGTGAAACCGGGCCATCAGGTGCTCGACCTGTGCTGCGGCACAGGAGACTGGACAATCCAGCTTGCCGAAGAAAATAAAGACGCTGATATTACCGGACTCGATTTCAGCGAGAACATGCTGAAAGTCGCAGACAAAAAAACTGCTGATCTTAAAAATATTACACTGGTGCAGGGCGACGCTACGGATCTTCCCTATGGGGATGATTCATTTGATATTATTACAATCGGTTTCGGCCTCCGCAACCTGCCTGATTATGAAGGTGCAGTCGAAGAGTTTTACCGCGTGCTGAAACCGGGCGGCCAGCTTGTGATTCTCGAAACTTCCAATCCTGAAAACAGCCTGATTAATTTCGGTTTTAATATTTATTTCGGTAAAATCATGCCGTTTCTCGGCCAGAAAATTGCCGGCAGTGGACAGGAATATACCTGGCTGTATGAATCGACGAGCAGCTTTTTAACAAAAGCTGAGTTGAAAATGATGATGCACCGCTCAGGGTATATAAATATCAAAGTAATCCCTCATACATTTGGTACTGCAGCAACTCATATCGGCTACAAACCGCTAGAGGCTGCAATGTGAAATCTTTAAAAAAATTCATGGCGGGAGAACTGACCCGTGTTAAAAAAATTGTTAAAGAGGAACTGAAACCAAATGGCACGATAGTTAACGATAAGAGTTTCGAGCTGTTTAACTCTGGGGGAAAGAAACTTCGTCCCATGTTTACGATACTTGCCGGTAAACTGGGAGGAGAAGAACATTATAATGATGTACTGAAAACAAGTGCGAGCCTCGAACTGCTGCATATGGCGACACTGGTCCATGATGATATTATCGATGACAGTGAGCTCCGCCGGGGCAAACCGACTGTATTTTATGAAGAAGGCTATTTTCAGGCAGTTAATACCGGCAACTATTTGCTTTCTTCTGCCCTGCAGATAGTCAGTAAAATAAACAATCCTGCCTTCCATGCAGTCTATTCTTCGGGCATCAGGGAAATTGTGAAGGGGGAGCTCGTCCAGTTTGATACGCAGTTTGATGCCGCTCAGACACTGGATGATTATTTCAAAAAAATCTACCGCAAGACTGCGCTGCTGATTGTTCTCAGTATTGAACTCGGCGCACATGCGGCGAAACTGGACGCTGAGCTGATGGAGAAACTCCGGACTTACGGCTATCATATCGGCATGAGCTTCCAGATTATCGATGACTGCCTCGATTTTACCGGCAGTACGAAAACGCTCGGCAAACCGAATTACTCGGATATTAAAAACGGGCATTATACGCTGCCTGTACTGCTTTTGAGAGACTCGGATTCCGAGTTTAAATCGATGCTCGAACAGTTTTCTCTGACAAAGGAAAATCCGGGCGCCTTGATTGACTATATATTAAAAAGTGATGCAGTGGACCGGGCACTTGCTGTCAGCACGGAACATCTCGAACTTGCCGAGGTTGAAATCAGCAATATCGATGAGCCGGTCAGACATTATCTGACGGAAATTGCCGGTATGTTGAAAAACAGGCGAAATTAGTTTGTAAACACACTGTATATAATGATAAAATGATATTCGAAAACACATTTAAGGAGCTTACTATAATGGAAAAAACATTTCTTATGATTAAACCTGATGGTGTCCAAAGAAATCTTATCGGACCTATCGTTGAAAGATTAGAAAACAAAGGTTTCAAAGTTGTCGGTGCTAAATTAATGCAAGTCTCTGAAGATCTTGCTAAAACTCACTACGGTGAGCACAGCGAAAGACCTTTCTTCGGCGAGCTTGTAGACTTCATCACTTCAGGCCCAGTTTTCGCAATGGTTCTTGAAGGTGAAAATGTTATTAAAACTGCACGTCTAGTTGTTGGTTCTACAAACCCTCAGGAAGCTGCTCCTGGAACAATCCGCGGAGATTTCGGTTTAACTGTCGGTAAAAACATTATTCACGGATCAGATTCACCTGAAAGTGCTGAAAGAGAAATTAACTTATTCTTCGACGAATCTGAAGTATTAGATTACGACCTATCTAATAGCGCTTGGATTTACTAAAACTTGCAACCAGGCTGGGTAATAACATTACTCAGTCTTTTTTTCATATATATAAATAATTCAGATAGAGGTGCTTACAATGAGATTTTTAACTTCAGGAGAATCACACGGCCCGAAAGTCAACGCCATTGTCGAAGGATTCCCTTCAAACCTTCCTGTTAACAAAGAACGCATGCAGGAGGAGCTGTTTAAACGCCAGGGCGGATACGGGCGCGGACGCCGTATGCAGATTGAAAAAGATACGTTCGAATTCGGTTCAGGCATCCGCCACGGCAAAACACTCGGCAGTCCGATTATGATGGAAGTCAATAACGATGATTTTAAACATTGGGTCAATATTATGGGAGCCGAGCCGATTACAGAAGAAGAAGAAGCCGAAATGAAACGCATTATTACGAAACCGCGTCCGGGACATGCAGACCTCGTCGGCGGAATGAAGTACAACCACCGCGATCTGCGCAATATTCTTGAGCGCTCTTCTGCCCGTGAAACAACTGCACGTGTTGCTGTAGGCGCACTCTGTAAAGAATTACTGTATGCTCTTGATATAAATATTACTTCCCGCGTGACTAAAATCGGCGAAGTTACAGATGACGGTGTATACAATTTCGATGAATTAAGTGATAAATCGTCTGATTCAAGTGTGCGCATGATTTCAGATGAGGCAACAAAACAGGCTGAGGAGACGATTGATGACGCGAAGAAGAGAGGCGATACACTCGGCGGTGTCGTTGAAGTCATTGTTGAAAATCCTCCTGTAGGCTTGGGATCACACGTGCATTACGACCGTAAACTCGATGCAAAAATTGCACGCAGCATCGTCAGTATTAATGCATTTAAAGGTGTCGAGTTCGGCATGGGCTTTAAGATGGCTGAAACTCCGGGTTCAAAAGTGCAGGATGAAATTAAATTCGACTCTGAAGACGGTTTTTACCGCAGTTCGAACAATCTCGGCGGTTTCGAAGGCGGCATGACAACCGGAATGCCGATTGTTGTCCGCGGAGTAATGAAGCCGATACCGACGCTTTACAAACCGCTGATGAGTGTCGATATCGAAACGAAAGAAGCATTTACCGCAACGATTGAACGCAGTGATCCTTGTGCGGTGCCGGCTGCATCCATTGTCGCTGAACACATGGTCGCAATCGAAGTGGCGGAAGCAATTTTAGACAAATTCCCAAGCGATGACTTCGGTGATCTGAAAGCTTCTCTCGAACTATACAACAAACGTTTAAGCGAGTATTAATATGGACATTTCGACGGCCTATAAAGATAATAATTATAAAATCCACGTTGACCGGAATATTTTAAAAAATTGTCTTGAAACTTATACCGAACAATACGAATCCGTATACTATATTATCGATGAGAATATCTATGATATATACAGGGATTCAAAATTATCATTTATAAAATCGCCGCTGGTCGTCACAGGAGGAGAATCGTTTAAATACGTTTCTCCTCTAATGCACACTATGGAAGCACTGCTCGCATCCGGCATCAAGAGGAATTCTCTGCTTGTCGTTATCGGCGGCGGCGCCACCGGGGATGCCGGCGGTTTTATCGCAAGCATTATTCTCCGGGGTGTGGATTATATTCATGTGCCTACGACACTCCTCGCACACGATTCCGCTATCGGCGGCAAGACTGCGATTAACTCCGAACATGGTAAAAACTTAATCGGCGCATTTTACCGCCCCCGGGCAGTCATTTATGATCTTGAATTTCTTGATTCGCTGCTGGAAGATGAAGTGCTGAGCGGTTTCGGAGAAGTTTTCAAGCATGCGATGCTTCACAGTCCCGCACTGCTGGATGAACTTATGGCGGCGACAGAGAACAGTATCGATATTACAGCGCTTCCGCCTTATATCATTAAAGGCATCGAAACAAAAATGAAAATTGTTATCGAAGATGAGCACGAATCGGGCAGCCGCAAGTTTTTAAATTTAGGACATACGCTGGCCCATGCTGTGGAATATAAATATAAAATTCCCCACGGCCAGGCAGTTATGCTCGGAATCATTGCAGCGCTTTATATATCTAACGAATTGAACGGCGCCGGTTTTGACCTTGATGCATACATTGCCTATATACGTCGTCACGGCTATCCGGTTCAGCTCCTTAAAGAGATGGATATTGACGAGATGATGCACTTTATGCAGAAAGATAAAAAAAATCACCGCAGTGATTATATAAGCTATGTTGTATTCGAAGATAAAAATACCCCTGCTGTCACGGATATAAAAATCGAAGATTTGAAAAATATGTTGACAGCATTAAAGGAGCGCATATGAAACAATTACTGAATGGAACATTCGAAGGCACTGTAAGAGTCCCCGGCGATAAGTCAATCACACACCGCGCTCTTATGCTCGGTGCACTGAGTGAGGGAACAACTCAGATTTACCGCCCCTTAATCAGCGCGGATACGCTCAGAACTTTTGAAAATATGCGTCAGCTGGGCGCGGAAGTGACCCAGGAAGGCGATGATTTTAAAGTTGTCTCAAAAGGGCATGACCATTTAATATCGCCTGATGCTGTCTTGTATACAGGCAACAGCGGCACAACAACACGGTTGATTACAGGCCTGCTCGCCGGTCTTAATAATATTACTGCATCGGTTGAAGGTGACGTAACAATCGCTAAACGGCCGATGGACCGCGTTGTTATACCGCTGTCGGAAATGGGTGCTGATATTTCTCTGAAAGACGACAGATATCCGCCGGTAAATATTCATCCGGCAGTATTAAAACCATTGGAGTACGATATGCCGGTTGCATCTGCCCAGGTGAAAAGTGCAATACTTTTTGCTGGACTGTTTACTGACGGGGAGACCGTCGTCCGTGAAACACACCAGTCCCGTAATCATTCAGAAATTATGATGGAACAGTTCGGTGCGGACATTTCCGTCTCGGGGACAACTGTTAAATTACAGGGCGGCAAAAAGCTTTCAGCCTCGGACGTGACCGTGCCGGGCGATATTTCATCGGCGGCATTTTTGATCGTGCTCGCACTGATTACGAAAGATGCTGATATTACAATTGAAAATGTCTCACTGAACGAAACACGGTCAGGTATTATCGACGTCGTGAAGGCATGCGGCGGGAACATCACAATTACCGAACACGATTCTAAAGGTGAGAAGTTCGGAGATATCAGAGTGCAGTATACACCTGATTTAAAACCTTTCCATATCAGCGGCGACATTGTTCCGCGCCTGATTGATGAAATTCCGATTCTCGCTGTGCTTGCAGTATTCGCTGACGGTGAGAGCACTGTCCGCGGTGCGGAGGAACTAAGATTTAAAGAAACAGACCGCATTACAGCTGTAATTGCGGAACTGTCAAAATTCGGTGTATCATTTGAAGAGTACGAAGACGGCTTTAAAGTGAAACCGGGATATAAAAAAGTTAAACAGGATGAACTGTTTAAAGGCTATCATGACCACCGTATAATTATGATGCTGATTGTCATGGCGGCAGCAGCGAATACAAATATTGAAATTGATGACCAGAGCGCAATAGACGTATCGTTCCCTTCGTTTGTTAGTGATCTTGAGGGTTTAAGAAAGGACCGGTAATATGCAGGAAGAAATACTCCGTATAATCGATAAGCTCCGGCAGGGGACTTATCCCGAAGAAGATTTAAATTATATACTGAACAGTTTAGAGCAGTTTCATTCGGATGAATCGCTGGAGGCTTTGTTCTTACTCGGCGATGCGCTGCAGAATGCAGGGCTCGACTATCAAGCAAGACAGGTCTTCCTACATTTAAACGACAATGTTGATCACGATGATTACGTCATCAGCTATCTCGTTGATTCGTATATCAATGAAGCGCGTTTAGACGAAGCGCTCACATTGATTAACAACAGTCCTGAAACACCGACGGTGCTGATGCTGAAATCTGAAATATTCCAGCAGATGAACTTAAATGATGTAGCCGTGCGTCTCTTGTTTGAAGCGAAAACGATGACGGATGATATTATTATAGACTTTGCAATCGCAGAGCTTTATTACACGCTCGGAGACCTTGAAGAAGCAATCCGTTTTTATGAAACAGTGCTGAACGAAGGTCTTGAGGAAGTCAACGGCATTATCATCAGCCTGCGCCTTGCGGATATTAACTTAAATCTTTTAAACTTCGACGACGCACGCGCATATTTTGACAACGTGCCGGACGAAAGCTACGGAAACGAAGACTTTTATAAAGAAGCTCTCCTCGAGTACAATTTAAAAGAATACGACCGTGCGAAAACTCTGCTTGATAAAGTTATCGATAATGAACCGTACTTTATCAATGCTTACATTCTTCTGATGAACATCTATGAAACTGAGCATAATCTCGATGAGGCCCTGGAAACGCTGCTCCGCTACCTGCGTGAAAATGATAAGAACGCATTGATATACTTCCATATCGGACGTCTTTACTTCAGGCAGAACAAACCGGAGGAAGCTATTGAAAACTTCAGTCTTGCAACATCGCTTGATGAAGACTACGATGACGCTTATCTCATGCTGTTTGAAAGCATTTTGAAAACAGGAGAAACAGAGACTGTGGACGAATACGTGAAACATCTTGACATCAACGCGCTGAGCGGGGAGTCCATTTATCTTCTTGCGAAGATTGAAGCAGAGAATGAAAACGACGAAAAAGCACTTAAGTATTACGAAGATGCGGAAGCACTGATTGGAGAATCAGCAGAATTTTACGCCGATTTCTATTACTATCTGATTGAAATCAATCATCCGAAGAAAAAAGAAGTACTCGAAAAATTAATCAAACTAGAACCCGATAATCTGGAATGGCAGCTGGATTACGAGCGAATAGCAGGTGAGGAAGACGAGTTTTAAAAAAGATTTTATAAATTATTGTTTGTATAATTATGAATTCAAAGACCATACTGCAGTGTGGATTTTAAATTTTATAAAATCCCATCCTCTGATAACGCATAATATTTCGTTTACAAAATCGGGACTCAGCCGCAAGCTCCGTATTGCTGAAAAGAGAACAAACCGGCCGACTTTAATGTTTGAAAAGAACGGCACGGTAACCGCTGACGGCGAGACGATTTTCCATGAGCTCAACCTGAACAAAACCGAAGAGCTGTACGTCGAATTTATCTTCTCAAAAAACGATGTCCGCTACAATCAGGCGAAGACTGAAGAACTGATGAAAAACGATGAAATTCTATTGGAAGATATTAAAGAACTCGAAGTTTTAATCGATGAGGCGCTCGTGTCAAAAGATAAAGAACGCTTTTTCGAACTGACAGATGAACTCCAAAAATTAAATGATAAAAGAGGTTAGTATTTGTGCTTTATAATAATCGCGATTTACGTGTGTTAAAAGATGAAATTGAATTTGTCGATACGGCAATCGTTCCTTTTGCCAAGGTTGATTTTGACGGCGATCTGCTGCATCACGCTAATAATCTGGAACTGGTTCAGCTCGTTACAATCCAACTTGAAAAGCAGCTGAAGGGCCGCCTGATGATTACTCCGGCTTTGACAAATGTAGGCGGGGACAGTTCGGCGCTCGAAACGTACAGAGACCAGCTTACGGGCTACGGTTTTAAACATGTAGTCAGCTTGTCGTTTGATTCCCTCGACATAGAAGGCGTCCATCATATAAAAATTAACAGCATCCCGATCAGCGATATGGATAACGAAATGAAAATTTCAATTATTAACGATGAGGTTAAAACCGTTATCAAACAGATAATCGGAGTGTGGAATCAATAATTAAAAGTATAATTACACATTTCTGTTTATAACATGTGTCAATTATTTGAAAACCGTATTGACCGCCTAGTTTTAATGAGCTAAAATTGAAATGTCCTAGTTATATTATATGTAAAAGTATGTGCGTTTGAGGGGGGAAAGAAAAATGTCGCAAAAAGTAACAAGACGCCAGTTCCTGAACTACTCATTAATGGGTGTAGGGTCGTTCATGGCGGCAGGTATGATTCTGCCAATGGGAAGATTCGCACTCGATCCGCTTTTCCAGGAATCTTCTGCAGGTGACATGATTACTACAAGTGTAAAGATTGATGACATCACAGAGGAACCGGTCAGTGTAGACTTCACATTCGAACAAGAAGATGGTTGGTATGTGAGTGAGGTAACGGATTTCGCTTGGGTTTACCGCGAAGGCGATGAAATCATAGCGTTATCACCTGTGTGTAAACATTTAGGCTGTACGGTTTCATGGGCAAGTGATGCCGCTAACCCGGATAGATTCTTCTGTCCGTGTCACAACGGGCTTTACGAAAAGAACGGTGCTAACGTACCGGGAACACCGCCTCGTGGACCGCTTGATATGTTCGAAGTCGGAGAATCAGACGGCTACCTGACAATTGGTGCTATACACGAGAATGAATTGGTATAGGAGGGAATTAAATGCTAAATCGTATTTATGATTGGATTGATGACAGAATTGACATCACGCCGATCTGGAGAGACGTAGCTGATCACGAAGTGCCAGAGCATGTTAACCCTGCCTACCACTTCTCAGCTTTCGTCTACTGTTTTGGAGGACTGACGTTCTTTATTACAGTAATTCAGATTTTATCTGGAATGTTTTTAACAATGTATTACGTGCCGGACATTATTAATGCCTGGAACTCTGTATACTTCCTGCAGCAGGATGTAGCAGCGGGTGTTATTGTCAGAGGTATGCACCACTGGGGTGCAAGTTTAGTAGTGGTTATGATGTTCTTACATACTCTCAGAGTATTCTTTACAGGTGCTTATAAGTCACCGCGTGAATTAAACTGGGTCGTAGGCGTTCTGTTATTCGCAGTTATGCTTGGTCTGGCTTTCACAGGTTACTTACTGCCATGGGACATGAAAGCATTATTCGCTACTAAAGTAGGCTTGGATATTGCTGAGAGTGTTCCGTTCATCGGAGAATGGATTAAGACACTTCTCGCAGGTGATTCAACTATTATCGGTGCACAGACACTTACAAGGTTCTTTGCCATCCACGTATTCTTCCTGCCTGCTGCACTATTTGTATTAATGGCAATTCACTTTATCTTAATACGTAGACAAGGTATCTCAGGACCACTATAAGGGGAGGGAAAATATATGAAACGCGGTAAAGGTCTCACTTTTGTCGGTGACTCACGAATTCAAAAATATGACAAACCAAAATTAAATCGTGACTATTCAGAATTCCCTGGTCGTACAGAGGAGTTCTGGCCCGATTATCTGCTCAAAGAATGGTTGGTCGGAGCAGTGTTCTTAATCGGATTCCTATGTTTGACGGTCGCTCATCCGGCGCCGCTTGAACGTATGGCAGATCCAACTGATACAGGTTATATTCCATTACCTGACTGGTATTTCCTTTTCCTTTATCAGATTCTTAAATACACATACGCTTCAGGTCCGTTCAACATTGTCGGTGCCATGATTATTCCTGGTATTGCTTTCGGTGCTTTACTTCTTGCACCTTGGCTTGACGGCAAAAAAGAACGCCACTGGAAAAAACGCCCGGTAGCAACAGGAATGATGCTGATTGCAGTTGGTATAATTTTCTATACAACTTGGGAATCGGTAGCTTACCATGATTGGGAACAGCAAAATCAGCAAGGACAGATTGTCTTCTCAAACTTAGATGCTGAAGACCCTGTCTTTAACGATCTGATTCGTACAAACTGTACGAGCTGTCACGGCGGAGAGCTTGCCGGGGGATCGGGTCCTAACCTGATTGAACCGGAACTTGCTCCGGAAATGGTTGAAGCTTTTGTTAGAAACGGTACAGAAGAAATGCCGGCCTTCGAAGGTCAATTAACAGATGATGAAATTACAGCAATTTCTGAGTATGTTGCAGGACTCGAACTGACAACAAAAGATGAAGCAGCGAACACTGAAGAATCAGCAGAATAATAATAATGACCCTTCTGGCAACAGAAGGGTCTTCTTATAGGTGAAATGATGATATATAACTTATATAAACTGATGTTTAACAGACTCTTCCTGGTCTTTCTTTTGATTTGCAACATCGCTGGAACAATATACGGTTATATATGGTACGGCGGCCAGCTGTCTATTACACCGTGGTATTTTTATCCATTCGTTCCTGACAGCCCGACAGCCACTCTGTTTTTATGTATATTAATTGTCTTAATATTATTCAATCAAAAATTTGGCCTGATCGATGCCTTGGCTTTTACTACGCTGATAAAGTATGGGGTATGGGCAGTAATTATGAATATCTGGAACTTTATCGATATGGGTTTTGTGTCTTGGATCGGACTGATGCTTATCGCTTCGCATGCTGCCATGGCGCTGATGGCATTTATGTTCCTGCCTTATATTGAAATTAAACCTTGGCATTTTTACGTTACAGCCGTCTGGCTGTTTCACAACGATGTCATTGATTACGTCTATATGCAGTATCCGAAATACGGCAATCTTCATCCGTATGCACAAGAGATAGGATATCTTGCCTTCTGGCTGACAGTCATTGTCCTCGTGCTATTATATAAGCTTGCGGCTAGACGTAATAATTGACTAAAGTAAAAACAGTTTAGTAAAATAGTGTTATGAATCAGACGGAGGGACTAACTTGTATCTTATAATCTATTTTGTAATTTTAATGATTGTACCAATGCTTGCACAGATGAATGTCAAATCCACCTTTAACAAATACTCCAAAGTACGCTCAACAAGCGGTTTGACAGGACAGCAGGTTGCAGAAGACATCCTCCGGGAAAATGGAATATACGACGTCACCGTTGAACGCGGGCAGGGTGTTCTCACGGACTACTACGACCCGAAAAACAAAAAAGTCGTTCTGTCTCCCGGCAACTTCGACAACCCGAGTGTTGCAGGCACAGCAGTAGCCGCACACGAAGTCGGGCACGCAATCCAGCATGCTACCGGCTATAAGTTTTTAAATTTCAGATCAGCATTGTTCCCGCTCGCACAGCTCGGAAGCAACTTCTCGTACTTCCTGATTATTGCAGGTATCATTCTGACAGCGGCACAAAGCGCTGCAGGCGGCGGACTTGGTGAAATACTTCTCTGGTCAGGTATCGGATTAATGGCCTTTGCCGTACTCTTCCAGATCGTTACACTTCCTGTGGAGTTCGATGCATCGAGACGGGCAATGAACCAGATTGAAGAACTGAACATCGTGAACAGTAAAGAATACCGCCACGCTAAAAAAGTGCTGAACGCTGCAGCAATGACTTACGTTGCCGCAACAGCAGTAGCTGTAGCCGAACTGTTACGCTTTATCATGATTGCAAGAAACTCAAATTAATAATTTTTAAAAGCAGCTGCAGAATCCTCATTACAGGATAGTGCAGCTTTTTTTGTTGAGTTTAGGGGTCGGTGTTGTACCGGTCATATGAGCTCATGGAGTTTCCATGCGCCTGATTAATACGCAATTTTTATTAAAACACAGCTTTCCAAACTTATATCATCAATGTAAACAGATTCATTTCCCTTATACTCTCATATTCATTATAATTAATATTGATAAACGATACTATAAGCATTAGAGGTGCATGATTATGAAAATTGGAATTACATGTTATCCAAGTGTCGGCGGCAGCGGTGTTATCGCTACGGAACTTGGTATTCAAATGGCCCGCCGCGGGCACGAAGTGCACTTTATTTCATCGAGTGTGCCGTTTAGGCTTGAGCATAATTATGATAATATATACACGCATCGGACAGAGGTTAATGACTACAGCGTCTTTAAATATCCGCCGTATGATATTACTTTATCGAGTAAAATATCAGAGATTATCAACCGTTACGAGCTAGATGTTATTCACATGCATTATGCAATTCCGCACGCAGTCTGCGGTATACTTGCGAGACAAATGTCGAAAAAGAAAGATGTCGGTATTGTCACTACGCTGCACGGCACAGATATTACAGTTCTCGGCCACGATATGTCGCTCGTCAGCGCCATAAAATTCGGCATCGACAACTCCGATATCACAACTTCTGTCAGCAGCAGCCTGACGGAGGAGACTTATGAGTTAATACAGCCTGAAAGCGAGATTGAGACTGTTTATAATTTCGTTGATGAATCCCGTTTTAATACCGGCAAGAGAGATGAAATTAAACAAAAACTGAAAGAAAAGCTCAATATTCCAAAGAACTCTAAAGTGCTTATGCACACATCGAATTTCAGGAAAATTAAAAATGCTGATGATATTGTCCGCACCTTTTATGAGACTTCAAAAGAAATCGACTGCCATCTGGTCTTTGTCGGGGATGGTCCCGATATGTACAGTATCAGATCTCTCGTCAGCAGTCTCGGCATTGAGGACCGTGTGCATTTTGCCGGTCAGCAGTCTGATGTGAGTTCATATTACAAATTAAGCGATGCTTTTTTGCTTTTGAGCGCTAAGGAAAGTTTCGGTCTCGCTATGCTTGAAGCAATGTACTGCGGTGCCGTGCCGGTGGGCTCGACAGCTGGAGGCATATCCGAAGTAATCAAACATAAGGAAACAGGTTATGTCGTCGAGGTCGGCGATTATAAGCAGGCAGCAGCCTATCTGATAGAACTGCTCAGCGATGATACATTGTACGAAGAGATGCAGGACAAGATGCTGAAAGATGTTAAAGAACGATTTAACATGGACAGTATCGTTACCGAATACGAAAATCTTTATACCAGACTTTTGGCAGGTGCAGACAATGACGGAACAAAATCTATTTAAAATCGGCGCCAAAATTATAGAGCGCTTGGAAGAAAATAATTATGAGGGCTACTTTGTCGGCGGGGCGGTGCGGGATTATACGCTCGGTCGCGCTGTCAGCGATGTCGATATTACGACGAACGCGCTTCCTGATGAAATCGAAGCTTTATTCGATAAAACAATCGATGTCGGCAAAGAGCACGGCACGATTATTGTCCTGATGGACGGACTTCCGTTTGAAGTGACGACTTACCGTGTCGAAGGCACTTATACCGATCACCGGAGACCGGATAATGTTTTTTTTACTCAGCATCTGAAAGAAGACTTAAGCCGCAGGGATTTCACAATTAACGCGATGGCGATGACTGCTGATATGGACTTGTACGACCCTTATAACGGCTTAAAAGATCTCAAAAGCAGGCTGATCAATACAGTCGGCACTGCTTCAGAACGCTTCGATGAAGACGCACTCCGCATGCTCCGTGCTGTCCGCTTTATGTCGCAGCTTAATTTTAAGCTTACTTCTGAGACAGAAAAAGCCGTTGCAGAACACGCCGGCATGCTCCGCTATATTGCCGTCGAGCGGATTACAGCAGAGCTTCGTAAATTATACCGCGGCATCAATGTTCAAAGTGCAAAAGATGTTATCGCAAAAACAGATATGCTCAGCTATCTCCCATTCTTTCAATCTATCGATAAAGAACAGTATATTCAGTCGAGAGCGCTGTCGCTGGAGCAGGAAGCTGTCGTTCATATTTACAGAGACAGCGCTTTGCAGAAACATCTCGGCACGCTGAAACTGGCTAACCGTCAGAAAACAGTGATAAAAGAATCTTTGAAAGCAATCGAAGCGCTAGAGAACGGCATGAATACAAAGCTTTTGGCTTACCGCTATGAAGAGGACATTTTAATTGGTGTAAATGATATAATAAAATTAAACGCACTCGTCAGTGCTGACCTTGAAGTTCATCTTGAGGCAGCCATTGATGCGCGTCCGCAGCTCGCTTTAAAGAACAGGAGCGAACTCGCTGCCGACGGCAATACTCTGATGACCGCTTTAAATGCAAAAGGCGGACCCTGGCTGCGCGAGTGTCTGAATGCAATTGAGGAAGAAGTGCTCCTCGGAAATCTTATCAATAACGAAAAAGAAATAGTTAATTGGGTGAATTTACATGTCAAAAACGAAGACGGAAATATTGTCTTTAATGATGGAAGGTAATTATCTGTCGGGCACCCGGCTCGCAGAGGAACTGAATGTTTCGCGGACTGCAGTCTGGAAAAATATTCAAAAGCTGAAAAGTGACGGCTATAATATTGAAGCTGTAACAAACAAAGGCTACAGGCTGCTTGAACCGCCGGGCAGAATTAATGAAACACTGCTCGCCGGCACGGTGCAGAAATCCGTTCTCTTTGAAGAACTGATTTTCAAAAAAACCATCGATTCCACGCAGAATCATGCATTCAGGATTTTAGACCGGTATGATGGTAATATAGTAATTGTCAGCGGTCAGCAGACCGCGGGACGCGGCCGCTTTAAACGCGAGTGGCTGTCGCCGGAAGAAACCGGACTCTATATGTCGCTTGTGCTCCGGCCCAAGGTGACTAACCAGGAAATGATTGTCTTTAATTTATTTATGTCGCTTGCCATCAGCAGCGCAATACGTGAATCGACAGGTTTAAAAAGCGGTATAAAATGGCCGAATGATATTTTTATCAACGATAAAAAAGTGTGCGGATTTTTAACGGAGGTCATCAGTGCGGACAATATCGTAGATACGATTGTCTGCGGAATCGGCATCAATATTAATCCTTCGCCTGTAACCGGTTCTCTCGGGACCGCGACATCGATTGCCGGTGAGCTCGGCAGAGAATTTGATGTCAATCATTTTACCGAGGTGCTGTTTGACAAAATAGAGTATTACTACGATAAGTTTTTACACGCGTCATTCAGTTCGATAAAAGAAGACTGGCTCTGTCAGGCAATCATTTTTAACCGCGAGCTGACAATCACGACTGTCAAAGAAAAATTGAGAGGCAAAGCTCTCGATATTACTGATGAAGGCTACCTGGTCATTTTAGACGGGGACCAGAACATACATAAGGTAATCAGTGCCGATATTGAAATTTAACTTGGTGATATAATGTTAAACAAAACATTCGCAGTCGTCGATCTGGAAACGACTGGAAATAATCTGAAAAAAGATAATATCATTCAATTAAGTATTGTGTTCGTACGTAATTTGAAAATTACAGGACAGTACAATACTTTTTTAAGTGATGAAACAGCTGTGTCACCGTTTATACGCGAACTGACGAATATTTCTTCAGACATGCTGGTCGGCGCACCAAAATTTAAAGACCTTGCAGAAGATTTGCTGAGCCAGCTTGAAGATGCGGTTTTCGTTGCACACAATGTTGATTTTGATCTGACTTTCCTGCAGGCTGCCTTCCAGTCTCAAGGTCTGTCCTACAAGCCCATGCACAAACTTGATACGGTCGAACTCGTCCGTATCTTTCTGCCGTCTGTATCCGGCTACCAGCTTCATCTCGTTGCGGAACATCTCGGCATCGAACTGTCTCAGGCGCACCGGGCGGATGAGGATGCCTATGCCACAGCCGAAGCGCTGATATTTATCATGCAAAAAATGATCGGCCTGCACCGTGAAACGCTGATAAAAATCTACCATCTGTCGAAGATGATGCGGACCAGCCTGACCGATTTGATTTTCTCAATATTAAACCGGTATACAGATGATAACGATGACAATATTATCAGCTACAACCAATTTTATATTAAGGATACGAGTGTTACCCATAAATCAATAGATCCTGTGAGCGTACATGATCTGTATCATAAATATCTCAGCATTACGGGGAATGACTACCGGGAAGATCAGTACAAGCTTGCGCTGTTAATTTACGACTCGCTGGTCGAAGAAAATTATCATGCGATTGAAGCTTATACCGGACTCGGAAAAAGCGATGCATTCTTAATAGCGGCTCTCAGCTATTACTCGGCTTACGACGGTCAGGTCGTCGTGTCGACCTCGCGGAAAATACTGCAAAATCAGCTGATTGAAGAGTCGCTGATGCGGCTCAGAAAAGTAGTGTCATACGATACGCCGTTTGCGCTCTTAAAAGGCAGGCTCAATTATGTTGACCTTAACGCTTTTACAGCTCTGCTCGGACTCGATGATGCAAATCCTGAAATATGCTTTCTTAAGATGCGCATGCTCATCTGGCTTATTGAAACAGAAACCGGCGATCTGTCAGAAGTAAATCTCCGGGGGCCGGAAAAATCGTATTATGAGACCATGCTGATTCAGGCAGGGAATAAAAAGCACCATTTTTATTTTAAGCGTGCGCTGTCAAACGCAAGGAAAGTGCCGATTATCGTTACCAATCATTACTTTTTAAACGACTGTCTCAATAATCTCAAAGACATTCAGGCGCTGATTATCGACGAGGCCCATCAGCTGAAACAGGCACTTGATCTGAAAGAACGCAGAAAGTTCAGCTATCCTGAACTGAAGTTCTTTATCGGCCAGGTCGGTCTGATTAATCAGGACAGACTGCTCAGCCAATACAGTAAAACCAACAGTGCAGTATCTATGTATCTGCTTGAGGATCTTGTAATTAATCTGAATAAAAATATCGATTTATTATTTCAGGAGCTGTCACGGAAAAAAGTGAGTGAGGCGCTCGAAACACTCGACAGTCTCATAAAATTTACCGATATGTTTTTAAGCACCGTACGCGGCACTGATAATTATCAGGCTTTGTATAATCACATGCATTATTTCGATGATTCCCTGAAGAATCTGCGCTATGCGCTCGCTTATGATGATTATCATATTAAAAACAGCAAAAACTTCCAGAAAACAGAAGTAACCATCCGGACAGATGTCCTCGACACACTGGCTGATGCCCTCAGATCCATTCCCTGTCAGATTCTCCTTTCCGGCACGCTGGAAGTGCACGACAGCTTTAAGCATTTAAAATACTGGTTCGGCGATTATGACTTTAAGACAACGGTCATGAACCGGACAGAAATGTATAATGATATTAAATTATTTATACCGAATGATATCAGCAGCTATGATCCGCATGACAGTGCCTATATCGTCGACATACTCGATTATATTGCGCTGTATTTAAGCGAAACGAACTCGAAGCTCATCGTTATATTTTCAAATTATGAACTGCTGGAGAGAGTTTACAGCTTTACCGAAGACATTGAACTGTTTGAACAGATTCCCGTTCTCCGCCAGTCTCATAACTCAAATAACGAGAAGCTGCTCAGCCAGTACAACCAGCTGAGCCAGTGCCTCCTTCTCGGCACCTATACTTTTACCGAAGGGATTAATCTCGTCAGCGATCAGGACAAGGCGCTGATGCTGACAAAACTTCCGTTCCCGGTGCCTAAAGGCGACAGTTTCAGAGATTTCTATACGGCAGACCTGCCGGAAGCTGTCATTCATTTCAGACAGATTATCGGCCGGGTCAAGCGGAGCAGAGAAGATAAAGGAATCGTACTCCTGTTCGATGACAGGATTATGACCAAGCCGTACAGGCAGGCATTTTTAAAATATTTTCCTAAAGAAAATATTATTCATGACACGAGGGAAACTTTTAAAGCGCTGCTTTTTGGTTTATAATAAGGAAAACATAATTGTTAGGAGACTGCAGCTTGGAATTATCAAAAAAGGTAAAGTCAATCACGCCCAGCCAAACGATAGAAATTACTAATACTGCAAGACAATTAAAAGCTGAAGGCGTCGATGTTATCAGTCTGTCAGCCGGGGAGCCTGATTTTAACACGCCCGATGAAATCATCGATGCTGTGAATGCTGCTGCTAAAGCGGGGCATACGAAATATACAGCTTCTGCCGGGCTGCCGGAATTACGCGAAGCTATTGCTAAAAAAATGCAGCGCGATAATAATTTGACGTATGATTCAACTGAAATATATGTCGGCAACGGCGCCAAACAAGTGCTGTACAATATTTTTCTCGCGACCTTGAACCCGGGAGATGAAGTGATTGTGCCGTCACCTTACTGGGTCAGTTATACTGAACAGATTAAAATGGTCGGCGGCGAACCGGTCACTGCAGTTACCGGAGAAGATACTCATTTTAAATTAACTCCGGAGCTCCTCAAAGCTCATCTGACTGAAAAAACGAAGATGCTCGTTTTAAACAGTCCGAACAACCCGACAGGTTCTGTCTATTCCAAAGATGAACTGCAGGCGCTTGCAGATGTGCTCGCTCACACTGACATCATCATCGTTGTCGATGAAATTTACGAGGTGCTCACTTACGGGACCAAACATGTTTCAATCGCATCTCTCAGTGATGAAGTTAAAGCCCGGACTATCATTGTTAACGGCGTCAGCAAGTCGCATTCTATGACAGGCTGGAGAGTCGGCTACGCCTGCGGCGATGCCGAGCTTATTTCTGCACTCGCAGCTTTAACATCACAGTCTACTACAAGTGTGGCAGAACCCGCGCAGTACGGTGCTATTGCAGCATACAATATGGATCCTGGAGAAACTGAAACGTACAGGGCGATATTTGAACGCCGCCGGGATAATGCATACGAAAAAATTTCTGAACTGCCGCATGTCACATGCCTTAAACCGGAGGGTGCATTTTATCTGTTCCCTCACATGCAAACATGTGCAGAAACATGCGGTTATAAAACAGTGAATGAATTTGTTAAAGATATTCTCCGCGAAAAACATGTTGCTTTTGTTCCAGGATCAGGCTTCGGGGCTCCGGAATATGCAAGAATCAGCTATTCGCTGGGTGAAGAGAAATTTAACGAAGCAATCTCTCGCATTAAAGAATTTATCGAAGAAAAAACTCAACTCTAAGGATGTATTAAGTTATGAAAATCACTATTAACCAGGCACCACAATATACAGGACAGGAAGTTACTATCGGCTGCTGGCTGCTGCAAAAACGCGGCAGCGGAAAGCTGCAGTTTCTTCAGCTCCGTGACGGCACAGGTTTTATGCAGGGTGTTGTAGTCAAAGCTAATGATGAAGATTTGTTTGCCACAGCTAAAGGACTGCACCAGGAAACATCGATGTATGTTACAGGAACTATTAAAGAGGACGAACGTTCTTCTTTCGGCTACGAGATGGAAGTTTCAAATATTGAAATTATTCAGGCTGCAGAAGGCTATCCGATTACACCGAAAGAACACGGTCCTGAATTTCTTTTAGATAACAGACACTTATGGCTGCGTTCGAGAAAACAGCATGCAGTGATGAATATCAGAAATCAAATTATTAAAAGCACGCATGATTTTTATTTCAACAACGGCTTTAAGAAAATTGACTCGCCGATTTTAACGAGCAGTTCTCCTGAAGGCACGACGGAATTATTCCATACTAAATACTTCGATGAAGATGCTTACTTGTCACAAAGCGGTCAGCTGTACGCTGAAGCTGCTGCAATGGCACACGGCAAAGTCTTTACTTTCGGCCCGACTTTCCGCGCTGAAAAATCAAAAACGCGCCGCCACTTAATCGAGTTCTGGATGATCGAGCCGGAAATGGCTTTTTACGATCACGAAGACAGCCTGGTAGTGCAGGAGCAGTATGTTGAATACCTGGCTAAAAATGTACTTGAAAACTGCAAACTCGATTTAGAAGCACTTGGACGTGATACGACAGCGCTTGAAAAAATTAAAGCACCGTTCCCGCGTATTTCATACACGGAAGCAATCGATCTGCTGCATGAAAAAGGTTTCGATGATATAGAGTGGGGCGATGATTTCGGTTCACCGCATGAAACTGAAATTGCAAACAGTTTCGACAAGCCGGTCTTTATCGTCAACTATCCGAAAGCAATTAAATCATTTTACATGAGTACAAATCCGGAAGATCCTCGTACAGTGCTGTGCGCCGATTTAATCGCGCCTGAAGGCTACGGAGAGATTATCGGAGGCAGTGAACGTATTTCCGACTACGATGAGCTGAAAGAGCGCATTGTGGAGTCAGGACTGAACCTTGACGCTTATGAATGGTACCTTGACCTCCGTAAATACGGCAGTGTGCCGCATTCAGGTTTCGGACTCGGTCTCGAGCGTGCAGTTGCCTGGTTCTCAGGTGTTCAGCACGTCAGAGAAACTGCACCATTCCCAAGATTATTAAATCGTTTATACCCGTAAAATCAATGGAGATGTTAGGTTCCCTAATGTCTCCATTCTGCTGTTGGAGGGAAATATATGGTTAACGATTATTTAAAATATATTACGATTCCGGTCAATAAAATACTGCTGGATAATTATGCAAAAATAGGGCTTGATGAAGCCGGTGTCATTATTTTAATCAAGCTGCTCGAACGCTACCGCACACATAATACGCCGCTTAATTTCAGCGAGCTGCTTGCCGGCACGACTTTAAACGAGAGTGAATTGACTCATATTATTCAGTCGCTGATAAAAGAAAACCTGCTCGAACTCGATACGCATCAGATCGACGGCAAGTACACCGAAACGTATAATTTTGAACCGCTGTATAATAAGCTCGAGGATTTTATCATGCTGGAAGAAAAAGCACCGGTCAAAGACGATACGACGCTGCGCGGTTTGTTCGAATATATTGAGCAGCTGTACGGCAGGGCGATCAGTCCGAACGAGTACGAGCGTCTGAACAGCTGGATGAACGATTCAAACTATCAGCCGGAAGCTATTCAGGATGCGGTGGATATCGCGTATAAAAGCAATATTACATCGCTGCAGTACGTGGAGCGTATTTTGAGCAGCACGTCGAAAAGCGAATCGGTAAAAGGGACAGGACTGCCTGTTATATCATGGCTGGATGGAGGTAGCCGACTTGACAACAAGTAAGAAAAAAACGATGGAAATGATCGACGTTATCGCAGAGATGTTTCCGGATGCTGAAGCAGAACTTAATTATACAAACCCGTTTGAACTGACCATTGCTGTGCTGTTAAGCGCACAGACGACAGACGTCGGGGTAAACAGGGTGACGGAGGGACTGTTTAAGCGCTTTAAAACGCCGGAAGATTATTTGGAAGTCGATGTTACAGAGATCGAACAATACATTAAAACAATTGGTTTATATCGTACAAAAGCTAAAAATATTCAAAAACTCTGCCGTGATCTAATCGATAAATACGATGGCGAGATTCCGGGGAACTACGATGATTTAGTGTCGCTCGCGGGCGTCGGCCGGAAGACTGCGAATGTCGTTTTATCCGTCGCATTCGATACGCCGAGAATCGCAGTCGACACGCACGTTGAACGGATCGCAAAGCGTTTAGGCATCGCACGCTACAAAGATTCACCGCTGCAGGTTGAAGAAACTTTGATGCGCAAAATTCCTGCCGAACGCTGGAGCAAGACACACCATCAGCTGATTTTCTTCGGCCGTTATCACTGTCTCGCGCGCAATCCTAAATGCCACGTCTGTCCGCTGCTGGATGAATGCCGGGAAGGACAGAAACGTTTGAAAAAAGGATTAGTTAAAAAGTAATGATTGGATGTTCGAGCCGCATTTCCTGTGAGGAGGTGCGGTTTTTTTGTTTTGGATAATGAAGATTCGAGGCTGTCTGGTAAATGTTATTTTTCTCATTTTAAACGTAAATAAAAGCAAGACTACTTCAGAATAGACAAACTTGCTCATAATGTGTATGAAAATGAGCAGGGTATAGTCGAAAACGGCAACCTTGCTCGAAAAGCGATCAAAAATGAGCAAGGTCAATCAAAAATGAATGAGCTTGCTCATAATGTGTATGAAAATGAGCAGGGTATAGTCAAAAACGGCAACCTTGCTCGAAAAGCGATCAAAAATGAGCAAGGTCAATCAAAAATGAATGAGCTTGCTCATAATGTGTATGAAAATGAACAGGGTATAGTCAAAAACGGCAACCTTGCTCGAAAAGCGATCAAAAATGAGCAAGGTCGATTAAGAATGAGTGAGCTTGCTCATAAAAGGTGATAACTCCAGCAAACTCCCCTAACTTATCACCATATACAACTTATCCAGACGATAAACGTCATCGCTAATATAGATCAGCAAAAAAACACCCCCAATCACTGAGTGATTGGGGGTGTTCGGCAATTCATACATATTATTCTTCGTCAGCTGCGTCTTCTTCATCTTCCGATGAGCTTGAGCCTGAGTCAGATGCTCCTGAATCTTCGTCTTCAGCTGCGTCATCCTGCGGGGCAGGGTCTTCGTCTTCTCCAGAGTCTTCCGGTTCAGCGAGATCAGCGTCTTCAGGCAGTTCACCTTCAGGCACATCACCTTCTGTTTCTATTTCACCGTCTTCGTTGTACTGCCAACTCCAGGCGCCGCCTGTCGAGCCGCTGCCATTATTATTACTGTTGGAGTCAGAGTTACTGCTGCCATTGCTATTGCTGTTAGAGTTATTGTTGCTGCCGCCGCTGTTCCAGAAACCGCCACCGCCGGCAACTCTAAATTCATTGCCGTTAATCTGTTCAACGCTGTCAGGCTGTTCAAAGTCCTGCCCGTTGAATGTACTGATATACTGCATGATATCTTTGAAGAACCACTGCGGTGTAATGTGTTCATCAGTACCGACAAATACTTTGTCTTCAGAGTAGCCTGCGGATGCATTATCGAATCCTGTCCATACGCTCATCGTATATTCAGGGGTATAGCCGACGATCCATGCGTCTTTTGCACTGTTGCTCGGCAGATTGTTTTCTTCCAGAATACTCGTATCAAGCGAAGTGGTTCCTGTTTTCGCTGCGATATTCAGACCGTTCATCTGAATGTAGTCGGCGCTTCCCTGATTTTCGAATGTATCTTTCAGCATATCTGTCAGCATGAAGGCTGTAGAGTCTTTCATAGCCTCGTGTGTTTCGTTGTCAAATTCAATTTTATCGCCTTCTGCTGTAACGATGTAGCGGATGGACTGCGCTTCATTGAATTCACCATTGTTGCCGAGTGTCGCGTAAGCCTGGGCCATCTGCAGCGGGCTGAAGCGTGATTCTCCGCCGCCGAGCACGTCGTTAAATGATACGGTATAATCTCCCTCATTTTTCGTTGAGTAGTCGAGGCCCGCTTCAGCTGCAAATTCTGCCGGTGCATTGTAGCCCGCTTCTTCCTGAACCGCTTCGAATGCTTTTACGGCCGGGACGTTAAAGCTCTGACGCAGGGCGTCACGCATCGTCACATTTCCGTGTCCCTGATTATCGTAGTTGTAGACCGTGTTGTTTGGACTGTCTTTTGGCGTATACGACTGTTCATCCTGGATGGTCTGATTCGTTGCCCATTCCATATGTTCAATTGCCGGACCATATGCCAGGAACGGTTTCATCGTGGAACCGACGTTGTGCTGGACAAGTGCTAAGTTCTGGTCGACCACTTCCTGATAATCGCGGCCGCCTGATATTGCCACAAGGCCGCCGGTTGATGTGTCGAGAATCGTCGATGCGATATTAAAGTCATCGCTCTGGAATTTATCGTTATAGTAGTAGTTTCTGTTATTCGTCATATTCTGAAGGTAGGACTGAACGTTTGAATCCATATTCGTATAAATCTGTATGCCGCTTGATAGTACTTCAGAAATGTCTCTATTGCGGAATTCATCATGTGACTGAAGCTCTGTTTTAATGTAATTAATATAAGATGCGTATTCCGGATCTTCCTGTTCTGTCGAGAAGCGTTCTGCCTCGTCACGCGGTACTAAATTTTCCGTAATATCGATATTCATTGCCTCATCGTACTCTTCCTGCGTAATTCTCTCGTGTTCGAGCATCAGGTATAAGACCGTGTCTGTCCGGCTCTTCGCCGCTTCCGGATCCATGTATAAGTTATACACGTTCGGCAGATTTGAGAGCCCTGCCAGGTAAGCACTTTCTGCGATGTTTAAATCAGCAAGCTCTTTATCGAAATAATATAAGCTCGCTGTACGAATGCCGTAGATGCCATCGGAGTAGTAAATCTTATTCAGATACATTTCGAGAATGTCATCCTTTGAATACTCCTGCTCGAGGCGGTATGACAGATACGCTTCCTGTGCTTTACGTTCGATTGTCTGTTCTTCTGTCAGGAAGGCGCGTTTAACAACCTGCTGGGTAATCGTACTGGCCCCTTGAGAGGCAAAGCCGTCCGTAAAGTTGCTGATGACCGCGCCGCCGAGACGGATAAAGTCAATTGCACCGTGATCGTAAAACCGGTTATCCTCTATTGCAAGCACCGCGTCCGACACATGTGCCGGCACATCTTCGATACTGACATATTCCCTTTTCTGACCCTGAAAGAGGGTGGTAACCAGTTCATCGTTCTGGTCATAAATTTCAGCGGGAACAGGATCTTTCAGCTTTTCATCGCTGAAAGCGGGCGCCTGTGATGCGTAATAGGCAAACAGCACCGCTCCGATAACAAGACCGATCAGTGCAAGCAGTGCACCATATAAAAACACTTTTTTAATAATTGATGATTTGGATTTTGACTGCTTTTTCTGTTCGGATTTCGCACCGGACTGTTTACTCCTTTTAAAATTCGATTCCATATATATTCTCCCTATTCAAAATAAAATTCGTCAACTGCAGCTAAATAATCATAACGCGGATTGTATTTTATTGGTAGTAAAATACTCTCTTTCTTAATGTCAGCATAGGTTATGGACTTTCTTCCGTCGCCTAAAAAGTCATCCCAGTGTTTAACAAAATGTTCAAATGGATAAAGATAGACTTCATCGTAAACGGTAAACTTAAGAATGATAAAAACAAGGCCGCCCTGATTATGACAGGCGCGCATATGCTCGACCTGGTGTCCATGGATGTTGATAAAAGGAAAGCGTGTTTTGTTGCGTGTTTCCTTCGCTTCAAAATCGATATATCTTCCTTTATATATACCATTATAGTCACTCGTCGAGGGAACTTTAAAGTAAGCTTCCGTTATTTTAGCTTTTTTCCGTGACGGATAATCCACGTCGACAATCTGTACCGGTGTCGGCTTTTTATGAATGATTGCCCGCTTCGTATCCAGATAAAACTGATTGGTCTTATCGAGATCTTTTTCCAGTGTCATGCCGCGCTGGCCGTAGTTAATTTCTTTATTCGCACGCGTTATATTGGATTTGTTTCTCTTGACTCCCTGAGGGTACTTCATTAAATTCGCACTCCAAACTATTATTATATATACTGTTTATTATATATTAATTAAAGTTTGATTAACATTTCATTATTATAGGTGGTGTGTCCAATTTGTCAAGAAATGCATCGTACAGCGATTACCGGGCTATGCTCGAAGAAATTGCGAGACGCTATGACAAGGCAAGAACGGGTTACGAGTTTGATTTTAAAACTGAAATAGAACCCTTTTTAAATGAAAATAAAAAACTCGCAGACCAGCTGCTTCATATAGAAACCGATGAGCGGCTGACTGAACGGGTCAGAGAAATTATGAGCGATGAGCTGATGGAACTCTTAATGAGCTGCCACGTTTCCCGCTTCAGTTTAAAATTGTATCATGAAAAATTCAAATATATTAATATGTGGGTCAATCACGCCGGGAAAGAAGGATTGCTGTGAGAGTATTGATTACAGGCTACCGTCATTACGAGCTCGGCATCTTTAAAGACTCGCAGCCGGAAGTCAAAGTGCTGCGCGATTTTTTACGCGCCCGCATTATTAATCTCGCAGAAGAAGGCGCGGAGTGGTTTATCATCCAGGGCTATACGGGCATAGAAATGTATGCCGCCAATGAAATTATCGATCTGAAAGCGGACTACGATATTAAACTCGGTGTCTTAAAGCCGTTCCATAAGTTCGATGACCGCTACAATGAATCCGATAAAATTAATTTAAACAATATACTCGAGCATGCCGATTTTCATCAGTTTATCTTTGAGAGAGAGTACCGGGATCCGGGGATGTTTAAAGCGATTAATCAGTTTTTGACCGCCCACACAGATTACGGTCTGATTGTCTACGACAGCGAGACGGAAACAAATTTAAAATATATATACAGTGTTATGCTTGAATTAAGCGAGAAAAGTCATTATAATATTGAAAGAATACAATTTGATGATATTAATGACTTTATTAATGACAGATATGATAGTTAAGAGGTGTAAGTATGAGTGACTATACGCTAAAGCTGTCTGCAAAGGATATATTCGAGAAAGAATTCGAAAAATCACTAAGAGGTTTTAAACCGATAGAAGTAGATAGTTTTCTTGACGACGTTATCAGTGATTATCAGAAAATGGCAGACATGAACAACAATATTAAAAAACTTGAAGAAGAAAATGCAAGATTAAAAAAAGAAGTTGAAGACCTCCGCATCAGGGTGGCAACAAATACACGCACCCAAGGCGGCAATGGACAGAGTCAGCAGATTGATATTTTAAAACGTCTGTCGAGTCTCGAAAAGCAGGTTTTCGGCAGTACAGCAAAACAGTAAGACAGATTATATGCATGTATTTTAAGAACTTTAAAATACACAGACGGTAACTCGGATAATCGCTATGCAGCATGCCTGCATAGAGGAAAGTCCATGCTCACACGGACCTGAGACGGCCGTAGTGTTCGTGCCAGACGAAACAATAAGTCTGGGCAATGATATTTTATATCTTGACGGCTGCGAAATATTCTAAGTGTGTAAACATACGGATAGAGTAGCTTTAAAAGTGCCACAGAAACGAGCTTCAGAAGAAATGATGAAGATGGAACGCGGTAAACCCCTCGAGTGAGCAATCCAAATTAGGTAGGAGCACTTTCCAACAGGAATTCAACTGGCGGAGAGATATTATTCATTTAATATAGACAGATGATTATCACCAATGTGCGAGTGTATACTAGTGCACGCCGGCAGCACAGCGGGACAGAACATGGCTTATAGAGAAACCGGACTAGACAAAAAGCTCTCCACTTATGAGGAGAGCTTTTTTTATGCCTATATTCATACTATAATGTAAACAAATCTAACTTTAGGAGCTTCTTAATATGAACTTTAAATTTATAGTCAATACACCGATGGGACTTGAACGCGTCGTCTCGGATGAAATCAAAGCACTCGGCCTCGACACTACTTTAGAAAACGGCCGCGTCTATTTCGAAGGCGATGAACGCACCATCGTCGAAACCAATTTGAAACTCCGCACGGTCGACCGTATCAGAATTGTCCTCGGCGACTTTACTGTAAAAACGTTCGACGAGCTGTTTGAAGCGGTAAAAGCTTTGCCGCTGTCAGATATTCTCGGGCCGAATGCAGAATTCCCGGTGACAGGACGCTCCCATAAGTCGACCTTATACAGTGTGCCGGATGTGCAGCGTATTACGAAAAAAGCCATTGTTGAACATTTAAAAGAAGCGTTCAGCATGACAGGCAAACTGCCTGAAGACGGCCCCCGCTATAAAATCGATATTAATATTTTAAAAGACAGAGCGGTGCTGACTGTAGATACGAGCGGAGACGCTCTGCACAAACGCGGCTACAGACTCGCCCAGGGGGATGCTCCGATTAAAGAAACGCTCGCTGCCAGCATGCTGAAGCTTGCCAACTATACAGGGGACAATACGCTGTATGATCCGTTTACCGGTTCGGGCACTATAGCGCTTGAAGCGGCGATGATTGCCCGCAATATCGCTCCGGGTTCCAACCGCACCTTCGACAGCGAGTCATGGGATATTATCCCGGAAGAATTGTGGACGGAAGTCCGTACACAGTGCGAGCACGAAGCAGATTTCGACAAGGATGTTAAAATTTACGCGACAGACATTGAACCCGATATGATTAATATCGCGATTAAAAACGCGGAAGAAGTCGGTCTGGAAGCAGATATTGAATTTGGCACACTCGATGTGCACGATTTAAATCATCTGGATTCAAATGCCCAGCTTGTAACCAACCCGCCTTACGGTGAACGTATCGGGGAAGCGAAAGCCGTGGAGTCGATGTACGCGAAGGTCGGCGAACTGATGAAAGAAAATCCGTCGCTGAACGTTTATTTAATGACATCGAACAAAGAGTTCGAAGAAATCATCGGCAAAAAAGCAACGAAACGCAGAAAGCTGTTTAACGGCTACATTGAAACAACCTTCTACCAATATTGGGGAGTGAAAGAATAGTTGTCATCACAAGGGGAAAACAGACAGACACTTAATACGCTGTATAAACTAAAAAAAGAAATTCTGAAGTCGGACAACGATACACTCGTATCACAAATTGACCACGCAATCCAAAAGACGTATAACGACCAGCTGGTATTTTCATTTATCGGCCATTACTCTGCAGGGAAGTCGAGCCTGATTAATTATCTTTTAAATCAGGACATCCTGCCTTCATCACCGGTGCCGACGACAAGCAATACCGTCTCGGTGCAGATCGGCAATAAGAGCGGAATCCAGGCCTTTATCAACCAATATCAGTATGCCGCAGTCGATAACTACGAAGAATTAAAAGCGCTCAATACTAAAGATATGGATATCCAGGCGATTACGATGGACATCCAGTCGGATGACTATCAGCAGAATACAGTCTTCCAGGATACACCGGGTGTGGATTCCAATACGGACAGCCACGAGGAAGCGGCCAACAGATTTTTACTGAACAGCGATTTAATCTTCTTTACGGTGGAATACAACCACGTGGAGAGCGAGCACAATTTAACGCTGTTAAAAGAAATTGCCGGCCTCGGTATTCCGCTCGTTTTAATTATTAATCAGATCGATAAGCACGACGACCGGGAGATAACGCTCGACACCTTCTTAAATCGCGTTAAGACGACGCTCACGAACTGGAATATTTATCCGGAGCATCTGTTTACAACGTCCATCTACGAGTCGACACACAACCATATAGACGATTTAAAAGCTTTTATTAAAGAGATGGAAAAGAAACGCGCTGAACTTGAAGCGGCCTATGACACCCGTATTACAAAGAATATAGAAGATAAACAGCTCGAATATTTACGAGATGAGCTCGAGACGCTGACAGACGAACTGCAGCTTGATAATCCACTGACGAAAGAACGGGCAGCAGAACGTATTGACTATTTAAACAAGGAAATCGAAAAAGCGGAAATCGATCATCTCCGGAGCGACGAAGATGAATTAAGATTCCACGTGAAAGAGTCCGTTAAAAAACTCGTTAAAGACAGCTACTTATTTCCGCATCAGGTGAAAGACGCCATAACGGAATATTTAAAGGTTATGGCAGGGGAGAAGAAGGCAGGGGGCTTGTTCGGTAAAAAGAAAAAAGAACAGGCGCTGCTGGAAGATACCCTCGCTCTAGTAGATGAGGCGATACAGCCGGTCATACATACTGAAATCAATGCGAACATTAACAGTTTCTTTCAGTCGCTCGGTTTAATCGGTGAACCGTTCAAATTTGAATGGAATCATGCGCTCCTTGGAGACGAAAAGATTACTTCGCTGAACCAGACGTATATAAGCAATTACTTCGATAAGCTGAAGAGCAGTCTGACTCAGGAAGTTTCCGAGCGGAGCGTTTCGCATCTAGAGACGCTGACACCTGAAGAGACGGGAGAGATAAAAGCGCAGACGACACTCACAAGAGAGAAAGCTTTTTATATTAAAGCAAAAGACCTGCTCGAACTGATAGAGTCGCTCGATACACAAAATTACCGCCATTTCTACATTCATCTGGATGACGAGATCGATAAGCTGAATCTGCTGGAAGAGATTACTTTGACGTACGATGAGGACAAGCAGACAGAAGCGGAAGAAAGTAGACATAACGAATTTACAGTTAACAATGAGGACAGCATGAATTTACAGGCCTTCCGCGAACTTAGAGATTTACTGGAAGACTCACCGCGCTATACGGACTATCAGCGCCTGTTAAACGATAAGCTTTCACGAATTGATAACGGTAAAGCCAATATCAGTGTCTTCGGCGGCTTCAGTGCCGGGAAAACTACTTTTATTAATGCCCTGCTCGGCGATAAGTACTTAGCGACGAGTCCAAATCCGACGACCGCAACGATCACCGAAATTAATAATGATGACACCAGTACAGTCGTGTATAAGAGTGAAGCGGATTTAACAGAAACGCTTCAGACACTGTCCGGGGAAGACCATAAGACAGCGGACGGTTATAAGAAATGGATTAATAAAAATATCTCAAAAGTTGATGAAACCTATAAACCGCTTCTGTCGGGAATTCTCGAGAATTACGACAAGTACAAAGACGATTTAGGTCAGACGGTGAGTATCGATACGGATGTGCTCATAGAAAAAATAAGCAATGATAAAGATTCGACCTTTATCCATAAGGCGAATGTGTCACTCGAAAATGAAATGACAGAAGCTTATACGCTGGTGGACTCGCCGGGGATTAACTCTATAAACGCCCGTCATACGTCAGAAACGAGAGATATTATTACAGAGAGCGATATGATTATATACGTTTCTTACTATAATCACGTCTTTTCGCGCTCGGATGAAACCTTCCTGCAGTATATCCAGTCGCTGAAAGGTAAAGACTTCCCGATTATTTTCATTATTAACGCGGTGGATTTAATGAAGTCTGAAGCGGATAAAGAAAAAGTACTCGACTATATGAGGAATGCTTTAAATACTATGCATATTAAACATGTCCTGTATCCTGTTTCCAGTAAACGGGCACTTGACGGAGGAGACGGGTATTTCAATACAGCACAGAAAGAGATTAAGGAAATTGCTGACCGGCAGTCTGGGAACGTCCAATATCAGACACTGAAGGAAACGCGCCAGCAGCTCTTGAATACACTGGAGAGCAATATACGCCAGTTTGAAGATAACGGGGAAGAGCGCAGCAAACTGCTCGACTTAAGACAGAATCTGTTACGAGATATTGGGAGTATTAAAGCAGACAGTCTTAATGAAACCCTGAAGCAGGAAATTGATATTATCTTGACGTATCTGACGAAGCGGCTTGAACTTCAGCTGTACGACCACTTAAAAGGTCTGCTGACAGTATCGCATATGAGCGACAGGCATTATCTAAAGGACAACAGTTCTGTACTCGTACGGAATATCGAAGACTTCCTGACGCTAGAGACGAGTATTGCCTTTAACGCAGTCTACCGGCAGGCGGATCAAAAAACGCTGCAGATGATTACGCAGTTTAACGAACGTCTTGCCTTATCAGGTACACCGGGCACCTTGTCTGTAACGAGTGTCAAAATAGAGGAGCCTCATGTTCGTATTGATGCGGACGTATTAAAACCTTTTGGCAAAATTCTTTATCAGCACAGAAATAAAACACAAGATTATAGAGAGACCCTGCTGGAGCTTGCAGAAACGCTTGTCCGTTCAGTGGATCAAAACGACTTAAGAGCTCAGATGGAAAAACTGGCAGAAGAATATACGGCACTGCTCGACAGACAGCTGTCAGCAGACCGAAGAGAGATAACCGCAGCGCTTAAAGAAGAGCCTGAAGAAATATCACGTACGGATTACGATAGAGACCGAGCTCTGCTTAAAGCAGTACAGCACATCTCTATATAACCATGGAGGGAACTTTTTGACACAGCATACTTTAATAATAGACGGCATGGCCTTACTTTTCAGACACTTCTACGCAACGAGTTTCCGCAATCAGTTCATGTACAATAACAAGGAACTCCCGACGAACGGTGTTCAGGGCATGCTGAGGCATACTTTCAAACTGCTCGACCTGACTCAGCCGGATAATGTGATTATCGCCTGGGATATGGGGTCGAAGTCGGTGCGGAATGAATGGTACGAAGGCTATAAAGCAAATCGGGTAGCACCGCCTGAAGAAATGGTGCCGCAATTTGATATGATCAAAGAAGTCATGCATGATATCGGATTTTACCAGGATGGCATTGCAGGCTATGAAGCGGATGATGTTATCGGCACAGTTGCACAGCATGTCGATAATCTGACGATTGTCAGCGGCGACCGCGACCTCCTGCAGCTGATTAACGGGACCAACCGGATCTGGCTGACGAAAAAAGGCTATACGGAATATCATTATTATGACTACGAAGCATTTAAAGAACAATACGGAATTACCCCGCAGCAGTTTATCGACGTCAAGGCGCTGATGGGGGATGCGAGTGATGGATATTCAGGTGTTCAGGGTATAGGAGAAAAGACCGCGCTTAAGCTGATTCAGACTCATGGTTCGGTTGATACGCTTCTCGATAACCTCCATATGCTGACACCGAAAATGCAGGAGAAGATTACCGTTGATATGGAATCTCTCCGCATGTCGCAGCGTCTGGCCGAAATTATTACGGATGTGCCGATTAAACTCGACGGCCTGATGGACAAGAGCCGGCTTAATTTCGATACTGCACACGTTAACAAAGTTTTGAAGGACCATGACCTCCGTCTCGCGGAGAAGTATTTATCAACTTTAAATTTAGGGTGATGTAAATGGCGAAAGTATATATCGATGCGGCAGCGAGTTTTGAACCGAAATTTGCCTGCGGCGGGGTGATTATTAAAGACGCGGACCTCGACTTTCAGGAAACTGTCCTGCTCGGCGAAATGGATAACCATGAAGCGGAATGGGCGACACTTGAATTTGCCCTGAAAGCAGCAGAGGAATTAAAGCTTACCTCGCTGATTGTCTATACGGACTCTAAAATTATCGTCGACACGTTCGATAAACAGCACGTCAAAAATAAAACGTTCAAATCTTACTACGACAGAGTGCTTCCTTTAACAAACGCGCTCGATATGTTTATAATTACTCATACACCGAGAAAAAATAACCGCGGTGCGGATAAACTGGCTAAAGACCGTTTATACAAAGAACGCAAAAAATTAAATCTGAATTAGCTGTTTTGCAATTTTAAGTAATGAGGTATGATAATGAATACGAAAGTCCTTGATAAAATTAATCATCTTGAACGCACTTACTGCAGAGGATGTCTCTTGAAAGAAGTCAACAGAACCGAAGGTTCGAAATCAAGCGCGCATTCATTCTGCATTACGGAGTGTTCCGTCGGCATTGAAATGAAAATGCACGGCAATAAACTATAATACTGGAGGCACGACTATGGAAATCGTAAGAATTGAACCGACACCAAGCCCGAATACTATGAAAATCACTGTCAATGAAACAAAAGAAGAAATGAAATCTTCAACTTATAAAGAAATCACAGAGGATACACCGACATTTATTGCACGTGTGCTGGAACTTGAAGATGTCACAAGCGTCTTCCATGCACTGGACTTTATCTCTGTAGATAAAAGTGCCAAAGCTGACTGGGAAACACTGGTTCCGAAAATAGAGGCTACTTTTAATAATGAGGATGCTGGTGAAGTAAAAAAAGACTGACACCTGAGTCGAACTTTGGTGAAGTGAACACTCAGGTGCTCATGTTTAAAGGCATTCCTTATCAGATCAAGTTAAATGACGGCGGGGAGCACCGGCGTGAACTGCCCGTGCGTTTTACTAAAGCTGTGGAAGAAGCGACCCTGCCCGAAGACAATATTATTTTCGACCGCAAATGGGAAACTTTAAGCACCCGCTACGGTACACCGGATGAAGTATTTTCAGAGGTTATTGAAGAGCTTGAAGCACTTTATCCGGAAGCTGTATTGAGAGAGCTCGTCGAAGAAGCGAAAAACCGTGTGCAGCCGGCGCCGATGAAATACTTTAAAGTTTCGCTTGATGAATTTAAAAATACAGAAGACTGGAAAGAGCGGCTCTATATGCTCAATCACTTTGATACCCCGGATGAGAGCGATTATCCACTCCTCGAGTACGCGCTTTCTGATGAAAAAATGCAGGTCAGACGGATGAGTGTCAGCCTTCTTGCCATGATTGAAGTGCCGGAAACGCTCAAATTTTTAAAAATTGCGATGGCAGACCGGGCAATTCCGGTCAGAAGAACAGCGGCTGACGCTTACAGCGATCTCGGTTTTAAAGAAGGTCTTCCCGATATGTATGAAGCACTCGGCGATAAAAACCCGATTGTCCGCTGGCGCGCGGCAATGTTTATATACGAAACAGGCGACGAGGACAGTCTCGGAGTATTAAAAGCGCATCAGCATGATCCGCAATACGATGTGAGACTGCAGATTGAAATGGCGATTGCCCGTATTGAAGAGGGCGAAGATGCACTCGGCAGTGTATGGAAACAAATGCAGAACAGGGAGCGATAACATGGATGCATATCAGGCATATATGAGAGAAATTGCAGAACCTATGAGGCAGGAACTGACAAATTATAATTTTGAAGAGTTAACGACACCTGAGGGTGTGCATGATTTTATGAAGGACGCCGGAGAAGATGACACGACTTTCGTCGTTATTAACAGTGTCTGCGGCTGTGCAGCAGGGCTCGCAAGGCCCGCTGCAGTAACAGTCACGAATCAGAATCCGGTTAAACCAGACCGTCTCGCGACAGTCTTTGCCGGCCAGGAGCGTCCGGCAACAGCTGCTATGCGTGAATATATTACAGCTGAACCGTCAAGCCCTTCCTTCGCTTTATTTAAAGGAAAAGAACTCGTCTCATTTACAGGACGGGAAAACATTGAAAATAGAAGTATTGAAGATATTATGATGGATCTGAAAGCGGATTTTGACGAATATTGTGCAAAATAAAAAAAGGAAAGGGCGCACCCTTTCCTTTTTTTATAAGTCGCTGCCTACTCGTAGATGCACATTGTAATCATGTAGCCCGCAAGTAAAGTCAAACCGATTGTGAATAAAATTTCCATTATGAACACTCCGATCACAATTATTTTTCTCGTCTCATTAATACTAATTATATAGAACTGCACAATAAAAGAAAAGGGTGATTTTAATGAATTCATTTGATAATACTTATCACAATCTGATGAACCGGGTCATGGAGTCGGGCACTGAAAAAACTGACCGGACCAATACAGGGACTAAATCTGTCTTCGGCCATCAGATGCGTTTTGATTTAAGTAAAGGTTTCCCGCTTCTTACGACTAAAAAAGTATCTTTTAAACTCGTGGCAACCGAGCTGATCTGGTTTCTCCGCGGCGATACGAATATTAAATATCTACTCCAGTATAACAACAATATATGGAACGAATGGGCCTTTAAAAAGTATGTCGAGTCCTATGACTACACAGGACCGGATATGACGAATTTCGGTCACCGGGCGCTAGAGGACGAAGCATTTAACGAGCAGTATAAAGCTGAAATGAAAACTTTTAAAGAGAAAGTGCTGAACGATGATGATTTCAGCAAGAAGTACGGAACACTCGGCAATGTTTACGGCAAACAGTGGCGTCACTGGGTCGGTCCAAACGGTGAGGTCATTGATCAGATGAAGAATCTTATCGACGGTCTTAAAAATAAGCCCGATTCGAGACGTCATATCGTCAGCGCATGGAACCCGGCGGAAATTGAAACGATGGCGCTGCCGCCGTGTCATACGCTGTTCCAGTTTTATGTCGCAGACGGCAAATTAAGCCTGCAGCTCTATCAGCGGAGCGGGGATATCTTCCTCGGCATTCCGTTTAATATCGCAAGCTACAGTCTGCTTTTAGCCTTAGTCGCACGCGAATGTAATCTGGAAGCTGCCGAGTTCGTGCACACGATAGGGGATGCGCATATTTACTCCAATCATTTCGATGCGGTCAATACTCAGCTGTCCCGGACAAGCTACGCACCGCCTCAGCTTAAAATTAAGTCGGACAAATCGATGTTCGAACTTGAATATGAAGACTTTGAAGTTGAAGGCTATAAATCCCACCCGGCAATCAAAGCACCGATTGCAGTATAGGAGGAGACAGATGGTATCATTAATAGTTGCTCATGCAGACCAGAACGTCATCGGCTTTAAAGGTGATATGCCCTGGAGCCTGCCCGCAGACTTAAAAAGATTAAAAAAACTGACCACAGGGAACACTATAGTTATGGGCCGTAAAACTTTTGAGACACTTGGACGTCCGCTGCCGAACAGAAAAAATGTCGTGCTCACATCGAATAAGGATTTTTCAGCACAGGGCGCGGAGGTTATCCATTCAATTGATGAGATTAAAAACCTGCCGGGTAAAGTGTTTATTTTCGGCGGCAGTACGCTTTATGAACAGACCATGCATCTAATCGACGAGATGTATATTACAGTGATTGACAAAACTTTTGCAGGCGACACGTTTTTCCCTGACTACACGATGAACGAATGGACTGTGGAATCAGAAGAGGACGGTTCAGAAGACGAGAAAAACCGCTATCCGCACAAGTTCCTGCACCTGACAAGAGAGCTGTAATATGAAGAAGAATATATGGATGATTCTGTTCTTTGTCTTACTTGCGGTAAATATAGCGGTAATTATTATTGCCGTGTCTTTCTTCAATCAGTCTTACGAACAGACGAGCGGCGAGGCGCCGCCGGAAGAGCCGCAGGAGCTCGAGTTTATTTTAACGAACAGTACAGTTGAAACATTAATTAATGATAATATTCCATATGACGAATTTACCGTTAATATTAATACTGAAGGTATTACGGTTGATATTGAACAGAAAGTGCTCGGGTTTTCCATCAATTCAAGTATTTCCGGCGAACCCGTTGTCAGTGGCAGTAATATTATTATTCACTTAACAGATTTGAATTTAGCAGGGCTGCCCCTCTCAGAAGATGCCCTGTATACAGCACTTAGAAAGCTCGTCGACTTGCCTGACGGCATAGCGATGAGCGAAACAGAACGCGCACTTGTCATCGACATGTCGCTGTTTGAACAGTATTTCGGCGTAGAACTTCAAGCCGATAAAATAGACTATGAGAACAATGCGTGGTATTTTTCAGTAAACAACACTTTCTAGGAGGAATTTATTTATGGCAACAGCAACTTTAGCAGGCGGATGTTTCTGGTGTTTAGTTAAACCGTTTGACCAGTGGGACGGCGTAAAAGAAATCGTCTCGGGTTATTCGAACGGCGATGAACCGAATCCGACTTACGAACAAGTTTCAACAGGTACGACAGGACATATCGAAGCTGTGCAGATTGAATTCGACGAAGACGTTATGAGCTACCGTGAACTGCTGGAAGTATTTTTCAAGACTTTCGATCCGACCGATACCGGCGGCCAGTTCGGCGACCGCGGACCGCAGTATATGCCGGCGATATTTTACCACGACGAAGCACAGCATAATACAGCACTTGACGTAATTAAAGAGCTCGATGAAGCAAATGTTTTCAATGCGCCAATTAACACACCGGTGCTGCCTTATAAAAACTTCTACAGAGCAGAAGATGAGCATCAGGACTTTTACAAGAAAAATGCAGGACACTATAATGCGTACTATAAAGGATCCGGACGTAAAGGATTCGTTGAAAATGTATGGGGTGAAAAATAATGGCAAGAAAAGATATCAGTGAATTAACAGAACTTGAAAGAAACGTGATGAAAGAAAATGGTACGGAATCACCATTTGAAAACGAGTACTGGAAACATTTCGAAGAGGGGATTTACGTCGATAAACTGAGCGGCAAGCCGCTGTTTACGTCAAAAGATAAATTCGATTCTTCATGCGGCTGGCCGAGCTTTGCCCGCTCGCTGTCTGAAGACGATGTATCCGAACATGTAGATACGTCATTCGGCATGCGCCGCACAGAAGTCCGCAGTGAAACTTCGGACTCGCACCTCGGCCATGTTTTCCCTGACGGACCGCAGGAACTCGGCGGCTTAAGATACTGCATCAACTCTGCAGCGCTTGATTTTATCCCTAAACAAGACCTTGAAAAAGAAGGTTACGGGGAATACGTCAATCTCTTAGATTCAGAGGAGTAGTATGAAAGACCGTCCATATTATCAATATATGAAGACACAGCTCGGGGCAAAGACCGCTGTCGGGAAACTCGCAGATTATATTGCAGATGACATGTCCTTCCCGAAATACTCAAATAATTACGATGAAATCTCGGATTATCTTGAAAAGAACCCGTATCTTAATATATCATTAGATACGTTCGATGAAAGTTTTTCAGACTACAGAGAATGGCTACAATCATAGAGGAGATGAAAATATGAGTATTCATATTAATGCGAAACAGGGCGATATTGCCGACACTATTTTACTGCCGGGAGATCCGCTCCGTGCGAAGTACATCGCCGAGACATTTTTAGAAGATGTTGTGTGCTACAACGAAGTCCGCAATATGTTCGGCTACACTGGTACTTATAAAGGCAAGAGAATTTCAGTTCAGGGTACGGGAATGGGTGTACCGTCAATTTCAATTTACATTCATGAACTGATGCGCGACTACGGCGTTAAAAACTTAATCCGCGTCGGTACTGCAGGCGCCTTAAAAGAAGAAGTTAAAGTACGTGACGTTGTTATCGCACAAAGTGCGACAACTGACTCTTATCAGAACGTTAAACTATTTGAAAACGTAAGCTATGCACCGACATCAGACTTCGAGCTGCTCTTAGCAAGCTATAACGAAGCTCAAAAACGCGGTCTCGATGTGAAAGTCGGCAATGTCTACACAGCAGACTCGTTCTACGATTCTAAAACAGATACTAAACAGCTTGCTGACTACGGTGTTCTTGCTGTTGAAATGGAATCTGCAGCTCTGTTCACTATCGCACAGGAATACAAGGCGCGCGCACTGGCTATTCTGACGATTTCTGACCACCTGATAACAGGCGAAGCAACAAGTGCCGAAGAAAGACAGACAACTTTCAATGATATGATTGAAGTTGCACTCGATGCAGCAGTGCCATTTATCGGAAAATAGAAGATTAATTTGAAGAACAGTGATTTCACTGTTCTTTTCTTTTCTTTAATCAAGTAAACTGATAATATATGAGTAATACATAGGTAGAAATTGGGTGCATATCTTGAGCGAAGAAAACAATGATAAGAACGTCCAGCATAAGCTGCGGTCCGTTCAAATGAATATATTCTGGTTTATCGTCATTATTTTAACGACGATAATTGCCAGTGTAGTAATTACAGCCGTCGCCATATCAAATAATCAGGAGCGTGCAGTCAACGTCGGAACGGATACAAGAACCGAGTTTGCAAAACTGTACAGCGTCTACGATACGCTGACTGAAAATTATTATGAAGATGTCGATTCGGACGCTTTAATCGAATCATCCATCCGCGGCATGGTCGAAGGACTGGAAGATCCGTACAGCGAATATATGAATATCGACGAAACTGATGAGTTCGAAGAGAGTATTACCGGAGACTTTGAAGGCATCGGTGCCGAAGTGATGCAGGAAGGCAGTAAAATTATTATTTCAAGTCCAATGAAGGGCTCTCCTGCAGAAGAGGCCGGTATTGAACCCGGCGACCAGATTCTTGCTGTTGACGGCGAATCGCTCGAAGGCATGACGACGACGGAAGCTGTCCAGCTGATCCGCGGCGAACGCGGCACTGATGTTGTGCTTACTATTCAGCGCGGCAGCGGCAGCCCGTCGGATATTACGATTACGAGAGATACGATTCATATCGACAGCGTGACGTATGAAGAAATCGAAGGTGTCGGTCATATCAGTGTCAACCGGTTCCAGCAGGGCACAACCGATGAATTCAGCGGATTTATCGACCAGGCGGCAGAGGACGATGTCGACGAGCTGATTGTCGACTTCCGCTACAATCCGGGCGGCCTTTTGAATGAAGCAGTCACACTGATCAATCAGTTCATTGAACCGGATACTGCTGCACTGTACCTTGAAGATAACCAGGGCAATCAGCAGGAAATACTCACAGAAAATGAGAAAAATCCGAATGCTGAATCATTTGACGAAGTGTACATTTTAATTAACGAAGGCTCTGCAAGTGCTTCTGAAGTATTTACAGGCGCACTCGATGATTTAACAGATGTCACAATTGCGGGAACGACTTCCTTCGGTAAAGGTGTCGTCCAGCGCACGAGCGAGTTTAAAGACAACTCGATGCTGAAATATACGAATACCAAATGGCTGACGCCGGACAAGACCTGGGTGCAGGATAAAGGTATTACACCGGATATCGAACTGATCAATCCGGATTACTACCGTATCGAGCTCTTGACCGAAGATGAAGTCTTCGCAGAAGGCCAGACCAATGAAAAAGTGCTGTCTATTAAAGTCGCACTCGATGAGCTCGGCTACGACATTACCAATTTCAATGATACATTTGATGCCGAGCTGACCGAAGCCGTAATGGCATATCAGAGCGATGAAAATCTCGAAGCTGACGGTATTGTGACCGGAGAAACAACAACGGGTATTCTGTCGGATATTCGCGACCAGATTAACGACAACGATGCTCAGCTGAATTATTTAATCGATTATATTAACGGTGACATGTCAATTAAGGAAATTGAACAGGAGGCGCGCGATAATGCACCGCATATCCCGCCGGTCATTGAAGATGAACAGAATTTAAATGATGAAGAAGAATAAGACATCAAATTCCGTACAGTTCACGCTTGTACGGAATTTTTTGTTGTAGACATTTTGTAAATAGTTTAAAGTAAAGTCACTAAGTATTATGGAGGGCGCTTATGGTTTCAGAAAATAAAAAAGTAATGCTGACAGGCGGCGGTACAGTCGGCCATGTGATGCTGAACAAACTTCTAATCCCTGAATTTCAAAAGCAAAATATTGAACCGCATTATATCGGTTCGAAAAAAGGCATAGAGAAAGATATCATTTCGGAGCTCGATATTCCTTACCATGAAATTTCGAGCGGCAAGCTGCGCCGGTATTTATCATTTGAAAATTTAAAAGATATTTTCAAAGTGCTGAAAGGTGTCACCGACGCTAAGAAAATTTTAAAACGTGAACAGCCGCTGTTTGTCTTTTCAAAAGGCGGCTTCGTGTCGGTCCCGGTTGTCCTGGCAGCAGCTGCAAAAGACGTGCCGGTTTATATCCACGAATCGGACTTAACACCGGGACTTGCCAACAGAATTGCGAGCAAGTTTGCAACAAAAGTATTCTCCACCTTCGAAGCGACAGCAGAACAGTTTACTGATGCAAAGGCCGAATACCTCGGCCCGGTCATCCGGCCTGATCTGATGGAAGGAAACAAGGATGAAGGCTATGCTTTAACCGGCTTTAATTCTGATAAACCTGTAGTCATCGTGATGGGCGGTTCGCTCGGTGCGAAAAAAATCAATGATTTCGTCCATGAGCATATTGATGTTCTCACGGAAAAGTATCAGCTTATCCATTTAACAGGGAAAGGCAATATGAAGCAGAAAATCCAGAAGGCGGGCTACAAACAGTTCGAATTTGCCGGTGATGAACTGGCTGATCTGTTAGCCATCAGTGATATCGTGCTTTCACGCAGCGGCTCGAATGCAATATTTGAACTGCTCCTCGCGAAAAAACCGATGATTTTAATTCCGCTTGGTCTCGACCAGAGCCGCGGTGATCAGATTCAAAATGCAAAACACTTTAAAAAAGAGGGTTATGCGGAAGTTCTGAAGGAAGAAGACTTAAATCTTGAAAACTTACAGGAGAAACTGGAGTTTATCGAAGAGAACTACAGTGATATTACGTCTAAGATGACACAGTTCAAACACGGCTTTAATCCTGCCGAACTTGCAGATAAACTAATCGGGGAGGCATCAGTGTGAGCCGGAGCAAGAAAATGTCCTTATTTTTAGTCTTCACTTTAATATTCGGCGTGATTGCCATCTTTCATGAATCGAGGCTCGGCCGCTGGATTGACCGTGAAGTCTATGAATTTATTTACGCATCTGAAAGTTTTATAACGACAGCGCTCATGCTCGGCTTTACCCAGCTCGGCGAAGTGCTGTCCATGATCGTAATGTCGCTTATCCTGATATCAATTCTAATGCTGTATAAACTGAAGGTGCACACGCTGTTCATTTTAATTTCGATGATTGCATCGAGTATTTTAATTCCCGTCTTAAAAAATTCATTCGACCGGGAACGTCCGTCGATGCTCCGTCTGATCGAAATTTCCGGCTTCAGTTTTCCGAGCGGACACGCAATGGGTTCAACGATATTCTTCGGCTCGCTCGGGGCGATTATTAAACATACAGATTTAAACAACAAGGCGCTCTTAATGACGGTGTGCGCGACCTTTATCCTGATGATTTCATCATCCCGCGTCTACCTCGGCGTCCACTATCCGACAGACGTTCTCGCAGGCGTTGTAATCGGTCTCGCAGTAGTGGTTGGAACGAGTGCACTGCTTCACAAGAAGTTCAAAAAGCCGGTTTTAATTTAAGTGAATTTATTTTGAAATATTATCATTGCTTAATATTTTCCGAGGAATTATAATGAAATTACTTTGGGTATTATTAAGACGGCAGGTGATGATATGGCAATAAATTTATATGAAAACATTACGCTTGAAAACGACAGAATTCGACTCGTGCCCATGCAGTTGAGCCACGCCGCAGAACTTCAGTCTATTAATCACGACAGTATTTGGACCTATATGCTTTTTCAAGCCACAACTGAAGAAGCAATGAGCGAATGGATTCAAAGTGCCATTGAGCTCCGCAACCAGTTGAAATCGATACCGTTTGTTGTCGTCTTAAAAGCAACAGGCGAAGTCGTCGGTGCCACGCGCATTCAGCATATCGACTATGAACGTCAGAGCTGCGAAATAGGCGCCTCTTGGTTCGGCACCAAAGCCCAGCGTACTTTCATTAACTCAGACAGCAAATTCCTACTGCTTGAATACTGCTTCGAAGTGTTAAAGCTCATGCGCGTCCAAGTGCGCGCAGACGAAAGAAACGAGCGCAGCAACAAAGCAATTGAACGGATCGGCTTCACCAAAGAAGGCGTGATACGTAAAGAACGCTCGCTCTACGGTGTTCCGCGCAATTTAATAATCTATTCAATTATCGATGATGAATGGCCCGAAGTGAAAACGAATCTACTCATTAAACAGCAAAGCTATATGATGGACACACCAAATACAATTGTAAGCTAACCATATTTATTTAATTTGAACCGGGGACCTTGGAGAAAGGGTGTCCGGTTTTTTGTGTTGTTTTATATTTGGGTGGGTGACGCCGGCGGATAGACGTTGTCGATTTGATAAAGTACATGTAGCAACTTTATCGCTTTTTTATATTAATTTACTATGTCAATCTCACATGGGCATCCAAACCCCTTTAAATTACCATGTCAATTCAACATGGGCATCCAAACCTCCTTAAATTACCATGTCAATCTCACATGGGCATCCAAACCCCTTTAAATTACCATGTCAATCTCACATGGGCATCCAAATCCCTTTAAATTACCATGTCAATTCAACATGGGCATCCAAACCCCTTTAAATTACCATGTCAATCTCACACGGGCATCCAAACCTCTTTAAATTACCATGTTCATCTCACATGGGCATCCAAACCTCTTTAAACTACCATGTCAATTCCACATGGGCATCCAAACCTCTTTAAATTACCATGTCAATTCCACATGGGCATCCACCTCACATCCAGTCCCCCCAATCAACTCCTTACCTCGCAAAATCCCCATCATAACCAGTAAAACCAGCAAATCATCCGCAAACCCCCGCACCCCGCACCTTTAATTTTTAATCCGGTATAATTTCATGATAATATGTAGACAAAGTAGGTGAGGCTTATGCCGGAAGTATTAGTTGTTGAAGACGAAACGAATTTAGCCCGTTTCATAGAGTTGGAATTAGGCCACGAGGGTTACAGTGTAACGCTGGCAGCGGATGGTCAGGAAGGTTTTAATATGGCGAGTGAAAATGATTACGATGTCATTTTGCTGGACTTAATGCTGCCGAAACTGAATGGTCTCGAAGTGTGCAGACGGCTGCGCAAAACAAAGGATACGCCGATTATTATTATTACAGCGAAAGGTGATACATACGATAAAGTCGTCGGTCTCGATTACGGGGCAGATGATTATATCGTGAAGCCGTTTGAGATTGAGGAGCTGCTCGCGCGCCTCCGGGTGATTATGCGCCGCAACAAGACTGCGGAGACGAGTCACTCGACACTCGAACTGCACGGCATTTCTATCGACACGTCGGCCTATACTGTCGCGATTGACGGCACGCCGATTGAGCTTACAAAAACGGAGCACGAACTGCTGCATCTGCTCGTTAAAAATATGAGTATCGTTATGAAACGCGAACAGATTCTCGATATTATCTGGGGCTACGACAGCGAAGTGGAAACGAATGTTGTCGATGTGTACATTAGGTATCTCCGCAACAAATTAAAACCGTTCGGCAAGGATAAACTGATTGAAACCGTCCGCGGAGTCGGATATGTGATCAGACAATGAACCGCGTGACATCTCTCAGAACGCAGTGGCTGAAACTGTCCATTTTAATTATTACAATTACTTATATACTGTTCAGCTCGCTCCTGATTTACGCGACGAGCGTCTATTTAAAAGACCAGGAGTACCGCGCAGTGTCGAGGAGTCTGACGGATGTCAGCTCGCTGTATGAGAACCAGCCGTTCAACTCGATTACAGAACGTGATATATATACGAGTCTGTACGATAATCAGCAGATGGGTCTCTACACGCTCAGCGGCGAAGAGGTTTACCGTTGGCCAATCCGCACTCAGCTGAATATCGAGACGGATTTTGAAGCGAACTTAAATCCTGTCATTGAACCGGCGAGTGTCGACGGCGATGATTATCTCGTCGGCACACGCATGCTGCAGTCGGATTACTGGCACGGTTACATCTCCGTTGTCCATCCGCTGAACGAGTACAATACGATTATCCGGATGATGTTGTTCATCGCAACGATTATCGGGTTTTTATCGATTACATTCACATCGGTTATCAGTTATTTCTTCTCGATTCAGATGGTCAAGCCGATCGGCAGATTCACCGGCCAGCTGAAGAAAATTGAGAATCAGGGCTTCGCCGAACGGCTCGATTTAAAAACGAACATTATTGAAACCGATTATATGATTGAATCGTTTAATAATATGATGGAGGCGCTCGAGGAGTCCTATAATCAGCAGAAGCAGTTCGTTGAAGATGCATCCCACGAGCTCAGAACGCCGCTCCAGATTATTCAGGGGCATCTGCAGCTGATTAACCGGTGGGGCAGGAACAGCCCTGAAGTGCTGGACGAGTCTCTCGGCATTTCAATCGAAGAGCTGAAGCGCATCAACAAGCTTGTCGAGGAACTCCTCCTGCTCACTAAAAACGAAGGGGCGGATTATCTCCAGACTGAAAGCATTAATTTAAACGATGAGATAATGAGCCGTATTGAAAGTCTCGATAAAGTTCATCCGGATTATACGTTTGAAGCGAAACTGGATAAAAGCAAGCTGATGTATCCGATTAATAATTATCATTTTGAACAGATGCTGATTATCTTCCTTGATAACGCGATTAAATTCGATACGGAGCATAAGCACATTACTGTATCGTCGGAACGTCTTAAAGACGGCAGCATCGAAATAGCGATTACGGATTCCGGAATCGGTATCCCGGCAGAGGAAATCGATCAGGTATTCAACAGATTCTACCGGGTGGACAAATCAAGAAGCCGCGATCAGGGCGGAAACGGACTCGGTTTATCGATTGCTAAAAAAATCGTCGAATTATACCGCGGAAACGTATGGATATCAAGCAAAGAAGGAAAATCGACTACAGTTCACATCAAATTTCCAAAATTGAAAAACTAATTTATAAAACATTAGTGACAATCTGTAATTGCGCTTTCAAGAAGCAGTGTTAAATGGTAAAATTTTATACGTAAAGAGTATTTAAAAAATATAAAGAGGTGGCAGTACAATGCAACAAAATGAAGTTGAGAATGCTCCTGTAAGATTTGGAACAAATCTAGGCATGATTCTTGAGTATTTTGACATGTACAAAGAAGACCCGGATTCAGTCTCGGAGGAAATGCAGTTATTATTCGACAGCATTTCTTCGAATGAAGGAAGCAATACTCGTCATTCAGATAAGGCTCTTACTCCGGCCGGACAGGATAAAATCAAAGGTATCTTGCAATGGTTAAATGACATCAGGCAGTATGGTCATTTAAAAGCGGATGTCTATCCGGTATATTCACCGGAAATTGACAACGCACCTGACTTTGATTTTAACGCCTACGGTTTTTCAGATGCTGATCTTGAAAACCTGCCGGCAGGTATCGTTTCTGAAGCGATTGCCGATAAATTCGACAACGCGCTTGAAGCAGCACGCTACCTGGAAAAAATCTACACTTCACCGTTATCATATGAATATACTCATATTAACAACACTGAAGAAAGAAACTGGCTGCAGAACACCATTGAAGGACTCGGAGAAGTTGAACTTTCCAGCGATAAGAAAGTTTATCTTTTCAAGGAACTAGTTAAAACTGAAGGCTTTGAAAAGTATCTTCATAAAAACTTTGTCGGCGCCAAACGATTTTCAATCGAAGGGGTGGACTCGCTCGTGCCGATGCTCGATCACCTGCTCGGGCGTATGGCAGAGGAAAACATTCCTCATCTGCAGATTGGTATGGCTCACCGCGGTCGCCTAAACGTGCTGACACATACGCTCCAAAAACCGTACGCTATGATGCTGAGTGAGTTTATGTCGACAGACCCGATGAAATTCCTCCCGGAAGACGGTTCGCTCGTGCTTACCAACGGCTGGATGGGCGATGTGAAGTATCACCTCGGCGGCGTTAAGACGAGAACAGACAAAGGTATCGAACAGACAGTGACGCTTGCCAATAACCCGTCACACCTTGAAATTGTCGGACCTGTTGTTCAGGGACGCACGCGCGCCCAGCAGGAACAAACTGATCAGGCGGGCAAAGCGGTTCACGATGTGGATAATTCACTTGGTGTAATTATTCATGGTGACGCTGCCTTCCCGGGACAGGGTGTAAACCCTGAATCGATGAACTTATCGAATCTTAACGGCTACTCAGTCGGCGGTGCTATGCATATTATTACTAATAACCGCATCGGCTTTACGACAGAGGAGTGGGATGCACGTTCAACACTGTACGCATCTGATATTGCCAAAGGCTTCGATATGCCGGTCTTCCACGTCAACGCAGACCGTCCGGAATATGTGCTCCGCGTCATCGATATTGCGATTCAGTACCGCCAGAAATTCAAAAAAGATTTAGTCATTGATCTTATCGGCTACCGCCGTTACGGCCACAATGAAATGGATGAGCCGATGACGACGAACCCGAATCTTTACAACGAAGTTCATGAATATCCTTCAATCGATAACCTTTACGGTGATAAACTTGTCGAAGAAGGCGTTATTACACAAGAAGACAAAGACAGTATTATGCAGGCGATTCAGGATGAATTAAGAGCCGAACATGATAAGATTGACAAAAATGATACTGTTGTCACTGAAGATATTCAGACGCCAAAAGAAATTATGGAAGGCCAGGCGAATGAAACAGAAGAAGATATTACACGCGACCGTCTTCAAAAGATAAACGATGAACTGCTCGAATATCCTGAAGGATTCGCGCCGCTTAAAAAACTGAATAACGTATTATCAAGACGTAAAAAACCATTTGAAGATGACACAGCTCTTGTCGACTGGGCACATGCGGAAGCTCTTGCTTTTGCAACGATTAACCAGGACGGCACGCCGATTCGTTTCACAGGTGAAGATGCAGAGCGCGGAACATTCGCACACCGTCACGCAGTGCTGCACGATCCTGAAACAGGTAAGAAACACACACCGCTCCATAACATCAGCGATGCAGAGGCGTCATTTGAGCTGTACAACTCGCCGTTAACTGAAATGGCAGTCGTTGCTTACGAGTACGGCTATAACGTTGAAAACAACAGCGCGCTGACAATCTGGGAAGCACAGTACGGAGACTTTGCCAACATGGCTCAGCCGATTTTTGATGTGTTCGTATCATCTGCTCATTCCAAGTGGGGCGAAAGAACTGCTTTAACGCTGCTTCTGCCGCACGCACAAGAAGGTCAGGGACCAGAGCACTCATCTGCACGTCTGGAAAGATATTTACAGCTTTGTGCTGAAAACAACATGACAGTTGTAAACTTATCGAGCAGTGCCAACTACTTCCACCTCTTAAGACGTCAGGCGAAGTATTTAAATACTGAAAAAATGCGTCCTTTAGTTGTTATGTCACCGAAAAGCCTGCTGCGCAACACGACAGCGAGCCAGCCGGTCAGCGAATTTGTTCAGGGCCGTTTCCACGAAGTAATCGTACCTGAATATAAGAAATCAAAAGTGAAAACAGCAGTCATTGCCAGCGGAAAAGTCGCTGTTGATCTGCTTGAAGCACAAGCTAAAGCTGAAACACCAAACGACGAAGTAATGATTATCAGACTGGAACAGCTGTACCCGTTCCCGGCTGAAGCAATTAAAGAAGTATTAGATGATATTACAAACCTGAAAGAAGTACGCTTCGTTCAGGAAGAGCCGCAAAACCAGGGTTCATATCATTTTGCACTGCCTTACCTGCTCGATATCGTTCCTAAGAAAGCAGAACTGAACTATATCGGCAGAAAACCGAGCGCTTCAACTTCTGAAGGCAACGGCGGTTCTTACAAACTTGTACAGCAGAATATAATAGAAAAAGCTTTAAAATAATAGGGGGTAAATTATAAAATGGCTGAAATTATCGTGCCTGAATTAGCAGAATCAATCACAGAAGGAACAATATCTACATGGTTTAAGCAAGTAGGGGACACAGTGGAAAAGGGAGAGAACGTACTCGAACTTGAAACTGATAAAGTAAACGTTGAAATCGTCAGCGAAGAAGCAGGCGTGATTTCAGAACTTAAAGCCGAAGAAGGCGACACTGTTGAAGTTGGACAAGTCATCGCTGTTGTCGGTGAAGGCTCAGGACCTGCTGCTGATAAGAAAGAAGAAGCAAAAGAAGAGAAGTCTAAAGAAACTAAGGACAGCGCACCTGCTGCTGAGCCAGCTGAAGAAGACGAGAACGATGAACTTGTCGTTGCGACACCTTCAGCAAGAAAACTTGCCCGCGAAAAAGGGATTAAAATCTCGGATATCAATCCGACCGACCCCCGCGGTCTAGTACGCAGCCAGGACGTTGAGAACCACGGCAATGCGCCTAAAGCTGAAAGCAAGCAGGAAGAGAAGAAGGCAGCACCTAAAGCTGATGCGGCACCTGAAAAACCGGTCAGACGCGAAAAAATGTCCCGCCGCAGACAGACTATTGCCAAACGTCTTCTCGATGTATCGCAAAATACAGCTATGCTGACAACGTTTAATGAGATTGATATGACGAACGTTATGGAACTTAGAAAACGTAAGAAAGAAAGCTTCCAGGAGCGTAACGACGGTACTAGACTCGGCTTTATGTCATTCTTTACCAAAGCTGCTACAGCTGCACTCCGTAAATACCCGGCAGTAAACGCTGAAATCGACGGTACGGACTTTATCTACAAAGAGTTCTTCGACGTATCGATTGCAGTATCTACCGATGAAGGTTTAGTTGTACCAGTTGTCCGCGACACGGACCGCAAAACATTTGCTGAAATTGAAAATGATATTGCTGAACTTGCTAAGAAAGCAAAAGATAAAAAATTATCTCTTGACGATATGGCCGGTGGATCATTTACAATTACTAACGGCGGAGTCTTCGGTTCACTCATGTCTACACCGATTATCAACGGCACACAGGCGGCGATTCTAGGCATGCACACAATTCAAAAACGTCCGGTGGCAGTAGGCGACGATATTGAAATCCGTCCGATGATGTATATTGCACTGAGCTATGATCACAGAATTATCGACGGTGCTGAGTCAGTCGGCTTCCTGAAGACGATTAAAGAATTAATTGAAAACCCTGAAGATTTATTATTAGAAGGCTAAAATATAACAATTTAATAAGAGAAGGTATCCTCGCGATACCTTTTCTTTTTTACTTAGGAGGAATAATTATGCTTCAAAATGAATGGGAAAATAATAATATCAGAACTGTGACCGTAAAACATGTGGATGCTGAAAAATATAAAGTATCCGATATGCTTACAGTGGGCAAAGAATATACAGTAGTCAATGAAACTGAAGAGTACATTTTCGTCAAAGATAATTCAGGAAAAGTAGGCGGCTACTACAAAACGTATTTTTCATAATTTAAAAGTCAGATAATTTAAAATACTTATGGATTTTTTTGCTAGAGTAAGGTAGAATTATTGCATATTAATTATTATAGAAGAGGCGATGCCCATGAGTACAAAACAAGTCATTATGGTAGGGTTTACTTTATTTGCCATGTTCTTCGGAGCTGGTAACTTAATTTTCCCGCCTGCACTCGGATTTTCAAGCGGGGAATACTTCTGGACAGCAATAATTGCATTTGTCCTGACAGGAGTAGGACTTCCTTTAATCGGAGTTATCGTAGGTTCAATTTCAAAAGACGGATATAAAGAATCACTTAAAAATATCCATCCTGCATTCGCAGTCATTTTCCTGGTTGCAATCTATTTAACAATCGGGCCGTTCTTTGCAATACCGAGAACAGCAACAACTGCTTATGAAATGTCAATAGTGCCGTTCTTAAGTGAAAACACAGGCATGTGGCTGTTAATTTTCTCTTTAGTTTACTTTATCGTAGTCTTATTATTAAGTCTTAAACCCGGCACACTGGTTAACAGTATCGGGCAAGTATTAACGCCGCTGCTATTAATTGGAATCGTACTGTTAATTGCCGTTGCAGGATATACATATTTCAATAATCCAATTAACCCGGCTGTTGAAACATTTGAAGGTTCTTCAGCATTTACAACCGGCTTTACTGAGGGTTACTTAACTATGGATGCCATCGCAGCGATTGCGTTCAGCGTCCTTGTTCTTAACTCAATCCGTCAGCTTGGTGTAACCAACCGTAAAGATTTACTTATCGGAACGATTAAATCAGCACTGCTTGCTGCCGTACTTTTAGCTGCCATTTATATTTCACTCGGATGGCTTGCAAACAGAGTCGATCTTGGCGGTGCCGCAGTCGATGACCAAAACCTTGGAACCTTCCTGCTGACCTTTATGAGTGATGAAGTGTTCGGTATCTTTGGACCGATACTACTCGGTTTAATCGTATTATTTGCCTGTATCACTACAGGAACAGGACTTATCGTATCTGTTTCGGAATACTTTAACAGTATTTTACCGAAAGTGCCTTATAAAGTATGGGTTGTCCTGTTTGTACTCATCTCATTCGGTCTGGCTAACCAGGGTCTGAATCAGGTTATTGCTACAAGTGTACCGATATTGTCTATTATTTATCCGGTCGCAATGACTACTGTCTTACTCTTAATACTGACTTATTTCATACCGTCACCGAGACTCAGTCTGCAAATTCCGGTATTCTTAGTGTCTATATTATCTGTGATCGCAGTAGTACACAGAAACGGCTGGTTTGAAATGAGCTGGATCGAGTCACTGCCGCTGTTCTCAAGCAGTTTTGAGTGGATACCATTTATGATTGTCGGCTACATTCTAGGCTATTTAATCGGCATGAAGAAACCCAAAGTGGAATACTCATAAGAATAAAAAATCACTTCTCCGTATGGGAGAAGTGATTTTTTGTCTATATCATTAGTATCTGTGTTTATCTTTAATCTGAAGGAGACGTTCTTTCAGTTCTTTTTCCATCGTTACCAGTTCAGCCTCTGCAGATTTACGTTTCTCGGTACCTTCAGACTGGATTCTGAGTGTTTCTTCAATGGTTGTAACCAGATTTTCCTGAGTGGTTTTCAGCGTTTCAATATCGACGATGCCGCGTTCATTTTCAGCTGCAGTTCTCAATGAGTTCTGTTTCAGCATCTCACTGTTTTTAGTGAGCAGGTCATTCGTCGTATTTGTTACTTCACGCTGAGCTTTCGATGCCGATTCCTGACGGAGCAGGGTAAGGGCAATAGCCATCTGGTTTTTCCATAACGGAATACTCGTGAGAATCGAGCTCTGGATTTTTTCAGCGAGTGTCTGGTTGATATTTTGAATCATCCGGATTTGCGGTGCCGACTGCAGTGTAATCTGTCTAGACAGTTTTAAATCGTGTACGCGCTTCTCTAAACGGTTAATATACTGCATCATATCGTTGACATCCTGTACATCCATCTGATTGCCGGAAGCATCTGCTTCTGCTTTTAAACGCGGCAGTGTTTCCTGCTCCAGCTCTTCTTTTTTAAGCTCTGCTGCTGCGATATATATATTAATCGCATCGAAGTAGTCCTTATTCTGGTTGTACAGCCCATCAAGCATATTTACGTCTTTAATCAGTACTTCCTTCGCATGCTCAAGCTGAATTGAAATACGGTCGACCTGTGACGCAATACTCTGATGTTTCGAGATCATTTCATTTACGGAACGTTTTACACGCCCGAACATACGCTTGAAAATATTGCTTTTCTCATTCGTCAGTTCTTCCGGATCAATCTCTTTTAATTTTTTCATCAGTTCTTCAAGAGTTTCACCGATAGGGCCGACATCTTTCGACTGCACTTCGCTCAGCATCTGATGAGAGAACTTAGACATTGCCTGCTGTGCATTCGCTCCGTAAGTAATCAGTGCATCGTTATTCAGCGGTTCAATTTTATCTTTAATTTCATGGATAGATTTAAGATCTGATTCACTGAATTGATCTTTAAACGTCGTCAGCACTTCGCTGTCTTTCGGTTTTGCTGCCGCAGCTCCTTCCGGCTGCAGTATTAAACTGTCGTTACTGTCATCAGCTTCTTTAAATGGATCCATTAAAAGTTCGTCTTTAAGATTTCTTTCTTCAGCCATTTCCTTCACCCCGGTGTACTTTTTCTGTTTCTTTTTCAGTCTGTCGTTTTTGCTTCAAATTCACTTTTTCTTTGCCGAGCTTATTATCAAGTGCCGCCTGGCGTTTTTTGGCGCGGGCGGAGTTCATCTTAATTAAATCGCGTTCGACATTTAAATCCTGGTAGCTCCGCTGGTTCATGTGCGAAAGATTCGACTGCAGCGTACGTTTCAATTCTAACATTGATAAACGTGTCTCGTGCAGCTGAATACGTTCATCTTTTGATTTCCCCGGCATCTTATACAGATAAAGGTACTTTTCAATCGTATTGACCGCAGTTTCCAGATTGGAATGGAAAAACTGCTGTACGCTGTAGAACTGCCTAGGGTCTTCCTCTACAGATGAAATAATCGTTTTAACGATCCGGTTAATATCGAATATCATCTTCGCGTCTTTTATCGATCTGATATTCATATAGCTGGAACGCAAACGATTCGTATGCTCTTTCGCCTGAGCGAGCTGTTCTTTTATATATTTGTATTCACTGTTTGTGAGTTTCAATTTCTCTAAATGCTTATGATGTGAAATACGCTGGGCGGGCAGGTATGATGCACCAAAACCGCCGATGCCGACTATGACGTCTAAAAACATATGAATATCGAATATATTAGACGACAGGACCCAAGCGAGGAGGCCGGCCGGTACAGCAATCACAGAAGCAATGAAATGTGAATAATTACTCTTCATCGTTCAAAACCCCTTAGTATAGATGTGCCTATTTATTACAATTATAAAGCGTTATGCTTGATAATGCTAATTATACGCGTTTATAATAATGAATAATATCGGCCAGGGAATGGAGTTTTAAACATGTATGAAGTCGTGATCGTTAAAGCGGATTATGAGGGCTGGTGGCTCTTCGACGGTTGGCAGGACGACATTATTAACAGGCATCAGTTTAACGATACCGCTCAGATGCTGTCAGGCTACAAGGCAATTATTGAACAGATGAAAAATGATTACAGCAGCTATATTCAGGGTAAATATGATTTATGCGCATTTTTTAACGCATGTGAAATTGAATTTTGCGAAGAGTGTGATGAAGACGTGCAAATATTCTACACGCCGATAATGACAAAAAATAATGAATTTTATAATAATTAGTGAAAACGTCACACAATTGTTAGAAACACGTTTGCAATATAATGAAGTATGTTGTATAATATGAATCATCAGTAAGTTCTTCTTATTGATAATTTACGTCTTTTGGAGGATTTTATTAATGAAACAAGGTACAGTGAAATGGTTTAACGCAGAAAAAGGATTCGGCTTCATCGAAATTGAAGGAGAAAACGACGTATTCGTACACTTCTCAGCAATCAACCAAGAAGGCTACAAGTCTCTTGAAGAAGGTCAAGCAGTTGAATTTGAAGTAGTTGAAGGCGACCGCGGTCCACAAGCTGCAAACGTTGCTAAACTATAATTATAAATTGATTCATTTGAATAATTTGTAACTTCTAAACAAGCACCCGGATAAAATCCGGGTGCTTGTTTTTTATTGAGCGGGGATTGTAAAAAATATGTTTAATCTTTTATTATCTCTTAAATGTAAAATTAAGAGAATACTTTTCATGGAAATATATTTTACATCTGCATACATATAATTCCATTAATAATGAAACTTGTGTAAAAAGTAAACCGGTTTTGCTATTTTTGTTTTTAAGTAACTTTTTTAAAAGGAAACCGTACTTTTCACCTATATATAGGGTAGAAGGGTTTTTATTTTAAAAGGGGGTCTTATATTGTTTATCAATGAAAGAACAAAACCGCATGAGTTAATTTATTACGAAGCACTGTCTGCTAGGACTTCGCTGATGAAAAAAGAGTCAGCAAAGTTCGAGAATGTGAAGAAAGGTTACGAAGGCGAAATGCTGTACGATCAGATTTTTGACAGTATCGGTCATGGCAACGTATTGATTTATCGGGATCTTTTTCTCAGCATTGATGGCTCAGTTACACAGTACGACACTTTGATAATTAGTGATATTGGTATTATTTCGAATGAAATCAAGAATTTTTCCGGCAGTGTCACGTTTCGTGACGGCAGCTGGTATAGAGGTAATTTCGCGATACCGAATGACGCTTTCAGTCAGCTGAACCGTGCAGTCGGAAAATTAATGGAACTTAGGAATACATCTCGGAGTGATTTTAAGGTGTCCGGGAAGCTCATTTTTCCCAATGACAATTTCACTTTTCATTCTGATGACCAATCGAATTGGAATAAAATTATACTGCGTTCCGGTCTGCGCGACTATTTCCGCCAGTTTAATCAATCGGGAATTGTGGCTGGGAATAAAGCGCAATATATTTCATGGCTGATCAGCAGCAGTATAGTTGAAAATCCTTACTTTAAACCTGCAGTCGATAAAACCCGTCTGAAATTCGGCTTGTATTGCGGCCGTTGCGGAAGCTTTAATCTCAGTAAAAAAAGATTTCATTTGACCTGTAACAAATGCGGCAGCACAGAATGCAATGAAACTCACCTGCTACGCGCTATGAATGATTATAAATTTTTATTTTATAATCAGCCGATGACAAGAAATTCACTATTGGAGTTTATCGATTATGATTTACACTTTAAAGCTGTTTCCAGAGCATTATTAAAACATTGCTATACGAATAATAAAGGAACACGCACCACCTATACTTTTAAGTATTTTGATTTTGAAGATGCTGTAAATAAATCTGATGCGTATATGAGATATAAAGATCATATACCAATGATTTAAAAATTTTGAGATAGATTACATTTCTTATTAAGTTCAAGCGCTCAAGTACGACACGGATTCGACGTCGTACTCGGGAAGATGTTCAAGTACGACACGGATTCGACGTCGTATTCAGGAAGATGGCTAAGTACGACACGGATTCGCCGTCGTACTCGAGAAGATGACCAAGTACGACACGAATTCACCATCGTACCCGGGAAGATGTTCAAGTACGACACGAGTTCGCCGTCGTACTCGAGAAGATGTTCAAGTACGACACGGATTCACCGTCGTACTCGGGAAGATGTTCAAGTACGACACGAGTTCGCCGTCGTACCCGGGAAGATGTTCAAGTACGACGGCGTCAAAATAAACTAGGTATCATAAGTTACAGAAGTGAAATTCATCTTTAAAACTTGTATATAGAAGCCAAAAAACGTCTAACCCGTTTACCATAGGCTAGGCGCTCAGATTTAACAGTTCATCAACTCTATTTATCGTAGAACCATAATAAAAAGCTCTTCTGAAATTCACTTTTCAGAAGAGCTTACTTTATCTCACATCATTTTCAATCAGCTGTTCGAGTGTCTGGCGTCTGATGACTTCGCGCACTCTGGATTCCCCGACGAATACGACTGCGGGTTTTCTCATCTGGTTGTAGTTGGATGCCATGGAGTAGTGATATGCACCTGTCGTTCTCACCGCGAGCAAGTCACCGCGTTTCAAATCATCCGGCAGCATTTTATTTTTACCGATGATATCTCCGGATTCACATAATTTCCCAACCACGTGCGATGACACGCTAGTATCCCCAAAATGCTCAGTCACAGGGACAACTTCATATTCGGCACCATACAGTGGTGTCCGGATATGATCGCTCATACCGCCGTCTATAGAGACGTATTTGGCAACGCCCGGGATGTTTTTAACAGTCCCGACCTCATAGACAGTGATTGCTGCTTCGGCGGCAATCGAACGTCCGGGTTCAATCATTACGTGAGGAAGTTCGCGTCCTGATGCTGCCACAACTTCTTTTAAGTGATTAAGAATCGCATCGAATCCTTCTTCGATCGGGAAGCGCACATCGCCTTCAGTATATTTCACACCATAGCCGCCGCCCATATTTAAAATCTCAAGATTAATCTGGTGTTCATCAAGCCAGCTGTAGACATTCGTTACAGCATTGATAAAAGGCGTGCTGTCATCGAGCTGGGATCCCAGATGATAGTGGATGCCTTTAAAGTTTAAAGATCTGCATCCTTGAATTTTATCGATTGCTGTCTTCGCCGCCCCGTTCGTGAGAGACAGTCCAAATTTGCTGTCTTCCTGTCCCGTCGAAATATAATCATGCGTGTTCACTTCAACACTCGGATTAATGCGGATCAGCACGTTCACGCCGTCATCATCAGAAAGTCCGGAAGCTAAGCCCTCAATCAGGTCAATTTCGTCGAGACCATCAATAATGAAGAACCGCACGCCATGATCTAAAGCATATTCAATCTCTTCAGCGGTCTTATTATTGCCGTGAAAGTGAATGTCTTCCACCGGAAATCCTGCAGCCAGAGCCGTGTAAAGCTCACCGACTGATACGACGTCGAGCTCCATATTCTGGCTCTCGAGCAGTTTTATCATCTGGACGCTGCTGAACGCTTTTGAAGCGTAGGACACAGAGTAGGGAATGCTATGGCTTTTTAAGACTTTGTGATATCTCTCCATCATACCGGTCATATACATTTCGTCGTATATAATAACCGGTGTGCCGTACTGTGCTGCTATATCACTAATTTTATGCCCTCTGACTTGAAGTTCTCCCGCTGAATAATTAAACGTCATAAATAATTTCTCTCCCCAATGATTGGTAATTTAAAGCCCCGAGCTGTTCCGAGTTGGCACCGACTCCGAGATTCGTGTATTTATCGATACGAAGTTTGCTGTTATAAAGATAAACCGGCATATCAGCCCGGACATCATCGTCAACCAGGACGACCATATGGCTCATCATCAGTGCGACAATCGGATAAACTTTTCCGCCAATTTCACATTCATATCCCGCACGCGCACGGAGCACTCCGTCACCGTAGCCGATATCAACGACCGCCACTGTACAGTCTTTGTCCGCCTTAAAGGCCGCACCGTAACCGAGTGTCATTCCCTCAGTCAGCTGTCTGAACTGGATAATCGGTGCTGACAGCGTCGAGCTCTGAATAAAGTCTTTATCATCTAATTCAGCGTACGGTTTCGAACCGTAGAGACCGATGCCGAGCCGGACATGAGTATGTCCATCAAAGATACCGTCCCGCACATAGCTCGCACTGTTCTGTGCGTGAATCATCTCAGGTGCAAGGCCAAGCTTTCGGACCTCGTCAGCAAACTCCAGCCACATGCCGCGTTCCTTTTCATAGATGCCGTCGAACTCATCGGAGTAGCCGAAATGCGTCCAGAGTCCCGTGAAATTCAGTTCGATGCCTGACGATTTCATATCATTTAAAATAGACTCGAGTTCATTAATATCCGTTAATCCCGACCGGTTAAAGAGCCCGGCATATTCAATATGAATATTAAGACCCTGAAGTTCGTGCTTATATGTATCATAATAAGTAGAAGAGGGCAGGGTGATATGAAGATTAAACATACGCGCCCGTTTAAAGTCCGTCGTCGGATTCATTAGAATAATGACGGCGCTGTCTCCGCACATTTGCCTTATTTTAACCGCATCATCCATCGACGTTGTTGCAAATGCGCGGATGCCTGAAATTGCAAAGGCCTTGACCGCAAATTCCAGTCCGTAGTTATATGCATTATTTTTAACGACCGCAATCGTTTGGCCCGGCAGCTGAAATTGTCTGGCCTGTTTAATAAACTGCGCTTCATCTGTTTGAAAAATACCACCCATTGCCATGTCTCCCTGTTTTAGTAATTGTTTAACAATGCTTCATAATAATCCGCAACTTTAATCAGCACGCGCTCATCAAAGTTAAACGTATCGGTATGCAGACTTGATGCGTAGCCTTTTTCAAGGTTGCGCGAGCCTGCGAAGACAAAGTACGTCTTTGCGATGTTACTGTAAAAGCTGAAGTCCTCACCGAATAAATACGGTTTATCTTTTTCTATCCCGCGGAGTCCCGCAGCGCTTATCGAAGTTTCAACAAGCTGATTTAAGGCCGCATCATTTTTCACTGCAGGATAACCTTCAGTGTAATGCAGCTCGACAGATGCACCGTACAGCAGTTCAGCGGCTTCTTTAATTTTAGTCATCTGAGATTTAATCACAGCAAGATCAGACGCTTCGTACGTACGGATCGTTCCGCTCAAACGGGCATTGGCAGGCACTGTATTGACCGCTTCACCTGAACTGATTTTACCCATATGAATAATGTTGCGGTTGAGGCCGTCCAGGTGGAACTGCTGGATATTGCCGACTTCACCGGCTATTTTAACTATTGTCTCAAGAGCTGAAATGCCCTGATGTTTCTGGGCAACATGTGCACTGGCGCCTTTTACAGTAAAGTGAAATTCCGTTGCGCTCGCTGTTAATTCATCATCTCTGTACAGCACCAGTCCTTCATCTTCATCCGGCATTAAATGAACACCGAAAATCGCAGAGAAATCCGGACGGTTTTCCCAGGCTTTGATCATTAAATTCGCACCGGCATTCGCTTCTTCTGACGGCTGGAAGATAAAAATACAATTATACTTTAAATCTCCATTGTCAGCGAGCGCCTTTGCACGTTTCACAAACAAAAGAAGGGCAGTAGTATGCCCATCGTGTCCGCATGCATGCATTACATTATCCACGCTGCTTTTATACTCAAGATCATTCTGTTCATGTACCGGCAAGGCATCGATATCGGCACGGAAGCCGAGTGTCTGACCGCTGTTTCCCTCGAGCTCGGCGATGACCCCCGTATCCAGCACCTGGTAATAAGATACTCCTATTTCTTCTAAAACAGAAATAATATATTCAGTCGTTTTATATTCTTTTAGACTTAATTCCGGATGCTGATGCAGATATCTCCGGTGTTCTGTAACGAATTTAAGTTCTTCTGTATATTCAGGAGACATTAGTCATTCAGCTTTCTGAGCGCCTGAACGATTTCTTTTTTAGAACCAGTGACTTCACTTGCCTGCTTAATGACGCGTGCCGGTGTACCGCCGACGACTGTACCTGCCGGGACGTCTTCTGTAACAATAGCACCTGCTGCAACAATAGCACCTTTACCGACAGTTACACCTTCTAAAATCACAGCATTAGCTCCGATTAATACATCATCTTCAATCATAACAGGAGAAGCACTTGGCGGTTCGATTACGCCTGCAAGTACTGCACCAGCGCCGACATGGACGTTTTTGCCTGTCGTTGCACGGCCGCCCATTACTGCATTCATATCGATCATCGTGCCTTCGCCGACGATAGCACCGATGTTAATTGACGCGCCCATCATAACGACCGCGCCGTCACCGATTACTGCATGTTCACGGATAAAGGCACCAGGCTCAATACGCGCTTTCGTATTTGTTAAGTCCATTAACGGAATAGCCGAGTTGCGGCGGTCCTGTTCGATAACGATATCCGTTACTTTTTCTTCTATTGAAGGGTAGAAAGCCTGCCAGTCGCGCGCATCCGCAAATACAGTTTTTGAATCCTCTGTACCGAATACTTTGAATGACTCATCGAATTCAACACCTTCAAAGTTACCGTTGATATAAATTTTTAGCGGTGTTGCTTTCTCCGCATCTGAAATGTACTGAATAATCTCTTCTGCTGTAAATTTTTCCATTGTGTAAAAACTCCTTAAAATATGTTGTTATAGTCGTAAAATCCGTTTTCTTTGTGTCTAAGACTTTCTGCGGCGCCAATTGCACCGTTTGCAAATATATCTTTCGATTGTGCAATATGTTTCAGTTCGATAACTTCATCGTGTCCTGCAAAGATTGCATCGTGTTCGCCGACAATTGTGCCGCCGCGTATAGCGCTGACGCCGATTTCATCATCTGACCGCTCTTCATTCGCTTCTGATCGGTCATAAACAGGATAGCTGCCCTGTCTAACGTCAAGTGCCGTATCAAGGAGTTTAACGAGCGTACCGCTCGGGGCGTCGACTTTGTGCTTATGATGGCGTTCAACGAGTTCAAGATCAAAGCCGTCGAGCTGTTTTAGTGCTTCACGGAGCAGGTTGTTCAATACGTGCACACCGTAACTCATATTGGCGTTGAAAAATACCGGAGCCGATGCCGCACGTTCTTTCAGTGCTGCTACAATTTCTTCTTTTTTCCCTGTCGTTGCCACAACGAGGGGAGTGGTGAAAGGTTTTTCAATGAGAGGCAGGATGCGGTCGGGATTCGAGAAATCGATTGCCACATCTGCGCCCGCATCATCGATATTTGTAAATGCCGGGTAGTCTGTTGTGCTGGATGAAATGACTCCTGCAATTTCATGACCTTTTTCCACTGCGAGACGGGCAACGATTTTATTCATCGTCCCGTAGCCGATTAAGAGTATTCTCATACTCTCACACCTTTTCTGAATTCGTTGAAGGCTTCAACAATAGATTGTCTCGCATCTTCTTCCAGCGGCAAGAGCGGCAGGCGGAGCTCGTATTCACCAAAGCCGAGCTCTGCAGTTAAGGCTTTGACCGGAATCGGGTTAACATCAATTTGTACAGAACTGATGACAGGCATCAGTGATGAGAATCGCTGTCTTGCTGATGACTCGCCATTTTTCATACCTTCATATACTTCCTGCATCTCACCCGGAATGACGTTGCCGACTACTGAAATTAATCCTTTGCCGCCAAGTGCTGTAAAGTCTGTCAAATTATCATCATTCCCGCTGTATAATGAAAATTCAGAATCTACAAGGTTTAATACATTAATTGTATAGTTTAAATCGCCGGCCGCATCTTTCAGAGCGACGATATTTTTGTGTCTGCTTAATTCTAACACTGTTTCAGGGTCGATGGACATACTTGTACGGGACGGCACATTATATAAAATAACCGGGATATTAATGCTGTCTGCAATCGCTGTAAAGTGTGCAATCAGACCGCGCTGGTTACTTTTATTGTAGTAGGGCGTAATCAGCATAACACCGTCAGCACCCGTTTCTTCAGCGAACACCGATAAGTCAATTGACTGCTGAGTTGAGTTCGTGCCTGTACCTGCAATTACCGGAATCCGGCCCCCAGCAGTTTCAACGCCGACACGGAGCAGTTCTTTAATTTCTTCTGCTGATAAAGTAGGGGATTCGCCGGTCGTGCCGTTAATAATTAAACTTTGTGCATTATTGTCGATTAAATATTCAATATGGTTTCTGAACGCATCGTAGTCTACTTCATTATTTCTAAACGGGGTGGCCATCGCCACTCCGATACCTTCAAAAATCGGACTCATATATATCCGCTCCTTATTTATTATCTATTAATGATTTTAGAATCTGCACTGTATTCTGCGCTGCGCCTTTAAGAATGTTGTCCCCGACACACCATACGTGGAAAGTGTTTTCGAGCGTCGGATCCTTGCGGATACGGCCGACGTAAATTTCGTTTTCATCTGTCGCTTCATACGGAGTAGGATAAACACCTTCAGCAGGATTATCCATCAGGACGATGTGAGGAATATTGCGGAACGCATCTCTGACTTCTTCTTCTGTCGCCTCCTGGTCAAGCGTGACGTTAATTTGTACGCTGTGGCTTGAGATAACCGGCACTCTGACACATGTTGCCGTCACCGCAATTTGATCATCTCCGAGAATTTTCTTCGTTTCATCGATCATCTTGACTTCTTCTTTCGTATAGCCGTCATCTAAAAAGACATCGATCTGCGGAATCACGTTATTGTAAATCGGTTTTGGATACGTCGTCGGCTCAGCGCCATTCGCGCCTTCTTCGAGGTCTCTGATGCCGCCTGAACCCGAACCTGAAACCGACTGATATGTTGCGTAGTGCACGCGTTTTACTCCGAATGCATCATATAAAGGTTGTAAGGCGATAACCGACTGGATTGTTGAACAGTTCGGGTTCGCGATAATTTTACGATTTAATGAAGGTGAGTTAATTTCCGGAACGATTAAATCAATATCTTCATGCATTCTCCAGAAACTTGAATTGTCGATAACAATTGCACCGGCTTCTTCAAAGAGCGGGGCAAACTTTTCACTCGTTGAACCGCCGGCACTCATAACCACATAATCAAAACCATCTTTCGTTCTGTCTTCAGTTAATTCCTGAACTGTATACGTTTCTCCATTTACTTCCAGTTCTTTTCCGCTGGAGCGTTTGGAAGAGAAGAGGACCAGTTCCTTATAAGGAATTTTATACTGTTCCACCATTTCCAGCATTTTTGTACCGACGACACCTGTTGCACCGACAATTGCGAGTTTCATAAAATACAGCCTCCTAGAAGTTTTCCTGAATAGAATGATATAAATAAAAAAACAAGCCCGGGTACCGGACTTGTTTTAAAATTGTATATACAAGCGATGCCCTCCATTATTGAGTCAATAATGACAAATCCATAGCTCTTAACCTGTGAATCCAACAACCGGGGTCTGCGCGCTCCCGGACATTTCGGCATCTCACCCTTTCGTCATATACACTTTGCAGAAGTTAAGTATATGAGTACTATTGATTGATGCGCCTCATCCGTACTATTCAGTTTTTGATGTTGATTGTCATTATACATAACAAAGTATTCAAAGTAAACAGATAATTTCTATTTCTTTATAATTCCTTTTTCAATAAGGTAATCTTCATAACCGATTTCCTTCACAAGTGCTGTGTTGTTGCTGATATCGAGCACCGTGTTTGAAATTGTATTGATAAACTCCAGGTCATGTGAAGTGAAGATAATTGATCCTTTAAATTTCTTCAGACCGTCGTTGACTGCAGTAATACTCTCTAAGTCAAGGTGGTTCGTCGGCTCATCCATTAAGAGGACGTTCGCCTGCGACAGCATCATTTTACTGAGCATCGCACGGACTTTCTCTCCACCTGAGAGGACGCTTGCTTTTTTCTTCGCTTCTTCACCGCTGAACAGCATTCTTCCTAAGAATCCGCGAAGGAAGGTTTCTGTCTGTTCTTCAGGCGGAGCGTACTGGCGCAGCCATTCAACCAGGCTTGAATCAACGCCTTCAAAGTACTCCGAGTTATCTTTCGGGAAGTAGCTCTGTGAAGTTGTGACACCCCAGTTGACGTCTCCTGAATCCGGCGTAATTTCACCAGCAAGAATGCGAAGCAGGGTAGTGCGCTGCAGTTCAGAACCGCCTGTTAAAATAACTTTATCGTCAGGAGAGAGCGTGAACGTTAAATTATCGAGTACCGTTTCACCGTCGATTGAATGCGTCAGATTTCTGACTGTTAACAGCTCGTTACCGATTTCTCTTTCAGCTGTAAAGCCGACGAAAGGATAACGGCGTGATGACGGCTTAATATCTTCCAATTCAATTTTCTCAAGCATCTTTTTACGGCTTGTTGCCTGTTTAGATTTTGAAGCGTTGGCACTGAAACGTGCAACGAAGTCTTTAAGCTCTTTAATCTTTTCTTCTTTTTTCTTATTTTGATCTTGAGACATCTGCAGTGCCATCTGACTTGACTGATACCAGAAGTCATAGTTCCCGACGTAGACCTGAATCTTGCCGAAGTCGAGGTCCGCAATGTGCGTACAGACGTTGTTCAGGAAGTGTCTGTCGTGGGATACAACAATCACTGTGTTCTCAAAGTTAATGAGGAATTCTTCCAGCCACTGTACCGCTTCGATATCGAGACCGTTGGTCGGCTCATCCAGGAGCAGCACGTCGGGGTTGCCGAACAGGCTCTGTGCAAGCAGGACTTTAACTTTTGCCGTGTTGTCGATTTCACCCATTGTTTTATCGACCAGCTCATGGGGAATACCAAGACCGTGAAGGAGTGTTTCAGCGTCACTTTCAGCAGTCCAGCCGCCCATTTCGCCGTATTCACCTTCGAGCTCTGCGGCTCTGATGCCGTCTTCATCCGAGAAGTCCGGTTTCATGTAGATTTCATTTTTTTCGTTCATAATAGACCATAGTTTTTCGTGACCCATCATTACAACATCGAGTACGCGCGTATCTTCATAGCCGAAGTGATCCTGGCGGAGGAAAGCCATACGCTCGTCCGCTCCTAAAATAACGTGGCCGTCCGAGTCAACTTCACCTGTCAGGACTTTCAGGAAAGTGGATTTCCCGGCACCGTTCGCACCGATTAAACCGTAGCAGTTTCCCGGGGTGAATTTAATATTTACATCTTCAAATAATTTTCTGTCTCCAAATCTCAGACTCACGTCGCTAACTTGCAGCATGTGCATTCTCCTTTATATTAAAACAATCGTTTTAGTTTACATTCATAAGCGATAATACCATAAATATGGTATTATTTAAATATATCAGTATGTTCATCCGTATGCTTACTATTTAAAAACCACAATATTAAACATTAACCGATAAATGAATAATACACAATAGAAACAATATTAATGAGGAGTCTATATGACAAAAATTTCAGGTACTACACAATTTTTAAAAGTGATTAAAAAAGAGGGCTCGACGTACACTCTCGTTACAGAAGACGAAAAGTATATCCGTATGAACCGTTCGGAAATCGAGGGGGATAAAGACTACGATATCGATGAAGAAGTTCTGGTCTTTATTTACCCGAACCGCTCGGGTGAACTGTTTGCGACACCGAATCTGCCGAGCATTACCGCGACTAAATTCGGCTATGCCCGAGTCAGTGAAGTTAACCGCGACGGCGCTTATCTCGATATCGGATCACCGCGCGAAATTTTAATTCCGTGGATCGATTTGCCGCGGAAGAAAGAAGTATGGCCGCAGGTCGGCGACATGGTCTATGCAACGATTCGCGTCGAAGCTGATGATCAGATGTTCGGACGCTTAATTACAGAAACAGAAGTGGATGAAAAATTCCAGCCGCTGAAAAAAGAAGACTACGAAACACTCGGCAACAAATGGCTGAAAGGGCGTCCTTACCGTCTGCTCCGCGTCGGCACATTTATTTTATCCGAAGAAGGCTATAAAGTATTTGTCCACGAAACAGAACGCGAACAGGAACCGCGTCTCGGCCAGGAAGTAAACTTCCGTGTAATCGGCATCAACGACAAGGGCGAAGTTAACGGCTCCTTTTTGGAGAAAGCCTACAAACGCTTAGGTACAGATGGCGAACGCATTCTGGAATACATGCAGATGCACGGCGACATGATGGAATTCACGGACAAGAGTTCACCAGAAGACATCAAAGCCGCATTTAACTTGTCAAAAGGTCAGTTTAAACGCGCTTTAGGCGGACTTTTAAAAGAAGGCAAGATCGAATTTGTAAACGGCGCAACTCATTTGAAGAAATAAGCTTGTATTGGCGGAATCCTTGGGAGGGATTCCGTTTTTTTAGTTTTTGGGGCTTTTGCGTGACTATGAGCGATTTTCATTGGCACTTAAACGCTCCTGCGTGACAATGAGCGACCTTCATTGGCACTTAAACGCTCCTACGTGACTATGAACGACCTTCATTGGCACTTAAACGCTTCTCCGTGACTATGAGCAACGCTCATTGTCACTAATATAGAGAAATCACTAGAACCCTCAAAAAGACAAACAAAAACGGAGGGACTCATGTCCCCCCGTTCTTTAAATCTGTTTTATCAAGACAAACAAAAACGGAGGGACTCATGTCCCCCCGTTCTTTAAATCTGTTTTATCCTTCTATTTCTTCTGTCAGCGTTTCCAGTTCATCCACCAGTTCGCCGATGTATTGAATTGTGTTTTTCAAGGGAGCATCTGTCGTAATATCAATGCCTGCCATTTTCGCCAGTTCAACCGGCGTTTCTTTGCCGCCTGTTTTTAAAACTTTCAGCCATTCGTCAACTGCGGTCTGGCCCTCATTCAGAATACGCTGCGACATTTCAGTTGCAATTGTTAATCCCGCAGAGTACGTATACGGATAAAGTCCCATGTAGTAGTGGGGCTGTCTCATCCAAGTCAGTTCCGCACCTTCAGTAATTTCAACATCGTTACCCCAGAATTTCTCAATCACACCGCGTTTAATTTCATTCAGCGATTCCGCAGTTACAGTTTCGTAATTATCCACGCGGTTGTACACTTCGCGCTGATAAGCTGCTTCCAGCAGGTGGGTCACAAAGTTATGATAGTACGTGCGTGAAATAATTGAACTGATTACCCAGCGTTTAAATTTCGGATCTTCCGAGTTTTTCAGCAGATGGTTAGCCATCAGCATTTCGTTCATCGTACTCGGTGCTTCGATAAAGTACATCGAAGGACGCGTATCAAAAATATTCTGCGCACGGTTGGCATTATAGAAATGCCCTGCGTGGCCAAGTTCATGGGCAAGAACAAAAACTTCTTCCATTAAAGAAGACCATGAAATCAAGATAAATGGATGTGATCCGTAAGGACTCGAACAGAAAGCGCCGGTCGATTTTCCTTTATTAATAACGAAATCAATCCAGCGTTCATCATAGGCACGGTTAATCATATCCGTATAATCTTCACCCATAATACCGAGCGCATCTAAAATATATTTGCGCGATTCTTCCACGCTGATTTCCGGTTCACTCGCAGGGTCTAAAGGAATCTTCAAATCTTCATAGCGCATTTTATCGAGTCCGTGCACTTTTTGAAGAAGTTTAGCGTACCGTCTCATATGCGGAGCCAGTTCCTCGGTAATTACGTCGATTTGACGGTCGTACAGCTCACGGTCAACTTTTTGGCCGTGGAGCAGGTAGTCAATCACAGAATCGTAGCCGCGGAGGTCAGCTTCCGCTTTCTCCTGTTTTAAATGTATGTCGTAAGTACCTGCAGTTGTATGTTGATACTGGCGCAGCGATTCTGAGAATTTCTTGAAGGCTGCACGACGCACTTCCTTGTCCGGATTCGATTCAAGACCGCCTTCAAATGCAAGATACGATAAAGAATACTCTTTGCCGTTAGCAGTAAACGTACCGAAATCAATATCGAGCAGTTTTGTTTTCTGATATAAATCGTAAGGTCCGTTAAAGACAGAAGAGAAGGAAGCGAGTGCTTTTTCTACCTTCTGATCCAGCTGGTAAGGTTTATTGCGCAGTAAGTCCTCAATAAAGCCTGTGTATTCCTCTTTCTCCTTAGCAATATCTTGTAAGAAAGATTCATCTTTCGCTAATAATTCACTTTGTAAAAAACTTGTTTTCGAACTTAAAGAAGTACCCGCATTGCCGACCAGTGCACCAAGTTTCTGTGCCTGCTGATCTCCGCGGTCTCCGGATAAACGCAAGTTCGAATATGTACCGATTAGGACGAACTGTTCTAAAATATCACGGTAGCTGTCAATTGCTTTAACAGCAGCAGCGACATCGTCAATCTGTCCTTGGAATTCCGTTTCAAAAGAATCAATTTTCTCTTTAACAGAATCAATCGCCGCCTCACATGCTTTATCATCCTTAAATAACGGACTGAGATCCCATGTGTAATTGACATCGACATCCTGTCTGTTTTGTAACTCTGACATTAAATCATCTCCCTGGTTTTTTATCCCTTTGTTACACAGTTTATTATACATAAGATTTTGAATATTGTATATTCATTAGAAACTGTGAGTGAACTTCAGGAAAATGGGTAATAATTTATAGAGAGGTGAGGATATGGTTAATGATGTACAGTTTTATATATATACTATTTTAGCAGTAATCATTTTATCGATGGCTATCGGATTTTTTACGAAAAGATATTTCATCATGCCGATTTTGACGCTGGTGCTTATGGGAATCGCAGCCTTTGTGCTGCCGAACTTTTACGACAACCTCGAATGGCAACCGCTGGCTGGATACGCCGCATTTTTAGCAGTCTTGTCATTTGTAGTATCAATGTCGATGTGGGTAGTTAAGAGAAACCGCCGCCGTGCTAAGGAACTCCGGAACGGACCCGGTGAAACTATCGACGAAGCAGAACATAAAAAGGAAATATAAGATGATTTTTGACACCGGCTGCAGCCGGTGTCTTTTTGTGGTGTACAGCGGGGTATGCAAAGTTATACCGACCGGATTCACATCATTCATCCTGAATACTATCCTTAAAATAGGGTAAGCAATATAATGTAGACCTTGTTATTGAGTTGAAGCTGGAATATTATTTTGTAAAGAAAAGGATGATTTAATATGGCTAAAGTTGGTATTATTGTCGGCAGTACGAGAAAAGAATCTTTTTCGAGAAAAATTGCTGAAAATGTCGCTCCTTTATTCCCATCGGACTATGAACCGGAGTTTATAGAAATCGCAAATCTTCCATTATATAACCAGGATTACGATGAAGACAGCCCCGAAGAATATACAGCATTCCGCAAGCAAGTCAGAGACATGGATGCGATTCTGTTTGTTACGCCCGAGCATAACCGCAGCGTGTCAGCTGCCTTGAAAAATGCGCTCGATACCGGTTCCAGACCTTACGGTGAAAGTGTGTGGGATATGAAACCGGCAGCGATTATCAGTCAGTCGATCAGTAATTTGAGCGGCTTCGGTGCAAATCATCATTTACGCCAATCCCTCGTTTTCCTGAACATGCCGGTCGTTCAGCAGCCGGAAGTTTATCTTGCGAACTCGCAGAATTTACTCGACGAAAACGATAAAATCACTAATGAAGATACGATTCAGTTTCTGCAGACATTTGTAGATGCTTTTGTTGAACTGATAAAAAGATATCAATAAAATGACAAACCTCCGTTTTGATTAAACATTTCAAAACAGAGGTTTTTTTCTGCACAAAAAAACTGCGCCGCCCAGCATAGTGGGGGACGCAGCTGTAATTTTTATATTTTACTAAGCTAAAAGGGTATCTAAGTTTACACCGTATGATTCAGTGACAATTAGAAGTACCGCACCTTTATCTAACTCAGCCTCATATTGTTTTGCCTGATTTTCATCAAAACCGATGTTTTCCAATTTGTTGCGTAATTCATCGCCTTTTTTCTTGAAAGTAGTTTTAACAGCGTCAGCAACACCTTGTTCGCTCATACCGATAGTATTTGCGCCGGAGTTGTCTGCGATACGCTTCGTACGATCATCATCGTGGGTCACAACGTAGATGTCTTTAGTATCTACCTTGTTGGATTTTAGAATTTCAATTGCTTCCTGGATTTTGTCATCATCATGATACGTTTTAATAAATGGTGCCATAATAATATCCCTCCAAATAGTTTGTTCATTGAACACATTACTGTATATATCCGTGCCCGAAAGTTTTAAACATAGTGAGTGATTAAAAGATAAAGATCTCGTGTCCTGATGCAGGTGCGTCAGATGCTGCAGCGGGAACAGCCGTGTATAAATAGAGCTCGTTATCAAATAAAAGAGAAATATAGAGTATGTGAATTATGTATCATAATATAATCTAAGGCAGACACATCGAAATAGGTCACTTACACCTGATATTCTGTTGTATACACAACTTCCTATAATATATGTTATGTAAACTTTAGTATATATTATAATATAGATGTTCAAATTTATGTGTTTTTATATGCTGTTTTAACTTAATTCATTTATGTGTTTAACTGGTTAATTTTTGTCTGTTCAGCTGCAGATCGCATTTCCTTTGTGTCTGACTCTGTGCAGTTCAATCTGTCTGTCATCTGACTGGCTCATTCTAAGCTCAGTTAATCATTTACTATGGATAATCCTTCAGTATGTTTCTTAAAATCATCCTCAGATTCAGCTGATTTTTCCTTAATTATGGATTTACGTATTTATATAATTATATACGGATATTTCCAGTTTTAACGTTAAATCTAAGTTTTACGTACATTTCAGCTGATTTCTAATAATCCGTATATGCATCAATTTTGACAGTTTTTCTCCATATTTCATCAAATTCGCATCTTATGCGAATTGTAATTGGATTCGGTTTTTATCAATCTTAATTATCAGAATATTGCAATCAATTATGTTTCACTTAATTATCTGCCCTATTATTACATATGTAACAGGTATGATTTATGGTAAAATTAGAGAGGTTGTCCAGTTCACTTCCGTGCCGGTAGCATGGAAGGAGGTGTTATCATGCAAAGCACTTTACTGGAATTACTTTTTGCGCCGATAATTGTCGGCGTGATTGTCTCACTGTTCACTTATTGGCTGAACAATGACGATGAATAGCCGGACAGCTGCCAATACACCATTAAAAAACCCCAATCTACTGGAATAGATTGGGGTTTCGGTGTTTCATGCTCAGCACTTTACTTGTAAGTACATTATACCATCTGGTTTTACTGTTGTAAAATGAAACAAACTGATATTTATAACCCATACTATTCCCCTAGCACATCACAAAGCTTATTTACTCCCGTTCCTCATCCAGCTGCAGTTCTTTTATCTTTTCATACGCCGCATCGTCAATAGAAAACGTCTTCTCATCCGAGTTGGCTAAACTCTCATTGACCGTCAGGGCATCGATAACATCATACAGTGATTCGATTTCATCACGTGCGAACTCGTACTGCGCTTTACTCATCAGAACACCTGCAGTTTTATCGCCATCGATTACGTGCACGACACTTTGCTCTTTTTCAGCTGTTTTAAAAGCATTCTCAGGATTCTTCTGAAATTCTGCAAGATCTATTGTCATCCGCTCACCATTCCCCACATACAGCGCCTCCTTTTTAATCAGTTTCATTATACCCCTTTTTAAATTCCATATTCAGGGTATACAGTAATGTAACAATTTAATCGCTTAAAATCAGGAGGAGATTAAATGATTGGATATGCAGGAACTTATACCCAGGAAAAAAGTAAGGGCATTTATCGTTTTAATTTAGATACTGAAGCTGGTAAATTAATCGGCGGAGACTTAATCGAAGAATTTCAAGGTCCCTTATATTTAAATATACAGAATGATAAATTGTATTCATTAAAACAGGACGGTGATACAGCAGGCATTGCGACGTTTGAGATTGAAAATGGCAATCTCAAACTCATCGAAGAATGTCTGCCGGAAGCTGAAAACGGCTGTTATTTAAGCCCGTCTTCCGACGGTAAGTATATGATCGATGCTGTTTACAGCACCGGCAAGGTGCGTTTATATAAAATGGATGACCGCGGTGCAGTCACTGAGCGTCTGGATGTTTATCAGGTTGAAGGTAGCGGTCCTCACGAGCGTCAGGATCACGCCCACTCGCATTTTGTTACGGAAACGCCGGATGGCAAATATTTCGCTGCTGTCGATTTAGGTGCAGATAAGATAATTACATTTAAAATAGAAGAAGAACGTCTCGTTAAGCTAGCGGAGTCTAAAGTCGCGCCTGGCAGCGGCCCGCGTCATCTGGTGTTCAGCGATGCCGGAGACTACGCATATATCGTTACGGAATTATCCAACGAAGTGATTGCTGCAGAATATGATGATGGTAAATTTACGCCGGTTGAAACTTACTCCGCCCTGCCGGAAGATTTCACTGAACATTCTCAGGCAGCAGCCATCCGTAAACATCCGAATGGCAAATATATTTACGTGACTAACCGCGGCCATAATAGCATCGCCGTGTTTGAAATTAAAGAAGGCGGCCAGTCGCTGGAGCGTCTGCAAATTGAATCATCCAACGGAAACTGGCCGCGCGACTTCAATATTACACCGGACGGCGAGCACTTAGTATGCGCCCATGAGAAATCCCACAACCTTGTGCTGTTTAAAATTAATGAAGACGGAACAATCTCTCGTTTAGACAGCGAAATCGAAGTTCCGGAAGGAATCTTCGTGGATTTCCTTTAAAAATAAACAGCACAATGACCCGGGAGCGCCGCTCTCGGGTCATTGTCTTTCTCACAAGTAGCCGAGAAAGCTTCTACCGGGTCATTGTCGCTTCCACAGTGACGGGATAAACGAGCTGTCCAGTCATTGTCACTTCCACAGTGACGGGATAAGAGAGCTGCCCCGTCATTGTCATTTTCACAGTGACGGGATAAACGAGCTATCCCGTCATTGTCACTTCCACAGTGACGGGATAAGAGAGCTGCCCCGTCATTGTCATTTTCACAGTGACAGGATAAACGGGCTGCCCCGTCATTGTCACTTTCACAGTGACGGGATAAACGGGCTGCCCGGCCATTGTCACTTCCACAATGGCGCGCTAGCTTACAAATCCAACAAAAAACGCAGGCAGCACTTCGAAAGTGCTGCCTGCGCTCCAATTTTAATAAAAGAATATCACAACTATGGTTCTCGCCGCATAATAAATAATTAAAAATTTAAGAATCGATTTAAAATACGGCTTGTTTTCTTGTTTTTTAAGTTTAATAATCGCTGCTGCTATTATTCCCGGCAATACCAAATACCAGATCACATAATTATTAAACACAATACTCAATAGCAGCTTAACAAATTCATATATTTCCGCAGCCAGTCCCATGCGCGAAACCCTTTAAATCTTTCCTAGTTTTTTCGCTATCGCATACACGGGTTTGTTGAATACCTTATCAAAGGTGCCCGGCAGTTCTTCGATATACGGTGTAAAGCCGCGTTTAAAACGGTAAACGCCGTAGTCCTGCGCCTGGTCGGTAAAGTCGCCTGTCAGACCGAAGAAGTTAAACCGCTTCACGCCTAATTCCTTCGCCTTCTTAATCATTTCCCAAGTCGCAAAGTTCGTGCCTTTAAAGAACGAAAGTTCCGGATAGCTGCCGCTGAACAGATAGACCATCTCGTGGTTATTGTAATAGTACATGCCTGCTGACAAATCGAGTTCCGTGCCGAATTCCGTTTTGAACTCTTCCATTTTAGCAATCCGCTTGTCCTTACTCGCAAGCTGTTCCTTATGTTCGTTGACGCGTTTTTTCTCGCGTTTGGTCGCTGTACCGTTCGCAGCTTTTTCTTCGATTTCCGCAATGTGACCCATTTCCGCTTCACGTTCTGCCTCAAGCTGCGCCAGATATTTATCGACATTCACATGTGTCATCACTAAGAACATCCGGTCTTTCAAAGTATGCAGCAGATTTTTAATCTTCTCTGCCGGCACAGGATCAAAGCCGATGCGTTCTTCCGTTTCTTTATATATATCGATAAATTTATCGTACTCATCTTCATCGAGCAGCTTTAACTCAAGCGGCATCGTTTCCGTCTGTCGGGTATTGTAGCGCGTCGTCGTATCCATCTGTTTTAAAATATCATCCAGCGGCTTATCGACATCGATGACTGCCTGGAAACGCAGCAGCTCTTCTGTAATCAACTCGGTCGTAAAGCCGTGATGCGTATAACCGAGGTTTTCATATAAAGACACAAGCTCCCGGTTATTGCGGGCATCATCTTCAACCACGTTACCATCGTGATCACGCAGCTGGTATACCTGATACGGCGAATGAATCATCTGCAGCGCACCATGCTTCTTTGCATACTTATCGATTTCCTCTAAGAAAAACTTCAGGCGCTCATTCGAAAAGTCACGCAGTAGCGGCCCCGTATGCGACGTAAACAGCCTGAATTTCTTCAGCACCGATGTCGCACTCAGCATAGACACCCCGATCAATTCTTCACCATCATATAAGCCAAGCAAATGCGTTTCATTCACCTTGGAAATATAATCGTAAAACAATTCATCATGGAAATAATGCATATGCCCCTGATAGGTCTGTACAAATAATTTAAATGCTTCTTCTGTTATTGGTTTTACTTCCATCGCTGGATCAAACCTTTCTGTTCTTTACTTATATTGGTTTTACTTCCATCGCTGGATCAAACCTTTCTGTTCTTTACTTATTCAGTCCAAGTTTCGCTTTCACTTTATAGATATTATGCTGCAGCGGCGCAATCACTTTAACGAAATCGCCGACCAGCTCTTCAATCTCCGCATTAAAACCGCGTTTAAAACGATAAACACCGTAGTCTTCTCCGTCTTCAGAGAAATCACCACTGACACCGTAAAAGTTGTAGCGTGAAATATTATGCTCCATACAATACTTCATCATCTCTAAATGCATTTTATACGGTCCGACAAATTGCGGATACTCAGAAGTACTCGCCCCTGAGTTATACACAAGTTCATACGGCGTTTCGAAATAAATGCCGGCAGCAAGATCCAGTACGTTGCCTTCCTTCTCGTGAATTACTTTCGCTTCATCAAGATCGCCGGTAAGATTACTCACCTGTTTTTCCATCTCTTTAATTTTATTCAGGGTCTTCTCGTTTTTATTCTCTTTCGCCTGCATCGTCTCTAGACGCTTCGCCACATCCTCTAACTCCTTAGTCAGATTCGCCACGTACTTATCGAGTTCGATATACGCGTAAGGAATCAGAACCTTTTCACCGTAGGCCTTCTTAAAGTTCGAGAAGTATTTCTTCGGATCGGGATGTGTGAAGAAACCCTGGCGTTCTGATGTATCAGCATACAGCTTCACGAATTTATCGATTTCATCCACTTCTAAAAATCTAAGCTCGACACCGTACTTCTGGACTTTCTTCATATTGCGCTTACGCTGGGAGTCGAAAGACTTCACCAGGTCTTTTTCATTGTCAAACGGCGACACATCCAAGACACTCATCCAGCGGGCCTGGGACGTTTTCGAATAGCCGCGTGTAAACCCTTCATGAGCGTAGCCGAGCGACTCCATCAGCTCGATTAACGCATCCTGCGCCGGGTAGTCTTCTTTTTCAACAACGTCTTTATCGTATTTCTTGTAAATCCAGTTCGGGTCGACTTTAACGTAAGAGCAATTATTTTTCTTAAGATAGTCCGTTAAACCTTCAAAGTAGAAACGAACCAGCTCTAAATTATGGTAATCGAGCACCGGGCCCCGATTCGAGTAATAGAAATATTTACCCATGACCGTCGGCTGGAGCGTAAAGAGACATGCAGCAATCACTTTGCCGGCATCGTCCTTAACTCCTAGCAGTTTAACAGTCTCGCCGTTCATTTCACGGTTGGTTTTATTTTCAAGCATCTGGAAGAAAGCCGCTTCACGGCCTTCCTCTATAAACGCCGCATATTCTTCATCAGTTAATTCCAAAAACTTCATGCGATTCACTCTTTCTCTTATTTATTACGCAGCTTGTTCAAGCCGTTATAAATTTTATAAGCAGGTCCATTAATCGGTTTGATAAAGTCCCCGATATATTCATTCACGACAGCATTGAATCCTTTTTTAAACTGAATGACGCCGTAGTCTTCGGCATTCTCCGTAAAGTCTCCGCTGATGCCGTAGAAGTTATACTGGTCTATACCCTGATCCAGGGCATACTGAATCATCGTCCACTGGATCAAATAGCTTCCCGCGAAATGTCTGAAGTCGTTATCGGTACCGCCAGACAGGTATGTTACTTCATGTGGTGTGACGATAAAGTAGGCACTCGACAGCGGCAATTCTTTGCCGTGAGATTCCAGCAGCTCTTTACCTTCCTGTAATTTCGCATCAATGTTCTCCAGCTGTTCAGTCAGGTTCTTCACTTTGTTCTGGTTTTTCTCATTATCTGGATCGCGCTCAAGCGCACGTTCCGCTTTATCTATATTCTTTTCCATCTTTGCCTTATCCTTGGCAATAGATGCATTATAGTCTTCAAGATCCACATAGACCATCGGAATCATAACCTGATCTTTAAAGTAGCGTTTTCTGTCTATATAAAAGCTGTCATCTCTGTCGAAGAATTCCTTCATCTCCGAAGTATCCTTCATGAACTTGCGGAAGATATCGATATTATCCAAGTCTAAATATTTAATGTGCAGACCATGCTTCTCCGCTTTTTTAATATTTCTCCGTCTGAGATTATCCATATCATCAAAGACTTCTTTTTTATCTTTCCCTGCCAGGTTCAGCACCGAATGCCAGCGAACCTGCACAATCGGATCAAACCCGTTTTTAAATCCGTCGTGCTCATAGCCCAATGCTTTAAAATTATCGAAAATATAATCGTTCTCCATGCTTTCGATGACTTCACCCTCGTGGTTGCGTTTGTTTATCACTTCATACGGGTCGACACGCAGATACATGACCTTCTTCGGTTTTAAGAGCTTCGTCAAACCGTCAAAGAAAGTTTTGAACACTGCTTCATCGCTGTAATCGAGTACCGGGCCTCTGTTGGTATATGCATATTTAAACACTTTCATTACGGGTGTCAGTGTAATGAGGCAAGCCGCCTTCACCGCGTTTCCATCTTTTACACCGACTAAATAAGTTTCAATGCCGCTGTCTTTTTTTAATTTATAGTTTTGTTCCGTCTGGGTAAAATGACTGAAATTCTGCTTCGTATAGTCATTAAATTCTTCTAAAGATAACTCTGTAAATTGCATAATGGCACTCCCGTTCATCAATTCTCAATCTCTAATATAGTAACAGATTTCATCGTGTGTTTCATCTAATACATGGACAGGCAAGCCTTATTTAAGGAATTTATTGAAATGCTTGGTCAGACGATAAAGATCTCCCCGCCTATGCGGGGACGCTGGACCCCTTGGTTAGGGGTTGTCCGCGTTCAAGTACGACGGTGAAGCGGCGCTGTACTTGAAACTCTTATAAAGTACGACGGCAGCTTCCTGTAGTACTTGAAACTCTTATAAAGTACGACGCGAAATCCCCGTCGTATCTGAAGGACTGGCAAAATACGACGCGGCTCTGGTGTCGTACTTGGATTCATTTAGCAAAATATAAAAAACGCAGCTAATTGCTTTTAGCTGCATTTATTATTAAATGCGATTTGACGGATGAGTTCATTATTAATCTCTTTATCGGAATTAATCGCATCGAGTATTAATTTCTGCTGTTCCTTTGATACTTTTAATCCTTCAAGCTCTAAGTTTTTAGCGATTTGTTTATTGATTTTTGATTCAATAGTTAACATGTGAACCGTCCCTGTTCTTCTATTATACCACTTTTAACACCTAACAGAATTCGTCTATTTAAACGAACTTAAAATATCGATTCGCCTTTTAAGACGAATTATAATACAATATAAGCACTACATAAAGGAGCTGATTTCCATAATATCTATGCTGATTTTGGACGTGTCTAACAGTACGAAGGCGCCTCCTGAAATATATAACCATCTCTCATTCATAGAACGCAAACTTCGAAGTTTAAATACAGACAATAATAAACTATATATGAATTACCGTATGGGTGAAGAGCTGTTTATCATATCCTCACAGCCGTATTACACTATTTTGTTATCATTTTACGCAAAATCATTATGGCCTGCTTCAAATTTTCCTTTAAAATGCAGTTTCCATACCGTAGATGATTCTTATCCTGAATACAATCCGGACCGCTGGAATCATCCTGCTATAAAAGCAGTAAGAGAATCGCTTGAAGCAATTAAAAAATCAAAAGTGCAGGATTTCTCAAGTCCTGATATGCCGAAAGGTATCGAAATTGCGTTAATGTATGCCACTGATATTTTTAGAACTGTGACCCCTCTGCAGCAGGAAGTCATGCAGTATTATTTAACAGGAATCAGTCAGAAGGAAATAGCAAAACTGACGCAAAGATCTGTCTCGACCATTTCCAAACACGTACAAGTTTCTCGGGTTAAACAGCTGTCCGAAATTATTGATTACGTTATAGAACATTACGAAATGGAGTAAAAATCAATAAAATTCGCCTGATTAGACGAATTTTATCCTTTTTATTATAAACATCGCTGCCAGACATACTGACAGCGATGTTCTTTATCGTAGTAATTCTATTCTGCAGCTTCGAGTTCTGCTTCAGTTACCCATTTGTGATTTTCGACCGGATCTCCGGTTTCCGTATCCACGTAACTAATCATGTATACGGTAGTCTGTTCAGCTGAATCCACAGTTGCTGTTGCGCCCTCCATGCCTTCCATATGGGTAGCATTCATGACTGCCTCATCACCTTGCTCCAAGGGCGCCTCACCTGGGTCTTCCAATTCTTCATGCACTACCCACTTATGATTCTCTACCGGGTCACCGCCAGTTGTCGGAGTATACGATACTTCATAAGCTGTCGTATCATACGCACCGGTAATCGTTGCGATAGCACCATCCATACCCGGCATATGATCAGTAAGTATCATCGCTTCACTGTCTACAGGATATTTTGGATCCTCAGCCTCCTCGAGAGTGTCAGGTACTTCTCCGGAACTAGAATGATCCATTTCTTCATGACTTCCCTCTTCCTCCAGTGGTTTCCCTGGCGTTCCTTCTTCAGCCGGCTCTTCTTCAGCATTACTGCACGAAGCGAGCAGCAGACCTGCTGAGATAATGGTTGCTGATAAAAACTTCTTGCTCTTCATTTAAAATACCTCCTATTTGTAACTAATTCTATTCTTATACCCCAGATAGGTATTTTAAATCTTATTAACTCTTTTTTGTAAAATAGAGCTTCTAATGATTATCTTGAAATATCAAAAATAAACACACGCAAATTTTGCGTGTGTTTATTTTAATCTTCTAATCTCTGTTCGTCTTTATGATATTTAATTATTCCTTCAGCACAGCGATATGCTATCGCACCGACTGTTCCTGTCGGGTTATTTCCGGAGTTGTGTACAAATGTACTCGAGCCTGCAACAAACAAGTTGTCGCGATCCCAGTGCTGTAGCCACGTGTTTACTACACTATTCTCAGGATCTGTCCCCATCGGTGTACCCCCTGAGATGTTAGTTGATTGATAAGGTACAATATCGTATTCACCGATATCATCATTTTCTACATCTATATGATTAGCACCCATTTTTTCTACAATTTCTTCACATCGTTCTGTCAGATATTTATTTCTGGCATTGTCTTGCTCTGTCCAATTATAGGTCAGCATGACTTGTGAATTTCCGAATGCATCCTTGTATGTATCATCCAGGTCCAGGTAATGATCTCTGTGCGGGCCGGTATGAGCCATCGAATACACTTCTAAGGTTCTTGTAAAGTTATTGATTGATTCTTCTTTAAATTCCTCGCCCCATTCAGGCGTGCCCTTACGAATTGTATTTGACAAGATAGGACGGGCGCCTGTTTGTGTAAAATGAATTGAACCGCCGTGAATAAAATCAAGGTCATCATGATCAAAATTATCACCGTTAAAATCATCGAGAATCATACCAAGGGCACCTGCACCCATAAATGTATTGAACTGTTCATCAAAGAAACCGGTAGCACCTAAACCTGTTTGGTAACAATAATTACTGCCGAGTGTCCCTTCCTCTGTTTCAGGGTCATATTGTTCCCCGATATTTGAAACTCTGAGCAATTTATAGTTATTAAACAGGAAACTCGTTAAGACAATAATATCTGCTGGCTGGAAAAATTCCTCTCGCGTTACAGTATCTATGAACTTCACACCAGTTACTTTTTTATCATCATCTTTATCGGTAACAATTTCAGTCACGTTCGAATTATAGCGGACTTCATAATTTCCAGTTTTTTCTGCGGTTTTTAATACAGTCACATCAGGAGTTGCTTTTGCATCATATTCACATGCAAAGCGTTCACAGAAGGCGCAATATTGACACTGATTCAACACTTCGCCGTCAGGGTTCTCATAGTTCTGTGACATGTTAGCAGACGGCATCATAATGGGATGTAAATCCAACTCTTTAGCTGCTTTTTCAAACATTTTTAAAGTTTTTGTTTTAACCATCGGCGGGTTTGGATATGGACTGGAACGCTTCTCACCGAGCGGGTTTTCTTCACCGCTGACACCGGCAGTTTTTTCGAATTTATCATAGTATTTTTCCATCTCATCAAAGGTGATGCCCCAGTCGCGATAACGAAGACCAGAATCTTCTCCAAGTTTATCTTTTCCGTATTTTTCTTCTGTCATCGTCTTAATTTCAAAGTCATACGGCATGTAACGGTCAGTTTGACCATTCCAGTGCGTCCCGGCGCCCCCTCGTCCATTGCCAGGTAAAAATGAACCTAGACGACGAACAGGCAGTGCACGTTCGTCTCTCGAATTTCTAAAAGTTAAAGTTTCGACTGAAGTGTCCTGCATCAGTTCATAGCGCTGGGCATACTTTAATTCATCATGCACATGCTGATAATCAGTAGTATCCCGGTAAGGTCCACGCTCTAAACTTTTAACTTTCAATCCTTCTTTCGCAGTTTCTGCAGCAACAATTCCGCCTGTCCAGCCAGCTCCAATCGTTACAACGTCTACTTTATCTAACTCTTTTGCCATTTCTTTATCCTCCTATTATTTACACCCGTATCTTTTCATAAAAATCGCATTTACAAATATATCCTACATTAGATCATTGTAACATTATTAAAATATTATGTAAGAGTTTTAAAGAAATATAAGTTTAAGTTGATAATGATAATTACAAAATATTATTACCATGTTTAATGAAAACTTGAGCAATTCGGCTCAGCATTTCCCCGGTAGTGTTAACCTGACCATTTTCATTGCTATACCTCAAATATCAAAGAGCACCCCTAATCAGAAATATCTGATTAGGGATGCTTCGCTTTTACAGATTAAAAATTTGAAGATTATCTATAGACGATACCGCCATCAGTTAAGATAGCCTGACCAGTAATATAACCTGCATCTTCAGAAGCAAGGAATGCTACTAAATTTGCTACGTCTTTCGGTTCCTGGGTACGTCCTAAAGAAATAGAAGAAGCGTATTGTTCTAAGGCTTCGCCTTTCTTAGTACCGATAACATCCATAAATTTCTCATCTAAACGTTCCCACATTCCTGTTGCTGCGATACCAGGGCAATATGCATTAACGGTAATATCGTCTTTAGCAAACTCTTTAGAAGCAACTTGAGTTAAGCCGCGCACTGCGAATTTAGATGCACTGTAGGTTGACAGGAAGTCGAAACCTTCATGCCCAGCAATACTTGATGCATTGATAATCGTTCCGCCGTGACCCTGCTCTTTCAGCTGCTTGGCTGCTGCCTGAATTCCGAACAGGACACCTTTAACGTTAACATCTAAAACAAAATCAATATCTTTTTCACTGATATTCTCTATCTGCTCAACTGCGCCTTCAACACCAGCGTTATTAATATAAACATCTAACTTACCAAACGTATCTACTGCATGTTTAACCAGAGCAGTGTGATCATCCTGTTTTGAAACATCCGCGACTTTTGCTGTCACTTCGTAGTTTTTACCTTTAAGTTCTTCTAAAGTCTCATTAAGCACTTCTTCATTAATATCACTTAATACAACTTTAAAGCCGTTTTCGCCTAATTTTTCTGCAATACCTTTACCTAAACCTTGAGCCGAACCTGTAATGACTGCAACTCTGTCTAATGTCATGATATATAGCCTCCAATTAGTTTGTTTACACATAACATTATATAGGTTTTATATACTATTTACTAAGTTTTCGCTCAATTATGATGAGCTTAGTTATTCGTCGTTTTCTTAGGATAAACGACTTCCCCATCATCTTCTATAATCGGCATGGCGCCCCATTGTCCCAGCTGATGCGGCACTATTTCTATTTCCTCTTTATTATTCACTATTATATGATTAACATCCACATCGTGGGCAGCTAACCAGTTACTAACGATTAAACGGTGGCATCTGGAAGGATGACGTTCAGCACACAAAATAGCGACTGTATTTTCTTTCGCATCTTTCATCAACGCTTTAATACCTTGTTTGAAGTCGTCAGTCAGCGTGTAATCTGCATAGTTATGGAATGATTGATTTTTCCAGCCTTCATTTAAATTTTCTCCTACGGTGCCTGACCGTTTTCGACGTCCACCGAGCAGCTTATTATGAAAGTATTTTATCTGCTTATCTTCTAACCACTTTTGAAATGATTCTTGATTATATTGCGGATGGCTTTTACTGTTAGGAAATGCCCGCACATCCATCACGAATGTCACATCTGCTGTTTGCAGCATTTCCTGAAATTTATCGAGTGAATAATCAAAATGACCGACAGTATAAATACGCATAGACCAGCTGCCTCCTATAATTTTAAACTTTTTAAAAATCTATTCCCTTTTATTAAGACCTTAGTTAAAGTTAAAGAGATATATCATCCGATAAAATACCTAGGAAAGAGGAAACCTAATGAAGTCAGAAAAAGATTATACCGATGCTTTTTCTCCCCGTTCAATCATTTCCCTAGTAACTTTAGTAGTATTCATAGGCATATTGATATGGTTAAGCTTTAATGTACATATTCCAGAACCTGAAGTCTTAAGAGAGATGATTCAAGGATACGGCTGGGCAGGCTGGCTGATTTTTATCGGCATAACAGCTTTAATTGCCATTACCCCGATTCCCGTCACTATCCCGGCCTTGGTCGCAGGTTCTCTATACGGCGTCATAGCCGGCAGCTTATTTTCTTTTACCGGCATATTAATCGGTTCTTGGATTGGCTACTGGTTAGCAAGATTCACCGGTCAAAACCTGACATTCAAACTCCTTGGCAGACATGGACCGACGGTTAAAAAATATTTGAGTAATGCAGGCTTTTTAGCCATGTGTACAGCAAGGCTGATGCCAGGACTGCCCTATTGGCCAGTCAATTACGGTGCAGGCGCCTTAGGCGTCAGCCAGTCTGCCTTTTTGTCAGCAACCTTTATTGCTTCTATCCCAGGGCAAGTTTCACTGGTCGCCCTTGGTGCCTTCGCAGTCAATCAGTCTCTATTTAACGGTATCATCCTGATTACTGCCTGGGTGACGGTGCTCGTATCTACCTTGACCTCCTACCGTTACTGGCGAAAGATGCGCAATAAGGGTAAGTAAGTAACTGTTAGAGATTGCAAGGAGGGATAAAAGATATAAGTATGGTTGCTATGTTAATGAAACGTTTGCTCCTGTCGTTTCAACCACTCTTTTTGTGAATAGATACAATTATTCCACCTCAGGAAGAGATAAACTCTTATCAAATTTCCTTGTAAATATTCTTTGTACCTTGATGTATACATCTGGGTTATCAATTATAATTAAAAATATTTTTCCCTTTGCCCGTGTAAGTGCTTGATATATGCCTTCAACTTCTAAATAAGGGTAGTATTCACTATAGCTTGAACATAAATAACCTTCGTCATCATAGTAATAATGATTATCTAATATAATAATTATATCGTCGTATTCTCTACCTATTACGTTATGAACTTGTAATGACTCTCTATGTATATTGCTCCTTTTTGTTTTACCAGATGTTCTAGTTATATATTCTGTGAGCTCTATACTTAGATACTCATTCTCATATAATTCCTTTATGAAGTCATTTGATGTTTCTTTTGAGTCAAAGTATGCCACATTAATATCTTTATAATCATAGTCATGGTGATGTCTCACGTTGGTTTTAAGAAGCTTTTCTATAAAAGCAATTGTTTCATGATTAGTCCTTATTTTATTTCTCAATTTAATAAATTTAAATTCTGTATTTTTTCTATAATCTTCAAAAACTTTTCTTTGTTTTTCACCTGTTGATAACACTTGTCTATAGTCAAATGCAAAGTATATTTTTTTATTTTGATATTCTAATATTTTTTCAAGTTGAGATGGATAAATCCTTTGAGCCTCGTCTACCATTATTAGATCATATTCTTCTATATAATTCTCATAAAGTTTAATTGGCTTCACCTGAAATTCGAAAGTTTCAGCTAATTGATGATGATTTTCTAAATTACCACAAAATAACATTAAAACTTTATAACCTTCATCGGTTAGTTCTTTTGCAATGTCATAAAGCAATAACGTTTTCCCTGTCCCGGCCTCTCCCTCTATACAAATTCTTTGTCTAGTAGAACTCATTATTTCTAACTTCTTATCTCTTTGGTCTTGACTCAAATAATATGAATGATTTATAAATGCTTGAGGATGACTGTAAGGTGAGACTATAAATTTATTAACATCAATTTTTTCAAGTTCGTTATTGTACAAATAATCATCACTTATGGAGTGAATCAACTCTTTAAAGCTACTTTTTACAAGTGAGTTGTTTTCATTTAGTTTATATATCATATTCTCAGAAGTGATATAGACATAAGAGTAAATTGTTTTATTTAATGCGCTCAATATAAATTTATGTCTTCTCAATTGATCTTCAATCTGCTCCATTCCTCGTTTAGGAACTTCTAACTTCAATTCTATATTAAGAATGCTATCTTCACTAAAACGTAATAAGTCAAATTCCTCATCAATTTTACTTTCTAACTTATAACCTAGAAAATATCCATTTCTTTGTTCAATAGAAGATTTTGATTTTAATGATTTTACTAAAAGATATAAATCTCTATATTCATGATCAATACTATCGTCTTGATCTCGCAAATATTTGTGATCATTCAGCTTTATGAATGATTGTAATACATAATCATCATTCAGTTCATAAATAGAGCTATAATAATCTAAATTAAAAGGTTTATGCATTTAGTTTCTCCTTTACTTTATAGGCTAGCTTATCTATTTTTAATTTCCTTCTATCCAATCTTTATTCAAACTTAGGCTTTTAGTTTGCCAACCTTGTGAGATATCCAAAATCTTCGTACTAACTATCTTACTTTTAAAAGTGTAATAAGTTAAGTACACTGAATCAAATTCCTGATTTTCCTTAGTCTTATTAAATAAATAATATACTTCAAATTGATGTATTGATTCTGCAGGTAAATTAAAGGAGTAAGATCCATTATTACCTAAGTAAATTTTATCTTCCCCCTTTTCTACTCTGTTGACCTGAGTTGCTTTATCTATTAATACTCCAGACTTATAAAGAGACAAATTTACATTTCTAACAACTTGGTTAACTTCTTTGTTATTATGAATTTCTATCCATAATGGCATTGTTAATATATTGTAATTTTCTTTAAATGAAGCTGGTTCTTCATTTATTAAATCATGAACATGTTTATAATACAGCGAAATTTCCCCTCTTCTTTTTAAAAGTCTATGTATTATCTGCTGTAAAAAGTATAAAAGAAGTGCACCTATAAGAGTCATTCATTATCGCACCAATGAGTATCAAAATAGTTTCATTGAAAAATTCTTCACTTATCAGGTTTACCTTGTCCTTTCTCATCACTTAGTAAAAAACGCCCAGCTCATCACTGGGCGCTCCATAGCTTCCTACATAAACAATATACTCACTAAAAATATTCCAACGACATTCACAATTATTGCCGACAGGCTGAGTTTCTTCGGTCTCCCTTCACCGATTTGCGTGATTAAGAGGATTACCACGCTTAACAGCGCGAGACCGATGGCTATATAATACGGCAGGCCGATTGGCGAGCAGAAAAAACATTGAATATTATTAAAGCTTATATCATATTCACCCTATCGATTAAAGTACTTGAACTACTGTTCATTATCCCAGGATGACTGACACTGTGAATCGAGATACTATAAGATGATGGTTGTAACGATATTAGTGACAATGAACAGTCTTAAACTCATGAAAGCAAAAGACTGTGACATTTAATAGGTTGTAAAATACAAAAATCACTGCTTGAGTAATAAGGAATAGATTTTTCTTATTACTCATTTTTATTTTTCTATCCACTAAACATTTTAGAGTAGAATTTATTTAAAAATCATCAATATATTAACAGTTCTCACACATAATTATATCTGTTGCTATTCCATGATTTTACCAACCATTTTTAATACTTAAAGTCTTCTAATCTCCAACAATCTAACTTCTTATTATGTTAAAAGAATCCATATCTACCGCTTTCTTTATTCTTAGTGAATTCTATAAAATTCACTCTTCGTTTTATAGAATTGGCTGGCTCTTTATTATCAAGAATAATTATTTGCATATTATTACCCATTGATGCTAAATCTTTAAAGAAAGCATTTTGAAGATCTTGTTCATTTTGAATATTTCCATCAAAATCTCTCTTCGATTTTCTTTCTTTATATGTAGTTAGTGGTGAATCTAAAACAACGAACCCCGGGTGAGGCAAAGAATTTTTTTGACAGTATTGCATAAAAGATACTGCAAAACTACTATAAATAATTGCTCTGTATCCCTTACCGTAATCTTGAACAAGCTTCTTATTTATATAAATTTTTTCACCTTCATAGGATACTCGTGGATCATCTGAAAAATTCCATCTCCTTAACGTGTCAGACATGTACTCACAGAAAGTGTCTATAGACGTTATAATCCCATCTTCTTCTTGTTTATTATTATTAATAGTAGTTGATTTCCTATTTTTTATTAAACTAGTAACTAATGATTTTTCATTTTCTAATTCGGCTAATCTATCTTTAGTTGATTTATATTGTATATACCATTCTCTATCTCTGTCATATGCCTTTAACAATTCTTTTAACTCAACTTGCTTTGGTTGTAAAATAGTTTCCAATGTTTCCTCTACATTTGCTAGATTATTTAAATCTTTTTGTATCTCTTCTTGTAAATTTGCTTCATCAATTTCTGATTGTTGTATAGTTGAATTTAAGTCGGTTAATTTTCCTTTTATTTTTTGAATTTCTACTCCAATTGATAGCACAAGTTCTTCAGAGTTCTCATTAACTTTACATTCATGATTTTCATTATTTTTATCCAACTTATGGTTACAATATGGACATCGAGAAAATTTCAATTGTGAGAAGTAATGGTCACTTTCAATTAAGAAATTGAGTCTTTCTAGATCAGTAACATAATATTTCTTCAATAGTTTAAACCTTTTAATCAATTCCCTATTAGCAATACTACGTGATTTATTTTCTTCTAGTTTATTCCATCTCTCTCTTCTATTAGTTGTTTCAATTTTAATTTCATTACTTAACAACTCTAAGTCACTTTGGATTTCATTCATTTTCCCCTCCAAATCTAACGTAGGAAAAATTTTATCAAAATTAATCTTTTCAAGCTGCTCTTCTTCTTTTGAAATTAATCTTTCTAACAGTTCTTTTTGTCCTTCTAATTTTGTTGGAGAGTTGAATTCCACATCTTGACCAATCTCGTTTTCACCATCATCGATACCAGAAATAAGATATTTAAATATCGATTTTTCCACTGGCACATGTATATTTTGACCTGAAAGTTGAGGTGAACTTGTTTTGATAATTTTATCTTCACCTATAGTAATATAAATTGCTAAATCTCTGAAACTTAAGGTCCTCAGGTCACCTTTTTTATTCCTCTTCACATAGATTGGATGATCGTAACCAGCTTTCTTTAAATAAAAGGCAGAAATATTATCATTACTCTCTTTATTGTGTTTCAATTTCAATCTATGAGATTCTGATTCCTCTATTAAATTCATCTTACTGGGGTATATTTCAACTTCATTAGCATCAAAAATTCTCTTTATTGTATAAACATCACCAACATATGATTTTAGTTCAACTAGTACTGTATTATATCCTGATGCTTCTTCAATATTCTTAGGCTTGTTTTTAGCTCCCAATATATAATTTAAGCTTTCAAAAACATACGATTTCCCTGTATCGGAAGGACCTGTTAGTATATTTAGTCCGGCAGAAAACTCTAATGTAGCGGCTTCTACATTTGTACCTTCAACAGATATTTTCTTTATATAAAATCCATTAGTATTCATCCAACCACGTCCTTATTAGAGATTCTCTTGAAAACTCACTGCCCCAATTGGATAAATTATCATTTACATATTCAGATAGTTTTTGCTCCGAATAATACTTGAACTCATTTATAACTATTTGAGCATTTTTAATCAATTCCGTTTCATAAGTCGAATCAAAGTAATTAAGAAAAGCTGAAGTTAGTTCATTTGCACTATAGTAGATACCATTCTCAGTATACTTAATATCTATAAGATCCTTAGCATACATCAGTTGGATTCCTTCTTGAATAATTTTTCTTTTGATTATTATTTCTCCTGTACGATGTGGTATAGCCGGATGTAAACTTTCATAATTTTCATTGAAATCATTTGCGTGTAGAACAAAATAATCATAAATTATAAGTCTATTGATATCTATCGGAACGCTTTTTAATTCATTTAAAATATTCAATACTCTTAATCCGACTTCTAATGGCGTGTTAAAGACATTCCGGTTTAATTTAAATATATCATTGTTCATAATCAATCACCCACAATATTTCATCTGCAGAATCCGGCTTTTTCTCATTAGCTAGATGGTGACAAATCCCCATCTTAACTGGAATATCTGCGAAATCTCTCAGAGCATTATTAGAAGAAAGCGCGAGGGCCTTTGCTTCTCTCGTTGCAGCTCTAACCCTTTCGAACCCATCTTTATATTCATCGTAGACTATATCAACAATCCCGTGATAAACTTCATTTTTCATTTCTTCGAATCCATCTAACCCGTCAGGCTTCGAATCTCTATCAAAAACTCTTAATGATTCAGCTTGATAGAAATAATTTCGTTGTCTTTTAAAATGGCTAAATAAATACTGGTGTTCTTCTAGTTTAACCAAGTTATTTATTTCAACTTTTTTATGGTCAGAATATGCATTGTAAAGCTTTTTTACATACATTTGCTCTTCCTGTTTCACTTTAGCTGGTTCTTTTAGTGGTTTAGGACGTTCAGTCAAACCCCCACCAAATCTAAAAGAAAAGTATATCGTATCTTTATATTGATTAATGAGTTCTCCAGGATTAATTGATTCGAAAATGGAAAAATCGAATTTTTCAACATATTCTTTAAATTCATCAACTAACCTCACTTCTTTTTCCGAAATATTTTTGAGACAATGTTTATCCCAATTCGCAATAAGTTCATCTCTTAATTTATCTGGCTTCATCAATAAATCAGAAAGTTTTGGTCCTACACCGCGTGTTGAAACAAAATAGTAGTTTTGAGGGACGCTATATTCTCCAATATATGTGTAGTAACATAACTTTCCAAATTCAACCCACATTTCAGAAGGTGTGAGTGCACTACTATAATGTTTACATTGATAGTTATCCCATATCTCACTTCCATCTTTAGAATATTTCTTAAAGGCAACCACATCTCTACCTTTGTCCCCAGATCCTGCTAATCTTATCACTTTTTTTATCTTCTGTACTTTTTTATACTTCGGTCTTAAGTAACCATATATCCATTCTTCAATTAACTCTTCAAATTCGTCTGCAGATATTATTTTCAATCTATCGATTGGTGGCATATTTTTTCCCATGATTAGTTGTTTATTGGAAAGAGTACGATTATACTTTGGTTCTTCAATTTCATAAAAATCATCCATAACAGAGTTAGTCATTTATACACCTACTTACCATTTATATATAATTATAACAGAATTTTCAAAGTATTATATATTGTTAAGAAGTTCTTTAATCCACTATAAATTACCTTTGCTACATCCACGTCATTCTCTTATTCGTGTACGTTTGTATCTGGAATTGCTAATTAGGAGTAGTCTGCAGTAAGATACTCGATTGTTTAACATGACTTCCTTCTCTCTAAACGCACACAATTCAGTTATATGTACTTCTCTTATTCTTGACTATCTATATTTTCCTTTGTAAATATTTTTCGATATAAAGACAGTTTCTGATTTCTCTAATGACTAAATTTGCAATGTGTTATTAATGGTCTTGTCAATTTCTATTTGTATTTTTTAACCAAATAAAACTAATAATAATAAACACTTATAGATTTTAATAAAAGAAAATATATAAGTCGCTACCAGTATTACTAGCAGCGACTTTTCTGATATATTTTTAAAATAAAAATCCTAAAATTAATTATTTAATGATTTCTGCCGAGTTAATAATAATTTGTTCTGCAATTGTTTTAACCAACGGTATTTCTTTAATTAATTCTTCTTCATCTTTAAATGGATTATACCATTTATAGTCTTCATTATCTTTGCTATGTATTAAAGAGTTTCTGGTATCATATATCCTTCTAGCAATAGAACTATAAATCCCTTTTTTATCTTTCCACTGTAGTTCTTTACCTCCAGAAAATTTGACTGTATTTTCAGCATAATAACTTAATAATTCAATATCTTGTTCATTTAATCTTTTCTTTATCTCATCTGCTGATGCAAATTTCTCTAATATTATCTTTAATGAATCAAATTCGTTCCCTTGTCCGTCATCTCTATTTATTTTCACTCTTGATTTAACTTTTTTTATAATTCCATTAATATCATTTGTATTATTATAAGAGAAATCGGGCTGAGTTATAAGTTCTTGAACTTCTTCTATTAATTTTTCTTTATATACTTTATCATAATAAAATTCCATAATATGATAATATGAAATATATTTTATATAATAGTCATCTGTATTACTAGCTCTACTATAAAAATCTATTAGGTTTGGGTCATATTCTCGTGCTGGTATTTTTTCATTTACATTCTCTTGCTCAACTTTCCTTAGAAAATCTTTATATCTAAATAATTCTTCCAAACTGAAGTAATTTTCAAACTTTACTCCATTTCTATATACATGTTCAAATATGAAAGAAATTCTTAATTTTCTATACTTCTCTATTCTAAATATAGATTCATTAGATATTTTGAGTGTTTCAAACTGTACATATTTTATTATATATTCTACTAAGTCAATACATTCATTTTGTAATTCATTATCCTTTTGAAATAAAGATTCATCTTCTTGAATAATATAGGCACGCGTGTTTCTTCTGAATCTGGAAAACCGCATCGATTTCATAATTGTTTTTCTTATACTTCTTTCATCCATACCATCTATATAATTTAGAATTGATTTTAAAAAATATAATGATGACATCTCGGAAATTTCTAATTTTATTTCTCTACCTGAATACTTTCCTTCGAGATTAATTTTTCTTGAATCTTCTTCATAGCGTCGAAAACTTCCAACTTCTATAGGATATTCATATGTATTATTTGAGTACATCTCTAAATTATCAAAAGATTTATTTTCAGATAATAAGCCTATTATCTTCTCTTCATCGTATTTGACAATTGTTTTATTTCCCCTTGTCTGTTGTATTTCAAAACAATCGGCATCGTTTAATTCTGTGAGATGCATAATAAATTTTAACGCAGTTTTAATTAAAGATAATTCTTCCACTTTTTTCACCTCTAGAATTTTTAGTTTCTTATTTTTAAATTTTACCTTGCACATAAATTTATATATAGCAAGATAAATGATAATAATTTACATCCATAACTACTCCGTGTATATACACTACCTTTTCCATCCATACGATTATCTGAATGTCTGATATATGTCTGATATATCTCAGAATTTCTTTGATAACTATTGTTTCTTTATATCCTCTGACAATTAACTATACCATCTAAATTATACACGTTTATATATTTACGAGATTTAGCTCAGTAAGAATATTATAAATTATATGGATTCTTATATTTTACAATTAGCACTTACTTGCAACATCAATTGTTACAAACAACGCTTCCATAACGATATATTTGATTTCTATTCATTATCTCCCTCTTCTTTAAAAGTTATAGTTAGTTTTTATACTATAAGCGTATACTTTAAGGATTTTTAAAAAAGTTCTAATTCGAATAAAATATTTTTTACATTCATTTACATATTAAAAAATGCGCCCGGTCCCCGGACGCATCTATTATTATAATTTAACTTCTCATATTGTGAGATAGTTATTTAATATATCCATTAGCCTTTAAGTACCCTTCGAATATTTTCAACCCAAAAGGGGTCAGTTTTTCTGAAATTTTTTCTGATACGTTAGTACTTTTTCCGCTCTCGATCTGTTTTAATACTTCTTTTACATTTTGCAGTTCTCTTTCTAAATCGTCCTTAATAAACTCTATATCTTCATCAGGAATTTCATTTATTTTTATTACATTACCAAATGCATTTAATTCTCTTGTATTTCGTCCCGATATACCAACTTCATATCTACTAATATAGTTATCATTAACAGTTGTATTACTACTACCGTCTATATCAATAACTACATTTTCTCTGATATTCCCTTCATTTTCCATTAGTATAATACCCCCTATGAAATTAACCTTAATCATGTTAAATGCTCTTACAGTGAATATATTACATATTCATATGTGAATACAAGAAACCGTACTGGCAATGCTATATAGAGAATTATCATGAGAAGTGTGGTCGCGTTTTATGTTAGTAAAGGGCACAGCTATATGGTGATTTACAATGCAGAGCAACATTGCGTCTTTGAACAAGATATCAAATATTGCTTGCCTCAGTTTAAAGACGTCCATATTCGGATTAAATCACAAATGCTGAAAGACGCCTTCATACCGTACATTGTATTTTAAGCTACTAGTGTATACTCCAAAGCGTTGCAACGCTTTATGCGAGAGTCCGGATTTGCCTACGCTCTAATGAATCCACTAGAAATTAAAATGCAAAGCCTTACGATTCGCATGCATAAAACAAATCGAACAGATACACATAAGCTAGATCAATCTTGTTCTACACATCCTTCTAAAAATAAGACGTTTCAAGATAATTACTACGAAGATATGTGCAATCTCTCCCAGCATTACGCGAATTAAACAAAAAAATCATTCTCCTTAGAACCCGAATTCATGCGCTGATACAGATGACATTCCCTGAGCTAGAAGACCTGTTTTACACTAACATCAGGGTTATCTTTCTATTCTTCAATTATTTACACATCTAGATATGTTGAATGGATTATCCAGAACAAGAGTAAAGAACTTAATCCTAAGGCATACAAACAAACGTCCATCTTCAAAACGTGCCACAGAAAAATCAGGCGCCTTATTAATGGCTGCAGCAGATGCTTAAAGTGTACGAGTTGATCAAATTCAAAACCATGTCAGGAGATTTTAGATATACAGCAGGCATTGATTGAACAGATGGTTTAGATATCGCAGAATATCACATCCTGAGCAGCTTTCCAAGGAGTGGCGATGTCACCGCCGTTCAAATCATCGCAGAAGTCGGAGATATCAGACGGTTTAATTCGTCTAAACAGTTAAGTACATTTACCGGTTCTTTCTAAGTCATCTATGATAATCGTTATTTCTGACTTTCCTTTTAATTCGTTTTGAATTATTTTTAATACATCATTTATATAAGGAAGTGATATAGTAAATCCACTATGAGAAAACTTAATCTCCTTTAGATACTTCAATGTTTTTCTCTATATAATTTTCGCAGTAGATACTAGTTCATAGTGCAAGTCTTCATAAAATATATTGTTACTATTCTTACCAAATAGAGATATATAATATATATTTTCATTTTTTTAACCGAATCTAAGATATACTTAGTTTTTCCAACACCCCAAGGTCCATTGAATAAAATTTTTTGGTAAGGCAACCCTTCTAACCTCTCTATGACTTCTTTGATTTTAGCTGCTTCCATTTGAATCACCTCTTATAGATACCTAAAACAACACATAAACTTGTTAAAATTAATGTGGGATTATTTAATTAAATGAATATTTAAGTTAATTATTTTAAATTATCTAGTTCTTTAAATTGATATTGTCTAGGTTTTGCTAGAACATATGATTCTCCAACATTTATTTTCAGGTAAATAAATTCTTTAATTACTTTCCTAATTAATTTAGCAATTTCGATTTTATTACCATCTATTCTAGGCTTCTTATTAATATCAAAAAAATGTGAGTGGTAATGTCTAAAGTCCTTAAGGTAAGATATAAATTTTTCATCTAATTCAATCTCTGAAAAGATTGAATTTATTATTTCCCGATCTAGACTTTTGAACATTTCTTCTAATCTTATTTTCAATGTTATATCTTTATCGCAAATAAACCTTCTATGCAGTCCTTCTAAAATAACTATGTGGGAAAGCAAATAATCATCTTCATATATTGGCTTATATATATAATTAACATAAGTATCAAATATATCAGTGAGCTTATCTTCATTATTAAAATATCCGTCAACAAATTCAGAAAATCTTCTGTTCAAAAATGGTTTAACTTGAAAAGTCAACTCATTAGAAGGTTTAGATACTTGTATATTAGATTCATTTGCCCAAAATATTTTATAATTTTTCTCTTTAGTCGATATATATAATTCTTCTACTTTAATTTGATGTTCAGTAATGAAAGAGATTAGATTACGTATTTTCATTGCTTGTGAAATGATATTATTGAATGATTGAGGTTCTTTGAATTTAAAGTTTAAAAATGGAGTATAGTCAAATTTTAAGTCGAAATCTTCACCTCGGTTATATTGATTTGCAAGAATAAAATCTGTTACTTCCATACGGTTATTTATTATACACAATCCTAGAGTACTCTCTAAATTTAGTTCAACACTACTATGAAAACGGTCTTCTTTCTTTCTCCCATATCTAAAAGGTGAGTTTGTGAATATGTCTTTAAAATACGAACAGTATATCTTAAAATTTTTATAGTGATTTTCTTCTGATACTGATTCAATTTGAGGATTGGTATCCAATAATAAATATTGGTAAATAACTTCTATCGTAATGATATTATTAGAATTATTTTTTGAGTTTAAAACTATCCCATCACGGAGCAATAGTTTCTCCCCAAAACTAGTAATGAAAACAATATTAGTGATGTCCAACTCTAGCTCATCTAATGTATCTAAAAAACCTTCTACAACAAAAGTTAAATTTATTTGATTATCATTATATTCTAATAAACCGCTTTTTGGCTCTTCAACATTACTAAAGTAAATCAAACCATGTGTAGATAATTTCTCTATCATCTTTAACTTAGCAAACTTCATAATCTAACCACATCCTTATATTTTAAAGTAGTCTTTCTAATTATTCTCTTATTTAAAAACGCCCAGTTCATCACCAGGCGTTCCATCTATTCCTACATAAAAAATATGCTCACTAAAAAGATTCCTACGACGTTAACCAGTATCGCAGACAAACTCAATTTCTTCGCTCTGCCTTCGCCGGTTTTCGTAATTAAGAGTATAACGACACTTAAAATTGCAAGTCCGATTGCAATATAATACGGCAGCCCCATCGGTGACAGGTAAATATTACCCGCTTCATTCGCTGCGATCGTCGTAATCAGATAGATTAAGTTCAGTATTGATAAAATAAGCATTAATATCCGCATCATATCACTCCTTATCCATATTCTACCTTTTATGGCCGGCGATTAAACCTTCCCGGAGTTTCAGCGTAGAGGCTTCGGTACAGCTGATGTCATGCATGAACACACGTAGTTCAAATTATAATAATTAGCATACCTTGTTCTGGATGGTGTAATCAGCAGCAAATAATCGTGCTTTTTCTAGTTCATAATTCCCAAATAACTATTATGTAAAATATTTGAATATATAGTAGCTCAATTGTAATTGTTGGGTTATATTGGTGTAGATATATAAATTTATGAATTGAATGGAGATGCTTTGCCGTGGTTTCTGGTTCGCTTATTATTACGTTGTTTGTGTTTCTAATACTAGGCACTTTTGCAACAGTTATTATTTTAAAAACAGAAAAAAGACATCGTTTAATTACAACAGTGATTGCAGTTCACTCAGTAATCATTATTTGTCTGTTAACTTTCATTGTTTTTGTTACTTCTTTACATGCAGTCGCATTCGATAATTATTCTAGTTCAGGGCCTAACACATCTGATTTTGAATCATACGAAGAATCGATTCATGAAGAAGATGATGATTCTTATGAATCAACAGAAACTTATAGTGAAGATGAGAAAATAGATTGTGTTCTCGATGGAAAGGCTATTGGTCCTGATGATCCTGCTTCAAGATTGTTCGGTGGTTCTAAATATTGTAATGAAATTGATTAATTTAATAACAAAGGAGTATGACAATGAAAAAACTATTCTTGATTTCTCTATCTGTTATCGCCCTGACTGCTTGCAGTGATACGGAAAGTACAGGAGAAGTATCTGAAGAAGATGTAACACCGTCAGAGACAACCACTGAAGAAGCGGTTGAAAAAGACACTGAAAATAATAGTACAACTGAAGCGGATAAAAACGATAATGAAAAAAATAAAGAAGAAATCGAACAAAAGACTGAAGAACTTAAAGAAGAAAAAGATGCTGTCGTTACAGAAGATTTCTATCTAGGTGTACTAGCACCCGATTTCTTGAACACTGTAGCTACAAATCCAGATATCCTGGCTATAAATGTTATTAACGAGAGTATGTCTCAAACTGATGTTGAAGCACTTTATGGGGAGTCGTATGATCGTGTCATTCCCAAAGAAGGTGCTAATTTAGCTGTATATGGTAATGTTGCAGTTCTATACAGTGATTCTATGCCTTACGGTAATGATACATATGCTAATCCTGACATTTCTCCTGATACAAACATGGTCGTTAATTTCTATCCAGTAATGAATGTATCTTATCAAGATGTTATTAATACACTAGGGATACCGTTACTTGATTATGATGAATATCAGTTACAAGGTTCACCTATTCGCTCAATGTTTTACAAAACAACAAATAATGACATTGTAGCTTTTGATATGGTTCAAACAGAAGACCAGAGTATGATTGCAGAAATGATTCATATCAACCCAGATCACACGAACATGGAATTACCTATGTTTGTTAAAGAAGTAATATACGCACTGGATGATTTTTATAGCAACGGTAATACTTATTATCAATCTTTGGTAGATGCACAAGGGATGGCTGAAGAAAGTATTCAAAATTATAATGAATACTACGATTACGTACAGACCACTCGACTACTTAATGAAATCAGTATTTCTCCAAAAGACGAAAATTCTTTTGAAGTTAATGTTCTAAGAGAGTTTTATTTAAATGATAGTGAAGATCCTGCTACTACAGCGGAAACTTATCTTATAGAAAGAATTAATGGCGAGTATAAGTTAAATGATGTTACTTATCATCCTTACAATCCTTAAGTAACCCCAGTACCATTTTTACTATAAATAAATTTTACTCATAAAACACACTTATTCATTGATAGTTCACCTGAAATTCTTAACTCAATGATATAAGTGTGTTTTTGTAAAAATTCTAAAATACAAAGAAAGCTAAGAATATATAAACTCACTTCCCTTACCTTTTATGGCCGGCGATTAAACCTTCCCGGAGTTTGAGTGTAGAGGCTTCGGTACAGCTGATGGCCCGCATAACGCTCAGCTGTCCGTATTTTACTTTCAGTGCATCGATGGTCTTCATCAGCGCTTCTTCTTTCAGCATTTTGTCGACGTCCTGAAAGAGTGAGACCTGTTTCTGGCTGTCCGGGATAAAGTTCGTCAGTGTGACACTGATTGTCCGGTAGAGCGCGTACGGATCTGCGATTGTCTTCAGCTCCTGCCAGAGTCTTTTCATAATCATATCTTCGCTGTTGGTGCCTTCTTTAATAGTGAACTGCTTGCGGTAAATATGCCCGTCTTTCGTGCCGACGGAAAACTGAACCGTCTTTACGAGCTGGTGCATGAGCCGCATGCGATGGGTCACTTCATCCACATGTTCAAAGAGAACGACGTAGGTTTCGCTGAATTTGTAGTCGCGCATCAGAATCTGACTTTTTGCGATCGACGGTGAATGGACTTTATGTTTCTCGCTGATCTTGCTGAAATCGATGCCGTTCGCGTGCAGATGCCAGTCGACACCGATAATGCCGAAGTCCCGCTTCAGGTACTCGTGTGGATAGTTAGCGAGATCTCCGATATTAAAAATCCCGCGCTGGTTCAGCTTCTTTTCACTTTTCTTATTAATGCCCCAAAATTTACTCAAAGGCTTGATGTGCCACATCTTCTCAATGACATTCTCGTAGCGCCATTCGGTAATCCCGTCCGGCATATGCTTCGCTTCAATATCCAGAGCCACCTTGCTTAACAGCAAATTATCACCGATCCCGACGGCACATTCGATTAAAGTCTCTTCATATATTTCGGTCTTTATCTTCCTGGCAAGCTCTCTCGGTGAAGCGGCAAACAAGCGGTAGCTGTGCGTCACGTCCATGAAGAATTCGTCGATGGAATACTGATGAAAATCTTCAGGTGCAACGTATTTGAGGGCAATTTCCGTAATTCTCATGGAGTAATCCAAATAGATTTTCATGGAAGGATTGATGATAAAAATATCGCTCCTGGCGGGAATCTCGAACAGTCTGGATCCTGTTTTAATCCCGAGCTTCTTCAACTCAGGCGTTGCAGCCAGCACGACAGAACCCATGCTCTTGGTGTCTCCGACAACAGCGAGCTTGGTTGTTTGCGGATCCAGCCCCTTCAGCCTGCAAGACACGCTCGCAAAGAAACTTTTCAAATCAATGCACAGAATATCGTACTGCGGACACAGATTATAGTCATACATGAAGATCACCCCTATATAGAACATATGTTCTATTTTAGCATAAGAGTGATAAAAAATGCGGGATTTCATTTTAATTTTCCGAAATAAATCGAACAAACGTTCGATTTTTGGTATAATTAGTATATCGCCTATCCATCCCGGGCGAAATCGGACCGGGAGGAGGTGGAAGCAATGGATTATCTTTTTGTAGAAATTTTAGCACCCATAATCACCGGGTGCCTGGTTGCGTACTTTGTATACTGGTTAGACAAACGCGATGAATGATAGGCGAAAACCACACCAAAAAAACCCCCAATCTAGGACCAGTAGATTGGGGGTTCGGTGTTGCAATGGAATATCTTTTTGTTACTTGAATTATAACATCAGTCATAATAAAAAGTAAAATGACAAGACATTAAAACCCCCAGATGCTCTTCCCAGCATTTGGGGGTGATGAAATCATGTGCACTATTTTTGTTACTTTTAATTTAACATAGAGTGAATCTGGTTTCCAGTTTGAAGCAATCTCATATAAAATGATCTCAATTTAAATAGTTTAAGATTCCGATAATAGGCGCTGATCAAGCGAATCAACTCTATCTGGATGGATAGTTTTAAAAAACTTTCTGACTAATTTTCTTTGTGCTATTTCATGAATGATGACGTAATAACAGAAGTCTTCAAGGGTGTCCTGCGTAATCAATACACTTTCTTGTGCTTCATCTTCAGATATGAGAATCTCTGAATCTTCAATAACTTCTCTAATATCAAGATCGTTACTGCAGATTATACTTGCATTTAGTAATACAGCTGCTGCAAGACTGTGAATTTCTCCAAGGTCATTTGTATGCTTTAACTCTCTCGATTCAGTAATTTTCTTAGCATCTAATTGTCGAAATGATTCGTATACATCATCTAAATAGGCTTCATACAAATCGTATTGATTATCCGTTAAAGCTTTTTCATCTTCAGGATCAAACAGTAACCAGCGTTTTTCAGTAATGAAACCTTCAATCTTTTTCCTTGCAGATGATAATTTTACTTCTTCTAAAACTATTTTATGAATATAGATTTCTTCATATAAATTATTAATCCATTCAAACACATCTGTCTTCCCAAAGCTGTCCGCATAAATAATAATATTAGCATCTATAAATACTTTACCCTTACGCATCGTTTTGTTCTCTATTATTCAGGTATTCGGCTTTCTGTTCCTGCAGCACCTCTGCAAGTTTGGGATTATATCTCCCTATCTTATTTGCTCCAGTCAGACTGTCCAGCTTCTCCTGCTCAACTGCATTTCGTACAATCGTTTCGTACGCTTCGAATTTTTCAATAGCCTGAGGTTGATCTAGAAAACTTTCAGGTAAGTTGTACACAAAACGTTTCTGCTTCCACTCATCTTCCGGTATACTCACTGGAGCATCCCTATCCCCAAGTTCTCTGACACGCCGGGCCGTTGCGTCATATGGTACACTAGCAAAATCCGCAAGATGAATCACCGCTTCTTCTGTACCATATTCACGTTTAAACTTTTTCCATAAATCTTTTGTCAGACCTTTGGGCAACATCACTGCAGCTGCAAAACGGTCTGCTGCTCTTTCATGGTCAAATGATTCAGACTGCATTTGACTGCCTTCAGATAAATGCCATAGTTCATGCGCTGCTGTAAAATAACGCATTCGAAGCGGCTGAAACGTATTCAATGCGATAAACTCCTCACCCGATTCATGAACCACTGCAGCCCCGTGATAATTCTCATCCTCGGTATATTGATAAATCAGATTGACTTTGTCATCTATCAGTTTTTCAATATGTGCACCGATAAAAATATCATTGCCAAACTTTTCTTCTAAAAAGTCCTGCGCAAAAGCTTCTGCTGTTTTTTCAGCTTGAATTTTTAAGTCCATATTATCACCTGCTCTTTAAACCAATGTAATCTTCAATAGCAAATATCATTGACTTCAAATCCTGTCTGGAACGACGATTAGAAGTTTGACCACGAAGTTGCACAGTTAAACCACCTGATTGAGAACTGTCTTTAACTAATTCTTTCATGGGAATACCGGTGATTCTTGACAAGTCTTCAATACGTTTCGGCAAAATCGCTCTTTTCCCGGACAACATATGGCCAACCAATGATTTACTTACATTTAATTCAGCCGCCAACCATTCATGAGTCTTATCATTTTCTTTAAGCCAGTGCTTCACATTTTTAATTACAACTTCATTCATTTTCATTTAGGTTCACTCCTTAGGCTACTTAATTATACAATATTGTGTAGTCGACTACAACTTAGTTACATTCAGCTAAAGATTTAATTTAAAACGAAAAACCTCCAGACACTCTTCCCAGTGTTTGGAGGTTTAGCGAAGTTATACGCACTATTTTTATTACTTATAATTTAATATATAACAAAATAGATTCTAGTTTGAAGATAATCAGTTAGAAAATTAGCCTAAATTATCATAACAACTTGAAATCACTTCTTATCTGCCCGTTTAGATTTGATACTAATTTTCTTTTTGCCAACGAGTGGCGATAATTTCCCTACAGATCGACATCCTTCTTCTATGGACTTGTTTAAGGCAATAATTCGATTATCCGGTATATTACTAATATCTAAATCTCTTCTCTTGATATACCTCATAATAATCCCTCCCCGTCTCATCTACAATCCTATACCCACTGCATCCTTAAAAACTAATACTATTTTAAGAAAAGTGTATTTAATAATCGAGCAAATGTTCCGTTTTAGTATAATTAATGTATCTTCTATTCTTTCTGGACGAAATACGGATCGGGAGAAGGTGGAATTCATGGACACTATTTTTTTATATTCCGTTGGCCCGATTATCGTCGGGTGCATCGTGCAGCTGTTTAAGCGCTGGCTTGAGCTGCAAAGAAAAGATTAGGCGATAAGCACCAAGAAACCCCCGAACTCTCTTCCCGGCGTTTGGAGGTTCTGGGGTTCTAATAAAAACGAACTAATATTGTTTGACACATTTGTCATTCTATATCTTTATTATGTTGCATTAGATTATCTGTTGGACTAAATATATATTTAAATATTAGTGTCAATAAAGCAAAAGTGTTTAAAAAGGTCGCACTTACGAACACGATAATAATAATTTTTTCAGTTGTCGGAAAAGTATAACCCCACCCACGGCTTTTTTATATTCTTGGTAATCATCAAAAGCGTTTTTTCTATCTTCTTCTGCATATTCACGTTCTTCTTTAGAAGTGATAGTCAATCTTATGTTTTCAGGATTAACGTCTTTTTTCAACTCTTCCAGCAGCTCTTCATCTATCGTTGTTTTCTTTTCGCTCATTAACTTAGGCCCTTAATTTTTCTAACTGCACATTTGCAAATGATTTCGTAATATTAAAAGACTCTGCAATTCTCGAACTTAAAAAGTCGAGTTGATCTTCTTCAAATGAACTTACAGGTTCAACAATGACTCTTTCAATAACGTCTATCGGTGCTAATAATTGAGCAGCAAATTCATTCGCTTCTTTCTCATACTCATACAAATCGTGATTATAATATGAGTCCTGTCTATATAAAATAGTCATTTGATCTTTTGATATCTTACTTTCAGGATATCCCCAATGCATAATAATATGCCCGAGTTCGTGAGCCATTGTAAATCTTCTTCTGCCTTCTGACTCCTTAGCATTTACAACGATTTCAGGCTGACCATTTTTGGCCATTCGGGTATATCCGCTTACTTTTCGTGGATTAGGAAAACCGGACATATCACTATAGAAAACCTTCACTCCAAATTTTTCAATAACGTCTTCCAGATTATTAAGAACATGTTCGAATGCAAAATTTTCATCATTTACTCTGAGTTCATTTACAAGTGTTCTAATTCTCTCCATGATAGTCCTCCTTATATAATCCTTTATTCTTATACTAAACGACAAAATAATTATTAGCCATCTATCTGATATATACTGGAAGAGTATATAAAAAGAAGAATTGATTATGCAGCATCAAAAGACGAGGTATTGGTGCTGGAAAACCTATTGATCAGCTATTCAACGGGCGCATACTTCAACAGTATCGTCTGGTGGATAAAAAACGACTATCCGTATACACCGAAAGAAATGACGACGATATTATTAAGATGGTCAGTTAAAGGTCATTATAGAGAAGGCATAACAAGTTTTATAAAAGATTAATCAAGAAGATAAAAACCTCAGACATATATAATATTTGAGGTTTTATTTACATTAAATATTAAAATTTCAATCCTATTGTTTCAATACGGGCTCTATTCTGGTATTCCATAATTCTTTGACTACTGCAGCTATCTCTTTATACTCAGAATTCCCCGGTATATTCATCATTAATTTCATAGTGAATTCACCATTTTGGTTATAATTAAATACGAGACTTTCATTCAGAGTATTATCGGAATTAATATCAAGCATATGTCCGAATTGAAAATTGATTCCTTGAAAGAGATGATTTCCTCTCCATATTTTCACTCCTGTCTTTAAGTTCCCATCAAGATATAACTTAAAGACATGCTTCTGCTGATTTATTTCTTCTTTAGTATACTGGAAATTAGAATTTTTATTTTCCAGTTCTATAAACAGCTGGTTGAATAAATCAACCAGTTCGCTATAAACACTGCCTTCCAGCTTATCTTTTTCTAAATCATTCAACTCTTTTAGCTTTGGTAAATCAATATCATCAAATACTTGATTATTAGATGTAAGGTTCTCTATATTAGAATATCCCGGCTTTAATTCCTTCTTCTTACCAAGCGGAGGTAGTTCATAATACGGCACCCCCTCTATTCTGTATAACAGTTGCTCATACTTTCTTTTGTATTCACTATTGCTTGAAAAGTCTATAAAATGAAAGCCTCGAAGATGAGATGGAACCGCATCCTTGAAGTCTCCATCATGACGCAGTATAAAAATATACTTATCAGAGTTACTAAGTAAATCTGGTAAACTCTGAAGAGTTTCAAAACCAACTCCGCCTTGCATACTATCTGCTTTCTGAGCGTATTCCTTAGTGAGTACCATAATTACATGATCACTTTCATTCATCCTCTCAACCATCATTCTTTCTAATTGCACTGTATTTGTTTGAGTGATTAATTTATCAATCATGGCATCTACTCCATCACTGCGTAAATCCTTCACTAAATCAAATACCCACTGTTCATGTTCAAGTGTTCCCCAATCATAGCTGACAAATACTTTTTTATGATCTTCAGACATACTGTCACCCCGTGTCTTTATTTTTAATACTGTTACAAAAATATCTTCATCAATAAATATTTAGTTGTTTTGCATATTATCGGGTGGATGATTAAATACTGAGTAAAAATAGAACTGACTCACAGCTACAGATATAAGCTTCTTATAGTTCATTACATCTTTGTCTCTCAATAATTTTCCTGTGCCATTCTCATGTGAGTCAAAATAAGTCACTCCAGAATAGAAAGCAACTATTTCATCAAATAACTGCAGTTCCTCTTCAGTTCCATCATGTCTAATTCTATTTTTCATAGTATTTATATCTGTATAGGTTAAATTGTAGTGCAATTTAAGCACTTCTTCATATGCCATATATAACTTCTGTATAGTTGCAACTGAGCCTTCATTTTCTAAATAGTTATTTAACATATTTTGAGTATATAATATTTGAATCTTTGTCATTCTAATAAGATCTTCATTAGGAATATTAAATCTGCCTCCACCACCAATTCTGGGAGCCTGCTTGATTTCAACATCCTTATAAAAATCCGCTTTATTCTCTAAACCTTCTTTTAAGTACTCTAAATCCAAATGGATACTAGTTTCTCCGTGTGTGATTTTGGATATTCTATTGATTAAATCTTTCAATTCTTGTTTGAATATAAATATAATAATTAATATTAATAAAGGGAAATTAAAATTAACATACAGGAACTCGAAGGTATTAGATACAGGTTCTAAAGTTTCAAAAGAATTACCGAGTACAATAATTAAAATAAAAATTATTAATAGGAATAGATTTTTCATTAGAACCTCCTTTGAGTTAAAATTTATAATTACCAGTTTATTTTATTTAACTCTATTGTAACCCACTTCAACAAGACTTATTACATTATAACTCTCAATCTATAAACCAATTTATGTTGTTTTTTGACTAATAGAGTGCGATAATTAGAAACTAAAAGGAATGTGAGGTGCGTTATGGCTATCCAAGGTATTCAAATGCTTCCACCGGAAGTTAAAATGGAAGATGCTTTAGTACTGTATAAAGAAATTGCAGAAATTAAAACTCTGATTGGGAAATTGAATTCTGAATTAAATCATTCAATCATTAATTCTCAGCTTATACAGATATTAAGTTTACAAGAATCTGTACAATCTACTCGTATCGAAGGTACACAGGTTACTTTTGCCGACATGATTGAAGATGCCACTAAGAAAAGAAAAAGTAGTGAAGTAGTTGAAGTTGATAATTATTTAGCTGCATTAAAAGAAGGAATTGAGTTGACTAATCAGGGCTATCCTATCTCAACTCGTTTAATTAAACAGCTCCACGAAATACTTATGGGAGAAAATACTAGAGGCACTACAATATCGGCCGGTGAATTTAGAAAGATTCAGAACTTCATTGGTCCAACGGATCGAATTGAGGATGCTGTATACATTCCGATACCTGCTAGTGATATTAGCGATTACATGAGTAATCTTGAAAATTATGTTAACGGTCAAGAACATTATACTTTCAATACAAGTAATCAAGAAAATCATATCTTGCTTGATATAGACTCTGATCCTTTAATTAAAACTGCAATCATGCATGCCCAATTCGAATCTATCCACCCTTTTCTCGACGGTAATGGAAGAATGGGGAGAATATTAATTGTGCTCAATACTATGAGTGACAATTTAATTGAATATCCTGTTTTCTTCGTAAGTGAAGAATTAGAAAAGGAACGACTTAGATACTATAATCTTTTAAATGGTGTACGCGGCAATAACCCAGATTGGTATGCCTGGATAAAATTTTTCCTTGATGCTTGTAAAAGAATGGCAACAAGCATACTTAACAAACTTGAATCTATAGAACAGCTGGCTAGAAAAGGGTTAAGGCTAATCAATTCTACCGGCAGTATCAATAAAATTTGGTTTTACTCATTTACGAAACCATCAGTCTCCACCCGGGAAGTTGCTGATTTTTTAAATATCAGCCCAACTACTGCCAGAAACGGATTAAATCATTTAGTTGATTTAAAACTATTAGATACTGACAAAGCTAAAACTAAAAATAAAGTCTATGTTAATTACGATTTATTAAGACTCCTCGGATAATTATTGTTAAGGTACTTTTATAAAATTAAATGCAGGAATTAAAAAGAAGTCTATCGTTAGAAATAACATTAGACTTCTTTCGCTTTCTGTTTCTGAATATCATTGTATATACTTTTCTTTTTCACCTAAATATCTTTTATGTTTAAGATATTTCCGCCCTTTAAGTTCTCTCTTTAAGTCCGACAAAAATTTTAATTCATTATCCATTTTAAACTAGCATTTATAGAATATGAGACAGTTACATCAGTTTAAACATTCCTCTCCCCCAACTCCCTCACCAAATTACACGTACATTTAATCCCAGCAAAAAAGTTCTCTACTTTCAGGTTCTCATTGGGTGAATGATTATGCTGATCGAAGTTAGCGTACGGCATGATGATGGATGGTGTATTTAATATTTCCGTCCACACATAGTCCGGAAGGGAGCCCGGCATGCTCGGCTGGACTAAGGGTTCTTTTCCGTAGGCATGAGCAACCGCATCCGTCACAGCTTGAACAATCTCCAGTTCTGCCGGTGTTCTCGATGGGCGCATGGCGCCTTTATAGGTTACGGTCACACTTGGATCTACTTCCTTAACATGTTCCTCAATTTTCTTAAAAACATCTTCCGGGTCCTGGTCCGCCACCAGTCTGATATCCATATTGACCGTCGCCGTCGACGGAATAATTGTTTTCGCATTCTTACCCGTATAACCGCTTTCTATGCCTGCAATATTAAAGGTAGGTTCCATGGTCAGCTTATGGTAATACGACGCCCCGTCCATATCCAAGTCCTCATAACCGATTTTCTCTGCGATATCCTGCTGGTCATAAGGCAGCCGCTTCAGGAGTTCCATTTCCTTGTCGCTCGGCTTTCGAATTTTATCGTAAAAACCGTCTACCAGCACATTCCCGTCATCATCCCGCATCGTGTTCAACAGCCGCATCAGTTTCCACGCAGGATTCGGCACGATATTGCCCGTATTGCCGGAATGGTTATCAAAATCCGCACCTTTCGCCGTCATTTCAAGAATCAACACCCCTCTGACACCAAGCAGAATTAACGGATCGCCGCTGTTATGCGACGAACCATCCGACGTATAGACTAAATCCGCTTCAAGCAGTGCCTTGTGATTCTCCACAAATTCCGCCAGGTGCACACTGCCGAGTTCTTCCTCCCCTTCGAAGATAAACTTCACGTTAATGGGAAGCTCACCGTAGAGCGCTTGATAAGTCTTCAGTCCGAGCAGCTGAGCCATCAGCTGACCTTTATTATCACCGGCACCTCGTGCATATATTCTGCCGTCCCTAATCTCAGGTTCAAAAGGATTCGAATCCCACAGCTCAATCGGTTCTACAGCCTGGACGTCGTAGTGGCCGTAGATCAGCAAGGTGAAGCGGTTTTTATCGTTTAGAAGTTCGCCGTAGACAACGGGATTGCCGCCGGTTTCGATAAGCTGCGTATCAAGGCCGAGGGTTTCCATTTCACTCTTCAAAACATTGGCGCAATGTCGAATCTCATCCTCGTTGGTGCTGATGCTCTTAATTTTAAGCAGATTAAAAAGCTGATTCAGGTAGTCGTCACGGTGCTTTAGAATAAAATCATCCATCTTTTCAAGTGTCATGTCAGTTCCCCTTTACGTTATAATACTAATTGTCATAATATTACTATAATTTAAGCCTAATGACAGAAAAATATTTAAATATGAAAAAATGCTCCTCTTAAAATGGATACTTAACCAGTTTAAGAGGAACATATCTCTACACATGTTCTATTTAATTTCAAATATAAAACTACCTGCCCCCGTAAAAATGCTGCCACGCTTCCAGTATACCTGCCGCATACGAAGATGATGCACGATAGAGCAATTCATTTGCTTCTATATCAGCAAGTTCCGGACGGGCGTTTGCCACAATAACTGCGGGGTAGCCGGCCTCGAGCATAGCGAGGTCGTTGCCTGAATCGCCGGCGACAAGAATACCCGCTTCTTTTTCAACATAGTTTTCAATTAAAAATTTAAGCGCTTCGCCTTTACCGCCGCCTTCCGGCAGGATGTCCACATCTCTATTGGAGCTGAAGATAAAGGTGTGCGGAATCTCCTTCTGCAGAAGTGAAATTTTTAACGCTTCCGCGGATTCTGTACTGCTTGCGTAAAAGGACACTCGCCGCTGATGCGGTAAATTCTGAACCGTGAGGCCTGAAATACCTTCAGCAATTTTAAGAATATTATCCGGCTGCCAGTTCTCAGTCATTTTTTCTGTCCACAGTTCATCTTCAAAAAGGCTTTCGCCGTGATAGATTACTGTCCCGACATCCGTAATCAGAATATCTGGCATCGGCAGTGAGGCTTCATTAATCAGGTCTATCACAGATGCCTGGTGACGCCCAGTAATATAAGCAAGCGCCACCGGTTCATCGAGCGTATCATAATAAGCTAACAGCTGCTTTAAACCCGCGTCATCTCCGACAAAAGTGCCGTCAAGATCCGTCGCTAACAGATGGCGGATTTTCTCCATCAGCGATCACCTCATACAGATTCTGAACAGTTCTTGCAATCAGCGGCCACGTAAACATCCGTGCTTCGCGTTTCATTGCTGCCCGGCCGAGTTTTTCAGTGAAGCGGCGTCCTTCTGCAAGTCTCGTCATCGCCTCAGAAAGAGCTTTCGGATTTTCAGGAGGGACGAGTAAACCTGTTTTTCCATCTTTCACGACATCCTGGAGTCCTCCGACTTCAGAAGCAATGACCGGTGTGCCGCAGCCTTGAGCTTCTGCAGCGACCATGCCGAATGATTCATAGTAAGACGGCACGATGACTGCGGTCGCTTTTGAGAACAAAACAGCGAGTTCTTTCTGTGCGGTCGGTCCGATAAATATCACGCTGTCCTCTATTCCTTCTACAGCTTCACACAGAACAGGAAGCACAGGATGTCCGGTATTTAGATTAATAGCGTGCTCATCACCGCCTGCAAGTATCAGTTCAGCCGACAAATCATGTTTTAAGAACTGACGAAAGGCTTTCAGCAGCGTAAACAGCCCTTTCGTTTCTGTAAAGCGGCCGGCATAGACAAATCGCGCGTCTACAGGCGGCTTTCGATACTTCACTTCTTCAAATGTTCTTGCCACCCCAATCGGAATGACAGCGACATTCGGCTTAGACCCTGCGAATTTTTTAATGATCTTTTTTTCGGTGGGCGTTGTCGCAATTACGGAATCTGCCTTTCGTAAAATCTTCCTTTCGGCATGAATCCGTTTTTTCTCCTTCACGCCCGTCGCTTAAGCTTTCGCAATACCGAGCGAGTGCGATGTATGCACGAGCGGAAGACCGTAGGCTACTTTTACACTCAGTCCAAGCAGTCCGGACATCCAGTAATGGCTGTGAATGATATCATAATCTTCTAAAGGCAGAAGTCCGTCCATTTCTTGATAAAAATCATCCAGCATATCTGCGATTTCCGCCTTCGGCACAAAACCCTTTCTGCCGGCTGCAATACGAATGACCCGGCATGACTTGCCGAACGCTTCAATCTGCGGCGTTTTTTCATCACTCCAATGCGTCACTACATCGATTACAAGGCCCATGTCCGCAAGATATGTTGCCAGCTGTTTGACGTAGTTGTTCTGACCGCCCGCCTGTTCTCCCCCGAGTTTCGCGAGCGGGTCCCCATGGTCTGAAATGAATAATATCTTTTTAACATTCATTTGACCTTCCCCCTTTTCAAACATGAACTGTATCATGTATATAAAAATATCTAATTCTTGTGTAACTATCTTAGTACCCCCGGGCACGTTGTTTAAACAAAGCTGACTAAATCAGCCCGCTACAGGGTAGAAACAGAGAAAGAAGGAGACCATCATTTATGAAACTTAAAAATTTTAACTGGTACCAATCCATATTAATTAAACTAAAAATTGCTGCGGCAAGGAGTCTGTCCCGCATACTGCCGAAAAATAAGCAACCGCTTGTCCTGGTCGGCGGAAACCTGGGAGAAAAATATGAAGACAACGCCTCAGTCTTTCATACATACCTTGTAGAACACCGCCCGGACCTTAAGACTTACTGGATGTATGACAAAAAAACAAACTATGTCGAACAAGAGAATATCCCGGCTGCTGTGAAACTCGGCAGTTTTAAAAACTACCTGCTATTTTTTCAGTCGGACTACACCTTCCACGGGCATTCGATTATTTACGACCTGGCCCCGGATATCGAGCAATATATCCATCTGAATACCCATACGGTCATGACGCATATCAGCCACGGTATTGAAGGGTTTAAAAAGATTTTAATTCAGGAAGAAGATAAACCCCTCCTCCGCCGGACGAACTTCTTCAACTGTGCGTCTCGTTACGAACGGAGTATAAAATTAAAGGGCTGGAAATTTCCTGAGGAAAAGTTAATCACAACAGGCATGGCGCGCTTTGACCGCCTCGAAACTGACAGTCCAGCTAAAGAAGTGAAAAATATTCTTTTGATGATGACCTGGAGAGAATGGCTCTTAGATCTGACGGAAGAAGAATTTATATCAAGTGATTACTTCCGTGCGACGGCAGACCTCTTAAACGACCCTGAATTTAACCATCTGATAACATCTAAAGAACTGAATGTTAAAGTCATTCTGCATCCCTTTATGAAATCGTATGAAAAACACTTTGCTTCATTAAAAGACAGCGGCAGCCTTTCATTTGTGACTTTTGATGACGTGTCGATTAAGGATGAAGTGATTGAAGCGGATATGCTCTTAACGGATTATACGAGTGTGTCCTGGGATTTTCTTTATCAGAATAAGCCGATTATATTTTATATGTTCGACCAGGAAGCGATGGAAACAGAACGCGGGACCTATCTGGATCTGGATAAGGACTTATACGGGTATAAAGCAAAAAGCACAAAAGAAGTCTTCGACTTACTGGAGTATATTGTGACAAAGGCGCCGGCCAATCCCTTCTATGAAAAAGCAGGCGCTTACTTTGATTACTTTGACCAGGAAAACTGCCGCCGGCTGGCAGATAAGGTGCTCGGACCAAAAGTGTAAGAAGTATGGAAGGATACCGGCATTCGCACTATTTTCTGTCAATCAGTTTATATTTCAAAACCCATTTCAGTCTATAAAGACTGTTCTTTAAGAGTACGGATATAAATACTAAATTTAAGAAACTGAGTCTAGCACAGTGCCGGACCCAGTTTCTTTTATTCTTAATACAACCCCGTTCCCGCCAGCCTAATCAGTCGGCCGGCAATATATTTCTTTGCTTCGATAGCATCATCTTATCGACACCGAGTGTTTGCCTGGCAAATTCGTAGATGCTGCCTGATCCGCCGAGGAGGACTTTAATTTGTGTGTCTTTTTCTACCATAATTATCATTCCTTATTTAATATGACTCCTCGTTCCACTCTATTCATTATACAGCTGCAAGTCCAGCTTCATTACTGACTGAAATATAATCGATAACCCATTCAACCCTCCAGCACTTCCCTTTATTTTATGTTCAAATTTTCACAATATCGTTACATTTTTTTATTCTCTCCTTTATAAAAGTTTGTATAATAAAAGTATGAAAGATTGTTGATTATTTCACAATAAATAAGGAGGACTTCCTATGAACGTATGGGAAATCATTGTCATGACTTTCACTGATATGGGCTTTCTCAGTGCAATCGCATCGACAATTTTAATCATTTTACTCGGCTTCTTTTGCCGAAAGCGCGGTATTTTTAATGAAAATGTCGGTAAGATTCTGTCTAAAATCGTCTTAACTGTTGCCCTTCCGGCTCTTGCCTTTACGGCTTTTATGACAGATATCGATTCCGAGCAGCTCGCCCAGGGTATTAACGTACTGATATGGGGCATCTTAATGTACATCGTCTTAATGTTTGCGATGAAACCTTTGTATTTAAAATATAAAGGCGATGAAAAAACGACACTCGAAGTGTTATCGATTTTCGGTTCGACGACCTTTTTCGGAATCCCAATTGTCAGCGCAATACTCGGTCCAGTCGGGGTCATTTACGCGAATATATTCAATATCGGTTACCGCATTTTCTTATATTCCTATGCGTATATTCGTATGAGCGGTTTAAAAATGGAGCTTAAAAATTTAAAGTCTATGTTTTTAAATCCGATTGTTATCGCAACCTTTTTAGGTCTGGCCATCTGGCTATTCCAGGAGTTCCTGCCGCAGGTAACAGTGGCAGCGACTGAAACTGAAGCTGCGAGAGAGGTTGCCATTTTAAGAATTGATCAGACTTTACCATGGCTGTATGCGCCGATGGAATATTTATCGAAACTGGCTTCACCGCTCGCCTGGCTCGCTATCGGTGCGACCCTTGCTGAAATTAATATCGGCCAGGCTGCAAAATCTACCTCGTCCTGGTATTATGCCGGCGTTAAAACGATTATTGTTCCTGCCATCAACTTAGCTGTCTTCTTCCTGACAACAGCAACAGGCATACTCGTCTTTGATATAGATGCTGTCACTACTATGATCGTCATGATGGCCACACCAGCTGCGACGGTAGCGGTGGCCTACGCCATCAACTTTGAACGTGAAGCGATACTCGCATCCAACGCATCACTGCTGTCGACTTTAGCAGCAGTCATATTAATCCCGACCTGGCTGGTCATACTCAACATAATCGGAAACTTAGGTATCTTTTAAAATTTTATAAGGTGGAATTTAAATATGATGAAAATTATTTGTTACGGTGTCAGACCCAATGAAGTTGAATATTTTAAGCACTTAAATAAGTATAACTACGACCTGACCTTAATCGAAGATCTGCTGACTGATGAAAACATCCAGACAGCCCAAGGACATGATGCGGTGCTGCTTCGTGCAAACTGCAGCGCTCATGCTGACAATTTAAAATATATGAAAGACTGCGGTATTGATTACGTGTTTACACGGACAGTCGGATTTTCACACATCGACCTCGAAGCAGCAAAAGCTTTGGATATTAAAGTCGCCCATGTGCCGAGGTACTCCCCTAATGCGATCGCAGAACTGTCAGTCACTCTCGCCATGAACTTATTAAGAAATGTGCCGTTCACTCTCGAACGTACCAGCCGTCACGATATGAGAGTTGACCCAGAGATGTTCAGCAGAGAAATCAGAAACTGCACTGTAGGTGTATACGGCACCGGTAAGATCGGCTTAACAGAAGCAAAGCTGTTTAAAGGCCTCGGTGCCCGGGTGATTGGTTATGATATTTTTGAAAGTGAAGCGGCTAAAGAAGTCGTAGACTTTGTAGAACTGGATGAACTTCTCAGAGAGAGCGATATAGTCAGTCTGCACATTCCGCATATTCCCGAAGAAAATGACGAAATGGTCAATGAAACATTTATCTCTAAAATGAAAAATAATGCCATACTGATCAATACCGCGAGAGGCGAACTGCAAAGTAATGCTGCTATCGTCAAGGCGATTAAGGAGCAGCAGCTCGGCGGCTTTGGGACAGATGTTCTGCCGAATGAAGCGGAAGTATTCTTTAAAAAGTTTTCAGAAGAAAACCCGATACCGGATGCGAGCGCAGCTGACTTAATAGACCTTTACCCGAGAGTACTCGTCACCCCTCATATCGGGTCCAATACAGATGAAGCTTTAGCCAACATGATTGAAACGAGCTTCCAAAACTTCAAAGATGTCCTTGAAACCGGACACTCCGATAATTTAGTATAAAAATATCCTCGCCCTACAATCAGGGTGAGGATATTATTTTTCATCCGGCACATCTATAAAATTATATAAACCAAGTCTGTATCCCCACAGCTTGTAAAATTCATTGAACCAGATTCTGTCTGCGTAGGATCTTTCGTTCCACTTTTCGCCGCCTGCACCGAGGGCCGCGATATATTTCAAGTCGTACTGCCCGTCACTGACTCTGTCGTAGATTAGTTTAGACCGCTTCAGGTGATAGTCGCTTGTGACAACTAGAGCACTGTCAAAGCCATATTCATCCATAATCTTGAATGACTCAACGGCATTAGTATAAGTACTCGTTGCTTCATATTCTTCTATAATGGCGTCCTCGGGTATACCGAGTTCTCTTGCAAATTCTGTACTCTGCGGGTAGATATCTTCACTCTCCGGTGTAATGATGACATAGTCCGCATAACCTTCATGATACAGTTCGGCTGCTTTTTCCATGCGGCCCTTATCTCCGCCGCCGAGCATAATAATGACATCTGCTTTTTCGGGTCTATCTGTCTCACTATGATTAAAGCTGTCTATGACTGATGTCACAATCAGCATTAAAGTAATACATATGATAATCACTGCTATTCTTATTTTCATGGTTATCTCCCAGTGGTGTTGACTCATTAATAAGAATTATAATAGCACAGATAATTTAAATTGAAAGTAAAGTCAGATTAAAATTGGATGAGTTATTTGAGACGGATCGGTTTTATTTTCACTTTGTCATTCGGCACAGCTGGAATATCGTTGTATTCAAAGCTGAAATCCTGGTCCGGCACTTCGAATTCCAAGTGGTTAACAAGAAAGTCGAGCGTCGTCTGCATGACGACTATGGTGATAAACTCCCCTGCACAGCGGTGACCGAAGTCATAAGATCCGCCGCCCTGCGGAATAAAGTTAAACGGTGTTTGCTGCCAGCCTTCAAAACGCTCCGGAGAAAATACTTCAGGCTCTGACCAGTCATCAGGATGACGGTTGGTACCGTATAAGTCCAACAGCGTTAAAGTCCCTTCCTTAAACTCGTAGCCCTGCCATTCGAAATCAACCGCCACACGTGCGACTGCGACCGGGAAGAAAGGATAATAGCGTCTGACTTCCTGAATGAACCATTCGAGCTGCTCTTGATTGGCATTCTGCAGTTTTTCTGCCGCTTCCGGATGCTCATGAAGAGCGAGACCTATCATAGCGACCCAGACACTAATGGCATTAATCGGACGGATAAGATTTAAGAGTTCCACTGTCGCAATCTGAGAATCTAAAAGCTCGCCGTCTAAATCTTTGTGCATAGCGAACTGATAGAGCGCTCTGTCTTTATCCGCTTCAATCTCACCATTACGCACACCTTCAATAAGCCCCTGAATCCAGTCCTCAGCCTCAGACCGTGATTTACGCCCTTTCCAGTGCTGGATTCCGAGCGCTGCAGGCGACTCGTATAAATCAGAAATCTGACCCGCGCGGGTTTCAAGATCTTCATCTTCCAGCGAAACACCGACCCAGTCGCAGGCAACCTGCAGAAATACTACCTTCGCTGCTTCGTATAACTCCACAGTATCATTCCAATTGATTTCCGCAAAAAATTCGTGCCAGTATTTCTCTGTGAGATCCTCAATCTCATCCATGGTCTTGTTGTCCATTAAAGACATGAACATCGCTTTACGATTTTTGTGCGCATCACCATCGAGACCCTGGACGCCCCCCTCGCCGAAGAGCGTCTTTTGTACTCTGGCGGGCGCAGCATCACTGCGTCTGAAGCGGGTATTGTCGTAAAACAATTCAGCCTGTTCACTGCCTGTGAGACAGATGGCCTTTTCACCGAGAATACGCGTCTCGAAAATGTTTGTGTCAAGCTCCCTGTCACGATTCATGATGAACTCGTAACCTTCTTTCAGAATACTTAAAGTCTTATCAAAACCTGAATCTTTTGGCATGTTTGAATTCATTTAACCACTCCTAATTAATAGATATTAATTAGTTTTACCCTGGATACTGTTTTATTACACTAAGAGCGAGGAAACCATTAAATTTAAATATGAAAAATTACAAGATAAAAACTATTTGCCGAAGAACAACAAAAATACACGTATGGATTACCATACGTGTTTAAAAAACTTAAATTTTTAATAAAATCTTGTCTCTCTCAACTTCATCTATGTAAAGGCAACACTTAGTCGATGTACTGATGTTATTTGATGCACTTAATAAATATAATTATCTGTCATATCTATTAATTTTTGATTTTCTCTAAAAAGATAACCGTTATTTTAATTTTAGTTGTTATTTCATAGTTAATTTACTAAAGATATTACCAAAAAAATTTAGTTTTTAATGGTACATAAATTAACTTTCAATCCGTTTTCTGCTTCCATTTATTACATGAAGTTAATTTAATAGCTTTATTACTCATACCAGATTCATATTTAAAGACTATATTTATTTCTTTAATATTACTCCTAAACCATTCTGGATGCTTATTCCTATCAACATAAATTTCATAATTATTGTCCTTTTCTTTACAGTGAACAGTAAAATGGTAATGACTAGAGCTTTTAGATTTCTTTTCTTGTATTACAGTTAAAATATATTCACCGATAATTAACATCGGAATGGAAACCATAATTAAAAAGTAGACTATAATCACCCATTTGCTAGCAACAATAAGGATATCCGATAAATCTTCAAATATTAAAGTACTAAGATATAAAGTTCCTAAGAAAATAAGAATAGAAAAACTAATTATTGCCATGTAGTAAAAGAATAGCATTGACCGATCTATAATTTTCAAAGTTATTTTCAACTCCTATTCAATTAATCTTCAATCTGATTATAAACTTCTTTTATAATATCGGGTTCCTGTATAACTCTGAATTTCAATCTCCCCCAAACTCCCTTACCTAAATCTTCCCAATGATGTTTAAGTAAATATTTCACTAATAAACGTACAGTATTCGAATCCTGTTTCCCCAAGACTTTAACATGAGATTCAACCTTATCTAACGTTAAGTTTAGATCCTCACATTTATAACTTTCAAGTATGTAACCAAGTTTGTAATGAATGTAAGATGTCATTTCATCGAAGTCTTTAGGTTCTCTATTTTTTCGCTCATCCCATATTTTATGAGGGCTATAACGCAAAGCCGCTAAAACTAAATATACATCATCAGTGGTTAAAAAAGTTTTTGATGCTACTTTGAAAAGTTCTTTTCTCCATCCTGATTTACTATCTAAAGAATCTTGTAAACCTTTTCTATTGTTAAACAAGGTAACTATAGAAGACACCAATACTGCAGTAACGGCTGGACCTAAAATAAAATTAATCATTTTATGCGTATCATCCACCAAATTTAAAATATCATTAATTATTACTATATTATTCATTTGTTTACCGGCCTTTCATGTCATTCCTTATCTTGAAAGTTAATTAGTTGAGCAGTAATACATACATCATTTCAAAATGAGTTGTAAAATAATTAAATAGTAGGTTTTAAAACAGAATCCAATAAGGTTATAGTGGTAATTACAATAGAATTAATATATCTTGCTTCATGCTCACTTAACCATTGTTCACTTGGATGAGATTTACTAAATTTATTTCTACTATCATTAAAAGATTCAATTATTACTTTAGAGTTATTAAGAGCGTTTATAGTCACTTCTGATTTTATCTTTTTAGTATTAATTAAATATTTGACTATTTTATTATAGATAACGTTTAGAGGTTCCCGATGTCCTTTTGGATTTAAAAAAGGAATATTTAATGAATTACTTCTTTGGATTAAATAACCATGGAAAAGAGTATGTAATCTATCTAATCCATTAAGATAGCGTTGGCTTTTAAAATAATTTTCTACATCTTTTTTTAATTCATTTAAATTTGTATATAGAGATTTATCGATGAAAATATCTGACTTCATTTCTTCAGAATAATTTTGAAGAATTTCTTTTACTTTATTAATTTTTTTATCGCATTCACTTATTCTTTTACGGATTTGAGTTTCTTCGATATCATCTATAAAATCTAATTTTTCTTCTTCTATCTTTTTAAAGTTTCTGTTTCTATTAATAACTCACTTGTTAGCTTAAATAGATTAACATCATCTTCATTATTATACATAGCGGTCAAAAGTTTCCCTTTTGACATATCTCCTTATTTTATATAAGGATTAAACCCAAGAGTGTCATCAATAAACTTGGCGAATGAATTATTATTAAAGTTTAGAACATAACATCCATCATTGAAATATAAAATAATTGCTCTTTTGTCTACTTTATTCATGAAACCAGTCCTTTAAAATTATTATAAGCTTTAAATAGAATCATTCAAATTTACTACCTAATGCTGAAAAAAGCATGATAAAGTTTTCTTTAGTTTCATCTGAGACTGTACTAAAATTTTTGTGCATAAATTCAGTAATCTTTATTGCAGAATATCTCTTTTCAGATATAAGCTTATCTTTATTAATTTCCATTCTTTCTAAATCAGAGTTACTAATTAGGTTTTCTATCTCAATATCACCACTTTGGTTATCACTTGAAAGTAAATGGCATTGAACATCTTCCATATCTTTTTTTAAATTTCTTTCGGCACTTCTTCCCTCATTATCATTATCAAATAATGCTATACATTTTAAATTCCATCCCCATAAAATCCGGACTATTAAATGAATGTTTCTGGCCCCTACGGACGGTATAAAAACAAATCTTTCTTCACCAAGAAGTCTTGCTAGAGCTCTTAAATATATTGCATCAACTATACCTTCAGTAATGACATTAATTTTCAAATTACTTATACCAAACATGTAAGGGTGAGAGATTCCTAAAGAGTTTAATAAAGGAGACAACGTTTCCAATTTCGAGGTTTCTGCAATATCATCACTAAAAATATTATTTATAATATTAGTTATGCCACTGTCTTCTTTTTGAGTAACTCTAATGTCTGTTATTCTTTGATCGTCAATCATGAATGGAGAATGTGTACTGTATAAAATTTGATGCTTTTTTGATAAGTCATATAAAAGTTTTCTTAGTTCTCTTTGAGCATCGACATGTAAGTACACACCAGGTTCATCTATAATAAGTAACATCTTCTTCGAATTGTTATCATCATTTGCCGTGATTGATATAAATAAATTCATATACCACTTCAGACCGTTACTCCTCTCACTTAAGTTTATGTTTGCTTTAGAACTTTTAACGAAAAAACTTATTCTATTGCTATTAATATCAACTGTTAATTTAACTTTATCTTGTTTATAGAATTCATTAAACTTATTGTTGATATATTTATCAAGATTTTCTTCTAGTTCATCTTTAAGATCGCGCTTGACATCATCTGATGTTGAAAAAATCAAATCACTAAATTTCTCTTCATCAAATCTAACTGCTTTTAAAAAATCTATTAATGGTTTACCATGCTTAGTTTTTAAATCTTTAAAGTCATCTCGAACAAACTTGTATTCTGATTTCAATTCTTGCTCTTTATAATATACTATCGTCGGAAATTCATAATATAAAATTTCGATATACTCAGAAATGTAAGTTAGTATAGATTTAAATTCTTCTTTTACTTTTTCATCATTAATTAAGTTACTTCGTTTTTCTGTTTCAAGTATATTATTCTTCCAATTCACTCCATGTATAGTATTTAGTTTTTCTACTAATGAAATATACATTTGTAGTTTACTTTTGATTGCTTGGTTATTACTGCTAATATATTTTTCCACTATTTCATACAATCGTTGTATTCTAGAAGTATAATTATCTTTGTTAAAGTACTCTTTTTGAAACCCTTCAACAATACTAGCTTGAAATGTAGGTTCTGCAGTATCGAATCGTATTATTGAAGTCTCACTCTCAACGTTAAGACATGATTTCTGTTTATCATTTAATTCAAACTTAAAAGTGATTAAAGTATTTTTATTAACACATTTTGTGTTGGGTTTTTTAAAATGTTCTATATTAGTAGGTAAATTGAGATTTATATGACCTATCAAGTCTAGTACATTACTTTTACCTGATTCATTTTTTCCAATTATTGTTGTAACTCCATCAGATAAATACAATGTTTCATTATTTTTTATTGATTTATAATTTTCTATTTCAATTGTTGATATCTTCATAATCTAATCCTTTCCAAATTAGTTTATTAAATATAATAAGAGCCGCATATAAAATATACGGCTAACAAACTAAATCAATTCTTTTATTTTCTTAATCACAAATAGTTGCTGCTCCATAGTCATCTTCGTATCCGATGGCAAACATATGCCATTCTCGTATAAGTATTTAGAGTTATCTTCTTCCTCACAGAAATAATCACATTCCGCAAACAGTGGCTGCATATGCATTGGTTTCCAAACTGGTCGGGCTTCGATGTTATTTTCCGCAAGGTGTTCTACAACCTCAAGTGCAGTTACTCCCATTTTTTCGGAATCAACAGTCAGCGTAGATAACCAGCGGTTATGGTATGTATCTGCTAATTCTGGCATCATTTCAATTCCATCAATTGCACCTAATGCTTCATCGTAACGGTTAAATATCTCACGTTTTTCATTGACTCGCTGCTCCAGGACTTCCATTTGTCCACGTCCAATACCTGCACTTATATTACTCAATCTGTAATTATAGCCCACTTCGCTATGCTGATAATGTACAGCTTGATCTCTTGCTTGTGTTGCTTTTTTCAATGCCTTTTGAATCATTTCTTCATCATCGGAGACAATCATACCGCCGCCGGATGTTGTGATAATCTTATTACCGTTAAATGAGAAGATACCAAATTTGCCAAATGTTCCGCTCATTTTACCTTTATATAATGCTCCCAGTGATTCTGCTGCATCTTCCACTACAGGAACATTATATTTATCACAGATAGCCATCAGTTCATCCATCTTCGCTGATTGACCATATAGGTTAACGATAACCACTGCTTTAGGCATCTTGCCTTTTTCTTCATAAGCTTTAAAAGCTTTTTCCAAAGCAATTGGAGACATATTCCAGCTTTCCAAATCCGAGTCGATAAATACAGGTTTAGCACCTAAGTAAAGAATAGGATTTGCACTTGCAATAAATGTTAAAGAAGAACAGAACACGACATCATCCTTTTGAACTCCCAGTAAATCAAGGGCAATATGTATACCTGCAGTACCACTCGATAAAGCACAAGCAGCCTTAGATCCAGTAAACTCCTTAACCTGCTTCTCAAATTCGTTTACGTTGTTACCTAAAGGGGCAATCCAATTCGTATCAAATGCTTCCTGTACATATTTCTCTTCAGTTCCGCCCATATGAGGGGAAGATAACAAAATACGTTCTGTCATTTCATTGCTCCTTTCGATACAAATTAATGATATATGGTCTCTTACCTGACCTTAAGGTTTCAATTTCGGATACAATATTTAATTTTATTCTAGAATCTTTTCCTAAAATATTTTTCAATTCCTCATAGACACTTTCGTAAGACACATGATTATTAACGTCAATTGGCAAAATTTTCATTTCATATTCATCCTGTGAATACTGTATAAATTGAAATTGAACAACGTCTTCATATGTTCTTAAAAGTGAGTTAATTACAAAGGGTGTCAGTGGTGTGCCTTTAGTAGTGTAAATAGTTTCAATTTTTCTACCTTCTAAATTGTCTATTTCGTAAACTAAACCTTCTTTATAACTTTTAACACGAGCCAAATCTCCAGTATCATATCTGATAAGAGGAGTAATATGAGAGTTAAAGTCCGTCACGACTACTTTACCCACTTCATTTTCTTTGACTGGTGTATTATTATCATCTAACACTTCTATCAAATAATTAACTTGATTAATTAACATATGGGAACCGCTACCGTAATTATTACCCAAGACACCAAGTTCTTCAGTAGAATATCTGGAGTATGGTTCCACACCAAATGAGTCAGTAATATTTTTTCTCGCCTCTTCAGTCATGCTTTCACCAATAGTAATAATACCTTCAACTCCACGAATAGGTGTTTTATATTTTTTCATAAAAACTGCAATATTATTAAGTACTGTCGGATAAGAAATAATAACTTCCGGTTTAACTTTTTGTATATACTTAATAGCGTTTATAATCCATTCTTTATCAATTTTCTCAGGCTTAAGTACATATTGATTCTTTATCAGCTGATTCTTTAAATTGGGATTTATTGCTCTACAATATATATGTTTAGTTCCTATATCAAAGTTTGATAAAAGACCAAAATATAATACTTCTGCTTGCTGAGAGTATCTTTTATTTTGATTCACGTAAAACTTAAATGGAGTTCCATATGATCCGCTAGTTGTCATGAATGGATAATCTTGCAACTTATTTTTATCAACTGTAATTATATTCTCCATATTAAGTTTTAATATTTCCTTAGTAAGAACTGGAAATTCAGATATTTTATTCACTTTGAGATTTTGATAATAAAAGGAATTTTCAATAGCAAATTTTATAAATTTATTTAACTTTTCGTTATTTATTGGACTCGGGTTATGAATATTAGCTTTAATTTCATTATATTTATCAGTAATAATTTGATATTCATTTTTCTTTAAGAGTTCAAAGGCTGTTTTTCTAATATTCATCTGTCTATCCTTTCTGCAGGTGTTCCTACAATTGTAATATTTGAAGCATATTCACCTAAAATGAGGGAGTTAGCACCTACACGAACATAATCATTCAAAACAGATTGTGGAAGCGAAGAAGAACACATTCCTATCATATTGCAATTCCCGAGCTTCGTATAACCAGATAGAGACACTAAAGGATAGATACAATTATAATCGTTCATAATAACATCATGACCTATAGTGCTATTAAAATGAATTAAGTTAAAATCTCCTATATTTATGTTAGTAGACAAAACTGCACCTCGGGTAATAATATTCCCTTTTCCCAACTGTACATTATTATATAGTTTAACATCACTATCGATATAATTAGGGAATTCAAAGTGAGGATTGGTATTCAACTTTTTCTGTATTTTTTCACGTATCTGTGGTTCTCCGAGTGCGTTAATGACTAGACATTTACTAGTGATATTTATCAAATCTTCTATATTGTAACGGACTTTAATACCATTTATATATTCACCAGTTGTATTATCATCTACGAAAAAAATATTATTAAATTCTTCATTAATATGATCACCATTGTCATGAATCAATGCATCAACCAAACCTCTTCCGAGACCACCTGAACCGACAATATATAAGTCACGCATCATTATAACTTCCCTGGAAACGTTTCATAGTTGTTTGATTATTACTATTAACATTTTCTGATTTAAACACTTTGATAAAAGTAAGATATAAAATATAGAAATCTAGCATTAACGCCTTATTATCAACATACCAGACATCTAATCTAAATTTTTCTTCCCAAGAAATAGCATTTCTTCCGTTAACTTGAGCCCACCCAGTTATACCTGGTTTCACTTCGTGTCTTCTAATCTGTTCGTCATTATATAAAGGTAAATAATCGACCAATAATGGTCTTGGACCCACCAAACTAATATCACCTTTAATAACGTTAATTAATTGTGGAAGTTCATCAATGCTGTATTTTCTCATTTTTTTCCCAAAAGAAGTATGTCTTTCTTCGTTAGGTAAAAGAACGTCATTTTCATCTTTTTCATTAGTCATTGATCTAAACTTATATAAATCAAATAGCTGATTATCTTTACCCACACGAGTTTGCTTAAAAATAACTGGTTTTCCAATTTTTTTGCAACTACTATAGATGTGCCTATCAAAATTGGACTGACTGTGATTAATCCAACAGTAGCAATTGAAATATCAAATATTCTTTTAATCATTAAATCCCCGACTTTCTTTAAAATTTAAAAAGAATTATCTAATTTTTCAATTTGATTCTCCCACAAAAATTTTTCTGATAATTCCTTTGTAGATTTAGAACTCAAAGTATAGAAATCGTCGTCTTTAAATAATTGCAATATATTATTCTTTTGAAAATCTAAGTCATCACTAATAAAAATTCCAGTCCTATCAAACGACTCAGCTAGTTTTGGATTGGTTAACATAATTAGTGGTAAGCCAGCATATAAATAGTCATAAATTTTATTCATACTAAATCCAAAATTATAAAGTGGAGAGTCTTTAATGCTTATTATAGATACATCGCATTTACTTAATAGAAATGGTATTTGATGTTTTTTTACTGAATCATGAAATATCACATTTTGTATATTATGCTTCCTTACATAATTTATTAAATTCTTTTTTTGATTTCCTTCACCAAAAAGTAGAAATACAATATCTTTATAATCCGACATTATTTCTGCTAAATATATAACTTTAAATAACTCGTTAGCTTCCCCATGTGAACCTGTATATATAATTGTTTTTTTGTTTTTGTATTCCATCATTATCTTTTCAATCTCATAGGAGTACTTGGGAACTTTTCTTGTTATACCATTTGGAAGATAAATTATTTTCTCTGCTCTTACGCCTTTATTCATTACATATTGATCTGCTCTATCAAATAAAACAATTATCTTATCGGCAGAGTTGTATAGGGACTTTTCCACTCTGAATAATATTAAAGATATTGGATTATTTTTAGATAAAATATTAAAATCGATAAAGGTTTGGGGCCAGAAATCTCTTTCTTCAAAGAAAAATTTCGCTTGATTTTTCTTTGCAACCTTTTTACCTAAGAGAGCTGCAAGTAAGTGTACAGTTGATCCAATTACAATTTCTGGTCTGTTAATTTGTAATTTTCTTGAGGCTTTCTTTGCATTTATATAGTAAGAAAACATATTAAATATTCGTTTTAATCCGCCATTGTATTTAAATGTTTTAATCCAAACAAATCTAATTCCATCGATATATTCAATCAGAAATCTTTGACCATTCTTATATATGATATTTTCTTTTTTATCGTAATGTGTAAACGAAGAAGCAAAAATCGTTACTTTATGTCCTTTTTCTATCAACTCTTTTGCCATATCAAAATGCCTAGTCCCACTACTAAAATCAGGTGTTTTTGCATAATGATTAAATATCCAAATATTCACTTTAAAACTCCTGATTTTTCAATAATTGATTATTAGGTACGTCCCTGAATATCTTTGCAGGAGATCCTACAACAATTTTGTTTTTTTCAATATCTTTAGTTACTGTACTTCCTGCAGCAACTGTGCCTTCTTCATTTATTACTTTACCGGGAAGAATCGTACTATTAGCACCTATTCTACCGCCTTTTTTAACATGGGGCCCTTTAAATTTATTAAATCTCTCTTCACTTCTTCCCATGTAATTATCATTAGTAAAAACAACACAAGGTGCTATGAAAACATAATCTTCTATGGTAGAGTATGCGGTTATATAACAATTAGTTTCTAATTTGCAGTATGCTCCGACAGTTGTATCATTTTCTACTGCAACTCCTCTACCTACAATTGTACCTCGACCAATAGAAACTCTTTCTCTCACAGTAGCAAGATCTGCAATAAATACATCCTCAGATATATTAGAATTAACATAGAGAATTGACGAAGTCCCAATGGTGACACCTGACCCAATATTACATGGTGCTAATTCATTTACTTCCGGTAATATAGATGATTTCGCCCTTGTGGGATACTTTCCAACAACTGCATTATCCATTATTATTACATTATCACCTATAATTGTATTAGGATAAATCGTTACGTTATTCCCGATTGTTACATTATTTCCCACTCTTCATTAGAGTTACTATTATTTAAGAACTCTTTCAAAGCTGCACTGTTCGTTTCAAAATCCATATCAATAACGTTACCGGCATGACTTGTATCCATAAACTGATAGGTGTTATCCAGAGGGAGTGTCATCGTGTCGATATTCTTATCTCCTCTGATCATAAAGCTCATAATCATCCGGTACATTTCTTTATTTGACATTGAGGTATCAACATATCCCATGCCTGTTCCGAGTATTTTAGGCAGCTTCACAATACCGCCGACACTAATAATTTCGTCCTGAATTGCACTGAGCACCTGCTGCTGGCGTCTCACCCGGCCGAAGTCGCCTTCTTCATCGTTACGGAAACGTGCATAGGCAAGCAGATCCTTACCGTTCAGCTGCTGTTCACCCTGTTTCAATTCAGTATCGATTTTTTCGGACATATCTTTCTCTACATCTATAGTGACACCATTTGGATTGACGACATTCACCGTTTCCATAAAGGCGTCGTAATCCACCGTTACGTATTCTTCTACATTAATATCAAAATTATATGCAATCACCTCACGGAGTAATTCCACTCCGCCGAGCGAGTATACTGCATTAATTTTATAACTCTGATAACCAGGTATATCTACGTAAATATCTCTCATTACAGAAACCAGTTTCATTTCCTTTTGCATATAATCATACTGGCCAAGCATAATGACATCAGTACGCTCTGCACCTTCGTCCATCCGGTCTTTACCAATAATCATTATCGTTTTTTTACCATCATGATTATCTATTGGATTAAATTCTTCACCGGTGTTCTCTACACCATTTTCTTTTGCAATATTCAATCCTGATCTAAAACTGAAAAAAATATATATAAGTATAATTGCAAACAGCGCAAAAATCCCTAAAATTATAAAGCCTCTTTTTCTTACTCTAGTTTTTGTGACAGTACTGTATTCTTCTTTATCAGTCCGTCTCATCGTCTCTTTGTCCATTGCGATGCCCCTAAACTTTTCTTAAGAATTTATTGTACGCTTTCCTGGAGTTTTTATAAAGTAAAAGCTGTAATATATAATGCCCTGTTCATATAATTTTTGATTTCTCCCACATACTTGATATATTGATCATACAAGTCAGGAGATGTTATATATTTCTACAGATAAGAAAGGACAAATCCAGCAGAAGATCAATCAGGGATTACTTTTGATTGAAAAAAGGAAAATCTTATAGTGGATCCTGGTTTCACTTTACAAACTGAATAGAAGTTCATCATGAAAGGTATTCAGTAGAGTGGCTCTCATTTATATATACCGATATTCATATCCTCCTTTAATCATCTTTTAATAAATATTATTTAAAATAGAAACGATACTATATTTATAGTATTATAAGAAAAAATCAGTTAGGAGTTAAAACTATGTTTAGAAAAATACTTGCATTCGCATTAATCGCTGCAATGCTTCCATTCGGTGCCCTAAATGCCAACGCAGCAAGTGAATGGGACAATGCTGTCACTATCTACGGTGCCGCATTGGAACAGGATTCAAATCTTCAAAATGAAACAGCAAACTTACTCGGTGTTGAAGATACCGATATCGTCGATTACGTTTACTCAGAAGACGTTAATCAATACATCAATCAGAACTATGATAACAGTGTACTGAAATCAAGTATCCGTATTATACAGACCTCTGAAGGTGACGGTTTAAATATTGATATTAATGAAGACATGGGTCAGATTCTTTTAATCTCTGAAGAAACCTACCAGAACGCCCTGCTCACTTCAGGCATTACAGACGCTGAGGTCACTATCGCAGCAGCCGAGGACGTTACAGGCGAAAGTGCCTTAGCCGGTGTCTATAAAGCATATCAGGCACAAGGTGAAGAGATTGACCCAGAAAAAACACGGAACGCCCAGGATGAACTCGAAACCATTTCAGACATCTCTGAAGAAAACTCAAACGTCGAAGGTTTCTCACAAGTTCAGCTGAACAAAGTCATTACTGAAGTTAAAGTTGAAATTGTCAATAACTTCAACGGCGACGTTACTGAAGATCAGGTCAGAGATATCGTCGATGAAAAATTAGCAGAAAACGGTTTAGACGGCATATTGTCACAGGATCAGATTGATCGTATTATCGTGATTATTATGAACATTAAAGACTCCGGATTATTCACCGGTGAGGAAGCAGACAGACTGGTCAACAGTTCAAAAGACTTACTTGACAAAATCACCTCAAGCGACAGCTTCCAGGATGCTAAAGACAAAGCGACAGAACTTGGGCGGGATATTGTGAACTCTGAAGAAGCCAGCTCCTTCATGGATTCACTCAGAAGCTTCTGGGAAAGAATTGTAGAATTCTTTAAAGGATTGTTCTAGTATATGAAAACTCCCGAAACATTGCTGTATCAATGTTTCGGGAGTTTCTTTAATTTCATTATTTTGTTTTACTCGATTTACCTGAGTCCACTTCTTTTCCTGCCTTAAACATCTTGATGCTTACATACAGTAAGATTACAGCAGCGATTAGATTCACTGATGCAAGCAGGATATTCGATGGTAAATGAGAAAACCCATTTATCAGCGATGAAATTCCTAAAATAAATAAAACGATATTCAATAACTTTGCCACTGTATGTCCTCTTCTCTTACACCTGTTTACGGATTCCGCCACATTACCGGTTTTCTGATTTCCAAATCAAACACTTTACGGTAGCGGTAGGATATAAATGCTGCGAGTACAACCGCAATCACCGCGATAATAATTTCAAACATAAATACATACGACACTCCGATATGACGGTTAATCAGTCCCGTTACATAAGGCAGGGTAATAAAACCGATACTCGATGACAGGGTCACAAAGGCCGTGCTCGTCCCCTTCTTCTCCGGGAAGAACTGCGCCATCAGTGTCACTGCCAGCTGGAAGAGTCCCGATGTTGCCATACCCAGTATAAATGCAATAATGATTAGTATTGTATAGCTCTCAACAAAGAGCAGTGTCGTGAGGGCTGCAATCGCAATTAACGGATAGATAATCAAAGCCGTAATCGGTCTGAACAGTCTGTCCAGCAGAGTTGCTAAAATAATCACCGTCGCAAAGCCGCCGAAACTGTAAATGCTCAGAAGATTAATCGCCTGTGCTTCCGGCAAGCCCACCACTTCTTCAGCATAGGTCGCAAGCCAGGTCTGGATAATTAAAAACAGCCCTACCGACGTATAGCCGATTGCTATTACCGTAATTCCTTCGCGCAGAAATTTCGGTTTCTCTTTGAAGATTAACTTCTTGACTGGTTTTTTAGCTTGTTTAGTTTCTTCTTTAGGCTCTTCCTCCAGAACATTCGCTTCCGGGAACTTCAGCGTCATTAAATGCAGCGCATTAATTAAGAAAATACCCGCCATGATAAAGAAGGTATAGCCGTAAAACATATCACGCGCCATAAAGAACGTAATCATGAGAGGCAAAATCGTCGAGCCCACCGACATAAATGCTTTGACTAATACTGTAGCCGAACTCGAACGCTTTCTGAACACTTCTATCAGTGCCGGATACGAACTCGTGTCAAGGATGGAGTTCCCCATTCCCGCCAGGAGCGCAAACATAAACGCGATAGTATACGTTGGCGCAAACGGAATCGCAACGAGGAAGACCACATAGAGAAAACATGCTGTAATCAGCATCGGACGCCGTCCGAGATTGTCCGATAGCTTACCCGCAAACGATAAGGCAATCAGCTTGCCGATTCCGATTGCAGAGATTAAAGCCGAAATTGCCGCTGCATCTGTATTAAGCTGTTCTGTTAAAAACCCCATATGGAGTGCAATAATTAAATTGATCATACCCAGTAATATGTAATTGATGTAAATACTCGAGCCGATCCGCAGTTGATTGGACATATATTATACCTTCTTCTTTTTATGTATTACAGAAGTATATCAAAAATTCAGAAAAATAACAGGGACAATTGAAAATCTGTCCCTGTTATTTTGATTTTATTTTCTCTCTTTGTCAGGCGGCACATTCGTGAGTTCCAGACTCACGTACATAAAAATAATCGTCACCGCTGTAATCGTAATATACACCCAGAAATACTGGGTAACGGAAGGCGGTGCAAATAAGCCGATCATCAGCATAGCTGTCACGAGCAAGAGCGGAATAATCATCCGTTTTTTCGATTTCTCGGAAACATACTGCTTTTCATGACAGTAATCACATTCCACCCCATTCTCCGAAGCAAAATGCGCTTTAAACAATAACATGCCGGTCCACTGCTTGTTGCAGCTTGCACACTTGGTCATGCAATCTCTCCTCTATATTTTCTTAATCTCTTTTTACTGCACCGTACTGATACCTCATATCAAACAGCAGCTGAATCAGACTTTTACGGTAAGAGATGAATGTTTTGTCATCGATCATTTGATATATTTCATCGATTGATGCCCATTTTACGTCGGATACTTCCTCGTTCGGCACCGCTAGTGTTCTTAGGTCCGCTTCACGGTTCACGATGTAGATATCATCATAGCCCCGTTCAAAGGTAATCGATAAATGCGGCAGCTGGTTATGTAAATCAATATTGAGTCCCAGTTCCTCTTCCGTTTCCCGCATCGCTCCCTGCTGACTTGTTTCACCGGCAGTGACACTTCCGCCTGCTGAGATATCCCACATATTCGGATTACTGACTTTATCATATTTTCGTTTTTGAATCAGCATCTGGTTTTTACTGTTAAAGATGACCACATGAATGACGAGATGATACGTATCTTTAAGCATGGCATCGCCCCGGGTCATCGTCTGATTGGTCAGTTTTCTATGTTTATCATATAAGTCCCAAAGTTCCATAAGTGCATCCTTTTAAGCTTAGACATAATAGATACCTTACCACAACTTAATTTTACACCGCAAGAAATTGAATGGCAAAAAATAACCAGCCGGAGTCCGGCTGGTTTCTCTCTTACTTATTATAATCTTCTGGTTCATCCTTACGGTAATCCTCATCGCCCCACTCATTGTCATCCGGCAGTTTGTAAGTGATGTTTTTCGCATAGAAGATCGGAGATTCTCCTCTGTCCTTCTGCGCCTTATAATCTCGCATCAGCTCAAACACCAGCGGACTGAGCGCTACAACCATCATCAAGTTAATGATTGCAAGGAAGGCCATAAAGAGGTCGGCCAGTGTCCAAACCAGCTGAACGCCGAGTACGGCACCGACTACTGTCATAATGACCACAATCGCTCTGAAGACAAAAGTTACTTTTTTGTTATCCACGATAAAACTTAAGTTACTCTGTGCATAGAAATAGTTGCCGAGTATTGTCGAAAAGGCAAACAGCAGGATGAAGAGCGCAATAATCGTTCCGCCGAAGCCGAAGAACTGCTGGTCCATGGCTGCCTGCGTTACTTGAATGCCCTGCGGTGCATCTGCACCGAAGCTTAAGTCCGTATACAGTAAAATCACAATCGCTGTTGCTGTACACACAATAATCGTATCGAAGTAAACACCAAGAGACTGAATCAGTCCCTGCTGAACCGGGTGGCGTACTGCTGCTGACGCTGCCGCGTTCGGCGCAGATCCCATACCCGCTTCATTCGATAACAGCCCGCGCTGGAAACCGTTAATAATCGCAGCACCAATCGCACCGCCAAATACTTCTTCAAGTCCGAAGGCATTCACCACGATCGTCTGCAGCATCGGCAGGATCATATCGTAGTTCATGACTAAAATAATTGCCACGAGAAGTATGTACAAGCCTGCCATAACGGGAACGATGGCTGATGCCACCTTAGCGATTGATTTCGCTCCCCCGAAAATAACAAGACCGACAAGAATCGCAACAATGATACCGCTGATTGTCGTATTCACTCCGAACGCTTCATCATACGCATTGGCAATCGTATTCGACTGCAGCATAACGAAAACAATACCAAAAGTAATCGTCATCAGTACCGCAAAGAGGTAGCCGATGCCTTTTTGATTGAGTCCTTTAGTCATGTAGTAGGCAGGGCCGCCGCGGAAGCCCGATTCTTTATCGCGCACCTTATACACTTGGGCGAGAGTCGCTTCAAAGAAAGCTGTCCCCGCACCTAAAAGTGCCACAATCCACATCCAGAAGACCGCACCGGGTCCGCCGACGACGATAGCCGTTGCGACCCCTGCGATATTCGCTGTGCCGATACGCTGGGCGGCACTGATTGTAAACGCCTGGAAAGATGAAATTCCTTTCGAACCATCCGGCATTTTCGCCCGTTTTTCTCCGAGGGAAGAAAACATAATCTTCAGCCAGCGGAACTGAACGAATTTTGAAGTGACCGAGAAATATAAGCCGGCTATGATTAACAGCCCGATCAGTATTTCCTGCCACAGTAAATCATTAGCGAAATTTACCGCACTTTCAAAAACATTGAATGCTTGTTCCATCTACTTCACCTATCCTGCATTTTTTTGTATTTATAACGCGCTGAAGTGTGCTTCTGTTACCACACCGAAAGTTTCTTCTTCAACGACAAAAGAGCCGTTGGAATACTTTCCGCTGAGACGCACTTCATTGGCACGCAGTATGTGAGTATTCGTTTCCGACATAATTTCGATTGTCTGGTCTTTGCCTGCACCTGCAACTGACGCTGCAACGATTCTGTGAGGTTTTGACTTAATATCTTTATACAGCATGGAACCGACCTGGGCTCTTGCACCTGTTTCGAAAATATCTAGACTTGTGCGTTTCACCGCACCTCTGTTCGATACCGTAACGAGATTGCCTTCTTCAGGAATGAGTTCTCCGAAGACGAGCGCATCATCCGCTTTAACGTTCATCGCTTTCACACCTTGCGACTTCAGGCCTGTCGGTGATACTTCACTGACAGGATATTTAAGCGTTAAGCCTTTTTCTGTAACGAAGAGCAAGGATTCACTGCCTGTTTCTGTCATAGAGATACCGATGACTTCGTCATCATTTTTAAGTTTAATATTAACAATCGGCCGAGAAATACGCGTCGCTTCAAACTCGCTGAGATGAGTCTGTTTGACCTGGCCGCGTTTAGTCGCCATCACGACACTGATATTTTCGTCGAATTTCTCAACTGTCGTAGCAAATATCGGTTCTTCTCCATGTTTCAAATTAAAGCGGGACGATAAGTGCTGCCCCATATCTTTCCATTTAATATCCTGCAGGCCGTGAACCGGCATAATCATATAGTTGCCGTAGTTCGTAAAGACGAGCAGCTGTTCTAATGTATGAGACATGCCGCTGAAGAGTGTTTTATCTCCTTCACGCATGCCGAGTTCGTCAGGACTCGATGCGTTGTAGCTCCGTAAGCTCGTGCGTTTGACATAACCTTCTTTTGTCAGGGAAACGACTGTATCTTCTTTCGCAATCAGCTGTTCTTTCGAGATTTCAATCGTTTCGATTTCATCTTCAATTGAAGTCAGCCGCTCAGAAGCATACTTTTTCTTAATTTCCCTAAGTTCTGCTTTTATAACCTTTTTCAGCTTTTTCTCATCATTTAAAATTTCAGTCAGCTGATTAATCTGATACTCAAGCTCGCTCTGTTCTGTTTCAAGCTCGGCGATATCCGTATTCGTTAGACGGTACAGCTGGAGCATGACAATCGCTTCCGCCTGGCGTTCAGTGAAGTCGTAGCGCTCCACAAGATTTTCCTTGGCATTGCGTTTGTTTTCTGATTCTCTGATTGTGCGGATCACTTCATCGAGGATAGATAAAGCCTTAATCAGCCCTTCGATAATGTGCATGCGTTTTTGTGCATGTTCCAGATCATACTGCGACCGGTTGGTCACCACAATTTTCTGGTGCTTAATATAGGCTTCCAGTATATCTTTCAGCCCCATCTGCTTCGGTGCCCGGTCACTGATTGCGACCATATTGAAGTTATAAGAAATCTGCAGGTCTGTTTTCTTATACAGATAGTTAATAATAGCATCGATATTCGCGTCCTTCCGCGCTTCGATCACAATTCTTAAACCTTCCCTGTCCGTTTCGTCACGAACTTCGATAATACCGTCGACCTGTCTGTCGGCACGGATTTCATCCATCTTTTTAACCATATTCGCCTTGTTGACTTCATATGGTATTTCAGTAATGACGATGTTTATCTTGTTGCCTCTCGTTTCTTCTTTAGACACGAGACTCCGGACAACAACGCGGCCGCGGCCTGTTGTATATGCTTTTTTAAGTTCTTTCTTACCCTGGATAATCCCGCCTGTCGGAAAATCCGGGCCTTTCACTATTTCAAGAAGTTCATCGATGGACACTGTCGGCTTATCGATGACTTTTAAGGTCGCATCGATGACTTCAGCTAAGTTATGCGGCGGAATATCCGTCGCGTAACCCGCAGAAATACCCGTTGCCCCGTTCACCAGCAGGTTCGGGTATTTCGCCGGCAGGACGGAGGGTTCTTTTTCTGTATCATCAAAGTTGTCCATAAACGGCACAGTATTTTTGTTGAGATCTCTTAAGAGCTCGTTGGAGATTTCAGCGAGTTTTGCTTCCGTATAACGCATAGCTGCTGCAGGGTCGCCGTCGACGCTCCCTTTGTTGCCGTGGATTAAAATGAGTTCTTCACGCATTTTCCAGTCCTGCCCGAGGCGGACCATGGCATCGTATATACTGCTTTCACCGTGCGGGTGATAGTTACCGATGACATTACCGACAGTTTTAGCACTTTTACGGTAGTTTTTATCGAAAGTATTACCCTCTTTATACATAGCGTATAAAATACGGCGCTGAACGGGTTTCAGTCCGTCACGCACGTCCGGTATTGCACGGTCCTGAATGACATACTTACTGTATCTCCCAAAGCGGTCTCCGATTACATCTTCTAATTTTAATTGCTGCAAGGGGTTATGCTCGGCCATAATCTTCATCACTCTCTGCTAATTTTTCTACATCCTGATTATCAAGAATGCTGTTGCCTTCTTCCAGTGTAAAGGACACGTTTGAATCGATCCATTTACGCCGGATTTCAACGTTGTCACCCATCAGCGTAGTCACACGTTTCAGCGATAATGCTTCATCTTCAATGCGGACCTGAATCAGCGTCCGCGTCTCCGGATTCATCGTCGTTTCCCACAGCTGTTCGGCCATCATCTCACCGAGACCTTTGTAGCGCTGCAGTTCGGCAGATCCCATTTCTTCCTGGGCTGCCTCAAGTTCATCTTCAGTCCAGACATACTTCACTTCTTTTTTCTTGCCTTTTTTCTCGAGTTTAAAGAGCGGCGGCAGCGCAATATAAATCTTGCCTGCTTCAAAGAGCGGACGCATATAGTTAAAGAAGAACGTTAAGAGCAACACTTGAATGTGCGCCCCGTCCGTATCCGCATCGGTCATAATAATAATTTTATCGTAGTTGGTATCATCGACTTTAAAGTCAGTGCCGACACCGGCGCCAATCGTATGAATAATCGTATTAATTTCTTCGTTTTTAAAAATATCTTCGAATTTCGCTTTTTCAGTATTGATAACCTTGCCCCGGAGCGGCAGGATGGCCTGGAAACGTCTGTCGCGTCCCTGCTTGGCCGAACCGCCGGCGGAGTCCCCTTCGACTAAGAAGAGTTCATTTTTCTTCGCGTTCTTGCTCTGTGCCGGTGTCAGTTTACCTGACAAGAGTGTATCTCTCGATTTATTTTTCTTGCCGTTCCGCGCTTCTTCACGCGCTTTACGGGCAGCTTCCCGCACCTGGCGCGCTTTAATCGCTTTTTTAACGAGCTGGGTCGATAAGGTGCCGTTTTCTTCTAAATAATACGGCAGCTGTTCCGTTAAGAGAGTTTCCATTAAATTGCGGGCTTCGCTTGTACCGAGCTTGCCTTTCGTCTGGCCTTCGAACTGGAGCAGGTGTTCGGGCAGCTTGATGGAAATGACTGCAGTCAGACCTTCCCGGATATCGCTGCCTTCTAAGTTTTTATCTTTTGCTTTCAGTTCGCCGATTTTACGCGCGTACTCGTTGAAGGCGCGGGTGAAGCCGGTTTTAAAGCCGACTTCATGAGTGCCGCCGTCTTTAGTGCGAACGTTGTTGACGAATGAAATAATCGTTTCCGAATACTGGTCGTTAAACTGGAAAGCGACTTCGGCAATCATTTCATTATATGTCCCTTCGAACATGACGATATTGCCGATATCATCCTTGCCCTCATTTAAGAATTCAATGAATGACTTCAGCCCGTCTTCGAACTCGAAAACTTCCTCTTCATCTGTCCGTTTATCGTTAATCGTAATTTTTAAGCCTTTCGTTAAGAAAGCCGACTCGCGCATGCGCTCTGCGATCGTTTCAAAGTTAAAGGCAATCGTCTGTTTAAAGATTTCAGGATCCGGCTTAAAGGTGACTTCTGTCCCCGTCTCTTTCGTCTTACCGGTTTCCTTGAGCGGTGTATCGACCTTGCCGCCGTCCTTAAATGATATTTCGTGAATCTTGCCACTCCGGAAGACTCTTATTTTAAGCGATTCGCTCAGGGCGTTCACGACAGAAGATCCAACGCCGTGGAGTCCGCCTGCGGATTTGTAGTTATCCGAGCTGAACTTGCCGCCCGCGTGCAGCACTGTAAAAATAACTTCCGCTGTCGGACGCCCCGACGAGTGCATGCCTGTCGGCAGCCCGCGGCCGTTATCGCGGATCGTAATACTTTCATCTTTGTTAATCGTAATGTTGATTTCGTTCCCGTGGCCGTTAATAATCTCATCGACCGCATTATCGGTAATTTCATATACGAGGTGATGCAGACCTCTCGTATCCGTCGAACCGATATACATGCCCGGGCGCTTTCTTACAGCATCCAGGCCTTCTAATATTTGAATGGACTCATCAGTATATCCAGTTTGTTTAGCCAAGTCTGTATCCTCCTACAAACAATACAAACGTATGTTCGTTAAATTAATCTACTTATCTATTTTTATATAAAACTTGCATTTTTGCAACAAAATCTATTAAGTTTACATAATATTATTATAGACTACCTTATATAAATATGTGCGAATATAATTTTTTATGGTAAACTATTAGTACCTGATAGCAAAAGGGGATTATTTAGTGTATACAGTTATTTTATTATTAATTTTCAGCTACCTTTTCGGCTCTATTCCATTCAGCCTGATTATCAGCAAAACGTTTTACAATATTGACCTGCGCGAACACGGGAGCGGCAACGTCGGCACGACGAACACCTTTCGTATTCTCGGCAAGAAAGCCGGTATCGTTGTACTGATACTCGACCTGTTAAAAGGAGCGATCCCTGTATGGGTTGCTATGCTGGTCAGTACTGACGTCGATTTCCCTGTCGTTATTTTCGGGGTTGTCGCGGCTATCGGCCACGTCTACTCGATATTTTTAAAATTTAAAGGCGGCAAAGCAGTCGCAACAGGCGGCGGTGCCATTTTAGCCGCTGCGCCAATTATCTTTCTTGTAGTACTGGCGACGTTTTTAATCACTTTGAAATTATCGAAATACGTATCCCTCGGCAGTGTACTTGCAGCAGTTGCCCTCTTAATCAGCGTGCTGTTTACAGGTGATCTGTTTATGATCGGCTTTGGAATTATACTCGGGATTATCGTAATTGTAAAACATATTTCCAATATGAAACGCATTAAGGAAGGCACCGAACCGAAAATTACATTTATGTAATTGGTAACCTAAGAGAAACGGCCTGAAGTCTGGTTTAGACTTTCAGGTCGTTTTTTTTGTTTGAGTTTGGTTGTTTGATTTTGTTGCTTTTCCTTAAAATATAAATCCATCAAAGCAGTGCTTTGATGGATTTTTCAAATCTGTTTTAAATTCTGCTTAAGCAGATGCAATCTTGTTGCGGAGAACCAGCTGCAGGATGCCGCCGTGTCTGTAGTAGTCTGCTTCTACTTCGGAGTCAAAGCGTACTTTAGCCTGGAAAGTTACTTGTTCGCCGTTTTCTTTCGTTGCAAGAACGTCGATGACTTCTCCTGCTGTCACACTTTCATCGATATTGATATCGAAGCTTTCAGAACCGTCAAGACCGTGGTCTTCAGCGTTTTCACCGTTAACAAATTGTAATGGCAGAACACCCATCATTACTAAGTTTGAACGGTGGATACGTTCGTAGCTCGCAGCAAGGACTGCTTTAACGCCAAGGAGGTTCGTTCCTTTGGCTGCCCAGTCACGGCTTGAGCCCATACCGTAGTCGTCGCCGGCAACAATCATCAGACCTGTGCCGTCTTCCTGGTATTTCTGCGATGCTTCGTAAATGCTCATTACGTCGCCTGTCGGCCAGTAAGTTGTATAGCCGCCTTCTGTACCCGGTGCAATCAGGTTGCGGATACGGATGTTGGCAAATGTGCCGCGCACCATGACTTCGTGATTACCACGTCGTGAACCGTAAGAGTTAAAGTCGCGCGGTGATACGCCCTGCTCGATTAACCATTTACCTGCCGGCGTATCTTTACCGATCGCACCTGCTGGTGAAATGTGGTCAGTCGTTACAGAGTCTCCAAATTTACCAAGTACACGGAGACCGTTTAACGGCTCGATTGTACCTGCTTCTTTAGATAAGTTCTGGAAGAATGACGGGTTTTGGATATATGTTGAGCTTTCATCGAAATCGTATAATGGTGCATCTGTAACGTCGATTTTGTTCCAAGTTTCGTTGGAGTCGAATACTGTTTCGTATTCTTTTCTGAATAGCTCAGGTGTTACTGTAGACATTACTGTGTCTCTGACTTCTTTGATTGAAGGCCAGATATCTTTCATGTACACATCGTTGCCGCCTTTATCTTTTCCTAACGGCTCGTTGCGAAGGTCGATATCTACTGTACCTGCAAGTGCGTATGCCACAACAAGCTGAGGTGAAGCTAAGTAGTTCGCTTTCACTAACGGGTGGATACGTCCTTCAAAGTTACGGTTACCTGATAAAACAGATGATACGAGCATATCGTTATCAACGATTGTTTTCGTTACTTCAGGGCGTAATGGACCTGAGTTACCGATACATGTTGTACAGCCGTAACCAACTAAGTTGAAGCCAAGCTGGTCAAGGTACGGCTGAAGACCTGCGTCTTCTAGGTAGCCTGTAACAACTTTAGAACCTGGTGCGAGTGACGTCTTAACGTACTTCGGCACAGTCAGTCCTTTTTCAACTGCTTTTTTAGCGATTAAACCGGCACCGAGCATAACGTACGGGTTAGATGTGTTTGTACATGACGTAATCGCAGCGATTACAAGGTCACCTGTTTTCAGCTCATCTTTGTCGCCGTCATTGTACTCTACAGTAGCTGTTTTATCGAATTCTTCTTCAGTTAAGCCGTGGCCGTGGTTGCCGCTCTCAGCTGTTACTGATTTTCTGTACTCTTCCTTCATATCTGATAAGTTGATTAAGTCCTGAGGACGTTTTGGTCCTGCAAGTGATGATTCAACTGTAGATAAATCAAGCTCAACAACGTCAGTATAAGTCGGCTCAACTGATGGATCGAAGAAGAGATTGTTTTCTTTCAGGTATTCGCGGACAACGTCTACGTGGTTGCTGTCGCGGCCTGTCAGTCTTAAGTAATCGAGAGTTTCATCGTCAACTGCGAAGAATCCGCAAGTCGCACCGTATTCAGGCGCCATGTTTGCGATTGTTGCGCGGTCAGCAAGCGGTAATTCTGTTACCCCTTTACCGAAGAACTCAACAAATTTACCGACAACGCCTTTCTTTCTAAGCTCTTCAGTTACTCTTAGAGCAAGGTCAGTTGCAGTTGTACCTTCAGGTAATGAGTTAGTCATCTTCACACCGATAACTTCAGGAACCGGGAAGTATGAAGGCTGTCCAAGCATACTTGCTTCAGCTTCGATACCGCCGACACCCCAGCCGAGAACACCGAGACCGTTTATCATTGTCGTGTGTGAGTCAGTACCCACTAATGTATCCGGATAAAGCACCTGTTCGCCGTCTTCTTCTCTTGAGTGCACTACATTTGCAAGGTACTCAAGGTTCACCTGGTGAACGATACCTGTCGCTGGCGGAACTGCCTGATAGTTGTCGAAGGCTTTAGTTGCCCAGCGCAGGAACTCATAACGCTCCATGTTGCGTTCGAACTCAAGGTCCATGTTTTTCTGCATGGCATTTAAGCTGCCGTACTCATCAACCTGCACCGAGTGGTCAATTACTAAGTCAACCGGTACTTCCGGGTTAATTTTCTGAACATCGCCTTCTACATCATCCATGGCTTTACGCAGTGATGCAAGGTCAACTACCGCAGGCACCCCTGTAAAGTCCTGCAGAATAACACGGGAAGGTTTAAATGGAACTTCCTTACCTTTAATATCCCCTTTATCCCAGTTTGCCAATGCTTCAATGTGGTCATCATTAATGACTCTGCCATCGTACTGTCTTAATACTGATTCAAGTAATACACGAATTGAATACGGCAGGTTTTCAGATTTGCTCATGCCTTTGTCTGCAAGCGACTGCAGGCTGTAATAAGTATAATCTTTACCATTTACCGATAATGTCTGACGAGAATTGTCTTTCACATTCTTTGACATCATTAAAAGCCCCCTCTAAATTTAGTCATCCTAATTGTATACTTACTCCGAAGCTAAAGTAAATGCTTTCAGAAAAATTAGTGATATGAATAAGCTTGTAATATATATAACATTTATTTATCTTTAATTATAACATTCATAACTAAACATTATTAATAAAATGCTTGAGTCTGCTGTGTTAATATATTAATTAAATGTAAAATAACACTTGAAATCAGTGCTTTTTCATGTAATATAATTAAAGTTAGCAAATCAAACATACAGGAGGTCATATTATGTGGCAGGAATTTAAAGACTTTATGCTGCGCGGCAATGTTTTAGATCTGGCAGTTGCAGTAGTCATCGGGGCCGCGTTCGGTAAAATCGTCCAGGCGCTGGTTGAAAATATCATTATGCCGTCAATCGCTTTGATTTTCGGAGATACGGACTTTGCATCTGACTGGCAGTACATGGGAATTACTTACGGTGTATTCATTCAGGCTATTATCGACTTTATCATCGTTGGTGCAGCAGTATTTGTCTTCGTTAAAGTTGTCAACAAGTTAACCAGAAACCGCTTCGTCGAAGAAGAAGCAGAAGACGAGCAGCTGGTGCTGCTGCGTGAAATGCGGGATTCCTTAAAAGGTATGGAAGACAGCAAAAAAGATGGTACTGGTTTATAATTTTTGAAGAGCACATGGTGTGCTCTTTTTTTGTGGGGTTATTTTTGTGCGGGGCTCATGTATACGTATTTGTTGTTGCGTAGGCGTGAACAGCTGTCATGTATACGTATTTTGTCGATGCATAGTCATGACCGCCTCTCATGTATACGCATTTGTCCATGCGTAGGCGTGAGGCTGCTTCATGTATACGTATTTGTCCATGCATAGACGTGAACGGCTGTCATGTATACGTATTTGTCCTTGCGTAGGCATGAACGGCTGTCATGTATACGCATTTGTCCATGCATAGGCGTGACGCCGTTTCATGTATACGCATTTGTCCTTGCATAGGCGTGAACAGCTGTCATGTATACGTATTTTGTCGATGCATAGTCATGACCGCCTCTCATGTATATCTGCATCTCCCAAAAACCTCCAACAAGAAAAAAAGCAGCAGAGGCCCACGCCCCTGCTGCTTTAAATTCCTATTCTTCTCTTAATCCTTTTTTCACTTCACTGATAAAGTACAGGCTGCCTGTCACCAGCAGCAGATCTCCGTCAAAATGTTTCACATAGTCTACATAGTCTTTAACGAAGTGTTTATCCGGATGATCAATAGCATTAAACAGCACTTCCCCGTCTTCTGCTTTAAAGAAGTCGAATTCTGTTACATTGAAAGTGTCCGCAAGCATGCCGATTTTGTATACCATCGTATCGAGCGGCTTGCCTTTGACTGCGGAGAACAGTACGGTGATTTTCTTGTCGCCGTAATTCGACCGCATCGTATCCACTAAAGCATCTACCGCTTCATTATTATGCGCGCCGTCTAAAATAATAAGCGGGTCTTCGCTGATTCTCTCAATCCGGCCGGTCCAGAAGGTTTTCTCAACACCCTGGATCATCTTGTTGACGTCGAGTTTAACTAAATCGCGTTCCATCATTTCAAGGAGCGCCGCAATCGCAATCGAGGCGTTTTCCTGCTGGTGGCGGCCGAGCATTTCAAGTTTAATATCATCAAAGTCAAATTTGCCGTATTTAAAACTGAATTCCTCACCGTTTTCCGTCAGAATAATGTCCCTTGAGAATTCGATACCTTTGGCGTTCTTCTCATCCAGCACTTTGTAAATATAGTCGCGGCATGTATCGTCTTTGACGTTAAAGACGAGCGGAATATTTTCTTTAATGACACCGGACTTATCTTTAGTAATGTCTAAGAGCGTATCACCGAGAATATCAATATGATCAAGACCGATGCTGGTGAGAAGCGTCATGACCGGATTAAAGACATTGGTCGAGTCATGGGTTGCGCCGAGGCCCGCTTCCACCAGTACGTAATCTACCGGATGCACGTTACCGAAGTAGACGAACATCATCATCGTAATAATCTCAAATTCCGTGGCGTTGCCGAGATCGGTTTCTTCGATCATGCGCTCCGAGACCGGGCGCACGAGGTTAGCTAAGAGCGCGATATCTTCATCTGAAATCGGCTTGCCGTCAATCGAAATACGTTCGTTGAAGACTTCGATATAAGGAGATGTAAAGCTCCCTACTGTATAGCCGTTTTCATTTAAGGCACTCCGCATATACGACAGCGTCGAGCCCTTGCCGTTGGTGCCGACAATGTGAACGCCTGTAATTTTTCTTTCGGGATGGTCTAACTCCCCGAGCATCCATTCCATACGCTTCACACCGGGTTTAATGCCAAATTTCGTCCGTTCGTGTATCCACTTCAGACTGTCCTGATAATCCATCGGCTATTCCACACCTCTCAAGCTCTTAAGGCGCGCCTCAACTTCTTCATACTGCGCCTCGTAGCCCGCTTGTTTTTTACGTTCTTCTTCAACGATTGCATCAGGCGCGTTGCTGACAAATTTCTCATTGTTCAGCTTGCCTGCCACGCGTTTTAACTCAGACTGAAGGCGGTCCAGTTCTTTTTCAAGACGGGCAATTTCTTCTTCTTTGTTGATGAGTCCAGCGAGCGGCAGGACAACTGTTGCCCCTTTTACAACATCTGTCTTATCGTCGTCACCCTTGTCAATTGATGCAGAAATAGTTAAATGTTCCGGGTTTGTAAAGCGCTCGATGTAATGCTTGTTGCGTTCAACCGCAGCCCGTCTCGCATCGTCTTTCACTTCCAGTTTAATATCGATCGGTTTCGATAACGGCGTATTGACTTCGTTGCGTGTCGTTCTGACTGATTTAATAATATTTACGAGCAGTTCCATTTCAGCAGATGCATCGTCGAAACTTAAAGTCTCATCGACAACCGGCCAGTCGCTTACAACAATCGATGTTTCTTTGTTGATTGTCTGATAAATTTCATCCGTTACGAACGGCATGAACGGATGCAGCATTTTCAGGATTTTATCGAGTGTATATAAGAGCACTGAACGCGTCATCTGTTTCTCTTCGTCCGTTCCGTGAGTCATCGGCACCTTAGCCATCTCGATATACCAGTCACAGAAGTCATCCCAGATGAAGTTATAGAGCGCACGGCCGACTTCACCGAACTCGTAGTCTTCAGACAGGCGCGTTACATCTGCGATTGTCTCGTTAAGACGAGTGAGAATCCACTTGTCAGCGAGCGATTTATCGCCCTCTAAATTAATGTCAGCAAGCGTAAAGTCTTCACCGATATTCATCAGGGCGAAGCGCGAAGCATTCCAGATCTTGTTGATAAAGTTCCAGACGCTCTCCACTTTTTCGTCACTGTAGCGAAGGTCCTGCCCCGGCGTTGAACCGGTCGATAAGAAGTAACGGAGCGCATCCGCACCGTACTTGTCGATAACATCCATCGGATCGACCCCGTTGCCGAGCGATTTCGACATCTTGCGATTCTGTTCATCGCGGACCAGGCCGTGCAGGAGCACATCATCAAATGGTTTTTCGCCGGTCTGCTCTAAAGACGAGAAAATCATGCGCGCGACCCAGAAGAAGATGATATCGTAACCTGTTACCAGCACATTGGTCGGGAAGTATTTAGCAAGGTCAGGTGTTTCTTCCGGCCAGCCCATAGTAGAAAACGGCCAGAGCGCGCTTGAGAACCAGGTATCGAGAACATCTTCGTCCTGCGTCCAGTTGTCACTGTCTTCCGGCGCTTCTTCTCCGACATAAATTTCACCTGTTTCGTTGTGATACCAGGCAGGAATCTGATGGCCCCACCATAGCTGGCGGGAAATAACCCAGTCGCGGATGTTTTCCATCCAGCCGTTAAAGGTATGTTCAAAACGGTTCGGCACAAAGTTGATACGGTTGTCTGTGTTCTGGTTGTCGAGACTCTTTTCAGCGAGCGGCTTCATGCTGACGAACCACTGCGTCGACAGATACGGTTCAACGATAGCGTTCGAGCGCTCAGAGTGACCGACAGAGTGCATATGCGCTTCAATTTTCAACATATAGCCCCCGTTTTCAAGGTCACTGACCAGCTGTTTGCGGCAATCGAAACGGTCGAGCCCTTCATATTTGCCGCCGAGTTCGTTAATTACACCGTTCGGGTGCATGACGTTAATGCGTTCAAGATCGTGGCGGTTGCCGATTTCAAAGTCGTTCGGGTCGTGTGCCGGTGTCACTTTCATAGCGCCGGAGCCGAAATCTTTATCGACGTAAGTATCTGCAATAATCGGCAGTTCGCGGCCGACAATCGGCAAAGTAACCGTCTTGCCGATAAGGTCCTGGTAGCGTTCGTCATCCGGATGAACCACAACTGCTGTATCCCCGAGCATGGTCTCAGGACGCGTCGTTGCGATTTCAAGGTAGCCGGAACCGTCAGTCAGCGGATATTTCACGTGATAGAACTTGCCTTCAATATCTTTGTGAATAACTTCGATATCACTGAGTGCCGTCTCGGTTTCCGGGTCCCAGTTAATAATATATTCACCACGGTAAATTAAGTCTTTGTTATACATGTCAACGAATACTTTACGCACTGCTTTTGACAGGCCTGAATCGAGCGTAAAGCGCTCTTTATCGTAATCGAGACCAAGTCCCATTTTTGCCCACTGTTCGCGGATATGAGAAGCATACTCTTCTTTCCAATTCCAGGCGTGCTCTAAAAACTTCTCGCGGCCGATGTCAGATGCTTTAATGCCAGTTTCACGAAGGCGCGCATCTACCTTAGCTTGTGTCGCAATACCCGCATGATCCATACCCGGAAGATACAGTACATCGTAGCCTTGCATGCGCTTCATACGCGTAATAATATCCTGCAGCGTCGTATCCCAGGCGTGGCCGAGGTGCAGCTTCCCTGTCACGTTCGGCGGCGGAATGACGATGGAAAACGGTTCTTTACTGCTTGTGACATCAGATTTAAATAAGCCTGCTTTAACCCAATTCTCATACTTGCCCTCTTCAACTTCAGCCGGATTATACTTTTTCGGCATTTCCATATCGATCACTCCTTATTATTTTAAAAACAAAAAACTCCAGTCCAGTAATAGGACGGGAGTTCCGCGGTGCCACCTAAATTCAGGCTATGAGCCTGCATCTCAACTTGGTGATTAACGCTCACCGCACGTTTTGCGCTACTCACTCCTATTGGAGCGTTCACACAAAACTTATCATAGCTACCTTCACAGTATGCACCGGTAAACTTTCACCACTATCGTTTACTCTCTTTGACGCCTGCATACAGCTACTCTTCTACGTCTCTCATATTTATATAAGTTAATAGTATGCGACTTTTAAAAAACTGTCAAGATTGAAGTCGGTGTCTTTTACTGCGTGCGTTTTCTGTTCAAATATTTTAAATAATAGCCGACAATCGGTACAACGACGATAATGATAAAGAATATCCTGAAGATATGATAACTCGAAATCATCGCGATATTACCGCCTGTTTCAATCGCTATAACGATAATCTGCCCAAGCCCGCCCGGTGCGGCACTTAAGAAGAGGTCGTTAAACTGATGCACTGTAAACAGCTGGAAGATAAAGACGATAAACATCGTACCGAAGATAAGAATCAGATTCTGCAAGAGAATCGAAAATATCAGGCGCTTGTTCAGCTGTGTCATCAGGGATGCGATCTGCAGGCCGATCCGGATACCGAAGAGGATCTGCGCAATATTAATAAAAACAAGATCGAGCGAAAACTCAATGCCCGTCGTTAAATTCCATATAATTAAGACGATAATCGGTCCGAGCATTAAGCTTGCCGGGAAGTTTATCTTCTGAAGAAGGTAAATTAGCCCAAAGGCAGCGACGGGAATAATCAGCATCTCCGGTATAAAGATAGTTGAGATGTAATCGACCGCGGCAGGCTCCGCCCCGATTTCAGAAGACGGCTGGAAGAGCCCTGAAACGAAAGGCACAATCAGCACGATTAAAATAATCCGCGACATCTGAGTGAGCGTGACGAGCAGAATATCCGCCCGCTTCTCCTCCTCCGCCATAATCAGCATCTGGGAGAGAGCTCCGGGCACTGAAGCGAGAATTGCCGTTTCCGGCGTACTGCCGGTCAGGTAGATAAATAGCCGGGACAAGGCGAGACTGAGTAAAAGAACGAGAATGGTCATAAGAAAAATGTTAAATAAATCATCGCGCATGTCCATTAAAGCATCGAGCGTCAGAGTGGAGCCTATTTCGACGGCCATAATCGCGACCCCGAGATCACCGAGCCAGCGCGGGAAAAATAACTCGCGGCGGACCAGCCGAATGTAGAGAATCGTCGCAATCATCGAACCGAAGAGCCACGGCAAAATCATGCCGAGCGCGGATAAGCCTGTTGAAATCAAGGCCGCCACAGCGACGAGCAGCAAGAAACGAAGTACTTTCATAAAATCACCTTATCTATTCAAGTGTCATCTATAATAATAACTTATATTACGCTCGATATAAAGTAAGTTGCTTTTTACACTTATGCGAGGTGCGGGCGGTGATGTACTTGGGATTGGTTGCGGTTGATTCCGAGTACGACGGGGGTTAGGCGTCGTACTTGAAGCTGTTCCCGAGTACGACGGCGATTTCTTGTCGTACTTGAACTTGATTCCGAGTACGACGGCGATTTCGTGTCGTACTTGAACTTACTCCCGAGTACGACGGCAATTCCGTGTCGTACTTGAACTTACTCCCGAGTACGACGGCAATTCCGTGTCGTACTTGAACTTACTCCCGAGTACGACGGCAATTCCGTGTCGTACTTGAAGCTGTTCCTGAGTACGACGGCGATTTCGTTTCGTACTTGAAGCCGCTTATTTTATCAAAAGTCCATGCGGACAAGTATTATAATGACACAATACCCTCATTCTTCGTTTATACTCGCTGTGCTTACGCCCGGTATAGAACGGGGAATCGCCGTCGTCATCCCAAGCCACCCGATTCACAACGGGAAAATGCCGTTGTTATCCCAAGCTGTCCGGTTCACAACGGGAAAATGCCGTTGTTATCCCAGCTCCTCCGATTCACAACGGGAAGTCGCCGTTGTTATCCGCCGCCCCTCACTTTCACAATCTTTATCACACAAACACTAGCTATCCCCGTCTTCTTTATCGCTCACAACTCTTTCCTGCTCTTTTAAGAAGAAGGCGAATATCAAACCGATGACTGCGAGCACTGCCGAGGCGATAAAGGTATAGTTGACGCCGATAATTTCGTCGGCAGGTGACGGGCCGTCAGCGGAGCCGCCGGAGACATTGAACGCAACTCCCGTCATAATCGTAATAAAGAGTGCCGTGAAGAGCGACCCGCCGATCTGGCGCATCGTGTTGTTCAGCGAGGTGCCGTGGGAGATTATGTGATTTTCGAGCGCGTTCATGGCATAAGTTGTTAATGCCATCATGGACAGACCAACGCCGAGCAGGCGCACGGTATAAACAATCGTAATATAGGTAAAGGTTGTTTCAACTGTCAAAAAGGACAGCAGCACAGAGGTCGCTAAAATCAGACCGAGACTGGTAAAGGTAAGAATCCGGATGCCGTAGCGGTCAAACAGCCAGCCGGCGACGAGCGACATAATCCCCATCACAAGAGCACCCGGCAAGAGTGACAGCCCGGATTGAAAAGCAGTGAAGCCGAGCATATCCTGCATTAAGACCGGGACGATATTGTTGGCGCTGACCATCGAGACGAAAACGATAATCCCGATCAGCGAGGCCATGAGAAAGTACGGGTTAGCTAAAACCCGGATTTCAAGTATCGGCTGAACCAAAATAAACTGCCTGCGGACAAAGAGACCGACAATTACTAAACCGCCAAGAATCGGCACAATCACCTCTAAGCTCGTCCAGCCGCTGACTCCCGCGACTGAGAAGCCGTACAGCAAACCGCCAAAGCCTAAAGTGGACATAACAATCGACAGTATGTCGACTTTCGGATTGGTCTGTTCTGTAACGTTCCGCATATAAAAATACGCAAAGACGATATTCAGTGCTGCGAGCGGCGCAATAATAATAAAGAGGGAGCGCCACGGCCAGAATTCTACGATATAGCCCGACAGAGTTGGTCCGATAGCTGGTGCAAAACCGATAATCAACCCGAACAGTCCCATCGCTTTTCCTCTGTTTTCAACATCGAACATCTGCAGGAGAATGACCTGGGACAAGGGCATCATAATACCCGCGCCTCCGGCCTGCAGAATGCGCCCTGTAAGCAGTATAGGAAATACCGTCGACAGTGCTGCAACTACCGTACCTGCTGTAAATAAAATCATCGCGGTCATATACAGTTTCCTCGTCGTAAACTTATTAATTAGAAATGCGGATATCGGAATCATAATTCCGTTCACTAAAAAGAAGCCCGTCGTCAGCCACTGGGCGGTGCTGAACGGAATATTCAAATCTTTCATAATGACAGGCACCGCCGTCACCAGCAGCGTCTGATTTAAAATCGAAATAAAAGCGCCGATAATTAATATGGCAATTACCAGATTGCGCCCTGTTAAACTTCCTCTTTCCCTTGTGTTATTCATAGTTCCAGTCCCCTGCCCTAAGTTTGTTTATATATAGAAAAAGACAAACTCATACAATACGAGTTTGTCTCTTTATCTCAAATATTATTGTTCACCAAAGAACTCATAAAGTGCAGTCAGTTCGTCGTCAGCAATCTGATCTTCACTGAAGGCAGGCATTGAACCCTGGCCTTCGCGGACGATTGATGTAAACTCATCTTCAGCAAGGCTTGTACCTGCTAAAGCTGGACCCATTGCACCTGAGAAGTCCTGACCGTGACATGATGCACAGTTGTCGCGTGCGATTCCTTCAGCATCAACGTCTCCGCTCGATGCAGTTTCTTCGCCGCCTTCTTCAGAAGCTTCTTCGCCTTCACTGCCGCCCGACTCTTCTCCTGAATCCGCTGTTTCTTCAGTTCCGGATTCTTCTTCGGAAGCAGTATCACCGCCGCCGCTGCCTAAGTGGAAAATAAGTAAAGGAACGATTAAGAAAACGATAATCACAGGTACTAACCAGTAAAGGTGTACTGTGCCTTTAGTTTTGTCAGACGGATTTTTTTCGATGTAGCGAGGCTGGCCATCGACTTTTGTTCCGCGTGGACGTTTTTTGTTATCACTCATTATGTCTACCCCCCATTTATACTATCACTCACTATTATACACATAATCTATAAGTCATGAAGTACAAAATTTAAATTATTTACCCGTAACTTTACTTAATGCTTTATCAAACGCATTAATTGTCGTCTCGATGTCTGCTTCAGTATGTTTTGTGGATAAGAACATACCTTCAAACTGAGACGGCGGCAGGTAAACACCTTCGTCTAAGAGGGCCTGGTACATCGCTCTGAATAATTCCAGGTCGCTTGTATTTGCACTGTCGAAGTCAGTCACCGGGCCTTCAGTCAGGAAGAAACCGATCATTGAGCCTGCACGGTTAACCGTAATCGGCTGATCGTGCTTGGCAAATACTTTTTTCAGTCCCGCTTCAAGCTGATCTGCGAGCTTGCCGAAGTAGTCATAGCTTTCTTCAGTCAGCTGGCTGAGCGTTGCAAGTCCCGTACTCATAGCGAGCGGGTTGCCCGAAAGCGTTCCAGCCTGATAAATATCACCGCTTGGTGCGATACGTTCCATAATTTCTTTTTTACCGCCGTAAGCGCCGACCGGCAGACCGCCGCCGATAACTTTACCGAGACATGTTAAGTCCGGTGTAATGCCGAAGTAGCCCTGTGCTGAATTGTAGCCGACACGGAAGCCGGTCATCACTTCATCGAAGATTAACAGCGTATTATTTTTTTCTGTAAGATCGCGCACGAATTGAAGATAGCCTTCAACCGGCGGCACGACACCCATGTTGCCTGCGACAGGCTCCATAATCACAGCTGCGATATCATCGCCGAATTTATCGAATGCTTCTGTTAAGCTTGCTTCATCGTTATAAGGCACAGTAATCGTGTTTTTCGCAGTTCCTTCAGGCACACCCGGAGAATCCGGCAGACCGAGGGTCGCCACACCTGAACCTGCTTTAATTAAGAGTGAGTCACTGTGGCCGTGGTAGCAGCCTTCGAATTTAAGTATTTTGCTTCTGCCTGTATAACCGCGGGCGAGACGCAGGGCTGCGAGCGTCGCTTCTGTCCCTGACGATACCATGCGGACCATTTCTATGGACGGTACGCGTTCCATAACAAGTTCAGCCATAGTCGTTTCAAGCTCTGTTGGGGCCCCGAAAGATGTGCCTTTAACCGCAGCGTCCTGGACGCTTTTCACGACTTTATCGTCTGCATGGCCTAAAATTAAAGGCCCGAAGCTGAGCGAGTAGTCGATAAATTCATTGCCGTCGACGTCGTAGAGACGGGCGCCCTTCGCATGGTCGATAAAGAGCGGGTGGTCGCCGACTGATTTAAAGGCGCGGGCCGGAGAGTTAACACCGCCAGGCATTACTTTAACCGCTTCATCGTAGAGTTCTTTTGACTTGTTATACATTCTAAATCTCTCCCTTATTAATTTTTTCCGCAAGCTCTTTTGCGAAATAAGTAATAATCATATCTGCGCCTGCACGCTTCATGGAAATCATCTGTTCTGCGATCACTTCTTCATCGACGAGACCGAGGTCAATCGCAGTGCGAGTCATCGCATACTCACCGCTCACGTTATAGGCGATAATCGGCAAGTTGGAATTGTTGCGCACATCTCGGATAATATCGAGATACGACAGCGCGGGCTTGACGATCATCATATCCGCACCTTCCAGCGTATCGCTTTCTAATTCGCGGAGCGCTTCAAGACGGTTGGCCGGATCCATCTGGTAAGTGCGGCGGTCGCCGAAGGATGGTGTCGATTCCGCAGCATCTCTGAACGGACCGTAAAATTTAGATGCATATTTAATACCGTAGCTCATAATCGGAATATGAGAGAAACCAGCCTGGTCGAGTCCACGGCGGATTTCCGCGACAAAACCATCCATCATATTGCTTGGTGCAATAATATCAGCGCCCGCTTTTGCCTGAGATACCGCAGTCTGTACAAGGAGCGGCAGTGACTCGTCATTGTCGACATCTTCTGTAACGGGATCGATCAGTCCGCAGTGGCCGTGGTCTGTATATTCACACAGGCACGTATCCAGTATAACGAGCAGTTCCGGATAATGTTCTTTCGACAGCCGGCATGCTTCCTGGACGATGCCGTGATCGTGGTAGGCGCCTGTGCCTTCTGCATCTTTTTCATTCGGAATACCGAAGAAAATAACGCTTTTAATGCCGAGTGCCACCACTTCATCGAGCTCTTCTTTAAGCAGGTTCAATGAAATCTGGTATACACCTTTCATCGATGACACTTCCTGCTTTACGTCCGGTTTTTCAACGACAAAAATCGGATAGATTAAATCATCTTTTGATAGTTTCGTTTCGCGCACCATATCGCGCATAAAACCGCTTTGTCTTAAACGGCGGTGTCTGTCAAAATTCATTATTGAATACTCTCCTTAATAAAATTAATCATATGTCCGAGTGTTTCATGCTCCGGTTTTGAAGCAATTAAGCCGTACTTATTTAAACGCTTTTCGGTCACGTGGCCGATGGCGATAAAATGAATATCTTTAAGTTCCTCTTTAGTAAAGTTGCCCATAAGACTTTCTACTGCAGACGGTGATGACAAGGTTAAATAATCGATGCTGCCGAGATTTTCCCTGATTTTCTCAATTGAACCTTCATGAACTTTCGGGTAATACAGCTCGATTTCAGTAACGTCAGCACCTCTGTCCCGCATATAATCGCGCATCAGCGGCCGTTTTTGGCTGCTCGCGGGATAGAGTATTTTATCGCCGGGATGAATCGTGCATTCCTCGATAAAGCCTTCTTGCGTATACGTCGACGGTTCAAAGTCCACATCGATGCCGTGCATGTTCAAAGCTTCCGTCGTCTTCACGCCGATGCTCGAGATTTTATCCGCCTGCACCTCTTTAAAATACGGCAGAAAATGCTTCACCGTATTTTTACTCGTCATAACGAGCCAGGTATACTGCGTCTTCAGGACGTCAGTATCAAAAGGCAGACTTTCAGTCGTAATGAGCGGGGCATGGACAAGAGTTAAGTCGTCGTCCGGCGCCTCCTCAAAGGTTGACTGGGTGACATAGACCACCGGTTTACTTGCCGGCATTATTCTCATTAATCATATCTATAATCTCTTTGGCACCGACTTTTTCCATTTCGTCCGCCACAAGGTTACCGAGTTTTACAGGATCTTCATGCGATTTTTTAACGACATAGCGTTCGTTGCCGTCTTCAGACATAATTAAGCCTGTTAAATATAATTCTCCATCTTCAAGCGTTGCATAACCGCCGATTGGCACCTGGCAGCTGCCGTCCATGCGTTTTAAGAACGTGCGTTCCGCTGTAGTGCACGTTGCATCTTCTTCAGAGTGCACGGATGCCAGCATATCGATCAGTTCTTTGTCATCCTCGCGCACTTCAATGCCGAGTGCTCCCTGGGCAATAGCCGGAATGAACTCTTCCGGATCAAAGTATTCCGTTACGACGCTGTCGCTCCAGCCCATGCGTTTAAGTCCTGCAGCTGCAAGCAGAATCGCATCGTACTCGCCCGCTTCCATTTTCTTAATGCGCGTGTCGATATTCCCTCTGACCCAGTTGACTGTAATGTCATCGCGCATAGAGAGCAGCTGGGCGCCGCGGCGGAGACTTGACGTGCCGACGATGCTCCCTTTCGGCAGGTCTTTAAATAAGACTTTGTTATTCGATAAAAATGCATCGCGCATATCTTCGCGCTCAGGCACACAGGCAATAGTAAAGCCTTCCGGCAGTTCGCTCGGTACGTCTTTCAGGCTGTGGATTGCCATATCGATTTCTTTATTTTTCAGTGCTTCTTCGATTTCTTTAACAAAGAGCCCCTTGCCGCCGACTTTAGATAATTGAACATCGACGATGCGGTCGCCTTTAGTAACGATTTCTTTTATTTCAATTTCAGCTTCCGGGAAGGCCGCTTCAAGCTTCTTTATAAACTGCTTCGACTGCGTTAAAGCAAGGCCGCTCCGGCGTGAACCAACAATAATTTTTCTCATATTTTATACTCTCCTTAAAGTGACCAGAAATGAAAATTGGATATTTCTGAAAGAATTAAATAATTCAGCATGACCAGCACAAAAATTGCGATGCTGTAGACGGCAAACTTAGCCGTATCGGCTTTAAATTTAACCATTGTTAAAATGATGCTGTACATAATAATAACACACACGGTGCCGATAACTTTCGGGTCGTAGAGAACAGAAGGACCGATAATCTGGAGTCCCCAGACGATTCCTATTATAATACTTATACTCATTAAAATCACACCGATAAAGGTCAGTCTGAGCATTACTTTTTCCGCCGTGCCGATACTGAACAGCGAAAAGAAACTTCTATTGAACTTTTTCTCTTTTAAATTCCGGCGCTGAATTAAGTATATAACGGCGTTCAGCATGCCGATAAAGAAGACGACATAAGCGAGCAGCGCACTGCCCACATGAACGACTAAAAGTTCGTTGACAATTTCAAGCGTCAGCGCCGTCGAGCTGAAGTTCAGCGATGAAAATGTATAAATCGTCATTAAAAATATAGTAATCATTAAGTAAAACAGCAGTATAAATTCCGACTTCGTCCTTATAAAATGAATAATTCCAACGATGATCAGTATCAGGCTTAAGCTGAAGATACTTTCAGCGAGTGTCAGAATCGGAATTCTGCCGAGCTGGACCCCGAGCTGCACTACCGACAAAAAGTGCAGTATAACAGCAGGGGTCAGCACATACAGAGAAACCTTTCTGACTTGTCGATTTCTTAAAAACAAATCATATGACAGTGCAGAAAGGCTGATAAAATATAACAGTAATATAATTTCTTGAATGCGGAACATCATATCCATAAGATATCCACCCTGCTAATTAAGGTTAAGCTGTTCTTTTCTTGCTTGCAGTTTTTCTCTCTGTTTGGAGTTCGAAACTTCGCGCTGAGCCTCGACTTCTTCCTCGATGTGGAACATCGCCATAATATCTTCAAGCTTTTCATCGCGCTTTTTGTCGCCGGCGATTTCTTTCGTAAAGATAATCGGGTCTCTCAGCATCTGGTTAATAATACTCTTCATATGTTTTGAGATCACCGTGCGTTCGCGGTCGGACATATCCGGCAGCTTGCGCTCTAGAGAATCCAGCGTTTCGTCGTGAATGTTAAGTGACTTCGTGCGCATTGCCTGGATAACAGGCACGACACCCTGCACGTTCAGCCACTCTTCGAATTCCGCTGTCGTGCCGTCGATCATTGCCATAATCTTCTCTGCTTCTTCTTCGCGTGAAGCGAGGTTAGCATCGACTAAGCCCTGCAGATCGTCGACATTGTACATATATACATTGCCGCTCGAATCAATGGCAGGATCGATGTCTCTCGGCAGCGCGATATCAATCAGAATCAGCGGTGAAGTGCCTCTTGTTTTATTGACCTCATCGATCATATCTTTTTTAATGACATAATCCGGTGACGATGTGCTTGAAATAACGATATCCGCTTCTTTTAATTCAGACTCCAGGGCGTGCAGGTTCTCTGCACGGCCGTTAAAGCGTGCAGCAAGCTCTTCCGCTTTTTCCAGCGAGCGGTTTAAGACGACAACATCTTCGATGCCGTTTGATGTTAAATTCAAGAGTGATTCTTCCGCCATTTCGCCTGCGCCGATAACGAGCACCCGGCTCTTTTTAACGTTCGCAAAGATGCGTTTAGCAAGTTCCACCGCAGCATAAGAAATCGATACTGCATTTTTCGAAATATCGGTTTCGTTATGACCGCGTTTCGCGACAGTGATCGCTTCTTTAAACAGCTTATTAAAGATGGTCCCTGTCGTATGTTCTTCCTGGGCTGTTAAAAACGCGTCTCTGATTTGTCCGAGAATCTGCGTTTCGCCGAGCACCATAGAATCGAGTCCTGCTGTTACTTTAAAGAGATGAGACACGGCCTCATCTGCCACTTTCATATCCGTCAGCTGCTTAATTTTTTCATAATCAACGTCGAACCAGTCCGCGAGAAATTTTCTGGAATAATACGCCCCCGTATGTTCCTGATCACTCACGACATAAAGTTCCGTGCGGTTGCACGTCGACAGCAATGTCGCTTCCAAAATACTCTTCTGCTCGCGCAGCTTGTGCAGCGCTTCAACGACTTCATCGTCCTGGAAGGTAACCTGCTCACGCTCTTCCACACCGGTATTTTTATAATTTAGACTTAATGCAATAATATGCACTATAATGCCCCCTCAAAACTAATCCGCACATATTTTTTAAAATGCGCGAGTTTACCTATTCCCTATTTATACTAATTATAAATTAGATAGATATCAAGCAATCTAGACAAACTTTTGTAAAGCTGTCATAATTTCAGGCAATTTCACTTTATCTACAGATGAAAATGGAAAAATCTGGTCTTCCGGCTCCATCTCAAGCTCTCTTTTAATCACGCTGATATGCTTTTGTATTTTGCCGCGGGCAATCTTATCCGATTTTGTTGCCACGATAATGACCGGCAGCTCGTAATATTTTAAGAAGTCATACATCGCGATATCATCATTTGTCGGCGGATGGCGGAGATCGATCAGCTGCACGACACACGATAAAGTTTCGCGGTTTTTAAGATAGCCTTCAATCATGCCGCCCCACTTTTCGCGTTCTGATTTCGACTGTTTCGCATACCCGTAACCCGGCACATCGACGAAGACAAACTTGTTGTCCGCATTATAAAAGTTCAGCGTAATCGTTTTACCCGGTTTTGAAGATGTCCGTGCAACACCTTTTCTGCCGCAGATTGCATTTATAAAAGATGACTTGCCGACATTCGAGCGTCCGCTTAAGGCAATCTCTTTCAGACCTGTTTCAGGGTACTGCTCTTTAGATACTGCGGAAATTATAATATCTACATTACTTGGATTAATTTTCATCTTGTCACTTCCTTTAAAAAAGGCTGTCGCAATGACAGCCTCTAGTATTTATGCACTTTTCTGGTCTGCTCTAATTTCGTTGCCTTCTGCATCGTAAATCAGCGGATCTTTTTCATCGATAATCGTTTCCCGTGTAATAACGACTTTCTTAATATCGTCATTTGAAGGAACTTTAAACATAATGTCCACCATGCGTTCTTCAATAATAGAGCGCAGTCCGCGGGCACCTGTCTTACGTTCAATAGCAAGTTCACTGATTGCATCGAGTGAATCCTCTTCAAAGATCAGTTCAACGTCGTCGATTGCCATCATTCTCGTATACTGTTTAACAAGCGCGTTTTTCGGCTCTGTTAAAATAGATTTCAAGGCGTCGACATCGAGTTCTTCAAGATAGCTGATAATCGGCACACGGCCGATAAATTCAGGAATCAGGCCGTAACTCTGAAGGTCATCGGGACGGACTTTCGCCATCAGCGCATCTTTGTCTGAGAAGTCCTCAGTTGCACCGCCGAAGCCGATTACCTTGTCGCCGAGACGGCGTTTAATGATGTCTTCCATACCGTCGAAGGCACCGCCGAGAATAAACAGGATATTCGTCGTATCGATCTGGATAGACTCCTGGTTCGGGTGCTTGCGTCCGCCTTGAGGCGGCACGCTTGCTGTTGTACCTTCTAAGATTTTAAGAAGGGCCTGCTGGACACCTTCACCGGATACGTCTCTTGTAATCGAAGTGTTTTCGCTCTTGCGCGCGATTTTATCGATTTCGTCGACATAAATAATACCTTGTTCCGCACGTTCAACATCGAAGTCCGCTGCCTGGATTAAACGGAGCAGAATGTTCTCAACGTCGTCACCGACGTAACCCGCTTCAGTCAGGCTCGTCGCATCCGCAATTGCAAACGGCACGTTTAATGAGCGTGCAAGTGTTTGTGCAAGCAGTGTTTTACCGCTTCCTGTCGGACCGATTAAAGCGATGTTGCTCTTCGCAATTTCAACTTCATCTTCGCCCATATTGTTAATGCGTTTGTAGTGGTTGTAGACAGCAACGCTGAGTGCGCGTTTAGCATTCAGCTGGCCGATTACATACTCGTCAAGAGACTCTAAAATCTCCTGAGGTTTCGGAATATAATCGAAAACTGCAGTCGTATCCATCTTCAGTTCTTCTTCTATAATTTCATAGCAGAGCTCGATACATTCGTTACAAATGTACACGCCGCTGCCGGCAATAAGTTTTTTGACCTGTTCCTGATCTTTACCGCAGAAAGAGCAGGTTAAATCTGTATCATCTTCGTTAAATTTAAACATTTATATACACCTCATTATATACTTCCAATAAAATATACTAGAAAATCTATCTTAAATCAATTGAGCTGCATATTGATGAAAAGCTCTACACTAGACGTGCAGAGCTTTTCATGTATGTGGTTCAATTTATAGATTACTCAGCTTTTTTACGGTTGTCTACCAATACGTTTAAAGCTTTTTGGATTTTAACATCTTCTTTAATCATCGTTGCATCGCCGAGTGCTTTTTTCACATCGTCAGCAGGCATGCCGAATTGTTCAGCTAAACGGTTAATTTCAGCATCTACATCTTCGTCAGTCACTTCGATGTTTTCCTCTTCAGCGATTTGTCTTAACGTTAAGTTAGTACGTACGCGTTTCAGAGCATCTTCTTTCATCTGTTCGCGGAGGGCGTTTTCGTCCTGACCTGACAGCTGTGTGTAAAGTTCAAGGTTCAGACCCTGCTGTGATAAGTTCTGTTCGAACTCCTGCAGCATGCGTGAAGTTTCTGTATCCACCATTGCATCCGGTACATCGATGTCAGCATTGTCAGCTGCTTTAGCAACAAGGCTTTCTTTTAATGTTACTTCGTAGTTGTTTTCTTTTTGAGCTTTCACTTCATCTTTAAGTGCAGCTTTTAATTCGTCGACAGTTTTAGCGTCGCGGTTTTCAAGTTCTGATACGAACTCATCTGTTAATTCCGGAGTTTCTTTTTGCTTAAGTGAGTTCACTTTAACTTGGAATACAGCTTCCTTACCAGCTAACTCTTCAGCGTGGTACTCTTCAGGGAAAGTCACGTTAACGTCTTTCTCTTCGCCTATTTCCATGCCGACCATCTGCTCTTCAAAGCCCGGGATGAATGAGTTTGAACCGACTTCAATTTCGTAGTCATGAGCGTGTCCGCCTTCGAAAGCTTCGCCGTCAACGAATCCGTGGAAATCGATAGTAGCGATGTCGCCTTCTTCAACAGTGCCTTCTTCTTTAACAACTAAATCAGAGTACTCAGTAAGGATGTGATCGATCTGGTGATCAACTTCTTCGTCAGTCACGTCAGTGTCGATTTCTTCACCTTCAAGGTTTTTGTATTCGCCAAGTTTAACTTCAGGCTCAACTGTAACAGTTGCTTTAAGAATAACATCTTTACCTTTTTCGATCTGTTCAACATCCACGTCAGGCTGAGCAACCGGTGTAATACCAGCTTCATCAACAGCTTTCGCGTAGTTTTCAGGTAACAGAATGTCTAATGCATCCTGGTAAAGAGATTCTACACCGAAACGTTTTTCAAACATTTGACGGGGTACTTTACCTTTTCTGAATCCAGGCATGTTAATGTCCTTAGAAACTTTTTTAAATGCTTCATCTAAAGCAGTGTTTAATTCTTCAGCTGGAATTGTAATTGTTAAAATCCCTTCGTTACCTTCTTGTTTTTCCCATGTTTGAGACATAATACATTTTCCTCCATTAAGTCGTTTTTTCAATTAACCTGTATATTATAACACATACAAATATTGATTCAAATGATTGATTTACAGCGAATTCTCTGCGATCTCGCGTTCGATTTCACCAAGCCAGTGTTTGACTGTAGCGTCCGCATCGTAAGACGCGGGCATGCCGAGCATTTCTTCAATACGTTCACAGTAAGCTTTCACTGCCGCTTCAGCCGTAAAATCAGGCTGCACCGGATACATGTATATCGCGTGCCCCATAAGGAGCTCTGTCGCTGCCTCGGTAAAGGACGGGTTGAACTGTTCAACTTCATCCAGCACCTTCGGCAGGACATCCTTGACGATAAAATACTCTTCCAGACTGCCGAGCTCTGCCGGCTGCACTGTCATCTTCACACCGCATTTCTCAATGGTTAGCGTACCATTAGAACGTACGCTTCGCAAATATAAAAGCATAGCAGTCTTAAGCTCGTTGCGATTTGCCTCGCTGAAAGCTTCTGTTATGAGATTCGTATAGGTTATATCGTGCGCTGCCGTAATCTTTTCCACAAATTCAAGCTGCTGAAACAGGTTGAATTTATCGAATTCCTCTTTAGAGATAACCGGTTCCTGGTCGCTCAGCATTCCGCGGAGCTTGTTGGCTGCATTTTGTCTCAAGGACAAAATATCGATGCGGAAACCTTGAGGAATCGGCTCTTCGAGCAGGTGGCCGGAAAACTCCAGCACCTCTTCGTAATTGCCCATATCGGATAACGCCTGCAGCATATATACCATATGCGTTTCGTAATTGCCGTCGCCGTTGTTCATCTGTTCAAGAGAATAATCAACGAGCTCCCCCGGACGTTTCGACCGGAGCAGTGTTTCATACAGCATCTCTTCAGCGTGCTCTGACGGTTCTGTGAGATTCGTGTACTTAGAAAACGTTGACAGGAAACGCGCGTCATCTCCAGCGTCAAAATAAGCCTTCAGATCGCGTTCGAACTTCTTAATAAATCTGTGGTGCGTCGTAACCTTATTGTCCATAAGCATCACGGATAATCAGTTCACTCCACGATTCGTACGGAGACATCGTTTCGAGGACATCGTTTTTAACCCATTCAAGTGCAATGGTGTCCTCTTCTTTATTAATAATTTTATCTTTTTCAACGTCGATTTTTAAAACGAGACCGATGTGAACTTTGCCGACTTCGTTATCGTCATCGTTGATTAAGCCGTGAATTTCAATATTTCTCACGTCGTCAGCACTTAAGCCGACTTCCTCTTCAAGCTCGCGTGCAGCGTTAACGCGGAGCTTGCCGTTGATATTCTCTTCAGACTCAACATCATTCATATGGCCGCCGACCCCGATCGAAAGAAGACCGTGGAGACGCGCCTCGCCGCCGCCTTCAAGACGTTTGTAGACAAGCGTTTCGTCACTGTTGGTAATAATGCAGTAGCTGATCAGCTGCTTGTAGCCTGGATCCTCTTCCATATCACCGCGGCGCTTCACTTCAAAATCGCCGAATGACTTCACGATTTCCTTGTAGCGGTTGTCGTCTTTAGAAATAAAGCCGTTAAAAGCATGCGCTTCCCCATTAAATAATGTGTCGCGTTTTACTACTAATATCTGTTCATCAAATTTACTCATGTATAATCTCCTCGCAGGGTGAATCTTTTTATTATCCGGTAATTAAAAAACTCTCTAAAATCATTTAGAGAGTTTTAAGATGTCTATATGGTTAAACAGGAGCGGAAACGAACTTTCCACTCCCTTGATTGTACCGCCGGTAAAATCATCACCGGTACAGCACACGTCTGACACGAATAAACAACATTCTCCAAAGTTATTCGATTGTCTCTCGAGAAGTAATTGTAGACGAATCACGGATAATATTCAAGGGGAAGATGAGAATCGGCATTCGTTATTCAGTTTTTAAAACAATATTCAGAAAGAAAATTATATTTATTCGCTTCTAAGGCATCGGCCGGGGGTTCGGATCCCTCCCAGGACGTCAAAGGCTCATTTATATAGAAGAAGCCTCTCAAACCGGCAGTGAGATGCATCTGATACACACATCATCAACCGGTCTGGAGGCTTATATTTAATTATTTATTTTTCTGTCGTTTTTCTTCTTTTCACCAGGAAGCCTAGTCCAAGTGCTGCTAAGATCGCAGCAAATATTGATGTGTTTTGTGCCGGTGTTCCTGTGTCAGGCAGCATTTCTGCTTCTTCAGCTTCTTCAGCTTCTTCAGAGCCATCCTGGCTGACATCATTCGAAGCAGCCGGGGCTGTTTCTTCTGCTGAATCCACATCCTGCTCAGTGTAAACAGTCTGGTGTTCGTTCGCTTTGTCAGCCGTGCCTTCTTCTCCGCCAGTATCATTCTCGCCTGTAAGTACCGGCAATGCTGTATTGTCTTCGTTGTCATTACCGTAAACTACCGCGTACTGACTGAAGCTGTTTACATTAAAAACAGCGTATCCGTCTTCAGTTCTGTAGTTCACCGCTTCCAGCGTTTCACCGATATCACCCAGGTAGTAAACGTTCGACACGTAGCCATTCGCAGGCAGGTACACTGTCACCGGGTTTTGCAGATTGTACAGCAATCCATTCTCGTCAAGAACATGGATGTCGTATAAATCATGTGCTGCATTAATTGCGTTTGACGGGTTCAAGACCGTCACAGCCAATGACTTACCGTCCAGTTCATCAGATTCACTAACTACGCGGATCCCCGTTGCTCCATCTTCTATAGAAGATAAAACTTCTCTTTCTTCCTGAACTTCAAGTTCAGCTGATTCCTCATGGTCTCTTGAAGGCTGGTCCGTGCCTTCAGTATCGTCATCTGAAGCTTCCGGAGTTTCAGATGCTGATTCTTCTTCGGTCTCGTTATCATCGCTCACGGATTCATTGTCTGAATCTTCATCCGGAATATCGTTAGCTTCCTCATCTTCTAAAAATTCATTTGATTCTTCTTCGTTTTGATTTGACTCGTTATCCGTGCTGTTATCTGTGTCCTCTTTTTCTTCAGATATACTTTCTTCTGATTCAGCCGGTTCTTTTGGAGTTTCAGTTTCTGCAGGTTTTTCCTCCTCGAGGTTTTCATCTTCTTCAGCTTCCGGAACATAATCTGATGTCGTTAAATCACCAGCATACATCCAGCCGAGGGAAACGCCGTTCTCGTCTTCAAGAAGGTAATAATCATCATAGTTGTAAGTCGCCGTTCTGACTACACGGAACTGCTGGCCTAAAAGATCGTCAGCATTTTTAGTTCTGACATCAGTCACACTTTCGTATAAGCCGAGGTTATTGGGATTAACTTCAGCGACTAAATCTGTATTTCCTTCCTCAACAGGCATAGAAATCTCAGGCGCAGTAAGTTTATTGTACATGTCGTTGTAGCGCTGGCCGATCAGATTAATTACGTCATTATATTCATAGTCAAAACGTGCAAAGTATTCATAAGGGTCAGGTGAAGCTGTTCCGCCTAAGTGATTCGAAACTGCAACGTGAGAATATAAGGTCCCCTCGCCTGTTTCCTCAGCACTGACTACCGGCAACTTGTGTTTGTATAAGAGGTTCGCAATATAGTCTGCATAGTTGTTAATCGACTTCGCAAAGTCATGCGCATTATCGTAACGCATTAATTCAACGTGCATGTGCATATCATTTGAAACAGGACCCGCACCGTAGGCCAGGTAATCTGTGTCTGCCACCTGAATAATATTATCCGCATCTACAAACGCATGTACAAAAGCGTTCTCCCAGTTACGCGACATATATTCAATTTCACCGTATATAGTTGAGTTCTCGTTACCAACATCGTGAAGTACGACACCCTTAGGCTTTCCGACCTCACCGTTCTCAGGCTCCCAGCCATAATCGGAGTGATATGCGTATTTCGGCAGGTTAGGAATATAATCATATTTAATCTCTGCCACATCAAAATTATTGTCAGCTATATACTGGTTGATGTCAGTAATTGCGTCAGATAATGACATGGTGCTCACGGTGCTCGCTGCAGCGTAGACTTCCTCTCTATTTAACTCTTCATTCTCTAAAGCAAGCGATTCAGTTAAATCAGCTAACATTTGTTCGTCCGCTTCGATATTATCCTCATTCTCTTCTAAGAAAGCAGCTTGTCCCTCTGCAGATAAATTCTCAAGCTCTTCTTTTAGGGAATCAGAATTATATTTGTATGTAGGTGCTTCTTCTGATTCGTCAACTTCAGCAGCTGCTTCTTCAGTTGCTGGTTCAGCTTCGATTTCTGATAGTTGTTCAGCTTCTTCAGTTGCATCAGTTTCTTCAGATTGAACATCTTCAGATTCTTGTGTTTCTTGAACTTGGTCTTCCGCTGGTTCAGTCGGAATGTTTTCGGCTGTTTCTTCAGTTTCTGCTTCTTCTGATGCCACTGCAGCTTCAGTCTCTGCTGATACTTCAGGTTCAACTTCCTGTTCTTGTTCAGCGTCTGGTTCCGCTTCTGTTTCAACTGCAGTGTCTTCTTCAACCACTTCTTCCGCTGCAGTAGTCTCTACAGTTTCTTCAGATACCGCAGGCTTAGCCGCTTCCTCAACTTGTTCTTCAGCTGTCTCAGCATTTTCCTCTTCAACAGTGTTTACTTCTGCTGGTTCTTCCACCGGTGTTTCTGCAGGTTCTTCAGTAGCCTGTTCTTCAATATTACTTTCATCTAATTCATTTTCAGCAACTTCTTCAGCTTCCGCTGTCTCTTCTAATTCGGAACTTTCTTCATCAGCTTCATCTGACGTTTTATCTTCACTGTTCTCATTCGATTCTTCATCTTCAGACTCTTCTTCTGATTCAATAAAGTCGAGCTCTCTTTCCGACTCTTCTTCACTTACCGCGTATTCTTCTGTGTTCGAATTCTGGTACTGCTCATCCTGATCTACTTCTTCTGCATTAGCAACCATTGTTGATGCCAGCAGACTCGTTGAAACGAGTGTCGGTACAATTAAACGATTCTTATATTTCATTTTTGACCTCCATAAAAGTGTATTCTTACCTAGGATACTAAACTTTTTCACAAAATTCTTGAAATTTACAAAATTTTAAGAATTATTATCGAGTATTAGAAAAGCTCCCATTCCACCTTGGAATGAGAGCTGATATTTTAACTAAATGTTTTAACGTCCCAAGCGGGAGTCGAACCCGCGGCCTGCGCCTTAGGAGGGCGCTGCTCTATCCAGCTGAGCTACCGGGACATGGTTTAATATTTATATTATAACAGAACTTTCCCTCCATTTTGGAGGTGAAAATTTTTTAATTAAACGCTTCGGAGTATTGAATGAACTATAACCTATAAAATAGACAATTTAATAAAAGCGTTACGCTGTGAGTAGATGACCCCTGTATTGTGCCGGGGTCATCTTATTTAGTCCCCATTGATAGCGCTCATTATTATACTTATTAATA